>CAVXVL010000046.1:0-115023 GCA_963765085.1 Terriglobia bacterium | reverse complement strand
ACGTATTGCTATCATGCCGCTGCTGACCACTGTCTTTCCCACGGCTGAGTGTACGCCCCAGCGAGGACGCTCCGTCAGCACGTACTTGGATCGCCACCGCCAGATACTGATTTGGATTCATCAAACCCGTGGAAGGCGTCACAATTCCGTGCCGATCGGAATCGGGGTCGTTGGCAAACGCGACCCGATACTGATCTTTCAAGCCCACCAGACGCGCCATCGCGTAGGGACTCGAACAATCCATGCGAATTTTGCCGTCGTGATCGACCGTCATGAAGGAAAAAGTCGGATCGAGAATCGGGTTTACGTCCACAATATTCAATTTGTAGATGAAGTCGATCGGCTCCCAATATGGAAGCGACGAGCCGCCCAGTGGGTCCACGCCAAGCTTCAGACCGGCGCCGCGGATCGCATCCACGTCGACGATGTTCCGCAAATCGCGGACGTATGGCATCACAAAATCTTCCTGATGCGTGGTCGCGGCATTCATGGCCGCCGCGCAGGCCATTCGCTTCACGTCGTGATTGCCATCCCGAAGAAGTTGATTCGCGCGGTCTTGAATCCAGTTCGTAACGTCGGTTTCGGCCGGACCGCCATTGGTCGGATTGTATTTGAAACCGCCATCCTCGGGCGGATTATGCGACGGCGTGATCACGATGCCATCGGCGAGATGCTCCTTGCGGCCGCGATTGTAGGTGAGGATCAGCCACGAGATCACAGGCGTCGGCGTCACGCCGTCTCCGCGATGAAGGATCGCTTCCACGCCATTCGCCGCCAGAACTTCGAGCGCGGTGCGTTGGGCGGGAGAAGAAAGGGCGTGCGTATCCTTGCCCATATAAAGCGGGCCGTCGGTTCCCGCCTTGCGCCGGTAGTCGCAAATAGCCTGAGAAATGGCCAGAATATGCGCTTCGGTAAAACTCGCGTTCAGCGACGAACCCCGATGTCCGCTGGTCCCGAAGCTGACGATTTGCGCGGGGTCGTCCATGTCCGGATAGCGATCGAAGTAGTCGCGCTCTAAGCGCACGAGATCGACCAACATCGATTTGGGAGCGGGATGGCCGGCGAGCGGCGAGATTCCGGAAGCAGCGGAGGCAACTATAGGATTGGGCATGTTTTCACGTTCCAGATTTCGTCTGCGTATTCGCTGATAGTGCGGTCGCTCGAGAACTTTCCGGAGGACGCGACGTTGAGCACCGCTTTGCGCGTCCATGCATCCTGATCCGCGTACAATTCGGTCAAGCGCTGATCGGCCGCCAGATACGATTTCAGGTCGGCGAGGTGCATGAACCGGTCCCCGTTTTTTAAGAGCGCATCGAGGAGCGGGGCGAAGATCCCGGGTTCGTTACCGGCTGAAGTAGTCCGAAGCGATCAGATCCAGAGCCGCGCGAGTTTCGGGCTCGTTGTTGTAATGCCAATAAGGGTTGTACCAGCCGCGGCTCCCCGCAACCTCGGCCGCGGTCAGACCAAAGAGGAAGAAATTTTCTTCGCCGGCTTGCTGCGCCATTTCGATGGTTGCCCCGTCGCGGGTTCCGATCGTCAGCGCCGCGTTCATCATGAATTTCATGTTGCTCGTCCCGCTGGCTTCATAACCGGCCGTCGAAATCTGGTTGGAAACGTCGCTCGCCGGAATCAACTTCTCCGCGAGGGAAACGTCATACTCCGGCAAAAACACCACTCTGATACGCCCGCGAACGGCGGCGTCTCCCTCAATCGTACCAGCCACGTTGTTGATGAGCTTGATCACGAGTTTGGCGAAACGGTAGGCTGGCGCGGCTTTCCCCGCGAAGAAAAACGTCCGGGGTGCATCTCAAGGGTCGGATCCTCGCGAACGCGATTGTAGAGCACGATGACGCGGAGCACGTTCAACAATTGCCGTTTGTACTCATGGATGCGCTTGATCTGGCAGTCGAAGATCGTCTGAGGATCGACCACGATGCCGCTCGTCGATTTCAGCCATTCGCAAAAGTGGACTTTGGCTTCGTGTTTGGAATGCATACACGTCGCGCGAAATGTCTGGTCTTCCACCAACGGCTTCAGCCTTTCCAGTTCGCTGAGATCGGTGATCCAGCGATTGCCAATGGCGCTCGTAATGGTGCGCGAAAGCTCCGGATTGCAGAGCAGCAGCCAGCGACGGGGGGTCACGCCGTTGGTCTTGTTGCTGAAGCGCTCGGGGAACATCTCGGCCAGATCTTTGACGGTCGTCGTCCGGAGCAGTTCGGTATGGATCGCGGATACGCCGTTTGTACTGTGGCTGCCCACGATCGCGAGGTTCGCCATACGAATCTTCCGCCGGGGACCTTCTTCGACCAGGCTGACGCGCTGCACGCGCCCCTCGTCTCCGGGATAGCGCTGGCGCACGGAATCGAGCAGACGGCGATTGATCTCATAAATGATCTCGAGCTGCCGCGGCAGCACGGCCGCAAACCAGGAGACAGGCCATTTCTCCAGTGCCTCAGGCAGCAGCGTGTGATTGGTGAATCCCAACGTTTTTCGCGTAATGTCCCACGCCTGGTCCCATCCGAGATGCACATCGTCGAGCAGAATCCGCATCAGCTCCGGAACGGATAAAGTCGGATGGGTGTCGTTGAGCTGAATCGCGACCTTATCGGGGAACGTGTTCCAGTCCGTGTTGTGGCGGCGGAAGGTGCGCACCAGATCGGCCAAAGAACACGCGACGAGAAAATACTCCTGCAGAAAGCGGAGTCCCTGCCCCATGCTCGTCGAATCGTCGGGATAAAGGACGCGCGTCAGTGATTCCGCCTCCAGCGTTTCGGCGACCGCGCCCACGAACTCACCGTGACTGAAGACTTGAAAATCGAAATAATCGGATGCCGCCGCGGCCCAAAGGCGTAGCGTGTTCACCGTTTCGCCACCGTACCCTACAATCGGCCGATCGTAGGGAATGCCGATGAGCGTGCTCGGGCGCCCGGGAATCGCGCGCAGCGCTCCGGATTGAGCCTCGAACGAGCAGTTGAGTTTGATCTCGACGGTCTCTTCCAAACGCGGCACCTCCCAAGGGTCGGGAAGGCGCAGCCAATTGTCGGGCTTCTCCACCTGCCATCCGTCCCGAATGGTCTGCTTGAACATTCCGTATTCATAGCGAAGACCGTATCCGATGGCCGGATATTGCGTCGTCGCCAGTGAATCGAGGAAACACGCCGCGAGCCGGCCGAGTCCGCCATTGCCGAGGCCCGCATCGGGCTCCTGTTCCAGCAACGCGACCCAATCCAGATTCTCCTGCCGGACGGCATCGGTGACGATGGGGCTGAGCAGAAGATTCATGACGTTATTCGCGAGCGACCGGCCAATGAGAAACTCCATCGACAGGTAATGGACGCGTTTCGGATTCTGGCGCTCGTAGATGCTCTGCGTCAGCACCCAGCGCTGCGAGAGCACGTCACGCACGGAGCGGGCGAAGGCCTCGAAGCGATCGCGCGTGTTCGCCTTGGCCAAGTCGATGACTTTGTCGAAAAACAAGTGACGCTCATACAGGGCGCTGTCCAGCCCGAATAGGGGAACATCCACGCCGTACTGGTCGAAAGGACCCTCGTCCAGGTTGTCCGCGATCTTTTTGGGTTCCGGCATATCTGTCTCTTTTGGTTACCTTTCTTTAGATGCTCGATGCAGGGGCTTTGAGATCAGTTTCTCGCGAGGGAGCCCCCCGCCGCTCTGGTGTCCCAAGAGTAGTTGTGTTGCCGAGGCGTCACTCCGCATGAGCCACGTTATGTTGACTGACGTTGTCGCCGTCGCCGCCTTTCAAATCGGCAAAGATGAGGCTCGAAAAAACCGTGAACGTGCCCAGCACCAGAAAGGCCGAGTGGATTCCGTGGATCATCTGTGGCGGATTCGAGAAGAAACGGTCGGGGATAAAGAAGGCGGTGGCGAGCGAGGCCGTGGCCACGCCGAAGCTGATCGACATCTGCTGCATCGTGCTGGCGATGGTACTCGCGCCGCTCGTCTCTTCTGCCGCGACATCCGCGTAAACCAGCGTGTTCATGCTGGTGTATTGCAACGACGTGAAAAATCCGTAGCAGAACGCCAGGCCCACGATCAGCCAGACAGGCGTGCTCGCCCCGATCGTCGCGAACAAAGCGATCAGCAGTCCGATGATCAACGTATTCGAGATCAGAACTCCGCGATAACCCATGTGCGCGAGAATTTTGGGCATGGTCATTTTCAGGCTGATCGCCGCAATCGCCTGCGGCATCATCAACAGGCCGGATTGTATGGGGGTGAATCCCAGCCCGACCTGATAGAGCAGAGGGAAAAGAAACGGAATGCCCCCGATCCCCAGGCGCGTGAAAAAGCTCCCGCTCACCGCCGCGCGAAACGTGCGCACACGGAACAAGTTCAAGCACAATAACGGGAATTCCGTTCGCGCCGCGCGAAATCCGTAGGCTCCCAGCAACACGGCGGAAACCGCGAGCATCTCCAGAACTTCGGCCACACTCAACGTATGTTCCCCAAAAACCTCCAGAACGTAGGAAAGCAGTCCGATGCCCGAGCCGAACAGGAGGAGCCCACCGAGGTCCAAAGCGTGCGTGTGCTCCTGGCGATAATCCGGCAGATGCCGATAGACCAGGTACAGACCGGTCAAACCGATCGGTATGTTGACGAAAAAAATCACCCGCCAGTGAAAATAATTCACGATCAGCCCGCCGGCGATGGGACCGAGCATGGGACCGATCAGCGCCGGGATCGCGACGAAGCTCATGGTGCGGACGAGTTCGGATTTTGCGAACGTCTCCACCAGCGTGAGCCGCCCGACGGGCACCATCATGGCGCCGCCGCAGCCTTGCAAAATCCGGCAGGCGACCAGAATATGGATGTTGCTCGAGATCCCACACAAAAATGATCCGAGCGTGAAGATGCCGATCGCGGACGCAAATACGCGACGCGTTCCAAAGCGGTCGGCCATCCAGCCGCTGATCGGAATGAAGACGGCAAGGCTCAGCGTATAGCTCGCGAGCACGGATTTCATGCTCAGGGGCGCGACTTTCAGCGCTGCCGCAATCGCCGGTACGGCGGTGTTCAGAATCGTCGTATCCAACGACTCCATGAAAAACGCAACAGCGACCAGCCACGGCAACAGCCGCTTCTGGATCGAGGAAGCCCCGGCCTGCGGGTGCGGCATTACCTTGCTTGGCGGTGGTCCCAATCCTACAGGATAGAGTTTCGTGGGGGTCCGTTCCGAAAATCATTTCGCCGCAGGCATTTTGTCCTTGGCAACCGCCTCACGAAGAAAGAGGAAGAAGCCACTCCTTCCCTACTCCACAAATACCCCGGCCGCTGGCAAGATAAGTACATGCAACTTAGTTTGGCTTTTATCGCGCTGGGCTTGGCGGCCGGCGCTCTCAGCGGGCTGATCGGCTTGGGTGGAGGTGTTTTGATCGTGCCGGCGTTGGTGCTGCTATTTGGCTTTTCTCAGCATAGGGCGGAAGGAACGACGCTGGCCCTCCTCATTCCACCCATTGGAATTCTCGCGGTAATCCCGTACTTCAAGCACGGATTCGTCGACGTTCGGACGGCGGCGCTGATCTGCCTGGGTTTCGTCTTCGGAGGTTGGCTCGGCGGTTATTTTGCGACCAGTGTCCCGGAATTCGTTCTGCGCAGAATCTTCGCGGTCGCGCTATTTCTGATCGGGGGACGCCTGTTGTTCCCGTAGGATTCCACTTGGCACCGGCGCGAGGCTGCTCGGCGCATCGGATTCTTACCGACGCGCTGGAATCCCGGCATAACCGATACACGCAAAAAGATTTACTTGCCGGCGTGAGCGATGTTTTCCACGTTCTTCGGATCCGCCGCGGCCGTGGTGCGCATCTGATCGCCTGACGGCAAAGCCGAAGCATCCCAACCGCCGCCCAAAGCCTTGACGAGATCGATGGCCGCGGACATGCGGCGCTGCAAAATCGTGACAGCCGTCTGCTGGTCGGACAGATAAATGGTCTGAGTGGTGATGACGCTTAGATAAGAATCCGTTCCGGCCTTATAGCGATCCAGCTCAAGAGCCAACGCCTGCTGGGCGGCAGCTACCGCTTCCTGCTGTTGGACGGCTTCCTCGGCAAGATAGCGTAAGTTCGCCAGGTCGTCCTCGACTTCCTGGAACGCGGAGAGAACCGTCTGCCGATAAGCGGCGATCGTGGCATCATATGCCGCGCGAGTCTGCTCTAACTGGGCTCCACGGCGTCCGAAGTCGAACAAGGTCTGAGAAATGGTCGGTCCGGCCGACCAGGTGCGGCTCGCGTAAGTAAATAGATTCGCCAGATTCGTGGTCAGGAAACCGGCGCTTGCCGTGAGCGTCAGCGTAGGATAATAAGCCGTCTGCGCAATGCCGACGTTGGAATTGGCGGCAGCCATCAGGCGCTCGTTCGCCGCAATATCGGGACGCCGCTCCAGCAGTTGCGAGGGCAGGGCGAGCGGAATTGGCGGGGGCGCGCTGTTGATTTTGCCGACGCCGATCTCTAAGGAGGCCGGCAGTCTGCCGGTCAAAACGGCGATCGCGTGTTCGTATTGGGCGCGCGCAACGCGAAGGTCGGTAGCCTGCGCGCGGGCTCCCGCGAGCTGCGTTTGCGCCAGAGTGATATCGCTCTTCGATGCAACTCCAAAGTTGAAGCGCGTGACGGTCAGCTGCAAATTCTTTTCGTAAGCGTCGATCGTGTTCCGCAAAACGCCCTGCTGCATGTCGTCCGCCGCCAGCAGAAAATAGTCGGTGGCGAGCAGCGCCTGGGCGCTCAACTTCACGTTTTCCAGATCCGCCGCACTCACCTGTGCGTTTTCGACGGCGCTCTCCACCGTCAGCCGCACTCGTCCCCACAGATCCGGTTCCCACGTCGCCGTACCCGGCAGCGAAAAGAGTTGGCTGGTTCCGCCCAGGCCTCTGCCCGAGTTTTTCCCGGTGTCGGTTTGCGTAATCGCTGGAGCCGATCCGATGATCGGATAGTAGTTGGCGTGATTGGCGGAAATCACAGCGCGCGATTCTCGAAACTGCGCTTCCGCCTGTTTTACATTCTGATTGTTCACCGCGACCTGCTCCTCTAACTCGTTGAGCTGGGCATCGCCGAACATCTCCCACCATTTCCCCTTGAGCAGGCCGTCGCTCGGCGCGGCCATCTTCCACTGGTCGTTGCCGGCCATTTCCTTGAGAGACACGGGGGTCTGCACAACCGGCCGTTGGTATTTAGGGCCAACCATGCAGCCCGAACAGAGCAGGCACGCAAGCCCTGCCGTCATCCAATGACGCGTCATTAGTCGCCACTCTCCGCAAGACCACCGGGAACCAGAAAACCCGGACGGCTTTTATAACTGGGCTTCCGTTGGGCGAAATACTTTCGAACTTTATCGAGATAGAGATAAATCACAGGAGTAGTAAAAAGGGTCAACATTTGGCTGACCGCCAGGCCGCCGACGATCGCGATTCCGAGCGGTTTGCGCAATTCCGCGCCGGCGCCCCAGCCGAGCGCCATCGGCATTCCACCGAGTAGCGCGCACATGGTCGTCATCATGATGGGCCGGAATCGCAGCAGGCAGGCTTTGTAGATGGCGTCGCGCGTGTTCAGCCCCTCGTTGCGTTCTGCGGCGAGCGCGAAATCGATCATCATGATCGCGTTCTTCTTCACGATTCCGATCAGCAAAATGATGCCGATCATCCCGATGAGATCCAGGTTGCTCTTGAACAGCACCATCGCCATAAGAGCGCCGACGCCCGCGGAAGGCAGCGTGGAGATGATCGTCAGAGGGTGAATCAGGCTTTCGTACAACATGCCGAGGACGATGTACACGGCGAGCAACGCCGTCCCCACCAGGACCGGCTGATTGCTCAACGAGTCCTGAAACGCTTGCGCCGTTCCCGCGAATTTGCCGGTAATGTTGGCGGGCAGACCCATCTCCACTTCGGCCCGGTTGATCGCGTCCACCGCGTCGCTCAGCGCGACACCCTCCTGCAGGTTGAACGAAAAAGTCGTCGCTGGAAATTGCCCTTGATGCGGCAGAGAAATCGGCGTGATCCCCTGCTCGAAGTGCGTGAAGGTCGATAAAGGAACGGATAAGCCTTTGGGGGTCTGGACGTAAATCGTCTTCAGGAAGTCCGGGCTCTCCCACCATTGCTGCTCCAGAGCCAGAACGACGTGATATTGGTTGATCGACTTGTACATCACCGATACCTGGCGCTGGCCGAACGCATCGTACAGCGCGGAATCGACCGCTTGCGCCGTTAAACCCAGCCGCGACGCGGTATCGCGGTCGATCACGACGTTCGAAGATAAGCCGGAAACCTGCTGATCGGAGCTGACGTCGGCAATTTCCGGAAGCTGGGAGAGTCGATCCAAAACCTTCGGTCCCCATTCGGAGAGCGACGCGAAATCGGGCGCCTGCAGCGTGTACTGATATTGTGCGTTGCCCTGCCGGCCGCCGATCCGGACGTCCTGGGAGTTTTGCATGAACATGGTCGCCCCCGGCATCCCGGCCGTTTTGCGGCGGAGCCGTGCGATCACCTGATCCGAAGTCGATTTGCGCACACCCACGGGCTTGAGCTGAACGTTGATGTTCGCGCTGTTGCCGCCGAATCCGCCTCCGCTGGTTCCCGCCACCATCGTCACGGTTTCAACATCGGGGTCGGTGCGAACCTGCTCCTCGAACCACACCGATTTCTGTACCAGCGATTGATAGGAGATATGCTGCTCACCCACCACGTTCGCAAACAGTCGTCCCGTATCCTGCTGCGGGAAAAATCCCTTGGGCACCTTGATGTAAAGAAAAACCGACAGCCCCATGGTGAGGAACACGGTCACCAGGATGGAAGCCGGATGATTGAGCGCGACTTCAAGCGCCTCTCCGTACGTCGAAATAATCCACTGATAGAATTTTTCGCTTTGGTTGTAGAGATATCCGTGGCTGCGCTTTTCCTTCAGGAGCCAGGCGCACATCATCGGAGTGGCTGTCAGCGAGATCACCATGGAAATCGCGATCGCCACCGAGAGAACCACGGCGAATTCGCGGAACAGACGGCCCACGATGCCGCTCATCATCAGAATTGGGATGAACACGGCAATCAGCGAGATGCTCATCGAAAGAACCGTGAAGCCGATTTCTTCCGCCCCTTTGAGCGCCGCCTGCATTGGCTTCATACCGCTTTCCAGATGCCGTGTGATGTTCTCGATGACGACAATCGCGTCGTCCACCACGAATCCGGTCGCAATGGTCAAAGCCATCAGCGAAAGGTTGTCGAGGGTATAGCCCAGTAAATACATGGCGCCAAACGTGGCGATGATGGACACCGGAACGGAAATACTCGGGATAAACGTCGACCAGCCGCTGCGCAAGAACAGGAACACCACCAGAATGACCAGGGCGATGGAGACGATCACATTGCGCTGTGCATCGTGCATCGAATCGCGTGTCGTGATGGTGCGATCGCTCGCGATCTTGAATCGCACCGTCGGCGGGAGCTGAGCCTCGAATTGCGGCATCAGCGCCTTGATGCGGGCTACCGTATCGACCACGTTCGCATTGGGCTGCCGATTGATCTGAATCTGGACCATCGGCCTGCCATTGACGATGCCGATATTGCGGATATCTTCGTTCCCGTCCACCACGCGGCCAAGGTCGGATAAGCGGACGGGCGCGCCATTCCGATAGACCACCACCAGATCCTTGTATTCTTTCGCCTTGAAAAGCTGGTCGGTCGCATAGATCGGAATTTGAACGTCCTCGTTCGAGAGCGCACCCTTGGGCCGGTTCGCGTTGGCTCCCTGGAGAAAGGTTCCGATCTGGTCGAGGCCAACGTTATATTTCGAAAGCGGCTGCGGATTCACCTCCACACGCACCGCCGGAAGAGAACTACCGCCGACGTACACCTGACCGACGCCGTTCACCTGCGAAAGCTTCTGCGCGAAGACCGACGACGCGATGTCGTACAACTGCGGTCTGGGCACCACATCCGATTCCAAGGTCATGAGCAGGATGGGCTGATCCGCCGGATTGATTTTCCGGTAACGCGGCGGAACGGGAAGATTCGTCGGCAGAAATCCGGCCGCGGCATTGATGGCAGCCTGGACGTCGCGCGCCGCTCCATTGATATCGCGGCTCAGATCGAATTGCAGAGTGACGCCGGCCTGGCCCACACCGCTTCGAGAGGTCATTTCGGTGACGCCGGCGATACGCGTGAACTGTTTCTCAAGGGGAGTCGCCACGGAAGCCGCCATCACGGCCGGGCTCGCTCCCGGCAGGTTGGCGAAAACATAGATGGTCGGGAAATCGACTTCCGGCAGGGCCGAAACCGGCAGCAGCGTGTAGGCAATCCCGCCCGCCATCGTCAAGGCGATGAGCAGGAGCGTCGTGGCCACCGGTCTTTGAATAAAAGGCGCTGAAATGCTCATAGACTCTGCCTCACGATAACGTCGGTAGCGAATGCATCTCGTCGTGTTCTTCGGAACCGCGGATGTGAGCGATCCACGCCGCGATCCGTCCAAAGAACAGATAAATCACAGGCGTCGTGAACAGAGTCAATACCTGGCTGACCAGCAATCCGCCGATAATGCAAATACCGAGCGGCCGGCGCAACTCGGAGCCCACGCCCGTTCCAAAAGCCAACGGCACCGCGCCGAGAAGCGCGGCCATGGTGGTCATCATGATCGGGCGGAAGCGCAGCAGGCATGCCTGATAAATGGCTTCTTCCGGCGCCTTCCCTTCGTTGCGCTCGGCCTCGAGCGCGAAGTCGATCATCATGATGGCGTTCTTCTTCACAATTCCAATCAGCAGGATGATCCCAATCAGCGCGATGACGTCCAGGTCCATATTGAACACCACCAGCGCTAAGATCGCCCCGACGCCGGCTGAAGGAAGCGTGGAAAGAATCGTGATCGGATGAATGAAGCTCTCATACAACACGCCCAGCACGATGTACACGGTGATGATCGCCGCGAGGATCAGAATGGATTCGTTGGCAAGCGACAATTCGAAAGCGCGCGCGGTTCCCTGAAAACTCGGCTCGATGCTCGCCGGCATACCCAGGTCCTTCGTGACTTTCTTGATGCTGTCGACGGCCGCTCCGAGCGACGCTCCCGGAGCCAGATTGAAGGAGAGCGTCACCACCGGAAATTGGCTTTGGTGGTTGATCGTAATCGGGGACGGAATCATGGAAGTTGCCATGAGGGTCCTCATCGGCGCGGGCGGCAGCGCGGCAGCGCCGGTGAGCGCCGTGTTGGTTCCGGCCAAAGCGATGGTGGATGCCAGATTCGCTGAGGCCGACCCGATCGGAACATACTGGTCTTTCAAAGCGCTGACGTCCTGGCGATATTGGGGCGCTACTTCCAGAATGACGTGGAACTGGTTCGTCTGCGTGTAAATCGTCGAAACCTGCCGCTGCCCGAAAGAATCGTACAGCGAATCGTCGATGTTCTGAGGTGTGATTCCCAGACGTCCGGCGGTGTCGCGATCGATATTGACCAGCAGTCCTAGACCGTTGTTCTGCTGATCGCTCGCGACGTCGCGGAGCTCCGGAATCTCTTTCATCTTGTCGACCAGGCGCGGAACCCACGTATCCAGGAGCGCCTTGTCGGGTGCATCGAGCGCGTACTGGTATTGCGTACGGCTGATGCGATCCTCTACCGTCAGATCCTGAACCGGCTGCAGGAACAGTTCGATGCCGGTTACCTCCGCCAACTTGGGCTGCAGCCGCCGGATGACGTTCAGCGCGGAAACTCCCGCGCGTTGTTCGAGCGGCTTGAGCGTAATCTGAATACGGCCGCTATTCATGGTCGTATTCACGCCGTCCGCGCCGATGAAGGAGGTCAGATTTTCCACGGCTGGATCCTGGCGAATGACTTGCACCAGCCGCTGCTGCAGCTTGGCCATGGCCGGGAAAGAAACCGTTTCAGGCGCTTGCGAAATTCCCAGCAATGCGCCGGTGTCCTGCACCGGAAAGAACCCTTTGGGAACGATCTGATACAGGTAAATCGTGAGACCCAGTGTGCCGAGCGCGACCAGCAGTGTCAGCGGCTGATGCCGCAGGACCACCTGGACCATGCGGCCGTACATCTCGATGGTTTTGACAAAACACATCTCCGACCAGCGATACAACTTGCCCTGCTCGGACTCGGGTTTATGCGTCAGAATACGCGCCGCCATCATGGGCGTGAGCGTCAGCGAGACAAAGGCGGAGAAGATGATCGTAACCGCGAGCGTGACGGCGAATTCGCGGAACAAACGGCCCACGATGTCCGCCATGAACAGCAGCGGAATCAGCACGGCAATCAACGAAACCGTCAGCGATACGATCGTGAACCCGATTTCCGCCGAGCCCTTGAGCGCGGCTTCCATGGCGGACTCGCCCATTTCCATATAACGCGTGATATTTTCAATCATCACGATCGCGTCGTCGACGACGAAACCAGTGGAAATCGTGAGCGCCATCAGGGAGAGGTTGTCCAAACTGTATCCGAGCAGATACATGACGGCGAACGTGCCGACGAGCGATAAAGGCACGGCGACGCCCGGAATAATGGTGGCCGACGCGCTGCGCAGAAATAGAAAGATGACCATCACCACCAGGGCAGTGGTCAGCATCAACTCGAACTCGACGTCTTCAACGGAGGCGCGGATGGTCGTCGTACGATCGCTGACAATCCTGACGTTAACGCCCGGCGGAAGCGACGCTTCAATTTGCGGGAGCAGCGTCTGCACCGTGTCGACGACGCCGATAATGTTGGTGCCGGGTTGCCGCTGAATGTTCAGCACGATCGCCGGATCGGAGTTCACCCAGGCGGCCAGTTTGGTATTTTCCGCGCCATCGATCACCCTGGCGACATCGGAGATGCGCACGGGCGCGCCGTTGCGATAGGCAATGATGATGGGCCCGTATTGCGAACCGGCAGATAGTTGGTCGTTGTCGTTGATCGTCCAAGCCTGATCCGGTCCGTCAAAGTTGCCCTTCGCCTGATTGACGTTGGCGCTGCCCAAGGCCGTCCGCAGACTCTCCATGCTCAAGCCGTAGGAGGCGAGAGCCGTCGGATTCGCCTGCACCCGGACAGCCGGCCGTTGACCGCCGCTGATGCTCACGAGTCCGACGCCTTTGAGCTGGGAAATTCTTTGCGCCATGCGCGTTTCGGCCATCTCCTCCACTTTGGGCAGAGGCACCGTGGGAGAAGTGATGGCCAAGGTTAAAATCGGCGCGTCGGCGGGGTTGGTTTTGCTGTAGACCGGGGGAACCGGAAGGTTCGTGGGAAGAAAATTGGTGGCCGCATTAATGGCCGCCTGCACTTCCTGCTCGGCGACGTCAATGCTGAGATCGAGCGAAAACTGGAGCGTGATCAGGGAACTTCCGAACGAACTGATCGACGTCATCTGCGTCAGCCCGGGCACCTGTCCGAGCTGCTTTTCGAGCGGCGCCGTGATCGAGGACGTTACCACCTCCGGGCTTGCGCCCGGATAGAACGTCTGGATCTGCATGGTCGGATAATCGACCTGAGGCAGCGCCGAGACAGGCAGTTGCCGGAACGCGACGAAACCGACAAGCACCACGCCCGCCATCATCAGCGAGGTGGCCACAGGCCGCAGGATAAATATTCGCGACGGACTCACTGACTCACGCCTCCACCGGTCGGGCCGCCGCCATTCCCTCCACCCTGACCCTTCTTGAAGGTGCCGTCGCCTTTCTTAAAGCCTTTGCCCTTGCCGCCGCCCTTTTTGCCGCCGTTTCCGCCGGTGGCGTCCGCGTCGGACGTGTTATCCAACTCTCCGGCCTTGCGAACGCGAACCTGCGCGCCATCGATCAGCCGATCCGTCCCATCCACCACGACCCTTTCTCCGTCCATTAGGCCGCTGATGATATCGGACACTGTCTCGGTCGTGATTCCGACCTTCACGGTCTTCAGGTGAACTTTGGAGTCGTCATCGACGACGTACACGAAAGTCCCTTGCTGGCCGTTCTGGATCGCAACATTGGGAACCACCAACTGATTGCCAAGAGTATCCACCAGAAGCCGGATATTGACGAATTGCTGGGGGAAAAGCGCATTGTCCTTGTTGTCGAAAACCGCCTTCAATTGCGCCGTGCCGGTAGTGTTGTTAATTTGGTTGTCCAGAGTAATCAGCGCTCCGGACGCTATTTTCTTGGAATTGTCCCGATTCCAGGCCTCCACGGGAAGATGTATGCCTCCCCGCAGTTTTGCTACGACCTGCGGAAGACTATCCTCGGGAATCGTGAACAGCACAGCGATCGGCTGCAGTTGCGTGATCACCATCATGCCGGTGGCATCGGCCGCGTGAACGATATTTCCGGGATCCACCTGGCGCAGACCGACGACGCCCGTAATCGGAGACGTGATATGCGCATACGTCAGGTTCAGCTTGGCGCTGTCGACGTTGGCGGCGTCCTGCTTCAGCGTGGCTCCGTACTGTGCGACCAGCGCCGCCTGCGTATCCAACTGCTGTTTGGGAATCGCGTCGTTGGCGATCGCCCCCTTGTATCGTTCGAGATCGAGTTTCGCGTTATCCAGCAGAGCTTGATCGCGCGCCAGAGTCGCCTGCGCCAGATCCAATTGAACCTGATAGGGGCGCGGGTCGATCTCGATCAGAAGCTGCCCTTCTTTCACGAAATCCCCTTCGTTCACATCCACTTTCATCAGCTGGCCGTCGACGCGCGATTTCACTGTAACTGTATAAAAAGCCGTAACATTTCCGAGGCCGTTGAGAAAAACAGGAACGCTCGCCCGACCGACTTTGGCAACCACCACCGGAACCGGACCGAGACCGCCGAATCCACCACCTTTCCCTTTGCCCTTGCCCTGGCCTCTTTGCGCCACGGCCGGCTGGCTCACGCGCCAGACTGTGTAGGCGGCTACGCCGGCGACAATCACCAGGAAGAGGAGCCAGATCAGCCCGCGTTTTTTAGACTTTTTGGGCCGCGATGACTTTAGGTCATCGGGCTGGCCGGGGATTTCCACATCCGGCATCGATTCGGGAGGGGTCATTTTTGTGGTCATTCAAACGGCCTATTCTGTATCTAATAAATGACTGACTTGAGGGGCCCTGGGTAACAGGTAAGGGCTTCTCGAGCCGAGGAAACTTTCTCGGAACGTCGCTCCGGCAGTGGTCGCCCCCGCCGAGCCACGCTCGAGTGCGCAGGAATACCGCTGGTCCATATAAAAGGGTACAACAGATGGTAGCAAACCGAAGGACGGATCGGGTTGGGGTTCGTCTCGTTCCCGGCCTACCCGCCCTTCGCCGCCAAGCACCAAAAGGTATCGAAAACCACTACGCGAGAAGTTTACCGGTAAAATCGAGGCGCGCGCCCGTCTGCAAGCCGTATGCGACACGTTTAATGAGACTTCGCGCGCACGGCGTCATGGCAACGCGCATTCTCCGTAAAGACGTCACGGGAATAGCTTTGGATCAGCTTTACCTGCTTACCGGCTTTAAAAATGACATGAAGGGGGCCGGCCTGGGTCGCGCCGGGGAGGGGCTCGGGCCGGTTCACCCAAATGTGCTTGGCATCGTAGCTGATCGGCACGGTTTCGCCGGGCGGCGCCCAAACGGTCCAGGCCGGATGCGCTTTTGTGATGTAATTTTTCTGCGGATCCCACCAGTTCACGACCGGAACCCGCTGCAATCCAACCAGGATCTTGTTGTCCGCCTCGAAACAGTAGTAGAAGTCGTTCGCTCCGAAAAAGCAGTTGTCGCACAGCAGTTCGGCGCGGTCGAGCAGCTTCGCCTCGACCGGTGGGGGAACGGGCTCCTTGGCGAATGAAAAAGGCGCGACCACAGCCACAATTCCCACGCACGCGAACGCGCGCATCAGAAAACGCATATTGAGAGATAAGTGCATTATTTCAATGGTACTCCAGTGCCGCCCGCCGCCAGTTTAGATAGACTTCGAATGATAGCTCCAAACACAATGGTCAATCGACGTATTTCGCTGGGCCTCTGGTTACTCACGGCGGGACTGGCCTTATCCGCCCGAACGTCTCTGGCCGGAGAAAGGGCCGCCTACGACAGCTGGGGCCGCGTCGTCGCGACGATCTCTTCCGGCGAGGATCTTCCGTTCGTTTCGAATGTGATCGCCGTGCTCCCCAGTGGCCGCCGAGTTCCGTTGCAGGCGCGCAAACAATCTTCGGGCGCAATGCGGCAAGGAGATGACCTCGCTTGGACTGTGCCCTTTACGCTGCCTGATGGAGGCAAGGGCCGAATCGAGATCCACTCGGTCGTAGACGTCACCTCGGTCCACTATGCGATCGCGCTCACCGCGGAGACGAATCTGGACGTCGAGGCGATCGAACTGGTCCTCGACGCCCCTCGCGAAGCTTTCCTAAACGGGCAACTCACTTTGGACAACCCGACGCCGGCCGTGGTCGAGCCGGTCCGGCTCGGACCCGTCAAGCCGCACGACTCGGCCTTTTTTCGCGGGGAAGCAGCTGGATTGCATCTGCAAGACGCCGCCTCCCAACGCACGCTCGACATATCCTTCGATCGGACGAAGGAACTGACGTTGCTCGATAGTTGGGACGCCTCGGGGCGCTTCTATCGGCTGCGGATGCCCTTGAAACACGGCGCGTGGGCCTCCGGCGAAACGGCGTCGTTGACGGCGACTCTACGACTGACGGATAAATCCGCTATGGCTCCTCCCGCACACCTCACGGTCGATCTTTCACAGTCGCGCTATACCTTCCAGGGATTCGGCGGCAATTACTGCTGGGATAACCGTTCGCCCATCGCAGACTACACGCTCAAAAATCTAAAAATCGCTTGGGCGCGCACCGCGATGAAACCGGTGGAGTGGGACAAATGGCGGCAAAATAAAAACGATGCTTTGACTCCGGAACTGCGCGCCGATCTGGAAGTCATGCAGCGCCTGCAGAAACAAGGCGTGCCCTTCGTCATCAGCGTCTGGTCGCTCCCCGAACGCTTTTACACCGATCCGAACGAGAAGCCTCCCTCTGCGTTCGGACGCACGATCGATCCGGAAAAATGGGACGAGCTGCTCCAGTTGCTTGGCGATTATCTGCTCTACGCAAAACGCGAATACCACGTCGAGCCCGATCTATTTTCCTTCAACGAAGCGAATATCGGCATCAATATCGGCTTAACTCCGGAGGCCCACGCCAAGGCGATCGAACGGATCGGAGCCTACTTCCGGAAGATGGGTCTGAAAACGAAAATGCTGTTGGGCGATACGGCTGGGCCTCGCGACACACATACGTATGCGCTGGAAGCTGCCTCCGATCCCGCTGCTCTCGACTATATCGGCGCGGTCGCATTCCACTCGTGGGGCGGTGGCAGCCATGAACACTATTCGGCCTGGGGAGATCTGGCGGAGTGGCTCAAGCTTCCCTTGCTCGTCACCGAGATGGGCGTAGACCCGGCCGCTTACACGACGCGTTCCTGGGAGAGTTACGATTACGGACTGCGCGAAGCTCGCATGATTCAGGAGCTTCTGACGTCAGCCCGTCCGCAAGCCGTACTCTTCTGGCAATACACCAACGATTACGCGCTCGCTCGCGTAAGAGCCGATGGCGTGGTGGAACCGAGCGCGCGTTTCTGGATGATGAAACAATTCGCGGATCTCACACCGGCGAACAGCGATGCACTGAGCGCGACCTCCGATCAGCCGAATGTTCTGATCTCCGCGTTCCGCAAGGGGGATGACACGACGTTGCATGTTTTAAATTTGGGCGCGGCGCGTTCAGTGGATCTCGCGGGAATTCCGGATGCCGAGTGGCACGTAACGGAAACCGCCGAAGGCGCGCAGTATCTGCAACGGCCTGTGTTGCGATCCATTGGACACGCAGCGACCCTGCCCATTCCCGCGCGGTCGCTGGTCACGCTTACTGCACGGTCGGATTGAATCACCAGACTTTGCATTGCTTCAGGCGCACCATCGGCTGTCCTACCTTGCAGCCGAACGCTTGTCCGAATTCCGGCATGTTCGACACCACGCCGTTGACGCGATACTCCGGCGGCGAATGCGGATCGGTGATGGCGTGCACGCGCTTGCTCTCCGCCCGCTCGTCGCCGCACGCCCACTGCGCGAATCCGATGAAGAAGCGCTGCTCCGGCGTGAATCCGTCGATCGGCGTCAGCTTCTGATCCCGCGTCGCGTCCTTCCACGCCATGTACGCCAGCAACTCGCCGCCCAGATCCGCGACGTCTTCGCCCAGCGTCAGCCGGCTGTTGATCTTGATGTCGTCCACCACCGTGTATTGCGCATATTGATCGGCGACGCATCGGCGCGCTTCTGGAATTCCTTGGCATCCGCCGCGGTCCACCAGTCGTGCAGGTTGCCTTTGGCATCGAACTGCCGCCCTTCGTCGTCGAAGCCGTGCGTCAATTCGTGGCCGATGGTCGCCGCCGGTATCGCCATAATTCGGCGCGTCGTCCATCTTGGGATCGAACACCGGCGGCTGCAGTACGCCCGCCGGAAAGTTGATGTCGTTCATCTGCGGATCGTAGTAAGCGTTCACCGTGGGCGGCGTCATGCCCCATTCGCCGCGATCCACCGGCTTGCCGATCTTGGCCAGCTGCCGCTCGCGACTTCGAAAATGCGTCGGCGCGCTCCACGTTCCCGCAGAAATCGCCGCGCTCGATGCGGATCGAGCTATAGTCGCGCCACTTGTCCGGATAGCCGATCTTGTTCGTCACGCCGTGCAGCTTTTCAAGCGCCTGCTGCTTGGTCGCCTCGCTCATCCACGGCAGCTGCTTGATGTCGTCTCTCCATCGCCTTTTCGATCTCCTTGGTCATCGTCAGCGTCCGCGCCTTCATATCCGGGCCGAAAACGTTCGTTCCACGAAAACCTGTCCCAGCGCCTCGCCCAGATCGTTGATCCACGTAGCTGCACGCAGCGCTTCCAGCGCGGCCGCTCTCCGGCGTGCCGCGCAGATATTTGCCGAAGAAATCGAAGTTCGCCGTCTACGAACGCGACTCGGCAAGATAGGGCGCCGCGGCGTGCACCAGGTGCCAGCGCAGTATGTTTTCCAGTCAGCCAGCGCGTCGATTGCAAGCAGCGTCTGCACCTCTTTGAAAAATGCCGGCTCGGTCACGTTGAGCGTGCGAACATCGCCCGAGCTCGCTGCGCTTTAAATAGCGCTTTCCAGGAAACGCGGGCGTCAGCGCCTGCAACTGCGCGGGCCTCATCTTGTGAAACAGTTTGTAGGGATCGCGCTGATCCACGCGCGTCAGCGACGCCTTCGCCAGCGCCGTTTCAATCGCCATGACTGTGCTGCGCCTCCGTGTCGCGCGCTTGCGCCGGCGTTTCGCCGACAGCTCCAGCATGCGCTGACACGTGCTCGACGTATTTTTGGCGGATCTCCTCGGATTTGGCGTCGGTCTTCGTGTAGTAATCGCGATCGGGAAGGCCCAGGCCGCCCGCGCTCGCGAACGCGATTTCGCGCGTGGAGTCGCTGTAATCCTGATTGGCATCGAAACCGAACAGGATCTGATTTCCGAAGGAGGAGCGGTGCAGGCGAGCCAAAAGCTCAGGCAATTCGGCGAGCGACCGCAACGCTGCGATCCGATCGAGATCCGCTTTTAAAGGCGCGTCTCCCACGCGCTCGATCGCGCTTTCGTCCATGCAGGCGTTAAAAAAATCTCCGATTTCCGTTTCCACCGCGGAACGGTTGGGACCGGTTTGAGCGACCCCCTGCAAGAGGCCCCACAAGAACCTCTCGTTGTCCTCGGTTAATTTTGCGTACACGTTCCAAGCCGCCTGATCGGGAGGGATCGGATTGTTCACGATCCACCCTCCACAGGCATAGCGATAAAAATCCGTGCAAGGATCCACGGTGCGATCCATCGAGGAAATGTCCAGAACAGGACTGTACGGCAACATGGTAAGCGCGGTGTCGCGATTTCCGGAGGGAGGCAATAAAGACTGACCGAACAATACACCGCCGCTGAGCCAAATCACGAAAAAACATGCGCCAAGCAGAAGGGATCGCTTCACACTGACATCATAAACCGGCGGCGGTAATCGTTTTTTCACAGCGTCGATGTTGCTCGGAAAAAACAGGGGCAGAGTGCTATTTGTGCATCGTTCGCAACAAAAGGAGATGATCGAACAAGGATTTCTGAAAGCCTGCCGTACCGCAGTCTGTTGACTGGCAAGGACGAGCGATCGATTCCCGATTGGTCCATGGTTTGCTTCGAAGAAGCTGCGCGGGTCCCTTGTACTTGCATCCGCCAGTTTGAGTTCGAAGAAAGGTTTTCAACATGTCGTTTCTTGCATGGATCATCCTCGGTTTGATCGCGGGATTTATCGGAAGCAAGTTGGTGAACAACCAGGGAGAAGGCGCGCTGATGGACATTCTCCTCGGAATCGTCGGCGCCATCCTCGGCGGTTGGCTCTTTAACACTTTCGGCGCGGCAGGCGTGACCGGATTGAACTTGTACAGCCTTCTGGTCGCGGTCGTCGGCTCTATTGTGTTTCTCATGATCTATCACGCGGTCAGGAGAGTCTAGCGAATCCGGCGAGGCGTTGCGTGCGCGATATAAGTGCGTAGCGCCTCACGCCTCTCTCGTCGCAGGTGCGAGTGGACTTGCGTGCAGGCAATGTGGTTCTTTGGGGACATGAGCCGGGAGCGCCAAACTCCCGCGTCCTTCAAGAGTTCAGATGAGCCGAGTGCCCACGCGCATCCCCCGCAGGAAAGCCCGAACCCCATCTGACCGCACGCCGGCCGAGACTCTTTCGTTGTTCCACGCTCCTGTACGCTCCTGGTTCCAGGCGGTCTTCCCTTCCCCCACGCGCCCCCAAACATTAGGTTGGCCGGCGATCGCGAGCGGTGCTTCAACGCTGATTTTTGCCCCCACAGGCAGCGGCAAAACGTTGGCGGCGTTTCTGTGGTGCCTCGATCGGATGATGTTTTCCGCTGTGCCGGATGCGGGGCAAAGATGCAGAGTCCTCTACATCTCACCCATAAAAGCTTTGGCCGTGGATGTGGAACGAAATCTCCGCTCGCCTCTGGTCGGCATCACGCAGATGGCCCGCAAGGAAGGCGTCGAAATCCACGAGCCCACTGTGGCCATCCGCACGGGAGACACTCCGGCCTCCGATCGTGCGCGGTTTGCCAGAAGGCCCTCCGACATCCTCATTACGACTCCGGAGTCTCTCTATCTGCTGCTGACATCGAACGCGCGGGAAGCGCTGCGGTCGGTGGAAACGGTGGTGCTCGACGAAATTCACGCGTTGGTTCCGACCAAGAGAGGTTCTCATCTGGCGCTCTCATTGGAGCGATTGGAACACCTCTGCGGGCGCAAGCTGCAGCGTATCGGACTTTCCGCCACGCAACGCCCGCTCGAAGAAGTCGCCCATTTCTTGGGCGGAACGAGCCGCACAGTTAACCCTCGCAAAGCCCGCGCGCCGGCAGAAACGCCTGCCGAAGAAATATTAGAAGAGTTCCAAACGCCGCTCGCACTACCGAACTACCGGCCCGTGACGATCGTCGATGCGGGAGAAGCGAAGCGCCTGGATCTCCGCGTCGAAGTTCCGATCGAGGACATGACGCGGCTGGATGAAATCGAACTGCTTCCGAGCGGTCCGGCCGCGCAAGGTCCCGTACGGCCTTCCATCTGGAGCGCTCTCCATCCGCAATTGCTGGAACTGGTGCGCAAGCATCGATCTACTTTGATTTTCGTGAATAGTCGGCGATTAGCCGAACGCATTTCCGGCGCGATCAACGATCTGGCGGGCGAAATTCTTGTGCGCGCGCATCATGGCAGCGTGGCCGCTGCTCAACGCAAAGAGATCGAGGATCGCCTCAAGCTCGGAACGTTGCGCGGGCTGGTCGCCACTTCGTCACTGGAATTGGGCATCGATATGGGAGCGATCGATCTGGTGATTCAGATCGAGGCTCCTCCCTCGATCGCAAGCGGCATGCAGCGCGTGGGACGCGCCAATCACCACGTGGGCGGGACCAGCGCGGCGATCATCTTTCCGAAGTACCGGGGCGATCTCGCCGCCTGCGCCGCGATCACACGCGCGATGTACGAAGGACAAGTGGAATCGAGCGCCTATCCGCGCAATGCGCTCGACGTCCTCGCGCAGCAGATTGTCGCGATGGTCGCGATGGATTCGTGGAAAGTGGGCGATCTGTTTTCGGTAATTCGCAAAGCTGCTCCCTACGCCTCGCTCACGCAATCTCTTTTCGAGAGCGTTCTCGATATGTTGTCGGGGCGTTATCCTTCCGACGAATTCGCGGAACTCCGTCCGCGCCTGACGTGGGATCGAACGAATCAGCAGCTCACCACTCGGAAAGGGGCCCGTCACGTAGCCATCGCGAACGGCGGAACCATTCCCGATCGCGGGCTTTTCGGAGTCTTTTTAGCGGGTTCCGCGAAAGGTTCGCGCGTCGGCGAATTGGACGAAGAAATGGTTTTTGAAAGCCGCGCCGGCGATACGATCATTTTGGGTGCCAGTACCTGGCGCATCGATCAAATCACTCACGACCGCGTCATCGTCACGCCCGCTCCGGGCGAACCGGGCAAGATGCCTTTTTGGCACGGCGATACGGCAGGGCGTCCCGCGGAATTCGGACGCCGCATCGGCGAAATGAATCGTGAACTGCTCGCTCTTCCGCGTCCCGTGGCCATGGCGAATTTGACCCAAGAGCGTAGCCTCGATGCGAACGCCGCTGAAAATTTGATGCGCTATCTGGAGGAGCAGGCGGCGGCCACTGGACGAGTTCCGAGCGACAGAGACATCGTGATCGAGTCGTGCCGCGATGAGCTCGGAGATTGGCGCGTTTGCGTGCTCACTCCTTTCGGGAGCCGCGTACATGCGCCCTGGTGCATGGCCGCATCGGCGAAACTTCGCGCGGAACGCGGCATCGAAGCGGAATCGATGTGGACCGACGATGGCTTCGTACTTCGACTGGCGGATGCGGAGGAGAGTTCGGAGGAAGGCTATCAGCCGGTAGATTCGGAAATTTTGCTGCCGTCGCCGGAGGAACTGAAAGATCTGGTCCTCCACCAATTGGCCAGCACTTCGCTGTTCGCATCCAAATTCCGCGAGGCCGCGGCCCGAGCGCTTTTGCTGCCCCGAAAGCGTCCGGGTGTGCGTGCTGCGTTGTGGCAGCAGCGGAAACGCGCGGCCGATTTATTGGCGGTCGCTTCGCGCTTTTCGTCCTTTCCCATCCTGCTCGAAACCTATCGCGAATGCGTGCGCGACGTCCTCGACATGGCCTCGGCAGCCGACGTGCTGCGCCAGATTCGGCAAGGGACAATTCACGTTCATCGCGTGCAGTCGGAGAAGCCCTCGCCCTTCGCGTCGACGCTTCTGTTTTCGTACATAGCCAACTACATCTACGAAGGCGATGCGCCCTTGGCGGAGCGCCGGGCACAAGCTCTGTCCATCGATCAATCGCAGCTCGAAGAACTTTTAGGCGACACTGATTTTCGTGAACTGCTCGACCCCGCCGTGCTCCAGGAAGTGGAGGCGCAACTTCAGTCGCTCGATCCCGAGTATCAAGCGAAACACGCCGACGGCGTGCACGATCTGCTATTGAAATTGGGCGATCTTTCGCCCGCCGAAATCGCAGCGCGGACCATCGATCGCGCGGTGGCCGCGAGCGTAGAAGAATTGGCCGCGGCCCGGCGCGCAATCTTGCTGCGCATCGCCGGCGAATCGCGCTACGTAGCAGTGGAGCATGCAGCGCGCTATCGCGACGCGCTGGGCGCCCCACTTCCTCCGGGATTGGCGGACGTTTTTCTGGAGCCTACGGATCGGCCGTTGTTCGAAATCCTGCGCCGTTATGCTCGCACGCATGGACCCTTCACGACGGCGGAAGTGGCGAAGCGTTTTGGCCTGGCGAGCGCGCAGATCGATGCGGTCTTGAAGAGCTTGCACTCGAGTGGAAAGCTGCTGGAAGGCGAATTTCGCCCGCAGGGAATTCATCGCGAATGGTGCGATCCCGACGTCTTGCAGCAGATCCGCCGTAAAACGCTAGCTCGTCTGCGGCGTGAAGTGGAACCGGCCGCGCAGCACACTTTCGCGAGACTCCTGTGCCGTTGGCAGGGCGTGACCGTTCCGCGCCGCGGAATCGACGCGCTACTCGATACGATCGAAAGCCTGCAGGGTTGTTCGCTGATCGCCTCCGATCTGGAGCGCGAGATTCTGCCGGCACGCGTGCGCGACTATCAGCCCGGAGATCTGGATGCATTGATTTCGTCCGGCCTTGTGATCTGGGTGGGCCGCGAGTCCTTGGGAGATCGCGACGGGCGCATTAGCCTGTCCTTATCGGAATCGTTCGCGCGCCTGGTCGCGCCGGATCACGACGCACCGACAGAGCCTTTATCGCCGCGCGCGCTCGCGATCGTGGAAGCGCTGGGGCGGCAGGGAGCGTCTTTCTTCGCCGCGCTGCATCAAGCGGCCGGAGGCGGGTATCGGGGCGATACGCTCGAAGCTTTGTGGGAGCTCGTGTGGGCAGGCAAGATTACGAACGACACGCTTCAACCGATTCGGAATAAGATCTACGCCAAAGAATCGGAGCGGATTCGCGCGCCGTTGCATGGAGATCCTCCGGGTTCACCGGAATTTCTGAGACGCTTGCAGGCCCGCAGCGGCGATCGCAATCCCGTAGAGGGCCGTTGGTCGTTAGTAACCCAGAGAATTCATACCGCCGTGACTCCTACCGAGTGGAGCGCCGCGATGGCGCAGCAGTTGCTGGCGCGCAGCGCGATCGTCATGCGTGAAACCGCGAGCGCCGAAAATATTCCGGGAGGCTATCCCACGATTTATCCGGCGCTGAAAACTTTGGAAGAAAGCGGCCGCGTCCGGCGCGGCATGTTCGTCGCGGGATTGGGTGCGGCTCAGTTCGCGATGCCCGCCGCGATCGATATGCTGCGCAGCCTGCGCGTCGATCCGGAGCGTCCGGAGGTGCTGCATCTGGCGGCGGCCGATCCGGCGAATCCGTATGGAAGCGTCTTGCCGTGGCCTCGCCGTCTGAATGCGGATGTGAGTGCGAAATCGCATTCCATGGCGCGCGCCGCGGGAGCCAGCGTGATTCTCGTGAACGGACAACTCGCCGGATTTTTGCGGCGGCGCAATACCTCGATCCAGATTTTCTTGCCCGAGAACGAGCCCGAGCGCACCCAAGTTGCACGGGCCGTCGCGGAGAAATTAGCGGACATCGCCCGGCGCTGGCAGAGCCGCCGTGGAGGTTTGCTGATCGGAGAGATCAACGATGAGCCGGCGCGCGATCACTTCCTCGGACGCTTTCTTGAAACGGGTTTCGTTGATACCGCGAACGGATATCAGATGCGTCGCGTAACTCCTTCGATCGTCGCCGAAAGCCTGCACGATGCCGAGGAAGAATCCGAAGACGACGTATCGGAGTCGGCTTAAGTGCCGGAAGGGGACACTATTGTTCGTACCGCGCGCACCCTGCAACGCGCTCTCGGCGGCCAGCAGGTAACCCATTTCGAGTCCGTTCTCCCGCAATTGAGTCGCGTGAACGAGGACCGGCCGCTGATCGGACGAACTGTGGAATCAGTGAACGCCGAAGGGAAATGGCTGCTGATGCGCTTCTCGGGGGACCTGATCCTGCTCACGCACATGCTGATGAGCGGGAGCTGGCATATCTATCGTCCCGGCGAAATCTGGCAACGCGGACAGGCGCACATGCGAATCGTTGTCGGCACTGAGCGAATGTTGGCCGTGGCCTTCAATGTTCCCATCGCGGAATTTCATAGCCCACAAACACTCGCGCGCCGGCGGGGTTTCGATCGCCTCGGGCCAGTGGTCCTGGCGGCGGACTTCGATACGGAACGCGCGATTGCAAACCTCCGATCCCGCCCCGATTTAGGAATCGGAGCCGCGTTGCTGGATCAATCTTTGATTGCGGGTGTGGGAAACGTCTTTAAGTCGGAAATCTGTTTTGTGTGCGGCGTTGATCCTTTCCGTTCGGTCGGTTCGCTGACGCGCGTCGAGCTCGAACAACTTGTGTCCGCGGCGCGCCGATTAATGCTGGAGAACGTGACCGACGATTCCGGAATCCGCGTCGTGACCGTGCCCGGCATAAGACATACCACGCGTCGCGACGATCCCGATCAGAATTTGTGGGTTTACAAAAGGAAAGGCCGGCCATGCAGGCGCTGCGGCGCGGCCGTCGAATCGCAGAAAGATCGCTACGATGCTCGCGTGACGTTTTGGTGTCCGGTTTGCCAGCCATCGGTCGGATGAAAAACCCGCGATGCCGGTCAAGGACGACTCGCTGGAAACCGTCGGGCGCTGCTCGCTCGCCGTGGACCCAACGTGGTTATTTGAGCCGGCTCTTGATTTTGTTGAGACCCGCGATGGCGCAGATTTCGTCCTGATTTTCGCCCGCCGCGCCGCTCGCGCCAATGGCGCCAATGATTTCATTGCCGACCATCAACGGAACCGCGCCTTCCATAACGAACATGTTTGGAGTGACCTTGGACACCAGAGTCTTGTCATCGCGCACGGCCTGCGCCGCCTGCGAGCTCGGCATTTTGAAGGCGAGCGCGACGAGCGCTTTGCGCACGCCGACATAAACGTGGCCGCCGTCGGAGCCGTCGGATTCGATCATCGCGCGCGGCTGACCGGAGGTATCGATGACGCTCGCGCCGATATAAAATCCGCCGGCGGCGCACGTGTCCACTGCGGTCCGAGCCGCCTCGATCGCAAGATCGATCGCGGGGCCACGCGTATTCACAGGACCTCGCGGGGCCGGCGGCGGACCTTTTCGCGGCGGTCTTTGGGGCTGCGGCGTCAGATTCCCGCTCGCGTCCAGCATTCCAAAGGGCGGCAACGTGTCTCCCGGCAAACTAGCGGGTGAAGCCGGCTTATCCGGAGGCCGGTTCGCTGGCGCTTGCGCGTATAACCCTGCGCTGAGAAACCCGGCGCAGAGAACCCTGTGACTTATCCGAACCACTATTCGATTCATTATGTTTGATTTTGCTGTTCAGGCTTCTGCCGCCAAAATATAATCACGGACACCGCAAATCGACTACTGCCTTTAGCTTCAATCCTGGTCCCAGCTCGCACGAAGTATACGAGAGCAAACGAAAAACTTGACATCGGTAAATTGTAAAAGTTTGTAAACGAACGCTTTCGGCGTCATTCTTCCCGAGTATCCAACGGGCGTCGATGATGCGGAAGCTTGGGCCAAATTGACTTGTAAAGATTTGTTAAGCGGAGGATAGCGCACGCCTACTCGCGTAGTATCATTTGGTCGGAGTTTCCTCAACGTTGGCTACGCTGCCGTGATCTACCGAGGAGGAAGTTAAAATCAGTAAAGAGATTCGTAGTCACAAAGGCAAGGTCGCGACGCTTTCCCCGATCGAGCGCGTAGTCGACCCGGTGCCCACAGGTGTAGCCGCGTTGAAGCAGGAAATCCCCATCCACAAGCATTCCAGGTCGATTTTGCTGGTGGACGACGATACCGAGCTATGTTCGCTCATGGGGGAGTTTTTCGAATCTCACAATTTTCAGCTTCATGCCGTTCACGACGGAGGCACCGGTCTGGCTCGCGCCGTCGAGGGAAATTACAGCATGATCCTTCTGGATGTGATGCTGCCTGTCTGCGACGGCTTCCAGGTACTAAAGCAACTGCGCCGGCGGAGCGCGGTTCCCGTGATTCTGCTCACCGCCCGCAGCGATCAGCAAGACCGAGTCGCAGGTCTCGAGGCGGGAGCGGATGATTATCTGCCGAAACCATTCGGCCCACAAGAACTACTCGCAAGAGTTCGGGCCGTGCTGCGCCGGACGGAACAAGCTCAATCCGGATCACCGGTGTTGGAAGTCGGTGAAATCCGGCTAAATAACCAAACACGCACCGTTTCCAAGGGCGATCGTCCGGTCGATCTCACCTCGTTCGAGTTCGATATACTGGACGCGCTGATGCGCTCCGCCGGACGAGTGATTTCGCGCGATGAGATCGCGGCCGCGCTGTATCATCGTGAAAGTACGCCGTTCGAACGTTCCATTGATGTGCATGTGAGTCACTTGAGGAAGAAGCTCGAAACAAACGGCGACGTCTTGATCCGCACGGTTCGCGGAGTCGGCTACTTGTTCGTGTCGTCACAGGATGGGCCAAAGTGAAATCGGTCTACGCCAAGATTCTCCTTTCGTCGCTTGCCGTGCTGGCATTTTCGTTTCTCTTGTTCCTTGTCATCGCAAGGGCAAATAGTTACCGGAACTTCCGCGATGGCGGCCCTTTCGGAGGCTTGCTCTCCGAACAGAGCAACGGCGCGGAGATGGAATTTACACGCGGCGGGAAAGCGGCTCTGTCCGCCTATCTCGATTCCGTGGCCCGTGAATATCCGGGCACTCACCGGTTCTATCTGGATCTCCAGGGGCGCGACCTGTTGACGGGAGCCGATCACTCCGAGGATCTCGCCGCGGCGGGAGCGTGGTGGAGCCGTTTCGATCTTCTCGCTCCCATTTACGTGGACCAGCCGGACGCGGACGGCAAACATATTCTCCTGTTTGCGCCGTCTCCGTCGAATCTCGTAAAGAATTTGCAGCTGTACTATTTGCTTCTTTTCGCGGCGATCGTGGTGCTGTGCTGGATGCTGGGCATTCAATTCGTGTCGCCGCTGAATCGTCTGACCGAGACCGTGCGGCGTTTTGGAGCGGGCGATCTCGCGGTGCGAGTGGAGTCCAAGCGGCGAGATGAGCTGGGAGAGTTGTCGCGCGCGTTCGATCAGATGGCGAACCGGATCGAGACGCTGCTCACGGCGGAGCGGAGGCTGCTGCAAGATATCTCGCATGAATTGCGCTCGCCGCTCGCCCGGCTGAGCTTTGCGACCGAATTGGCGCGCACTTCTCCCGATCGCGAGAGCGCCATTGCCCGCATTAACAAGGAAATCGACCGTCTCACGGAATTGATCGAAGGCCTGATTCAAGTGACGCGCGCGGAGGGAGATGCGACCGCACGAAATCTGGAGTCCGTTCCGATCGCCGAAATGGTGAAACAGCTTGTGGAGGATGGCGCCATGGAGGCGAACGCTCGCGGCTGCCGCCTGATCCTGCGCGGATCAGATGATCTCGTCTTATTCGGCGATCGCGAATTGCTGCGGCGCGCGCTCGAAAACATTCTGCGAAATGCCATTCGGCACGCTCCGGAGCACAGCAACGTTGAGATCACGATCAGCGATTCCTTGGCCGGCGCCTCGATATCGGTTCGCGATTACGGCCCGGGAGTGCCCGCCGAGTCCCTCACGGCAATCTTTAAGCCGTTCTTCCGTGTCGACAATTCACGGGACACCGCGACCGGCGGCATGGGTCTCGGTCTCTCCATCGCCGAACGCGCGATTCGGGTTCATCGTGGAAATCTGTGGGCTGAAAATGCCGAGCCTGGACTGCGGGTCTGCGTCGATCTACCCCTGGGGAAACTGACCTAAAAAAGGTCCGCTGCTTCAACGCAGAGAGATTGGAAACGCAGGCCACAAATAGGAAGACGGGGCTTCTCCCTACCCGCAGCCTGCTCCATTCGTGATCAGGACTTCATCAGCCCTGAAGTTCCGAAGTCAATGGCAAGCGCCAAAACGTAAAACACCACTTATTCTTTTCCGACTCCGCCGTCGCGAATAAGCTTGTTAAATTTGAACTCTTCGGATGGAACGCAATATATCTGCTCGTCCCAGCCCTTCTCCGCGCCTTTCATCAGCTTCCAGATCTTGCGGTCGCTTTTAAAAGGTTTCGAATAATATTCCGGATCGATGATCGTCTCGTTCATCTCGATGGTGTCGGCGTCGATCTTGCGATAACGCTCCTCGAGCTGCATTTCTTCCGTGTGCGGATATCCATTGTGATCGAGCCACGTACGCTGATCGAAACCCATCGACTTCACTACGAAAGTGTCGCCTTCCCAAGCGCCCACCGAGTAGCCGTTCCACTTCGGCTCGACTTCATCGACCTTGGGAAGTTTGCGTCCATCCGTGTAGACCACGCGATATTCGTGGTGCCATTCGGAAAACATGAATGTGCGTCCTGGCGTTTGCAAAATTTCCAACGTCGAGTGTGGCCCCGCCACCTGCCCGTTCAGCATGCGCGGCACTCCCCACGGATCGCACATGGCTTGAGGATCGTTCCCGAGCCGCGGAGCCGCGATGCGTCGTCCATACGAAGGAATATTTTTATCGAACGCCGCCTGGCCTTTCGTGGTGAAGGGAGCTTCCTCGGTAGGCACGTCGAGTTTTTTCGGTGCGCTGGCTTGGCCGAGGATAAACGCTTGTAGTTCGTTCGCGCCGCCGGGGACATTACTATACGTCTGAAACGGCGTCTCGCGATGGTACTTCCCCGTCAGATTCTTGGGATCGAAGGAGGCCTTCGCATTCGAGGGTGTCGGCTTCGGCGCAGGGGATTGCGCCCACGCAGTCCACGAAAGAACCACCGATCCGACGACAATTCCGAGAGTCCGAACCACGCTACCGTTCGTGTAATCCGTTGCGTTTGCCAAAATGATTTTTCCCTAATGGACTCCGTAAAAACTCGCCGCGAGAAAAGCCGAGTGCTTATTCTTTCTTGTTATTCCCGCCGCCGCCAATCGGCATTCGCTTGCCGTTGATCGTCAACTCCTTGAGCAGGCAAGCCGTGGCCGTGGCCACTTTATGGGGGTTGCAAACGATGATGGCTTGGTCGCCGGGCTTGATCGACTCCCGGTTCCAGCCGACGTTCATATTTTTGAGCATGAGCGGCGTGGGACCCCACTCGGTTCCCCACTTTTGAATATTCCCGTTCGCGTCTTTCACATCAAGGTAGAGTTGAGGATGAGGATAGGAGAACGAAAATTCGGTAACCGTGCCCGTGATTGTGATGGTTTTATCCGTCTGATACGTAACCGAAGTGCCGTGATGGGCAAACGCGCTCCCACTCAGCAAAATCGCGAGCGGCCCGGCAAGCAGACGGGTCAATTTCATCGTGGATATTCTCCCGAAAACAATCGTTGGTTCGATTCGCGCGAGTTCATGTACAAGACACCCTGTAAGCAAATAAATAGAGCAGCTGCGAACGACCGGCGTAATCATTAGACTAAGGAAGCGTGGTGCATGCGTCAATCATCGAATTGTCAAGAATTGTAAACGGACCGGCGGGACAGTAAATCAGCGCGACTCCAGCAGAACTCCGCGCAGGCTATGCGAGGTTTCATCCTTGGCGCGAGCCACGAGTTTCACTTTACGATTCTTTACAAATGCGGCTCCCGCAGCTCCTCCGTGGGCCGGTATAATTCTCGGGGATCGAATTCCTGGGTGGATGTTCAGGCCGGCCCGAATTACGGGAATGAGAGCGATGCATGAGCGCGTTCCAGCAACTGGAGAAGAAAACCGAAAAATGACTAGCATTATGTGGTGGACCGCTCGTGCCCGCTTGTCTCCGGCCATAGGGCTTCTTGTCGTAGCCACAGGGAGCATGTTCGCCCAGGGCTTCGCACAGGACGGAGGAGGCGGCGGGCGCGGAGGTCCGCCGCGCACCGCCAAAGCCGTAGCGCCCGTCGATCTCACGGGATATTGGGCCGCGGTCGTCGTCGAAGATTGGCGGTACCGGATGCTCCCGCCTGAGAAGTACACGGTCAAGCCGCCTCTCGGCGCGCGCGTGGATATACCGATGAATGCCGAGGCTCGTAAGATCGCCTTGGCCTGGGACCCGGAGAAGGATGAAGCGGCGGGCGAGCAGTGCCGGGGTTATGGCGCGCCCAACGTCATGCGAATCCCCGAACGGATTCATGTGACCTGGCAGGACGACCAGACGCTGAAGCTTGAAACCGACGCCGGAATGCAGACACGCTTGTTTGAATTCGGGATCCCGAAGAATCTGAATGGCGGCGGCTGGCAAGGTGTTTCGGAAGCGTCTTGGGATACACTTCCCGGCGGCCGCGGAGGACCGCTGCTCAGCGGATCGCTGAACGTCGTGACGACGAAATTGAAATCGGGCTACCTGCAACGAAATGGCATCCCGTACAGCGCGAACGCAAAGCTGACTGAATATTACGATCGCGTCGATGAGCCCGGCGCTTCCTACCTTGTGATTACGACGACGGTTGAAGATCCGACGTATCTGACGCAACCGTATCTGACCTCCGTCCACTTCAAGAAAGAGGCCGACGGCGCGGGTTGGAAGCCGTCCCCGTGCTCGGCGCGATAGCCGGATCGAAGATCAAAGGAAACACGAATATGAGAATTTCCAAAACTGGCGCAATCCTGCTACTGGCCGCCGCTGTGAGTGTCGCGGCATTCGCGCAAACGAATTTCGGACCGACGGCGGCGGGCTCCGGCGTCGATATCTCGGGGACTGGCATTACGGCGGACATCAGGATGCCGCCTATGGCACGGCCGCTGGTGCGCTTGTCGATTACGGCGGATTTCCCTTGAACGAAGCGGGACGTTTGTACGCCCTGGCGTGGCCCGCGTCGCGCATGACGGTGCGCCAACAGCAGTGTGCCGGCTACGGAATTCCGTATGCATATTTCTCCCCCGGGAATTATCGCTATTGGGAAGAGAGAGATCCCTATACGCAGCAGTTGGTCGCGATCCACATGTGGTTTCAAACTTCGGAGACGCGGCGGACCATCTGGATGGACGGACGTCCTCATCCTCCCGCCTACGCGGCGCACACCTTTCCTGGATTTTCGACTGGTGAATGGAAGGGTAATGTTCTCACGATTACGACCACGCATCTCAAGAGAGCGTGGCTGCGCGGCAACGGCACTCCTTCCAGCGATGAAGCCACTGTGATCGAGCGTCTGATTCGTCATGGCGACCGCCTCACGGTCTTCACGACCACCATCGATCCCGTATTTCTTGATGAACCGTATACGAAAACGATGATCAATATCCGCAACATCAAAGACCCCGACGCGTGGCTCTATGCGTGCGAAGACGCTCAGGAGATCTTGCCCGGCCCGAGGAACAGATTCCGTATTTTGCATGGGGCAAACATCCTTTCCTGCGCGATTTCGCGGACAAAAACGATATGCCACTATTAGCCGCGCTCGGCGGCGCCGAAACTATGCATCCCGGATTTGATCTCAAACTGAAGGCCAAGGCCGCGGAGGACGCCGCTGCGATGGCGGAAACAGTTCCCTCTCATGGTCCGCAACAGAGCAGCAAGGCCGTCGATCCCGACCCGCATGACGGCGAGATCCATGTTTTGCCCGTACAGGGCGGCGTCTATATGCTGGTCGGCGATGGCGGGAACATCACGGTCCAGGTGGGCGATCAGGGCGCGTTTCTGGTAGACGCGGGCGCAGGCAAGATCTCCGACAAAGTGGTAGCCGCTATCAGGAAGATCAGCCGCAATCCGATTCAGTTCATCGTCAGCACGAGCTTCCATCCGGACCACACCGGAGGAAACGCGAAACTCGCGGCGGCAGGCCTCGATCCTAGTCTGCTCGGATCTTTCTTCGGTGGCCAGGCGCCTTCCGGAGCCACAGGATTCTTCACTGATCCTGCTCACCACGCGACATTGATCGGGCAAAATAACATCCTCGTAAGAATGGAGGAAGCCAAGCTGCCCAACGATACGATTCCTCCCGATACGTACCTCGACAAAAGGCGCCGCAAATATCACAACGGAGAACTCGTCGAGATTTTCTACGAACCCAATGCGAGCACGGACGGCGACAGTATCGTTCATTTCCGTAAGTCCGATGTGATCGCCGACGGGCGACATCTATGACACGACGCGGTTTCCGTTCATCGACACCAAGAACGGCGGCACAATTCAAGGCGAGATCGACGCTCTCAACAACATTCTGGAGAAGACGGGGTTCGAGCACGACGAGGACGGCGGCACGATGGATCGTCCCAGGCCGCGGACGCCTGTCCGACGAATACGATGTTTCCGAATATCGCGACATGCTCAGCATCATTCGCGATCGCATCCAAACCATGGCGACCGCGGGCGCCACGCTCGATCAGGTGAAGGCCGCCCGGCCCACCGCCGACTACGATACGCGCTACGGAGCGACGTCCGGTCCCTGGACTACGGATATGTTCGTCAGATGCCGTATTCAGCACGCTTCCGCAGAAAACTGCCGCGAAGTAGCTACTGTTTCGCTCGACGAACGTGTTTCAGGAACGCTTGCCGCGTGCCCGGCAAGGGTGTATTCTTCTTGCGATGTCATTCCGTCCTGTTCGCAAGATAACCGGGATCGGTGATGTGTTCCTCGGAACCGAACTGGTCGATATCGCGGAGTACGATCTCGAAATTTATGAGGAGAACCCTGAAGATCACGAACATCATGGAGCGACCTGGACTCCCGGCATCAAAAAGATCGAGGGCACGATCGTGGGAGAGTTGCCCATCCGGAAAGATCTCCGGCTTCTGACTGAGGAAGGCTACTCCGTCGCCTTTTATTTGCGGGACAGCTTCGGATCTGTCGTGATGCTGGACGCAATGCGGGATAGCAACGGAAATCCCGTGTGACTTTCCGCGCCCGTGTCCTCACGCGGGATAAAGCAGATCGTCGATCCCACCGATATAATCGAGCAGATGCGGACTTTTGTTTGTTTATTGATCTGCACCATCGCCTGCTGGGCGCAGCGTCCTGAGGACCAGGTTCTGGCCGTCTACGGTCAGATGGAGAAGGCTCTGCAAAGCGGCGATGTGAATACGTTTGTGGGCTTGTGGTCCCGCGAAACAGCCGCGAATGCGGAAAAGATGCGGCCCTTACTGCGCCCGCAACCTGATCTGCACGTCACTTCCTCCAGGGTTTACGTGCAGGGCGACGACGCGGTGTTGCTCGGACAAATTGCCCAGGATCAATACATGAGCATGCGCTTCGTCAAACAAGACGGGCGCTGGAAGATCAAGGACCAGATTTTTAACGAAAAGGCGTACAATCCCGACTCGGTTTACGCGATGATCCCACCGCCCGACGGAGCCTTCACACGCGCAGGGTCGCCATGGCAGAACATAGCGGCGGCATTCGATCAGGCGAATGCGGCGCGGCGCGGGTTCCAAGTGCGCGCCACTTACGATGAATCGTTCTTGTATATTCGGATCGAGTCGTCGAAGCCGATGCCTGCGCCCGGCACTCCCGCGCAGACGCCGCCCATGGGATGGCCGGTCATGAAAGTCGGTGTTTCCGGTGTCGGCGAGTTCGTGTTGCACGCCAACGCGAACATCGGAGACCAGGCGACGTTCGACGCAAACGGGCGCGCCAATAGTCATCTACAGTACGTGGCGTATTGGCTGATGCTGGAGCGCGCCAAGCAGATGATCTTCCAGTCGTGGGGGGACTTAAAGCCCAATCCGTTGATTCAGGCCGGGGGCAACTCTTTCGACGTGCGTGTTCCGCTCCGGACCATGGGCATCGCCGATGCGAGTCGCACGAAAATCACGATTGGCGACGCATCATGGCCGAAGACCACGCTTTTCAGCCTTGACGTGCCGCAATACCGATAGAGATCGAATTGATTTATTCCGTCAATCTCTGCGAGAAGAGCCGCAACCGTTCCGTTAGATAAACGCGATTGCCCGGCCTCCCAGGCCGACCCCGAACCATAGCATCAAAGAAAGGCATCCGGTTGCTTTAGCCCACAACGGCTTTACTTCGTCGGTTGAAGTCACGGCGCGGTAAATCGTGAGGTGAAAAATCAGTGCCGCGAGTAGGAACTCCATCTTGAACCAAAACGCGTCGTTGCGGTAGCACTTAACCGCCTCGGCCAACAGCAACGGGATTCCCGTGATCAACATCAACCCGACGCCGGCGTAAATCCAGGGAGCCAGGGCACGGGCCAGGCGCGTCACGGGCTGACGCCGCATACCAAATCCGAGCAACCGGAGATCGACAACGATGATCGGACCAAGCAGCAGGATCAGTCCCAACAGATGTCCCACCTCAATCGCGGGAAACCAATAGGTGGACGAGCGTATGTGGTCTCCGACCCAGGTCTGATCGAACCAGCGGAACAACGGCAGCAGGTGCATCGGCATCAGCCACTCAATCCGTAGGCGGTCCATCGCCCAAATAAGACGACGGCGGCCCAGCAGATCAGCGACGCCCAACCGGCGAACTTCGCTCTGCCCGGCAGACCTTTCCAGTTCATGACGCTCCGCCCAATGGTGGTCTCAAACACCAGTGCGTTGATGCCCGCCAAAAGCAAAAAGACTAGTTTCAGACGAAAAGTGGGGCTATGGTAGAGTTTCCCCGCCTCGGCATAAAACAGAAGCGCACCCGAAATAAACATGACGGCGAATCCGCTCAGCATCCACGCGCGAAGCTGGTGCGTCACATCCGAGACCGGTTCCTCTAGGAGGGTTACTCCGATGAGACGCAAATCCGTCATTAAGATCAGGCCGACCGACGCCGAAAGGCCGAGAACATGCGCCGTTTCGACCAGAGGAAACATATAGCGTGACTGCAGCAACGCGATCGCAGGCCCGGTGTCCTGAAGCCACTGACATATTTCAAAAGCAGTCATTGAGAAGCGTGCGGCCTACGCCGCGTTGGGTCATTTCCTATTCGGTTAACGCATTAACGCGACGCGCTCATCCGTGGAGCGGATCTTGCATACAACTCCATCACCGACACGTTGGACCACCCCGCGAAGCCCTTTCCACCGCTCGGCATCAAATCGACGAACCCGATCTCGTCCACTCTGCTCAGGTCCGGATTCTTCACTTCGATAGTCGTAATCAATTTATCGGGATCGAGCTTGTACCATCGCTGATGGCCGAACGAAACCTCGTTCTCCAGGAAGTCCCCATCCGTTTCGATCGAAGTGCTCCCCGCCAACAACGTTCCATCCGCCAGTTTGATGACCGGATGAATGACATGCAGGCTCTGCGTTCGTGTGATCCAGCGCAGCCTCGACCGGCCAGTAAGATCGATGTAGTTGTTTTTGTCCCGTAGCGTCGCGCAAATGGGCGATGTTTCGAGACCCGTCCACAGATCGTGACGGCCTTCGTGCAGCGCAACGAGAAGATCCGCGGTATCCGGTCCGTAAAGTCTCAGTTCCAGGTTCGGATTGCCGACGGCTTCGCGCGTGTCCCGGATGCGGCGCTTCACATCGTCCAATTCGCCTTCATAAGGGGGCTGCTTCCATTCCTCGCGGAAGAGGAGCGGAGGACCGCCGGGAGGGTCTTTGGCCGCGCGCGGCTCCGGTGATTGTTGCGCAAGGATTCCGTGCGCGATGGCATGCGCGGCGAAGAGCGCCATAAGCCTAATTCGAATATTGCGCGACATTCCAATCTCCTCTCCAAACTGCGGCCGCCGTGAGCAGCTGTTGCGATTACACGTGTTGGCTTAGGGCTTGGCGCCATCCGGCGCCGATCCGCCCGTAAAGAGTTCCTTGCCGTCAGGTAAAGTGAGCGAGACAGCATTGGCGATGGGCTCGCCGGTTTTCGCGCGATAGCCACTCACGTCCACTTCAAGCCCCACTTGAACGGCGTCCTTTTTCCAGCCAAGACGAAACAGCGCGTTCGGTGAACCAAGCTCGAAATGCCAGTTCGTAACCTTTCCGTCCGGGCCCTTCACATCCAGGTAGATCCATGAATGGGGATTGATCCAATCCATCTTGGTGACAGTGCCATGCACTTTGACGGGTTTCCCAATGTCGAATTCAGCCGCGAACGAATGGTGCGCGGCGAGAGGCATGGCGGCCCAAGCGAGAGCAATGCCGGCAAATGCAAACGAAAACTTGTTGAACATGCGAAATGATCCTCGTCTGATCGAATTCACTTACTCAGCGGGTGGTTTGCCGAAGATATTTTCTAGTGTCATGCTGCCTTCGGCGCATGCGTACTCCATAATTTCATAGCCTTCTTTGCCTTTTCTGTAGAGCGCCGCGGTTTTCCAGGGCTTTGTAAACAATTTCGGATCGTCGATGGTGACTTCATAATCGATGTTGTTCTGATCGACGATCGTATAGCGTTCGGTGGTATGCAGTGCGTCGCTCAGATAGGGAATTTCTCGCGTGAAACTCGTGAATTGATTGAAATTCGTGGTATCGACGATCAGGGTATTGCCCTCCCAGTGCCCGACAGAGTCTCCCATAAAGAGCCGAATATCCTTGCCGACATGAGTTCGGCCGTCCAGATGAATGGTGCGCGTGTAGTGCGCGTATTCGGAAAGGATGACGACTTCCTTCTCGGGCTGAATCAATTCGAACGGGCCGCCGTTTAAGAACAGCCCCGGCAGTGCACAACGTGCGTCGTACTCGATGTAGCGCAGGGAAGCCGCCGGAGCCGTGTGGGTGAGAAATTCCCGCCGTTTCTTGTCCTCCTCGGGTTTCCAGGGCAGGACCTTATCCGGCGGATCCACAAGTCCCAGGTGGCGATCTCCCTCGGGAGGTGGTCCCGCGAGGACTACGCTTCGCGAACCCTCGCCTTGAGGTTGGTACGGGTTCGGAGTCCGCGAAGCTTTTGCTTTTCGCTGACCATCGGGCAACCGATCAAACGCGCTGTCCTCCAGCGGATTTTCGGCTCCATGAGGTCCATTCGATTCCAACTCCTGCGCAGCCAGTCCGTAGATGCCGGCGCGTACATAGATTCCCTGAATATCCGGCTGGCCGTCGGGAGTCAATGCCGGCTTCCACGATGGTGACAGCGACGCCGCGGCCGAGGTTTGTCCGTTCGCGGGGACACAACAACCGAGACATATACTCGCGATCATTGCCATCACGACTGCGGGAGGCCGTTTATTTTTTGAACGGAGCATTTTTGTATCTCTCCTCCTGCAGATAAAAGACACACTCGTATTCCAACACTTTCGCGTTCTTCTCCGCGCGGCGATAAAGCGGCATGCTCATCTTCCACTCTTTGGTGAAAACCTTCGGGTCGTCAATCGTGACTTCGTAGTTCATGTGATCCGCATCGCTGAGGGAATAACGTTCCACAACATGGAGCGCTTCACTATGGAAATTGCCCGCTTTGTCGAACCATGTCTGATCGTTGAAATTCCGGATATCGACAACCAGCGCATCTCCCTCCCAATGGCCGCGTGAGTCGCCCATCCAGGTATCGAGGAAGCCATTGGGATCGGGGTGCTGGCCCTCCAGATGAATTACTCGAAGAGCGTGATCGAATTCATAGGAGAAAGCGATTGCCTTCGGAGACTGCTCGATTTGAAACGGGTACGGCATGTACGTGATCCGCGGAACGCCCGGCAAATAACAGTTTGCTTCGGTGAGATCGGCGGTCTTGCGATTGGCAAAGTTCTCTTTCTTTTTCGCGAATGCCCAAGGCTGATACGGAATTTCGTTGCCTTCGACGACACCGAATCCGGGCGGGATGCCCAATTGCCCGCTATGATCCTGAATATCCCAGGAAGCCGTATTGACCGCCTCCCAAATGCCGTTCAAGTCGGGCTTCCCGTCGGATAATCGGTGGGAAGCTTCGGCGGCCATTTTGGCGGTCGCCGAAGTCTGCGCCGAGAGAGGAACGTGAACCACCAGCAACAACGCCGCGGCGATGGTGATGTTGCCAGCCCCCGAAAACCGTTGAGCGACGATTATCTTCATTTGCGTTCGACTCCTAGAAGCGATAGATCAGAGCGAACTGAAAAATGCGAGGTCCGGTATTTTGCTGGACCACCGAGAAAGTGCCGAATCCGCCGACGCCGTTATTCGGCACCAAATAGCAGGTCTGGGTCTGGGATTTATTGCCGCACGAAGGGCCGACCGGTATGTATTCGTTCTGGTTGATACCCGAACCAGAATATACGTAGTAATTCGGGCTGTTTAAGAGATTAAACGCCGTGGCACGGAACATGATCTTGCCGTATTCTTTGATTGGCCAAGATCGCTCCAGGTTCAGATCGATCGTGCCAGACCACGGTCCATAGAAGCTATTCAGGCCGATGGTGGGAACGGGGCCGCCTCCGGCGATGCCTTGCGAGTAATTGAACGCGCTGTCGTTAAGAGTGCTCCCGCCTGTGCACGCGCCGACAGCTGTTCCCACGCAAGCAGGAGTCATGATTCCCGCATACGGGTGTCCCGAGCCGTACTGCGTGATCGTGCTGATCGTCCAGTTTGAGAGTATGGCCTTGGGGACGCCGGTGCCGGAATAGCTCGTTTGATAGACAAGCGCCGCGATCACCTTGTGACGCTGATCGAGGAGGTCCGCGCCGCGGGTGTTTGCGTAGCTGAACTGGTCGTTAAAGTTATAACCGTTGTCGGCGGTATTGTGCGATAGCGTGTAGGTCAAATACCCCGTGAAGCCATGACCGTACTTCTTACGGAGTTGCGTAAAGCCGGAGATATATGTGCTATTTCCAGGACTCACCAGCGCCTTCACTTGACCGACGCCCGGATAGAGAGCTCCGTCCTTGAGGGTTCCCGCGTCCAGATTCATCAGCGTCGCCGAGGCAGTGCCGACGCAGGGAACGGTGACCGTGCCAGGCGGGCACGCGATGTACGTTGTTGTGCCCGTGGGCTGAATCATATTGAGATCGTAAAAACTCGAAGAAATCAGGTGCTCGGAGTGCGCCCATATGGTGCCGACGAGTACCGTCATGCTGTCAGTCAATTGATGTTCAATCTGCAAGCTCGCCTGATCCGTCGAGGGGTCCCGGAGGCCGGGAGCGATCACGTTGACATTGGGCGACGCCGTGAATTGGGCCGCGGACAGAATATAAGGAAATACCAGCGATTGAGCATTCGGAGCCACGGCGCTGTTGTAGGGCACCGTCACGCTCGACCGCAGGCTGGAAAGTCCGTTGGTCGTCGTCGCGGTGATGTAATTTTTCGACGAGAGGAACGGGCGGAAGATTCCGACTCCGCCGCGAATGACCGTGCGCGGCAGTACGTTGTAGGCAAAACCGATGCGCGGGGACCAGCGGACGAAATCATTTTGATATTGGCCCGTTAGGGGAATGGCCGGGTTCAACGGAGGCTGCGCATATACCTGCCAATCCTCGCGCAGCCCTAAAGTGAGTGTCAGCTTGGGATGAACCTTGTAGGTGTCGCCAATATACAGACCGTAAGTGGGAAACCCGATGCGATAGGCGGGCTGCCCGGAGTTTTGCGTATAGAGACTATATTGGCCCAGCGCGAAACCAGTCAGACTGTTGAACGTGTAAGAACCGTTATAGCCGCTATACGAAAGCGAAACGTTGCCGTCATGAGCTACGTCGAAGCCGAAGTCCAGGGTGTGCAAACCGTGGGTCCAGCTGACGTGCTCGCTTCCTCCCCATTCGTATTCGCGTACGTCGCTAAGAGCGCTGCTCCCCATCGAAAACGCCGACGGAAAAGTGAGCTTCACTGTAGGTGAGAAGCCTGGAGGAACGAAAGCGGAAGGCACCGTTTGATCATTATTCCGCGAGTAAAACACATGCGAGTCCAAGAGCAGTGTGGGGCTGACTTCGTGTGTCCAGTGGACCAGGGCGTCGTGGTCTTGCGCGCTATCGTTCGAGTAATCCTGTAGCCCGGTTGTCGAAATCGGATTGGACGTCGCCGATCCGGGCGAGGTGAAGGTATTGTAGTTGTAGCGCAGCGCGACCTGATCCTTGTCGGTCGCGAGCAGGTCGGCGCGCTCAAAGAGAACCAGATCGTCTTGGCGGCGGGGATAAAAGCCGAGGTTGGTTTTGATTTCGTATAGAGCGTTGGAAACCTGCTGCAGATAGACAGGATTTGTGGGATCCGCTGCCGAGACGCTTGAAGGCACGGGATATCCAGTGGGGGCGGGCAGTGCCGTGCCCGCGGGCACGCCGAAGCTGGTTTCGTTCACGGCCGCCTGGCTGGTGTTAATGATCGAGATAGGATCGTTGCGCCGCTGTTGTTCGTAATCGAAGAAAAAGAAGAGTTTGTTTTTGACGATCGGACCGCCAAGGCCGGCGCCGAATTGTTGCCGCACGTCGAACGCTTTGGGATAGCCGTTCGCCTTCGAAACCGCATCGATCGCGCCGGTTGCGGTATTGCGGTTGTAGTAAAACATATCGCCATGGAACATGTTCGTACCGGACTTCGTGATGGTGTTGATATATCCGGCCGAGCCTCCGCCGTACGCCGGCGAATAGGGATTCTCGGAGACCTGAAACTCCTGGACGGACTCTGATCCGAATACGTAGGGAACGCGCGTCTCCATGCGCTGTTCACTCAGATAGCGGCTTGTTGAATTCGCTCCATCGACAGAAAACGAATTGCCGCCGTTGCCGTTGGCGTAATTCGACGTGTAATCGCCCTGCGTTCCCGCGAAAGATACACTTCCGAACTGCCCGTCGACAGTAACACTCGGATTCAGAAGCGCAAAGTCTGTATATTGTCGCCGAAGCGTGGGAAGGTTTTCGATCATCGTGTCGCCGATGACCGAACTGATCGAAGAGTCGCTGGTATCCAGGACATCCGCGGCGGCCGACACCTGCACCTGTTGGCTTACGTCGCCGACTTCCAACTTCACCGCCAGCGCAGTTGTCTGACCTACGGAAGCGTTTATATTACTGATCTGGACCCCTTTAAAGCCTGTCGCCGACGCCGCCACCGTATAAAGTCCCGACGGCACGGCAGCGAAAGAGAATAAGCCATCATTGTTCGATGTGCCGACCTGCTTAAATCCATTGGCCGTGTTCGTCAAAACAATGGAGGCCCCCGCGACAATCGATCCCGAGGGGTCCTCGACTCGACCGTTGATGATCCCGGTCGAAACCGAGTTCTGGGCCTCGATGCGAGGCGTGTAGGCCAGCGCGAACAGCGAAAGAAACACTGCCGGCGTCACTGCCGATTTGAATTTGCTCAGCATGAAACACTCCTTCCAAGCCTGCTCGAGGCAGGAACATTTGGTCTTTAGTGATTGCTACGCTGGCCCGACAGGGGGAAGCTGGGGACGGGTGGTGCGAAAACGTTTGCCACTTGGTCGTGTGCTCAATTGCACACGTTCGTATCGCCCGTGAAGACAGTATAGACCGGATACCGATCGTCAGAAATAGTTTCCCGCTATGCGGAATACCGGCCGCTGGGGAAAATCTGCGCGAGCTTACAGGAGCCCGCTGGAGGCGTGCGATTACTCACGCCGCGCGACCACGTGGCTTAGCATCCAGCATATGACAGCCGCGCAAAGGTTACAACACCCGGACTGCAAATATGAGAAGTTTCGCTGTTTGCGCCAGCGGATGACAGCTACGCCGGTTTTGTATTGTGTGTTTGCGAGATGTGCGTTAGACTGCAAGTCTAAGGTACCCGAAATGAACAGATCGAAAGATCACGGGTCCGTGCAATCCCTGTTGCGTGCTCTGGACTTGCTTGAAGTTATCGCCGGTGAGTCCGACGGCCTTCGCTTGGTTGAAATCGCCGAGAAATCGGGCTTCCCGACCTCAACCGTCCATCGTCTTTTGACAACACTCGAAGGGCGTCAGTTTGTCTCGTTCGACAAGACCACGAAAGACTGGAATATAGGCAGCCAATGTCTCGCCGTCGGCGCAAGCTTCGGGCGACGCCGAAATTTGGGCGCCGTTGCTCAGCCGATCATGCAGAGACTCCGCGATCGCTGCAATCTCACAGTGAATCTCGCGATTGCGGACGCGGGTAAGATGATGATTGTCTGCCAGTTTCCAAGCAGAGACATCCCGCCTGGGCTTGCTCGTCCAGGAGCGCGATCGCCCATCACGGCAACTGCGCTGGGGCAGTCCGTCATCGCTTCGCTTCCTGAAGCGGAGATTCATCAGATTCTCGCTACGGCGCGCGACCAACTCTCGGCGCGAAGGAATCTCTCTGCGAGCATCTCGGAGGCACGTCTGCGGCGCTTCGCGGTGGACAACGAAGTGAACGCGGTCGGGCTGCGTTGCGTGGCGGCGCCGATCTTCGACGAGTATGGCAATCCGATCGCCGCGCTCTCGCTAGCCGGCGGAGTGCCGCAGATCGAGATCGATTCGCTGTCGTCCATCGGTTCGGCCGTACAGAGGGCCGCGGCTGAAGTAACTCAGAACATCGGAGGCTGGTGCACGGGCAGTATTGGGGCGTCCAGCGTTTGAAGTGTCCTGGTTTTTCCTTCGAATAGGCTCGACTGCCTCGAAGCTTTCGAGCTATTTCCTCGTTGAATTTTTCCATCGAAGCATCCTCTTTCCGCCATGCGGGAAATTGCGAGCAGGGCGTCCGAAGAATGCTAACAGTAAGAGTGCCCCCGAATCAGGCACACGCGGTCCGACCACGATCATTCGTCAGTCCCGCCCCCCGTAGAAGCATTACACGAGCGCTCTGAATTGTCCTGAATGTTTTTTCATGCGCAAGGCTCAATTCACGTCAATGTCTAGTAAATACCGGCATAATACGTTTCTTCTTCCCCTGTCCGCCGCGGGAACGGCAGTGCTGCTCATGGCCGGCGCCATGTACGGCTTTGTAGGGAATACGCACAAAGCTGCCATGCTGCTGCCCGGCTCGATCAATGACCAGAGTTGGAACGCCGTCGGATACAAGGGGCTGATGAAGTTGAAGGCCAACGGATGGGACACGGCCTATTCAGAAAATGTTCAGGCTGCCGATGAAGTCGAAGCTCTGAGAGATTACGCGAAGCGCGGCTATAGCCTTGTGATTGGGCATACGGGCCGATTTCTTTCGGCCGCGACGCGCGTCGGGAAAGACTTCCCGAACACGAATTTTGTGGTGGGGTCAGGTTCCGGAGGCGCGGGGCAGAACGTTGCTTCCGTCGACTATGACAATACACAATTCGGATATTTGATCGGCGTGCTCGCCGCGAAGATGAGCAAAACCGGAAGGATTGGATCCGTCAATGCGTTGGAGGGGCTGCCCAATGTAGTTGCACAGGTGGGCGCCTACCGGCTCGGCGCAAGGAGCGTGAATCCGAAAATTCAGGTCAAAGTAATTTACATCAAAGATATGGAGGATGCCGCGGCCGCCAGAGAAGCCGCGTTGGCCTTGGCCGATTGGGGTGCGGATTTCATCAGCGGTAAGCTGAACGCGGCCCAGGTAGGCATTCTTCAAGCGGCCAAGGAGCGCAAGATCTTCTGCAACGGGCGCTCCACCGATCACAGCGGCATCGCTCCCAACAACGTCGCCACGAATATCGTCGAGAAATGGGATGAGATGTATGCGGCGATCGCCGTGAACGCGCTGGCAGGAAGCGTGGGAGGCAAATACGTACTTTACGGCCTGGATACTCCGGGAGCACGGGCGCCTCGCTCGGCTATTCGGCGGGAAGCGAATTCAATCCCGCCGTGCCACGAGCGATTGCCGCCGATCTCGATGCTTTGGAGAAACAGTTCGCGGCGGGCAAATTGAAAATAAAGGTGACCAAAGAGGATGCGCACGGCGGGGTCTGATCCGCCGGCCCGGACGCGATGGATGCGGAGGCCTTTCCTTGCCCACTCTTCTTGAAATGCGCGGCATCGTGAAGCATTACGGTGCCGTGCGCGCGAACCGCGGCATCGATCTCACGGTGGAAGAGGGGCGCGTCGTCGGCCTCCTGGGTGAGAACGGCTCGGGGAAGAGCACTCTCATGAAAATTCTTTTCGGCATGATACGGCCGAATAGCGGGAGTGCGGTTTTCCAGAGCAAGACATTATTCGATTCCGCAAAGGCGGCCAACACCGGCAGATCATTCGCCGCGAAAAGCCATTGCCGCGGGAATCGGCATGATCCACCAGCATTTCACTCTCGTCGACGCAATGACCGTCGCCGAGAATGTGATGCTCGGATGGGATGAAACCGGTGCGTTTCTGAAACCGGGCGTGATCGCTCGCAGGACAGAAGACGCGAGCCGCACCTACGGTCTCGCCGTCAATCCGAGCGACGTCGTTGCGAAGTTGTCCTTCGGTGAACGCCAGCGCGTGGAGATCGTCAAGGCCATCCTGCGCGGCAGCAAGCTGCTTATTCTCGACGAGCCGACGTCTAACCTGAGCCCTCCGGAAGTCGCCGGTTTGCTGGTCGTCATTCGCCGATTGAGAGAGCAACGTCATTCGATTGTCTTCATCACCCACAAGCTGTCGGAGGTGATGGAGATCTGCGACGAGGTCGTCGTGCTTCGCGATGGCGCGGTTTCCGGCCATGTGCAGATCGCCGAGGCGACGCGGGAAAGCCTCGCACACATGATGGTCGGCCGGGACTTAACGGCGCCGGTTCAACGCAAGCGTCAATCGCCGGGCACGGCACTTCTGACCGTCGAAAATCTCTCGCGCCGCGACGCGTCCGGCGGGCAACCGCTCAGCGATATCCAGTTCGCAGTGGGAGCGGGCGAAATTTTAGGCGTGGCCGGAGTGGATGGCAACGGCCAACGGGAACTGCTTGATGTTTTGGCAGGCACCACGCCCACCGGCGCGGGCCGCATCTACATCGACGGTGTGAGCGTAACCCGCATGAATGTGCGGCAGCGGCTGCGTGCCGGCCTTGCTTATATTCCCGTCGATCGATCTAGAACCAGCCTGGTCCCGGAATTTACGATCGCAGACAACATGGCGATGCGTGATTTCGATCGTCCTCCCCTGTCGTTCGGTCCGTTTCTCAAAACTGCCGCGGTGAGTGAAATGGCTCGTCATCGCATGACGGAATTTGATATTCGCGCTTCCGGTCCGGATGCGCCTACACGTTCACTCTCCGGCGGCAATCAGCAGAAGATTGTTCTCGCGCGTGAAATCGGACGCCGGCCGAAAGTATTGCTCGCATTCCAGCCCACCTGGGGGCTCGATCCAGGCGCTACCCGCTTCGTCCTGGATCAGATTCTCCATTTGCGCGACGCGGGCGCCGCGGTGCTGTATGTTTCAACCGAACTCGAGGAAGTCCTCGCCTTGGGGGATCGGGTCGCCGTGATGTCGCGCGGAAGATTGTCGGAGCCTGTGCCTCGCGCGAATATAGATGTGACGCAAATCGGAATGCTGATGGCGGGAGCGGCCTGAGAATGCTTCATCCCGGACGCCGTTGGCCAGTCCCGGCAGGTCGCCGGGCCTTTTGCCGCCCGGGGTTTCCGCCTGCGCGAGCAAATCGGGAACTCTGCGGGCGCGCGATCGGCGCTGCGTGCATTCGTCGCCGTGCTGTTGGCATTTGTCGTGACGTCCATCCCGATCCTGTTGTCCGGCAAATCTCCGCTGGTGGCTTATTGGTCGTTGATTGAACGGCGCCTTCGGCTCGCGGATCGCGTCGCCTTCGCTCTGAATAAGAGCACGCCGTACATCCTGATCGCCGTCGGAATTGCGCTATGTTTCAGGGCCGGGATCATCAACATCGGCGGCGAAGGCCAGGTGGCGGTGGGCGGGGTCGCCACATCCTGGGTAGCATTGAATATGGGCGGACCGCCGTTCCTGATTATCATTCTGGCGCTGGCGGGCGGTGTGGCTGCCGGGGCGGTTTGGGCCGGACTTGCAGCGGCCATCCGACTGACGCGCGGCGTTCACGAAGTGCTTTCGACCCTCCTTTTAAACTTCATCGGCGTGCTTCTCGTGAGCGCGGCGCTCGGCGGCGCGATGGGCGAAACAGGCTCAGGATTCCCGCAATCGCCTTTGTTCGACGATCGCCTCTCTCTGCCGAAACTATTTCCCGGCTCGGACCTGCATGTGGGTCTCGTCCTGGCACTCATCGTCGCCGTCGCCGCGCAAATCCTGCTGTGGCGAACCCGCTTCGGTTTCCAATTGCGGCTGTTGGGCGGAAGCCGCTCCGCCGCCGACTACGCGGGCGTCTCTTTCGCCGCCGGCGTGATGGGCGTCATGCTTTTAAGCGGAGGACTGGCCGGCCTCGCGGGAGGCATCGAAGTCCTCGGCGTCCACTACAGGTTGATCGAAGGATTTTCGCAGGGCTTCGGTTTTACTGCCGTCGCCGTCGCGCTCTTGGAGCGGCCGATCCTCTGGCCGTGGTCCCAGCGGCGCTGTTCTTCGGATTTCTGCAAGCAGGAGCTCTAGCCATGCAGAGGGAAGTGGGCGTTCCATCCTCGCTGATTTTTGTCATTCAAGGACTCAGCATCGTCTTCGTGCTGTGTGCCATGGGGCTGGATCGTCGCGGGAGGCGCGTCTAATGGATTCCGTTTTCATCGTGGGATTGCTGGCCGCGGCGATTCGTATTGCCACCCCGCTCATCTTGGGCGCACTCGGCGGGCTCCTTTCGGAGCGGGCGGGCGTCTTTGCCGTGGGAATCGAGGGCATGATGCTCGCGGGCGCTTTCGGAGCCGCCGTCGCTACTTTCGCAACGGGTAGCGCGTTACTCGGCCTGGGCGCTGCGATGTTAGGGGGGGCATCCATGGCGGCGCTTGTCGCCGTCGCCGTTACGAGGTTTCGAGCCGATCAGATGGTCACGGGACTCGCAATCGACACTCTTGCTTTCGGCATCACGGGTTTCTTGATTCGCGGTCTATTCGGCGGCCGTCCGCCCGCGATCCGGATTCACTTATTTGGCGTGCTGCCGATCCCTTTTCTTTCGAGTTTGCCGGTGGTCGGCCCCATTCTTTTCCAGCAGCCAATCCTCACTTACGGGGCCGTCGTATTCGCTTTCCTGTTGCATTTCTTTCTGTACCGGACGAACGCGGGTTTGGCGCTACGCGCGACCGGCGAAAATCCGGAGGCGGTCTACGCGGCTGGGAACGATCCTGTACGGATTCGCCAGATGGCGGTGATCGCTGGCGGGGCGGTCGCCGGTCTCGGCGGAGCAGTGCTCGTCTTCCAGGACGTGGGAACTTTCACCGACGGGATGACCGGTGGGCGTGGATTTCTCGCGCTCGCGGCCTTGATCGTCGGCAGATGGACTCCGTTCGGAGCGCTCTTGTCGTGTCTCATTTTCGGGGCCGCGAGCGCGCTCGAAGTGAGGCTGCAAGGGATCGAACTTCCCGTGAGTTCATACGTTATTCAGATGGCGCCTTACGTCATCGCGCTCCTCGTGCTGACCGGGCTGGGACGCGGGACTCGCATGCCGCAGGCCATCGGAAGGGCTTATGAGGCGGGCTAGCTCGGACGCGACTGCGCTCTCGTCTGAATTCGCTTTTCTGAGAAGGAGTCTTTGCATGAAGATCGGGGTTCACAAAATCGCCATGGCGGCCCCTAACGACGTTTCGGGACTGAAGTCGCTGATCGGCCGCGGCGTGATCGATCCGGCGACCATCGTGGCACTCATCGGGAAGACCGAGGGCAATGGCGGCGCCAACGACTTTACACGCGGTTTTGCCACTCTCTCGTTTCAATTGCTGCTCGCGCCGCTGCTCGGGCTGATCCCCGACGAAGTTGGATCGCGGATCGCGTTCGTGTGGTCCGGGGGGACCGAAGGCGTCTTATCGCCACACGCTACGATCTTTACCAGCACTCCATCGGAGACCGCGGACACACCCCGTCTCGCGTTGGGTATCGGCATCACTCGCGATCTTGCTCCCGAAGAGATCGGCCGCATGCCCATGGTGGAAGCCGTGGCCGCCGCGGTGCGCGATTGTATGGATCAGACGGGAATTACCGATCCGCGCAGCGTTCATTACGTACAGGTGAAGGGACCCCTGCTGACACCCGCGCGGATCTCGGAGGCACGGGCTCGTGGTGCTGCGCTTGCTACGGAGGATCCCCATGCTTCGAAGGCGTTCGCGCGCGGTGCGATGGCGCTCGGCGTGGCGCTCGGGCTGAATGAAGTTTCCGCTGCCGATGTGAACGATCAGGCCATCGCGCGCCGGCTGGATCTTTTCTCCTCGGTCGCCTCCACTTCGGCCGGCGGCGAATTGAAAAACTGCGAGGTGCTCCTGTTCGGCAATTCTCCCGCTTACGGCGGCGATTATTGCATCGGTCACGCTACGCTCTGCGACGTGATCGATGCCGACGCCGTTCGCGCGGCTCTCGCGAGTGCGGGGCTGATCGTGAAATCCAGTGTGTCGCCGGCGGACGCGGGTCGTATCGCGGCTGTGTTTGCCAAGGCGGAGGCCAGTCCCACCGGCGCCATTCGCGGCCGCCGGAATACCATGCTGTCCGATGCGGATATCCACTATGAGCGTCATGCACGCGCGGCACTCGGAGCAGTGATTGCCAGCGTTACGCTCGATCCGGCGATTTTTGTCTCCGGCGGAACCGAACATCAGTGCGCCCCAGGCGCCGCTCCGATTGCCGCGATTGTCAAGGTTTGAAGGCTCAGCGATGACGATTCCCATTCGTGCCGACGGACCGGAAACGCGACCTCTTTGGGCGTTGAATGCAACGGAATTGATCGCCGGCTACCTGGCCGCGCGCTTTACGCCGCTGGATGTGATGGAGAGCGTGCTGGAGCGGATCGACGCCGTGAATCCTCTGGTGAACGCAGTGGTTACCCGCGACGTGGACGGCGCCCGGCGCGCGGCAGCCGAATCGACCCGCCGCCATCGGGAAGGCAAACCTCTGAGTGGCATCGACGGCATCCCGATTACGGTAAAAGACAACATCCCCGTGAGAGGGATGCGTTCGACCTGGGGCAGCCGGGTGTTTACGAATTATATTCCCGAAGTGGACGAACTTCCGATCGCAAGGTTGCGCCAAGCGGGCGGCATCATTTTTGGAAAGACCAACTGCCCCGAATTCACGCTGCAGGGTTATACCGATAACATGCTCTTCGGTCCCACCCGCAATCCCTGGGATCTCACGCTTACGCCCGGCGGCTCGAGCGGCGGCGCGGTGAGTGCTGTCGCGGCCGGCTTGGGCCCCATCGCGATCGGCACCGATGGAGGAGGATCCATCCGCAGGCCCGCGTCGCACACGGGGTTGATCGGTTTGAAGCCTTCGCGCGGACGTGTGCCTCGCGCCAACGGTTTTCCCGCCGTTCTCCTCGATTTTGAAACGATCGGTCCGATTGCCCGCTCGGTGGCCGATGTGAAACTCGTGATGGACATCATCGCTCCATCCGACCCGAGAGATCCCACGAGTTTACAGTTCCGCGACCGTCCGTTTTGCGCGGAAGTCCCGCGATTTTGCCGCATCCTCTTCATTCCCCAATTTGGCGAATCGCCGGTCGACCCGGAAATTGGCGAGGCGGTTGCGTGGGCAACGGATCGATTGCGCGACCTTGGGCACCGCGTGGAGATCGGTCTGGCTCCGTTCGATATCTCGATCCTGGACAAAGCATGGCCGGTGATCAGCCAAGCTGGACTCGCGTGGTTGAGTAGGATTTGTGCGGGATTTGCGCGGGAGGCCTCGCCCCCCATGCGGGAACTTGCGATGCAGGGAAGCAGGCTCTCCGCGGCGGATTACGTGGATGCGCTAGGCTCGGTGAGACATGTAGAACGTCAACTCTCGCTCGCCTTTGAAACCTACGACCTGATCGTGACGCCCTCGGCGGCCGCGCTGCCATGGCAGGCCGAGCGGGCGTTTCCCAACGAAATCGCGGGACAAGAAGTCGGCCCACGCGGACATGCAGTTTTCACCGCATTCGTAAACCTGGTGGGCGCCGCGGGAATCAATTTGCCGTGCGGCCAATCGAAGTCGGGGCTGCCGATCGGGTTACAGTTGGTCTCTCGTCCCGGCGCCGATGGCTTGCTGATCGGAATCTCTTCGGAATGCGAAGCCGCAAGCCTCTGGACCGTCACTCCTCCGCATAAGATTCCGGCGCTCAACAAGGCGCTCGCGGTGTCCCGGTATAACGGGAAGTTCTTCTCGCCCGAGCCAACGATTACCGCAGGCGCACCAGAATAGGCCTTCGCCCACTTCCTTCCCACCAGCCGATTTGGCCGTTTCCTCCAACTCCACCCCCGGCGCAGTATAATAGCGTCCGGTAGTTTCTTGCCGGCCTCGTCGGCCGCCTGAACGTGTCAGGAGAAACGGATGATGCGCGCCCTGTCCTGCGCCGCGGTTTTAATTTCGTGCCTTGCGCCCGCCTGGGCGGCCAAGCGAACCCCTCCGCACCCGCTGACGATTATTTACAGGTTCGATGGCGTGACTTCTCAGATCGCCTTCCGCGCGATGCAGGAAGAAGCCCTTCGATTGTTGCGATCGTCTTCGATTCTCCCCGAATGGCGCGGCAACCGGGACGTCAGCAGTTCAGAGAGGTTCGAGACTTTGGTCGTCGTTTCTTTTAACGGGCAATGTCGCACAGGAACAGACATTCCCCGCGTGGAAGACCAGCTCCCGCTGGGACGCACGCGTCTCATCGATGGGCGCGTCCAGCCATTTATCGAGATCGAGTGCGAACGCGTCCGCGCGTCGTTGCATGCCGCTGAACGAATGACTCAAAATTTGAACACCGACGCCGCCCTCGGCCGGGCGCTCGCACGCGTGCTGTCGCATGAGCTCTATCACGTCTTGGCCCGTACGACGGAGCACACCCGAACCGGCATCGCGAAGCCTTCGCTATCCGGCGCCGATCTGGTTTCAGCTTATCTTGCGTTTGCCCCCGCCGATCTTGATCGCATGACATCACCGCAAGAAGATTCGTCGGTGCGAATCTCCAGCAGACTGCCGAAGTTCATCCAATAATCTCGCCCGATATCTCTTGACCTTCCAGTCGTCCACCGTTGGTTGACGATTTGCGATCCGTTCATGGCTTCGAAGCCGGCGAGGCATCGGGAGCGGATCCGCCGGTAAACAGCTCTTTGCCATTCGGCAGCAGCACCGACCGGCAGTTGCCGACCGGGCCGCCGCTTTTCGCCTGATAAGCGAGGATATCCACTTCCAGGCCGGCGGGAACGGAATCCTTCTTCCAGCCCAGGCGGAACAGCGCGTTCGGCGAACCGAGTTCAAAATGCCAGTTGGTGACCTTACCCTCAGCGTCTTTCACGTCCACGTAAATCCAGGAGTGCGGATTGGCCCATTCCATCTTCGTCACCGTGCCATGCACCTTGATCGGTTTATTGAGATCGAATTCCGCCGCGAACGAGTGATGCGCGAGGGCTGGTATGGCGGCAACAAGCAAAGCAAGCCCGACAACGGCAAGGTGGAATTTCTTCGACAGGAAAAAGGACATTGAAACCTCGCTTTCTAAAATCCGTACTACTCGCCAGGCGGGGCGCCGAAGATGTTCTCCAGCGTCTTCGTGCCTTCGGCGCACGCATACTCCGTGATTTCGAAGCCTTTTTTGCCTTTCCGATAAAGCCCCGCGGTCTTCCACGGCTTCGTGAACAGTTTGGGATCATCCACCGTGACCTCATAATCGATATCGTTTTCGTCGACAATGGTGAAGCGTTCGATCGTGTGCAAGGCGTCGCTGAGATACGGAATTTCACGGGTAAATCCCGTGAACTCGCTGAAATTCGTCGTGTCTACGATCAGCGCATTTCCCTCCCAGCGGCCGATGGAATCGCCCATGAAGAGACGAATGTTACTTCCAGGATGCGCTCGGCCATCGAGATGGATCGTGCGCGTATAGTGCTGGTACTCCGACAGAATCACGAATTCTTGGGGAGGCTGGATGAACTGAAAGGGCCCGCCATTGAGGAACAGACCGGGCAAAGCGCAGCGCGCATCGTACTCGACGTATCGCAGGCCAGCCGCCGGATTGGTATGTAGAAGGAACTCGCGACGCTTCTTATCCTCTTCCGGCTTCCACGGCAGAATTTTATCCGGCGGATCCACCAGACCCACGCGCCAGATCTGCGCCGGAGCGGGACCCGCCAGGGTGACCATGCGGGAGTTCTCGCCTTGTGGCTTTACGTCGTCCGGCGACGCTTGATTCGGAATTTTTTGATGGCCGGGAGGTCCGGCGCGGTTGTATCCCGTATCGTCGAGGGGATTTTCGGCACCATGAGGTCCGTTGGCTTCCAGTTGCTGCACCGCCAAACCCCAGATGCCGGCGCGCGCGTAGATCCCCTCGATGTCCGGTTGACCGTCTGCGTTGTGCGGAGGCGTCCAGGCCGAATTCTGCGCCCACACCGAAGCCGGCACGAAACTTAGAATCGTCCCTACGACCGCAAACTCGAGAAGCTTCATCGCTGGTCATTCCTTCGGATTGTTCTCTCCACGCGTGCCCTCCCGGTTGACGTGAGTGTTGCCCTTACGAAGTGATGGCCGTTGCTGACCCGACGAGGGGAGCGAAGAACGAGAATTGCAGCGTTGCCACGAGGCGGTATGCGCGATGCAACGTTCGAGATGGTTCGCAGGGCCAGTATTCATCTAATCGGGGACTGGCCAAGAGATTTTCCCGCCATACGGAATTTCATTTGTTTGCCGAGCCGATCGCAAGCCGTTCCCTCACTTCAGTTCCGTCATCATGCCCGGAACGTTCTGCACTTGCTGAATGCTGTTGGGCGCCCAATGATATTCCGTCTCCATGAACTTCGCGAGATCCTCCTCACTCTTTCCTTCCCGGACAAACGCCTGTGCTCGAGCCGTCAATTCCAGGACGCTGTCGCGATAGGCCACCAGCGCCGCGCGACTGGTGACCGGCCCGTGGCCTTGAATCACCGCGTCAAAATCCCATGCGGCGAGCACCTTCTCCAGAGTCTTGGGCAGTTCGAGGAGACTTCCGCCGCCGTTGTAATCGACCCCCGGGGCCGGTCCCGCCATCAGATCACCCATCTGTACGGTTTTTAGATCCGGGAAGTAGAGGATGGCATCGCCGTTCGTGTGACCTTTCCCGAAGTATCGCGCGCGAACCTCGATACCGCCCAGAAAAACGGACGTCTCGTCCGTAAATGCGACGTGGCCCGGCAGATTATTCGGGATCGGCTGGCGCGTGTTCGGACGCTTGTGATCCAGCAGGCTCAAACGGGTATTCGTGGTCGTGATGATTTCGGCGCCGGGAAAGAACTTCTCATTCCCGCCCGTGTGGTCGTCGTGATAATGCGTGTTGAAAATAAATTTGACTGGCTGCAACGTTACCGAATTGATCGCGGCGACCAGGGCGTCGTGATCGCGTTCGTGTTTGACATCGCCGAGGATGACGCCCTCACTCGTCACGCGCACCGTGACATTGCCGCCATCGCCTTCGATGACGTAGAAATCGTCGCGCAGTTTGTTCACCTTCAATTGAGGAGTTGCATTCTGATTCTGGGCGTGCGCCAGCAGCGCCACGAAGCACGCAACACAGGCGAACGCGCCGGCCACTCTGGTGCGCAGCGCCGGACGGCGGGCCGTCGCGGGGAAAATTTTGTCTGACGCTTTCTTCATCGTGTGGACTCCTCCCAGAACTGTGAGCCGGGAACCAATCGAAATTGAGGATCGCCACGGTTTGCCGATTTCGAACTGAGCGATTGCCGGCTGACGAGGGAAGCGGGAGACGGGTGCTGCGGCGTTGACGCGCGATCGTGTCGTCCGCAGATCGATCTTACTCTGGTTCTTTGGTTTGGTGGGAGAGTTTCCCGCTATGCGGAATTATGAGATTCGCCAGATCCTCAAGCGAGTTCGCCCGAACTCGCAGTTCCCAACACGTGCCGGCGCATCTGAAGTGGTCTGCAGCTGGCAACTTCGTCATTTCATCGAGCAGTTTGTCCGGTTGACGTTTGCGGCGTCGCGACGCCGGCTGCGTCACCCGGGATATGCCACAACGTTTGCAGCGTTCCGTATTGCGACCAGACGGTGTCCGGCAGGTCGGTCGCTCGCAATCGACCTCGCGTTTTGGATCGATCGGCGAGTGAGCCTTGAGATAAGCACGGCGCTCCGCGCGAAAAGCAGACAGACTTTTTCATTGATTCCGGCGGGGACAGGTCACCTGTTTACCGATGCCCGTGGGGACAGGTCACCTGTTTACCGAGATTCCCGATCACATCGCGTACATGATGGTGCGGATCGATCCCGACAAGGTCGTGCCCACCAAGAGCGAAGCGGAATCTCAAGCGGACCTCAAGGTGGTTCCGCCGCCCGGCAAACGCACAAAGTAAAACGAACCGGCGAGGTTGGCGTTATAGAGCTTTTCGATTGATTCCCGCCGCCGGATAGGTTTCACGATCCTCGTCGCGAGCGGAGCCAGATTGGTTCGGCGGCACAAACGTCTCGATCCAGCAGCAACGCCTCATTTTTGGTAAAATCAGTCTGTAAGTCATAGAAAATGGGGTTCGTCTGAATCGTTATCACGATGTGGTTCGTTCGATCCTGGCGGGTGGCCCCCTTAAATCCAATGGCTTAAACCCGGCGGGTGGAAGAAGCGCCGCCTTGTATTCGTTTGTGAGCATCCGTTCCGGTGCGCACCCTCGTCCGACGGAAATTTGGGTCCTTTGCGTGCCGCGCCGCATCGAACGGGATAAATTGAACGTGGGTTTGTAGTTCGTCATCATAATTAATGCGTATTGCTGTTGGAATGATCGTCGTCGCATGTCTCGCGACTTGGGGCTGCCAATCGGCGGCACAAGGTCCGGTAAGCGCTCCACCGACACAACCGGTCATGGTAACTACGGTCGGTGCCGCCAATGTCCCGATTTACTCCGAGTATCCCGCCCAAATGTACGCCCGAAATGCCGTGGAGGTCCGCGGGCGAGTGGATGGGTACATCGACAAATGGTTGTTCACTCCCGGCCAGGAAGTTCACGCCGGCGATGCTCTCTATGTTCTGGACCTGCGTCCCTATCAAGCCGCACTCGAACAAGCCAAGGGCAATCTGGCACAGAGCGAGGCCGACCTGGAGTTCGCGCGTAAACAGGTTGCGGTTGCACAGGCCGAGGCGAACCTCGCGGTAGCGAAAGCCAATCGGCTGAAAGCACAGCAGGATCTGGACCGGATCGCACCGCTAGTGAAAGACGACGCCGCCGCGAAGCAGGAACTGGACGCCGCCGTTGCCGCAGTCGACGCGGGGACTGCGACTTTGAACGCGAACCAGGCGAACCTCGATCAGACCCGCCTTTCAACGCGCACGCAAATCGCCTCCACGGAGGGAAAAGTGGAAGCGCTGCGCGGCGCCGTGAAGACCGCGGAATTGAACGTAGAGTACGCCACGATCCGGGCGCCCATCAGTGGTTTGATCGGCGATACGCTCGTGCCGGTAGGTGGTCTGGTCACCAGCAACTCGCCTCAGCCGCTCACGACCATCGTCCCGGTGGATCCGATCTGGGTGCGCTTCAAAGTGAGCGAGGCGGAATATCTGGCTTTGCGCAAGCGCGGAACGTTGACGCAATCGCCGCTGACTCTGGCACTCGCAGACAATTCCGAATTCCCACAAGTAGGCCGCGTCGAAAATACCGTCAATCAAGTGGACCCGAAGACCGGCACGCTCGAACTCCAGGCGCGTTTTCCGAATCCCCAACATACTCTGTTGCCTGGACAATTCGGGAAGGTCCGATTGCAGACAGAGTCGCGAAACGGGGTCATTCTGGTTCCCCAACGCGCGGTTCAACAACTGCAGAGCACGCAAGGCGTTTTCACGGTGGGGTCGAATAATCAGGTGCAGTCGCGCGCGATCGTCACGGCGGAACGCGTGGGCGATGCATGGATCGTCACGCAGGGTTTGATGCCCGGCGATCGGGTGATTGTCGAAGGCCAGCTGCGGGTGCGGCCGGGAATGACCGTGAATCCCCTGCCCTATCGGCCCGCGGGCACGGCGGGAAATTAATTCGCGATGGCGAAGTTCTTCATTGACCGGCCGATTTTCGCGATCGTGATCGCGATCATCATCGTCATCCTCGGCGCGGTTGCCATCCCCAATTTGCCGGTCGCGACTTTCCCCGAAGTGGTCCCGCCCTCGGTGCAAATCACGGCGAATTACCTCGGCAGTAACGCGCTCGATCTGGAGAAGACCGTCGCCGAGCCGATCGAGGAGCAGCTCGCCGGCCTGGATGGAATGCTGTACTTTCTTTCCACCAGCGCGAACAACGGCTCCATCACGATCGTCGTCACGTTCAAGCTCGGCACGAATCCGGACACGGCCACGGTGCAGACGCAAAACAAAGTGAACGTGGCGCTGCCGCGGCTCCCTCCCGAAGTGCAACGCCAGGGCGTGCTGGTCAAGAAAGTTTCCACGGCATTCGTGCTGGGCGTTTCTTTGGTGTCGCCGGATCATCGTTACGATTCGCTGTTCCTCACGAACTACGCACAGCTGAACCTGCTGAACCAACTGGGAAGCCTGCCCGGCGTGGGCGATTCGCGGCTCACCTCGGCGCAGCTCTACTCGATGCGCGTGTGGGTGGATCCGGACAAGATGGCCAAGCTTGGCTTGACGGCTACCGACCTCAGCAACGCCATCAACGGCCAGAACCGCCAGAATCCCGCAGGCTCCATCGGACAGGATCCCGCGCCACGCGGAACGGATTTTCAGTATGCGGTGAACGCCCCCGGCCGGCTCGCCGATCCGCGGCAGTTCGCGGATATCGTGATCCGCGCGCTGCCGGACGCATCTCTGCTGCGCATCCGCGACATTGGACGCGTCGAGCTGGGCGCCCAAACCTACGCCGGCTTCAGCCGTTTCAACGGCCAGCCTTCCGCGAATGTCATTTTGTTCCTTTCTCCCGGCGCGAATGCAGTGGAGACGGCGGACCGGGTCAAAGCATTCATGGACGAAGCCAAGAAGAATTTTCCGCCGGGCATTCAGTATGCGGTTCCCTACGATTCCACTTTGTTTGTACGCGCTGCGATTTCCGACGTCATCGTGACGTTGCTCGAAGCGCTCGGACTGGTGATTTTCGTGGTCTTCGTCTTCCTGCAGAACTGGCGCGCGACGCTGATTCCGCTGCTGACGGTACCGGTCGCCGTGATGGGAACTTTCGCTCTATTCCCCCTGTTGGGCTTCACCATTAACATCACCAGTATGTTCGGCCTGGTGCTCGCGATCGGCATCGTGGTGGACGATGCGATCGTGGTCGTGGAGGCCGTGCAGCGTCAGATCGATATGGGCTTGAGCCCTCGCGAAGCGACCGTTCGCGCCATGGAACAGGTTTCCGCGCCGGTGGTGGCAATCGCGTTTATTCTCGCGGCCGTATTTATTCCGGTAGCGTTTCTCGGGGGAATCAGCGGCCAGATTTACCGGCAGTTTGCGCTTACCATTGCCGCTTCGGTTTTGATTTCCGCGTTCAGCGCGCTGTCGCTGAGTCCGGCATTGAGCGCGATGCTATTGAAGCCTCATGGACCCAAGCGGAGCACGATTCAGTTCCTATTCGGTCCCTTCAATCGCGCGTTTTTGTGGACCACAAATCGATATCTGGCCGGCGTCGGGATGATGATTCGGCGTTCGGCGTTGGCGCTGCTCGCGCTCGCCGCATTTTGGGGCGCGGGCGCGTGGCTGTTTCACAAGCTGCCGGCCGGATTCCTGCCGGAAGAGGACCAGGGCGCATTTTTCATCTCCGTGCGCCTGCCGGACGGAGCCTCGATGGACCGCACCGACATCGCTACCCGCAAAATCGAGGAAGCGGTTACGAAAATCCCGGGCGTCTCCAAACTTTTGTATTCGGAGGTCTGGACATCGCGACCGGCACTTCGACTTCGAACGTGGCGACCGTAATTGCGGATTTAACTCCCTGGGATGAGCGCCGGTCAAAGGATCTACAGCTGGACACGATCATCGCCAAGGCGCAGCGCGCGTTCGCTCAGATTCCGGAAGCCTTCACCTTTTCTTTCGGTCTGCCTCCGATTCTCGGGCTGAGTAATACCGGAGGATTCCAATTCATGCTGGAGGACCACGCCGACGGAGGTTCCGCCCAACTGGCGGCCGTAGCCGATTCCCTCGTGGATGCGACGCGCAAGCGGCCGGAACTCGCGAACGTGATCAGCACGTTCCGCGGCAACGTTCCTGCGTACAACATCGATATGAATCTGGACAAGCTGCAAACGCTGGGCATCCCGGTCACGGACGCGTACAACACGCTCGAAAGTTATCTGGGCGGTCTGTACGTGAACGACTTCAACGTATTCGGGCACACCTGGCAAGTGCTGGTGCAGGCGGAGCCCCAATTCCGCGCGCGCTCCTCGGATATCGATCGCTTTTACGTCCGTACCGCGGACGGAAATATGGTGCCGCTGGGAACGCTGGCTACCGTCGCCGCCCACCGCCGGCCCTGAAGTCGTTTATCGCTACAATCGATTCCGCGCGATTCAGATTCTCGGCAGGCCCCTCGCCAGGAACCAGCACGGGGACCGCCATCGACGTCATGGAAAAAGTGGCGCGCGACACGCTTCCCTCCCGGGTACGGTTTTGAGTGGACTGGGAACGACCTATCAGCAGAAGCAAGCGCAAGGGCACGAAGGCGTCATCTTCGGATTCGCCGCGGTCCTGGTATTTCTATGTCTGGCGGCGCTGTATGAAAGCTGGTCGATTCCGTTCGCCGTTCTGCTCCGCGCTGCCGCTCGGGATTTTTGGCGCGCTGCTCGCGGTCTATTTGCGGGGATTATCCCTACGACGTCTACACGCAGATCGGCATCGTGACGCTGATTGGTCTGGCGGCGAAGAACGCAATTCTGATCGTCGAATTTGCCAAGGATAGCCGCGAAAAAGAGGGCATGAGTGTTCCATGGACGCGGCGATGCATGCCGCCGCGTTACGGCTTCGTCCCATTTTGATGACCTCGTTTGCGTTCATTCTCGGCGTCGTGCCGCTGCTGCTGGCCAACGGCGCAGCTCCGCGTCAAGGCGCTCGCTCGGAACGGCTGTGTTCGGAGGCATGAACGCGGCGACGATCCTGGCCGTCTTTTTCGTTCCGGTGCAGTATTTCGTGATCGAAAGCCTGGTCGAGCCACGCAGGAATAAGACTCAGGCAAACCGGGAGCGCGCAAGGCGGAACTGGATAAGCCGGAGCTGGTCAAATAGGATGCCAGCCGTTCGCTTCCTTGGTGGTCGCTCCTTTGCTATTTCTTGGGCTGTCTCAGTGGGCCCGAACTACCAGCGTCCGCAGGTCGCAGTGCCTCCGCAGTTCAAGGATGTTCCGGCAAACGACGCAACGTCCATCGCCGATACCAAGTGGTTCGACCTGTTCGGCGACGACACCCTGAAGCATCTGATCACCACCGCCCTGCGGAAAAACTTCGATATCCGAATCGCCGCCGAGCATGTGCTGGAGGCGCGGGCGCAATACGGCATCACGCGCGCCAGCCTGTTTCCCACAGTGGACCTGCCGGCGTCCTTCACGTCGCAACATAGTTCGGCGAGGGGAGCGTTCCGTTTCCTCCGGGTGTGCCCCCGCTGCGAGCGTGACTGAGGCCGGCTTCTCGCTGAACTGGGAGATCGATCTGTGGGGCCGTTTACGGCGTCTGGACGAAGCGGCGCGCGCACAGTATCTGGCAACGGAAGAAGCGCGGCACGGCGTAACGATCTCGCTGATTTCGGACGTCATGGCTAACTATTTCGCGCTGCGCGAACAGGATCTGGAACTGGAGATCAGCCAAAGAACCAGCGACATCGCCAACGATAATCTGCGGCTGATCAATCTACGTCACGAGCGCGGCGCGGCCAACGGACTGGATGTACACCAGGCCGAACAGTTTCTGTACACGGCCACGGCGCAGATCGCGAACGTGAAGCGATCCGTGGGGGAAACTGACGGACGCTCTCAATCTACTGCTCGGGCAAGCGCCGGCCGAAGTGCCTCGCGGCAAGGCACTGGAACAGATCGCTCCTCCGGCGCGTCTCCCGGTGGGATTGCCGGCTTCGCTGCTGGAGCGGCGTCCGGATATTCGCCAGGCCGAACAGAACTTAATCGCAGCGAACGCTCAGATCGGCGCGGCGCGAGCTTTATTCTTCCCGCAGATTTCACTGACTGGATTTTTAGGGGGAGAAAGCCAGGCGCTGACCGGCATCCTCGCGGCTCCCGCGCGCGTGGCGAGCATCGGGCCATCTCTTCTCGCACCAATTTTTCATGCCGGTCTTCACGCCGGGGTTCAACTTACCGAGGCGCAGCAGCGCGAGACGTTGATCGGCTATCAGCGCACGATCTACAGCGCGCTGCGCGAAGTATCCGACGCGATCGTGGTTCGCGACCGGACTTACGAACAGCGAGGCGAGGAAGAGAAGCTGGTCGCGGCGCTTACCGAAAGCGTGCGACTTTCGAATCTGCGCTACCGCGGCGGGCTGGACAGCTATCTTCAGGTGCTGGACGCGGAACGCAACCTCTTTGGCGGACAACTCACGCTCGCGGAGTTAAGGTTACAAGAACTTCAATCTGTCGTGCAGCTTTATCGTGCGCTCGGCGGCGGCTGGCAGTAGCGCTGCTAATCAAGACCGGACATCGCAACGGTTGACTTTCCACGGGAAGGTGGACGTCGCGGGGTCAGTGTCAGGGCGTTGACGAGAGACACGCCCGAGCCACCTCGGACCTGAATTGCAACGTCGGATCGCGTCGACCTGCTGAGTCGGTCGGCAAACAATAGCGCGAGACGCTCCGCCCTCCGTCTTTCGTTTCTGCATCTTCGTCGCGGTACGCCACTTGCGTGCACAACCGCGTGAGATCGCCGAACAAGTTGGCTACGTAAAGCCGGCGAGCACACTCAATGCCAGTGAATGCTAAAGGAGCTCAAAATGAAAATCTGGATAGGCGCTTTTGCAATATGCTCTTGCTTCGTGGGGACCGTGGTATTTGCGGAGCAGGACAAGTACACACTTCGCGTGCCGGGTGGGCTCGCGTTCTCTGACTTCAGGGGGTACGAGAACTGGCAGGTTGTCGCCGTCAGTCAGACTGACGAGTTGTTGAAGGTGGAAGTTGCCAATCCCACGATGATCGACGCGTACCGGGCCGGCGTCCCCGGCAACGGCAAGCCTTTCCCCGACGGCTCCAAGGTTGCAAAAATCGAGTGGAAACCGAAAAAAAGCACGGAGGCCCCTTTTTCGGTGAGGGTGCCGGACGTCTTACAAGATGTTTTCTTCATCGAGAAGAACAACAAGAAATTCCCAGGCACGAAGGGATGGGCATACGCTGCGTTTGACTATGTTCCCGCGTCGGATTCGTTCAAGCCCGAGGCGGCCGGCGTCGTCACTTGCGGCTTCGCGTGCCATTCGAAAGTGGCGGCAAGGGATTACATTTTCACGGCGTACGGCAAGAGGTGAACGGGGAGGCGAGCGGCGGACATCGCCTCGTGCGGGTAGCGGCCAGAAGTCTCATCGTGGAAGTTTTGGCGTGATCATCCGAGGTGGAATATGGCACACGTGATTCAGAGCGCTTTGACGATGCTCCGCGCGGCGGAATGGATCCCCGCGACCGCGGCCCGCGTCTTGATCGGTATCTTTTTTTGCATTTCCGGCGGGACCAAGCTGTTCGTACAGGGGCGATTCGATGTATTTGAGAAGACCATGGTCCAAATACAAGTCCCCTTCCCGCACGCAACCGCCGTCTTCGTCGCCATGGTCGAATTCGGGTGCGGGGCGGGCCTGGCGATAGGAGCCCTCACGCCGCTGTGCGCGGCCATGCTCACGGTGGACATGATCGTCGCGATCGCCACAACTTCAATTCACAGCATCCAGGCGCGCGGCGGCCTCCAGTGGCTCGACGATTTCCTGTATCTTCCCGAGGTGCTGTACGTGTTGATCCTCGTTTGGCTGATCTTCTCTGGGGCGGGTCGATACAGTGTCGATGGCCTCCTCGGGTGGTGAGCCGGCCTCTCCGGCGTCGGTGTCCTGGACCTTCCCCGCGGAAATAAGGACCGAGGAAAGAAAGTCGCTATCGATGCCTCCGAGCCGTTGGGTTAGAACAAAAGTTTTAGAGCGAATTGGACGGAGCGCGGTCCGCCGATTTGATACAGCGGATTGAGGCCGCCATTCTGGCCGCCGCTTCCGAGCGAGGCTCCCAGCATCTGCGTCGATTGCCCGAATTGGGGAGAACTCAGATAGTTGATTGGGCTTCCGAAGTTGGGATGGTTGAAGATGTTGAACAGATCCGCTCGCGCCTGGAGAGCAAGCCGCTCCCGGATTTTGAACTGCCTCCGCAGCGTCAAATCGACGTTGATAGCGCCGAATCCGCGCAGGGCGTTGCGTCCCAGATCTCCCTGCACGGCCCCGGTTGGAATCGCGAATGCCGCTGGATTGATTTCCCGTCCGCCGGCTACGTTCGGATCGGCGGTCCAGAGGGGCACTCCGGAATTCAGATTCGGACGCGCCCGCTGTAGACTCCTACAAGGCCCCAGTGTCGAAGGGGTCCAATCCGGTGACCACATTCACCGGAGGAGCGGACCGGGGCGTAAACGATCGAATCCGCCGTATCTTAGGGCGGGTTGTTTGAATGATGCGAACTGCTGACGAAGTGGCGTCGTGATTCACGTTTCAACGCAGCAGTACACATACCCGTAATCGGCGCTCAGGATAATGCCTGCTACCGACGAAGTCTGGCGAGGAGAGGCATAGATGATATCGCCAGATCCTTCAGCCTCGCGATTTCCAGCTACTTTCCAGGCAGGGGGCAACCTCCGTCATGCGCGAGGAAATATTCGCATCAGCGGTTGATGTAGGTTATGGCTGCGGGAATCCGAACATCAACCACGACTGATTGGCTACCCAATGCGGGTACAGCTCCGTCATCTGATCGAACAGCTCCTGGTCGGATGTCGCGGTTTTCTGCACCCGATCGAAGTCCTGCAGGTAACGCTTGGTGTCCTGGATCGTCGAGGGAGAGTCGGGCGCGCCAGGCTTCTTGTGACCGGCGACAACAATCGCCGGGTTCAGCGCCGCTAACCGGTCCAGCGCCGCGATCCAATTCTTTCGGCTCTCGGGGGTGGTGTCGCCGACGTACATGCGGCATTGGTTGTACACAACGTCGCCAGCGACGATCAGGCCGATCGATGGAACGTATAGAGACGTCGAATCGGGACTATCGGTGCGGCCCTGCTCGATGATGCGCAATTCGTGGCCCTCGAGAGTGAACGTGTCGTGCTCATAGGGCTCAGGTGGAACCAACTTGGTGGCCACTTGCCCAGGAAAGAGCCGGCGGGCCAACCGCTCCACTGTGGGAGAGAAAGACATCTGCATGGCGTTCACCGCCTTGGGCGTTGCGATCGCCCGAGCGCCCGGGAAACGGTCGAGCAGAATGCTCAGACCGTAGAAGTGGTCGAAATGGGCGTGCGTTATATAGATGGTCTCCAAGTTGCGGTTGTGCAGAGCGACCCAATCCGCGAGAGCCTCGGCCTCAGCCACTGTCCCCATTGCGTCCACCAGCACCGCGTCGTACTCGCCGAAGATCAAAGTCGACGTGATCGGGTCAAAGCCGAGCGCTTCGCCGAAGGGCTTTGGCCGCTCGCCGACCATCGTCTTTCCCGGGGCCGTAAAAACGTTCACACTAAGCGTGTTCGACGCGACAGGCGCGGTCACGCGCGTGGTCTCTTTCAGTCCATTTGTGCCGTCCATTTGGTACTCCTTTCGATGTCACAGGCATCAGCGGTTGATGTAGCTTATGGCCGCGTTAAGAGCGAAGACTCGATCCAGCGAAGGATGCGCCAGCCCCTTCACTTCTTTTCCTGTCGAGTGCCGGTAGAAGAAGTTTCAGAAGCGCTTCGTCCGAGAACGGGTTCTGACCGGAGATCAACTCGCGATCCTGAAGGACGTAACTCTTCCACGGAGCGAGCACACTTACGTCACCGCCCGCCGTACGCAAGGCGAAGTCCGGGTAGAAGAGAACCTTGCCGCCGATCTCCAGCGGCTCCCGCTGCTGCTCTTCCGCCGTCGAGAAGATGGTCATTTTATATCCCGAATAAATCCATCCTTGAGCCTTTGCCCGCGCTCCGGCGGCATCGCCCGCTGCCAGCGCTGCCACCACCTCCTTCGAATTCGGAAGAGCAGAGAGAAGTGAAATCGGGCCATGGCAGAGCACCGCCGTAGGCTTGGATGTTTTATGAAAGTGCCGCATCACCGTGCCAGCGTCGAGATCATCGAGAAGATCAATCATCGGGCCATGGCCGCCGGGGACGAAAACAGCGTCATATTGATCCAGGCCTGACGCGATGACATCCGAGATGCGCGTTGGATTTTTGAGCCCAGTCAAGGTGTCGCGGAATTTCAGATAGTCATGCAGCCTGGCCTGGTCCCCGCCGAAGAAATCGGCGACAGCGGAATGGACATCCATCTGCGGCGTATTGCCTTTGGGGTTGGCGATCGTGATTTCGTAGCCTTCCTTCATCAAGGCGCGAACCGGAACCGTCAGTTCGTTGAGATAGTAGCCAGCGCCGGCATAAACCTTGCCATCTTTCAATGGCAAGCCGTGACCGCTCGAGACTAGCACCAAAACTTTTCCTTTTGTTGTCATTTTGTTCTCCTCTTTGAAATCGAACCTGTTTTGCGAGATCTTAGCTTGTGCGGAGCAAGCCATCTGCGGAAGTCTCGGCCTCCGCAACTGTCCTCATTGCGTCTACCAACACGGCGTCGTACTCGCCGAAGATTAAAATCGACGTGATGGGATCAGAGCCGAGCGCTAACCGTACTTGAGATCGGTGCTCTGTCCGACCTCGATAATGTAACCGTCAGGATCGCGGATGTAGCAGCGAATCTCGCCGTACTTGGGTATGGGCTCCGTGATGAACTCGGCTCCTCGACTTTTCCACAATTCATAGCACGCTTGGATATCCGCAACGCGGAAATTCATAAAGCTGTTGATGTGATTCGGGTCGGGGACGCTGAGCGTTACCGTCGGCTTGTCCGGGGTCGGGCCGCCCCCAACGTTCAGAATCATCCAGATATTCGCAAGCTGAAGGTACCCAGGCGCGTTGCCGTCACCCAGGCTCAGAATGCGAGCGCCGAAGACCTTTTCGTAGTAGCGAGCCGATCGCTCGATGTCGGCGACGGTGAGAAAATGCGCGATGCTGATCCCCTCTCGCGGGGGCATCTCATAGCTCTTCTGTTCGACTTGTACCGCGTTCATTGATGGCTCCTTTCGATATGGTCGCTCATTACAAATTCGGTGTTCCGAGTCCCGCTTCCATTCATAAAAAATCGATCGACGCCAGCTAGTGCAGCAGCGATTCCCAATTGGCTGGAACCCTCCCTGCCGGTCCAGGTACGGGCTGATTTTCCGGATGCGAATGCGGCGGAAGCAACTCCACACCCTTGATCATCCCCTGCGTCTCGTAATCGAAAAACCAATCCTCGCCCGGCTCGAAGCTGGCTATGATCGGATGCCCTGTCGCAGCCGCATGCTTCGACGCATGCTGGCCCGGAGAACTGTCACAGCATCCGATGTGCCCACACTCCGCACACCGGCGGAGATGAAACCACCAACCTTTCGGTGACGCGAGGCATTCCACGCACCCGTCGCCACTTGGTTTCGAAGCGGGATTGATTCCGCGGCGATCCTTCTTCATTTCGATTTCTCCTTTAGACGCTGCATGTCCAGCAAAGAGTTCAAGCCACCAGCAAGATCTTCCCGATACCACCCTTTTCTGCCGCGGCTTGAGCCTCGGCCGCTTCACTGAGTGGCAGTCTCTGGCTGATCGGGATTACCAGCTTGCCATCTCGCACCGCTTCGGCCATGAACTCGAGCGTTTTCCTGTCGAATTTCGAGAATACGAACACCGCCTTGACAGATGGGTACTTCGCGGCGTTCCCCGGCGCCCCGACAACCGAAGCAAACACTCCTCCCGGCTTGACCTTGGCGATCATCTTCTCGGCGATTCTTCCGCCGACCGTATCCGCAACCGCATCGAGCAGCGGAAGATTCGCAATCGCCGTATCGTCGTCCGTTGCGACCACCTCATCCGCGCCGACGGTTTTCGCCTCATCGATCTGCCTCTTCAAAACCCCCGCGATCGCAATCGCCCCGCGTTCCTTCGCCGTGAACACCGCGGAACGTCCGACGTTTCCTACGGCACCTACGACCACGACGGTCTGGCCCGCTTTGATTCCCGTGGCGGAAAGGAGCTGGTTGCCGGTCGTTGTCACCAGAGGCAACGCCGCCGCCTGGATCAAATCGAGCCCCTTGGGGACCTTCGCCAGGACTGCTGCTTTTATGACACAAAGTTCGGCATAAGTGTTGTCCGCCAGGGCGAACACCTGGTCGCCGACGGAAAAGCCTTCCACTCCCGGCCCAATCTTGACAACGGTTCCCGCCACATCGACTCCTATCAGGCCGGGGAAATGGAGGGGATAAAAATCCTTCGTCAATCCGGCCCGCCGTTTGTAATCGATCGGATTCACGCTCGCGGCGGCGACCCGCACGAGCACCTCGCCTGGACCCGGAGCCGGATCGGGATAGCTCTCAAACTTCAGTACTTCCGGACCGCCATATTGGTGGACAACAATTGCTTTCATATTTCATCCTCCTGCGATTTTGAGGCGAGGTTCCACAAACTGATCCCCGCCTCACGACGCGCTCAACAGGTTACTGCGCTTGCATGGCAGGCTCGAGAACGTGATCCGCCAAATCGGAGGGCTGCAATGTACTCAAAATGTTTTTGGCCTTCGCGACATCAGCGGAACTTCCATGAGCAGCTACTAGATACTTGCCCGCCTTTATAGCGGTCTCGTAGGTCACGATGCTGTCTTTCGGTATGCCGATGCTAAACAGGCCGGCGCCGATGGCGCTCAAACCTCCGACGACCACCGCGTTCTCGAGGCCGGCGACAATCCAGGCAACCAATGGACCACCAACCAGCACGGGGCCTATCGCGGGCACCCAGAAGAATGCGGCTCCAAACAATAAGCCCCATAGGCCGCCCCAGAAAGCGCCCCATTTCCCCCACGATTTCATACGATCGCCCGCGTTGTAGTAGCCAACGACTTGCTCGTCGGTGTGATAATCCTTCCCCACGACGGACAACTTCTTCATGTCGAAGCCCGACTTCTGAAGCTCCTTCACCGCGCCTTCCGCCGCCAAGTGGGTTTCATACACTGCGATCACTGCGTTTGTGTCTGTCATCGTCTGTCTCCTCTTCAAGTTTGGTTTTAGTTGGTTGATTTACACTTCACTTTTCCGACTGACTGCTTTTTGCCGGCCAGTTCCTCGACCAACGAATTCTTAGCTCTGCACGCAGCGTTCAGGCGTCAGCGCGCCTTTGGGACAGCCTCTCCTCTGCTCTTTTGAGGATGAATGCCCAGGTCGTGCCATGACGTTTCCGCGAGGTTGACGCCGTAGTAGTTTGCAGCTTTCTCGATGTTCGCGAACGCCAAAGCACGGTCGGCATCGGAAACGCCGATGACTTGATCGAACCGCGCGACCGCATTACGCACGTGTTGTGCGTCGGTCATGGGTTCTTTGCGCTGCTTCGGAAACGCGTAGACGCTGTCTGGCAGGTCACTTTGCATCGTGAGCCGCCCGTGTTTCTCGTGAGGTTCCCAGGTTGCTTCCGGCATGTCTTTGCCATCCTTCCTGACTATTCGCTAAGGCAATAGAGTGGCCGTCGCTAAATTACTGAGAACCCGCATTCCCGCGCGCCGGTCGCTGCCCGGATGTCCGCTATCTGAGTCGATGGTTCGACGTGGCTCCCTCGGGGGCGAGAAAGACGGGTGCAAATGTGACTAGACCGAACATGCCGGAGCGAATTGAGAATGCAAGCTTACTTCAAGAGAGAGGCTGAAATACTGAGCCTTTAAGCCGTACTGCCAAACGTCGCTGGCCACTGGCAGCGGGCAGAGTCCGCGGATCGACGCCAGTGGGAAAGTCGTCACATAGGGCCAAACGGGGGGAACTTCGCCGTCCATTTGTTTCCGGTGCGAAGCAGACCATTCATGCGGCTCGCCGTTTAGCGGCCAGCGAGAAGGGCCTTGTCCGACGAAGCGACTCTTGTGACGATGCGGTTCAGTGCTCACAAAAGGAAGCAGAATTCGCGTAGAGCGCCGTTGCAGCATGAGGAAGCGGCCAATTTGGCCACCGGTGGAAGCGCAACGGCGCTCGGCCTAGGCAGCGGGCAGCCCTTTCATAGAACTGCGGATCGGCAACATCAAATCCTGCCACGACGCAGGCTTGCTCTTCCGGGAGAGCCGGTACGGTAAGTGCGTCGTCTACTAGATTCAGCCACATGTTCAACTCATGAACTCGCTGCCGAAGATCCTCGCTCGCTCCTGGACTGGGCATTGCGAATGCTTGCGTCCATTGATTCTCCAGCATGCGGATCCCCGCGAGTTGACCTACAAGCCAACAATCTTTAGCAGCGACATCCGTATTCATTCGTCCGACCTCCACGTCGGGATACTACCGAAAGTTCACGATGTCGTTGGCAAGTTCGGGGCCATTTTCTCGCAGGATGTCAGAATCTGCGGTGCCGACGCTCCTATCGTGAAGCAGAACGATTCACCCTCAGGCATTTCCACAGCTCCGCTTTGATCTTAGAATCCGCCGAATTGCAGCCCGAACAACTTCGCGAAGGACTGTCTGTCTTAGGCGCTACTTTCCCGCCGGACGTCCTCAAATTGGGTGAGCAGCATGGTCAGTCGTCTCCGCGCGCAAACGCCATAAGATGTTCCGCAGCACGCGATGCTAAGCTGGTCGAAAAGGTCCGCGCGCGACATGTGGCCCGTAGAGTGCGAAGGACAACCAGGTGAAGTTTGATCCGATCCGTTCGCCCGAACCAGGACGCTTTTTGATGGCAACGCCGCAGGCTGTGGCCGCACCGCTCACCCGCGCCGCGATCTTCCTTGTCGCGACCATAAACCCGGATCTCGAAAGTTGCGCGATTCTGCGGACATTCTGCGGCGATCTATCCGCGCTAATACGGGCGGTGGAATTTCGCGACCTCGAAGCGGGTCTCTCCTGCGTGGTGGCCTTTGGTTCCGACGCGTGGAGCCGGCTCTTCGGTACGCCGCGCCCCGCGGAACTGCATCCTTTTCGGGAGTTCCGCGCAGGAGCGCGCCATGCGGTTTCGACGCCGGGAGATGTTTTGTTCCATATCCGCGCGAAACGGATGGATCTGTGCTTCGAGCTTGCGACGCAAATCATGGCGCGGATCGGCGATGCCGTCTCCCCCGCGGACGAAGTGCATGGTTTCCGTTTTTTCGACGACCGCGATCTGATGGGTTTCGTGGACGGCACGGAGAACCCGAGAGGGCAGGCGGTGATCGATGCCGTGCTCGTCCGCGAAGAGGACGCCGCCTTCGCGGGCGGCAGCTACGTCATCGTGCAGAAATACCTTCACGATCTCGACGCCTGGAACACGCTGTCCACGGAGGCCCAGGAACGCATCATCGGCCGCACGAAGTTATCCGACATCGAGTTGGACGATGCCGTCAAGCCCACCTCGGCCCATAACGCGCTCACGACCGTCGTTGAAGATGGGAAAGAGATCAAAATCCTGCGGGACAATATGCCGTTCGGCCGGCCCGCTCACGGCGAATTCGGCACCTATTTCATCGGCTACAGCCGGTCGCCCCGCACGATCGAGCAGATGCTCGAAAACATGTTCGTCGGCCGGCCGCCCGGCAACTACGACCGGCTGCTCGATTTCAGCCGCGCCCTCACCGGAAATCTATTTTTTGCGCCGTCTGTAGAGTTTTTGGAGGCGGCAGGCGACGACTCGTCCGCCGCGGTCGCCGCAACTCCTCCAGCGCCCACTAAGGTGGAGGGTCCTTCCTCCGCTCTACGCAAAAGCGACGGTTCATTGGGCATTGGTTCCCTTAAAGGAGAAATTCCACATGAATAATCTGTACCGCGAACTCGCTCCCATTTCGGATGCAGCATGGGCTCAAATTGAAGAGGAAACAGCGCGCACGTTCAAGCGGTATCTTGCCGGTCGGCGTGTGGTCGACGTGCAGGGACCGGCCGGCACGGGCCTATCGGCGGTCGGCACCGGCCATCTGCGTTCGATCGCCGCTTCGAAGGAAGGCATGATCGCGAGACAGCGCGAGGTGAAGGCGCTGGTGGAATTGCGTTTTCCGTTTGAGCTGGATCGCCAGGCGATCGACGACGCCGAACGCGGCGCCAACGACTCGGATTGGCAGCCAGCCAAGGACGCGGCGCGCCAGATCGCCTTCGCCGAGGACGGCGCGATTTTTGAGGGCTATGCGGCCGCCGACATCGTGGGAATTCGGCAGGGGACCAGCAATCCGAGGATGAGTCTTCCGGCGGACGTCCGCGATTATCCGGATGCGATCGCTCAGGCCTTGAGCCAATTGAGGCTCGTCGGCGTCAATGGCCCTTATGCTGTTCTGCTGGGAGCCGCGGCCTATACGGCACTCGCTGAAACCAGAGATCACGGTTATCCGGTGTTGGAACACGTCAAGCGCCTGGTCGACGACAAGATCATTTGGGCGCCGGCGATCGAGGGGGCTTTTGTCGTAACCACGCGAGGCGGCGACTTTGACCTGCATATCGGCCAGGATGTCTCCATAGGTTACCTGAGCCACACCGATGACGCGGTCCGACTTTATCTGCAGGAGACCTTCACGTTCCTGCTGCTCACCACGGAGGCGGCTGTTGCGCTCACGCCGTCAGCGTCCCACACGTAAGAACTTGTATACCGCCGCGGCCGAATGGGTATCGCCATCGACCGGTCCTGCCTGGTCGAATCGCTAAATCCATTTCTTCCGCAGCAGCCAGACCTTCATGAATTGCGTAAGGCTCACATAGCCAAACAACGTCAGCATCAGGATCGGCCAATACAACCCCGGCAGGCGTGTGAGACCCAGCGGAGCGGCCAGCGGGGAATACGGCAACCAGAATCCGAACGCCATGATGGACAACGTCGCCATCGTCAGCGGCCAGCTCGCCCGGCTCTGTAGAAAGGGGATCCGATTGGTGCGAATGACGTGAATGATGAGCGTTTGCGTCATCAGAGACTCGACGAACCAACCCGTCTGAAACACTCGCGCGCGGCTTGGATCCCAACAGTGGAAGACCCACAGCATGACGAAGAAGGTCGTGTAGTCGAAGATCGAGCTGATCGGTCCGATGCACAGAATGAATCGTCTGATCTCATCGATGTTCCAGGGACGCGGCTGCGCCACTTGCTCTTCGTCGACCGCATCGTTAGGAATCGGCACCTGCGAGAAGTCGTAGAGCAGGTTGTTCGTCAGCACCTGGATCGGAGCCATGGGAAGAAAAGGCAGGAAGGCGCTCGCACCCAGCACGCTGAACATGTTGCCGAAGTTGGAACTGGCCCCCATCCGGATGTACTTCAGAATATTTGCGAAGACCTTCCGGCCCTCGATCACGCCCTCTTCGAGGACCATGAGGTCCTTCTCCAACAGGATTAGATCCGCGGACTCCTTGGCGATGTCCGTGGCCGTGTCCACCGAGATTCCGATGTCCGCGGCTTTCAGTGCGGGAGCATCGTTGATTCCGTCGCCCATGAATCCGACCACGTGGCCCTTGCCCCGCAGAAGACGGATGACCCGCTGCTTATGTGCTGGTGAGAGGCGGGCGAACAGCGTCGCTTTCTCCGCCGCGTCGGCCAACTCCGTATCGGACATTTTCTCTATGTCGCCGCCGAGCAGCATCGGATCGGCCGAGAGACCCACGTCCTTGCAAACCTTTCGACTGATGAGCGGGTTATCCCCGGTGAGGATTTTTACCGCTACGCCGTGCTTATGAAGCGCCTCGATGGCGTGTCCAGCGGTAGGCTTGGGAGGGTCCAGAAAAGCGACATATCCTTTGAGCACAAACCCGCGTTCGTCGTCTTTTGAGCAAATTTGCTTTCCCGGCAGCTCCTTTTTTGCGACAGCCAAAACTCGGAAACCATCGTTACTGAGGCTGTCATACTCTTCTTTTAGCCCCACGACGAGGTTGGGGTCCATGGGCGACAACTTCCCATCCAATTCGAAGTGCGAGCACTGATGGAACACCTCTTCCGGAGCCCCTTTGGTGAGCAGGATCGCTTTGCCTTCCGGATCCGCCACCAGGACGGACATCATGCGCCGGGTGAAGTCGAAGGGAAGTTCGTCCAGCTTCTTATACTTCTCGACCGCCGCTTGCCCATGAAAATCGGAGCTATCCAGGATCGCCCGGTCGAGCAGATTCTTCAGGCCCGTCTGGAAGTGGCTAATGAGATAGCCATCCAACAGCACTTCCTCGCTTTCCTGCCCGGCGACGTTGCAATGCTTCATGAGGACGACCCGGTCCTCGGTGAGCGTGCCGGTTTTGTCGGTGCATAGAACATCCATGCCCCCGAAGTTCTGGATGGAGTTGAGCCGCTTGACGATCACCTTCTTGCGGCTCATCCCGAGTGCTCCTTTCGCGAGGCAGACGGAGACGATCATGGGCAGCATCTCCGGCGTGAGGCCGACGGCTACGGCCATCGAAAAGAAGAAGGCGCTCTTCCAATCGTGCTTGGTGAGCCCGTTGATCAGGAAGACCAGGGGCACCATCACTGCCATGAGTTGGATCATCAGCCACGTGAAGCGGTTGAGGCCCTGATCGAAGCTGGTCGGTGGGCGGCTCCGCCGCCAGCGAGCCGGCCATGCTACCGAGATAGGTATTGGCCCCCGTAACAACTACAACTGCGGTCGCCGTTCCGCTTTCGACGCTGGTGCCCATGAAGCAGATATTCTTGATCTCCGTCGGCGAGCTGACCGCTTTCTTCTCCGCTTCCGGGAATTTCTCGACCGGAAGCGATTCTCCGGTGAGGCTCCCCTGGCTGACGAAGAGGTCTTTCGAAGCGAGCACCCGCACGTCGCCGGGGATCATGTCGCCGGCGGACAGCTTGATCATGTCTCCGGGCACCAGATCCCGGAGCGGCATCTCCCTCGCGGCGCCATCGCGAAGGACAGTGGCGGTCACGTGGATCATGGCCTTGAGTTTCGCCGCCGCCGCGTCCGCACGGGCCTCCTGCACGAAGCGGAGAGTGACGCTGAGCACCACCATGCCCGCCATCACGGTTCCCGCGCGCGCGTCGCCCGTAGCGAACGAAACCGCCGACAAGATCGCCAGCAGGATGACGAGCGGGTTGCCGATGATCTTCAGGAGGCGGACGAACCAGCCTTGCGGGCGCTCCTGCGCCACCTCATTCGGCCCGGTCGTGCGCGCGCGCTCGTCCGCTTCCGCTTGGGTCAGGCCCTGCGGAGTCGTCCGCAAAGATTGGAGTAGCGCTTCGCCATCCTTCAAGGCGGCATCGAGGACAGCCGGAGAAACACGAATGTCTTGTTTCTTCGATTTGCCGGCAGTCGCGGGCTGGTCCGGGCGCGCCGGCGGCTCCACGAGGTTCGACCCGGTTGTTCCATCTGCGTTGACGAAAGCCATTCCGAATTGCCGTGTCGTCCTCTAGGATGCCACTCCGGAAATAACGGCATCGTGGCCCAGCAGCATAGGAGGTGAGAGCTGCGTCATTTGGGAGAAGTAATTGGTTTGCGTCTAAACGTCAACGCCAGTATTGATTATGGCGGTTTCCCGACTCAGCGCCGCGATGGGCGGTGCGGTTACCACTTAGTACGGACGCGCAACATGGTCAACAGCGCCAATGCAATGCTGGCCGCCGGAGATCGCATCACACCGCTCCGGGCGTTGATCAACACGGGGGATTTTCTCAAAACTTCTGGATCGACGGCGAGTCGGGAACCTGGTATCCGCCGACTTACTGTGCCGACGATGTCCGGTGCCGAGCGCCGGCCGCACCGGACCCGCGAGAGGAAAACCAAAACAAACGGCCGGCTGCCGTCAGTTCCGGTCGTTTCCCGGCAGGGCGCTTCAAGGCGCCGATCCTGTGCCGCCGAGCGAGGTTCTCCATTTCAAGTGCAGCGCGTCAGCGGAACATGGAACTTAGACTCGAGAGAAGTGCGGACCAAACTCCGGAAGTTTCTCACGCGAAGCGTGGCTGCAACCACTCACTCTCTGCCGAAGCTGTTACCCGATTCCCATGAAAGCGATATATTCGATCGAACGCATCCTCAATCCAAAGATATGTCTAAGTGCGAAAGGGGTCGAGCATTACGCGGGCAAAGAGGGGCACATCTTTCAGCAGAGTGCTGCTTACACGATCGCGATGCGGGTAAACTTCCGCGATGACCCGCGTGAACAATCTCAGCCGCGCGGGAGCAAGGACGCCGTGCGCGGTGAAAAAGCACGGAAGCTCGTTTCGCCGGCAGCTTACTTGCCGACCGCTGCCGGCGGCCGGCTGGAACGGATTTGCGATTGACGCAGTTCGTTTACATCCAATTCGCCGCTTTTGTCTTTATCCAGACGGTCGAACTCGGCGGCCATGAAATCCATGAATTCCTTTTTGGAGATCTTGCCGCTCTTATCGGTGTCCATCAAGAGCAGCAACTGTTTGACTTCGTCCTCGCCGAGGACGATCGCCCGTTCCTGCTTGGGCGTGGCTTTATCCACTTTCTGAGGAGCGGCGGCTTGTCCCACGCTTGTGAAGAGGACCAGCGCCGCGATCGGGATGAGAAGGGCGTTCCGTATGCTCGCTCCGACTAAAATCGACTGCTTCATATCTGCTTGCCTCCTGGCTGAGGGTCGTTCCCTCTGGCTGATATTTTCGGTTGGAAAGTGGGCAGGCCCGATGTTCCCAGCCTGCCCGCTTCTCACGATTAGAGTTTCACCATGATCATCATGCTGAGGGTTGCCTGGCCTTCCCGGAGGTCCGGGAACCAAACGGTACCGGGTCCTCCGCAAGCCGTATAAGCCGCGCCGAGCGCCGTCTGTCCCGAGGACGCGCCGGAGTTGCAGACGTAATCCGCCGGGGAACCGTTGTTGCCGCCAGGAGGCGTGCTGCCGTGACGACCGGAGAAGTACGGCACATTCGAATGGCGGTATCCAAATTCCCAGCGGAAGGTGACGAATTGGCTGGGCATATAATCCAGCGTTGTCGTGGTGTCGTAGGCTTTCATTTGAGCGCCCGGATACGCGGAGAAGTAAGGGGTGCCGGAGATGGCGTCGGCTCCGTTGATCGGAAGCACCAGCGTTAGATAACGTCCCGGATTGCTCATTTGTCCGCCGCCCACGGTCACCGCCCACTTATCCTTGTCCCACCACCAACGGTTGTAGGCCATCCACCCGAGGAACGCCTGTTTCGGACCACCGTTGCCGGTTACAGGATTATACGCGCCGTGATTTCCGGTGCAGGTAACACCTTGGCCGGTCTCGCATCCCAGGTCGCCGGTAAACGTGAAAGCGATCCGGTCGATTCCGTTGGTGTCCTTGTGCTTGTCGAAGTATTTGATTTCGACGCTATCGTCGGTGTGATATCTTCCGCGATTCGGAAGGCCGATGTTGTCGTTGCCAACGCCGTACTGGTTGGCGATGACGTTCAGCCAGGTTTTCGGAGTCCACTTAAACTGCCCTCCGAGACCGGGGTGGCCGTTGAATCTGTTATAGGACTGCCATCCGTTGATGAACCACGGCTCGATCTTCAAGTGATGCGTGGGGAACCACTGAATGCGCACGCCATTGAAGAACCACGGCGTGTTCGAAGAAACGTAGGAAGGCTGATAGGCCCAGTTGTCGAAGTTGTGGTAGCTGAAAAGGCCGACATAGGAGACAAAGATTCCAGCGTCGATATTCAGCCCGTGCTGGACGTTGAAATGATAGCCGCCGTACGCTTCCGAGACGTATTTATACGCTGCGCGGACGTCCCATTGACCGACGGCAGGACTGGCATCGTTACGGACAGTGGTCGCGGCGAACATTCCGAACAGAGCCAGAACGCGGCCGCGCATCTGGCCGGCGTGGAAATCGCCGCCGATCGATAATCCTCGAGCTGGACTTCATTGTTCCGGAAGATTTCGCTCGAGCCGCCCATGGTGTGATCAATCGGCTGGTTGAAGTCATCTACGTAAAACGTGTCGGCGCGGAACTCTCCGCTATAGTATTTCGAATCGAGGGGGCTGTCGTGCTGGCGCGAATTTCCATTGAGCCAGGTCCAATCCCAATCCGCGAAGGGAGTCACGTTGTCCACCGCGGGAGGCGCCGCGGGAGTGGTTGCGTCGGGAGTTTGTGCGGGAGCAGGCGCCGCGTCGGCCGGGTGCGGGCGCGACGTCGGCAACCCAGCGATGGTCTTCTCCTCGGACTGTTTCCCAAAATTGGCAGGGAGTGGCGGCAAAACACTCGGGTCCGTCGACGTTGTGGCCAGCAGAGGTCCAGCGGACTTCTGCTCCGCCTTTGCGCTATCCTGTGCCTCCGTTTTAGACATCAGAGATTCGATCTGCGCGATCCGCTCCCGCATCTCCGTCAGCTCCTTTGCGAGTTCCGCTTTCGCGTCGGCACTCGGAGCCGCAGCCGCCGAAGGTGGCTCTTGACCGGCGACCGATCGTTCGAGGACGAGCGCGACTTGTAATTGCCTGCGCGCGTCCAGTGAAACCTTCGCCGTGGTGACGCCGAATCCATACTTCGTTGCCGTGACCTGGTAATTGCCCGGGACCAAGTCCATGGCGACGAATGCTCCCGCGTTGTCGGCGACGGTGTTGTGGAGCGAACCGTCTTCCACACGTTTGAGTGCGACGGCCGCGCCGGGTATCGCGGCGCCACCGGCATCCCGTACGACGCCCGTCATGGTGCCGCCGAATGTCGACTGCGCGAACGCGCCCTGTTGGACCGGAAATCCGGCCACCAGAGCTAGAAACGCGAAGGCCGCCAGCTTCTTGATCGAACACGATCGCAAATCATTTTTCATAGTTTTGTTTTCTGCCTCGTCAAAGTGAACTGCAAACAGATCTTCCCTTTCCTTGCTGCGTTTAGGCGCAAGGGTATCCAGCGCGCGAAAATACGGACAACACTCACGACCATCGGCAAATGCGCCGCAGTCTCGAGTATTTCAACGACATTTCGAGAAAAGCCGTTCGTTCGCGCCGGATTAAATCAAATTTGTAGTGTGAATCCCAGAGCCAGTATGGAGCGACCGTCTTGAAAAAGGCATAAAGGATCGAGAAGAAATAGCTTATGCTCTAGATCAAAAAGGTAATGGGTAGAAGCGCGATCGTACAATCCGCGCTTTCACACAAATAGGCATTGGGGCCACCGCGAGCCGCAGCCATGCGCTTCCCGTTCCAGGAGAGCAATCACATTGCATCTCGGGTCGCGCTCCGATTCAAAGGGTCTTCTCCCAATCTCTGGAGCCTTTCGATGAACAGCGGTGATGCGCGCTTTTAGGTCCACCAAGCGAGCGGGCTTCGTCATGAAATCGTCCGCGACGGCTTCCAAGGCCCGAACTTTGTCTTCCTCCGTATCGCGGACGGTGAGCATGATGATTCCCGTGCAGGGCGCCAAAGATCGGATTTGCCGGCACGTATCGAGACCGCTTAAACCGGGCATGTTCATGTCGAGCACGACCAGATCGAAGCGACGGCGCTGAACCGTCTCCACAGCTTCTTGGCCGTGGCGAGCCTCCTCCACGGCGAATCCACTGATGCCGAGTGCGACGCGGATGGTCTTCCGCAAAACGGGGTCATCGTCCACGACCAGAAGATGGGGGGGCTGTGATGGTCGGATTTGTGTTCACCAAAGAGCGCGCGTACAGAGCGAGTCTTTGCACACCTCGCGCGCCGCCCTTGAATTCTGGGCTTGGCTGCCTTTGGCCATTCTCAAAACAGATGTTAGTTAGATTGATTACTTTCCGATTGCTGAAGGTCTCCCGCGTCTGGACAATGACGCGGCCTTGGAGGGACGCATGCCTGTTCCTTCAATAAAAGTTTGGAGCAAATATTGTGAAAAAGGCATAAATTGTCCTCATCGCCGCATCTGTCCACATATTCTCCGTTTGTCTCGCGGAGAATGGGCACGACGAGATTTGAAGCCTACCAACTTACTGATTCTACGTCGCTGAAGTCGCCCAAAGCAGGTTGTCGGTACAAAATCCGTACCATCCGCGCGAGCAACACCGGCACACTGGGACACAATTAGCGAAGAGGCCAATTACTGGCGCTCCTCGCGATGGCTGCGGCGGCCTTATGCTGGGTGCCGGCTTTCTTGCATTGCGAGTTCAGGTCGATGGTGATGTTGCAGAAGAATCCGGAACCCAAGTCCGTGCGTAATCAGCAGCAGCGGCACTATGACAGTCGGAAGGAAATATGCGGCTCCCAACTGCCCCGCCAAAAGTCCGCTGTGATTCGCCCGGTAGAAAGCGTTGGCGATATCGGCAAAGCCCCACAGATTGAAGATCCATCCGGCGGCAATACCGGCGGCACTCGGCAACATCTGCAGCGCAACCAACGCCAGTATCGCAGCAATGATGTCTCCGTAGGCCGCGGAATGCGAGAAGGCAGCCGGCAGATCCGGTGACACGACGCCGGGAATTAAGAATGCCAACCCGATGAAGCGGAAGCTGTGCAGGATGAGCAATGGACGCAGGGCTTCGGCCCGTTGCCGGCGCCGCAGTTCCGGCCAGATATAGCAAGCGGCGACAATCCCCCACGCGATCAAACTGAATACGATACTCACGAAAAACCAGATCATTTGTTGTGGCATGATGAAGTCTCCTTCTTAGAATTCAAGCGATTGACCGCGGCTGGTGGCGGCAATGGGGGCCGTCCCGTAGCCGAGGGCCGCGGGACGAAAGTTGCCGTCGATGGCGTGCCCCGGCTTGTGATGGAGCTAGTGCCGCCGCGGGAAGCACTGCTGCTATAAGAAACCGGATCATAAATTTATCTCCTTATCCTTTCGACTCAGTCTGTCTGTTTTGGCCTCTTCACGCGCAAAGAGTACTCGCGTACTCTATAAGAGTAAAAAATTTTACTCTTGAGCGAAAAGCTTTATGAAGAAGCTTCTCGCTTCCGTCAACAACTCCTCGCGCTTTTCAGGCAACACATTCATTCGCACACTCGTCAACACCCCAGCCATGCTAGGGAACAATAATTGAAACTTCGTCAGTTTTTCCTGTTGCGTCCGGCCGGGCACAAACGGCATCAGCCTGCAACGTCCCGGATTGAGTCGGCTGCCAAGTGTGGCATTTCCATCGCCTGCTCCCGAATTAACGTCATTGGCGATCGAGACTGTTGCCGCGGTTGCTGCTGAGCCCGAGGCTACGCAACCAGCAGCTTCTTCAGTTCCGGAGACGCCAGCTCAAAATCCACCTGCAACGGAAGCGCCGCAGGCTTGAAAACGATCCCCGCTTTTCATTCCATTAACAGGCGGATTGGCACGTTTCGTTAATAGAATTCGCCAGAGCGCACAATCGATGACCCCCGCGACCGGCGCGAACACTTTCTGCGCCGCGTATGATCAGTTAGATGGTGGAGGATAAAACGGCGCTATGCCTTCGACCCTGACGGCTTATTGTCCTTTCGTCCATCAATAAGAACCACGCCTTTATGTCCGTCTAGTTTTAGCTTCTTGAGGATGCCCTCCACGCGTTTCTTCTCCCTGGCCGTGAAGTAGATGATGACTTTGATCGCTCGATCCGCTCGGATTATCATCACCGACTGGAATCTGTTTGACGTTCGCCCAATTTGGCGGAGGAGAACCTCCGCCCCCGCCGAAGAGGCCGTAGAAGAGAGCGCCCAGGTCGAGCACGGCGCCCACGATACCCCCTACAACAGTTCCTCCTGGGCCAGCAAGCGATCCGATCTAGCCCCAGCGCCGATGAACTCCATCTTCCCGCTCGGGTCTGTGTATGTCAGCGGATTGTTGCCGACATACGCATACGCGTTCCATGTCTTCACGAAATCGGGAAATGTTCCGTCTGTCCCGGTTTTCCCACTCGCCGCCGAAGGGCAGATAATGTAGCGCGCGACGGTGCTCGACCCGTTGGCGTCGGTGAGCATGCGAGTGGAACCGAGGTCTCCAGCTCACATAACAGGTGGACGTTCCGCACGCGCTAGCGGAGGATTGCGAGGAGTACTCGGCCGCCAGATTCCCGAACGCGTCATACACGTACACAGTCGTACATTGTTGCCGGATGTTTTCGTCACGCGCTGGCCCAGACCGTCGAACGTGTAGCTCGACCCCCCCGTTGATCGTCGCCGAGACCTGACGGTTTTCCGCATCGTAGGTGAAATTCCGCGCCCACTGATTCGTCTGCCCCATGATCGGAACGGCCCCAAGCTACTTCTTCTGGGGCTCCGTGTCCTTGCTAGGCATCACCGGGTTTTGCACCAGAGTGAGCTTATCGCAGCCGATCTCGTCCATCAGTTCTCCTGTAGTCTTTGCGCGTGCTCCGCTCAATCGCTGTTGTGTTCTTTGAAAAACTCGTAAATCCGGAAAGTCGAACATTTGACAAATTACGTTATCGACGACTTGACCGGTTTTCTCATTGATTTCAAAGTGGTTGAGGGGATGACCATTCCCATAGAAAGTGATACTGACGTACCCGGCGAAGGACGGAGGCAGCATATCGAAGAAGTACAGCTTCGGATAGCGATCAATAGGGAATCCAAGGTCCCTCGCCAGCTTTCGAGCAACATCAATCGCGTCGGATGTTGGCAAGTGCACTTCGGCTGAGAAAGATTGTTGCTGAAAGCATAGTAAGGCCACTAAAATGACTTCGCGCATACTAATAGCACACCAATCTGGCCCGCACATTCGCGATGACGGTGGCCAAGTTCGAGACAAAGTTCGGATTCCCTAACGGAGCCTTTCCGGGGTTGAAACGCGGCACTAAGGCGGAAGCAAAATCGCTCGCGGTGGACATACCCTGCACAAGACCGCCATACTGCGCTGCGAATGACTGTGCTGAAGCTTGATAGGAGGGAAATGTTGATAGACGCGCTGTTCCAAGCATGAATGATCCATTTGCATAAGGCGCCGAAGCGCCCCCGTGCAAAGAGAAGAAATTGTTAGCGGGTTGCCCGTCCACAATCGTTGTGACATTGGGATCTTTGCCGTACCCGGATTCCGCAGCCGAGAGTCCCAGGATGTTGACAGGTGGAACCTGGAGCAGGCCCGACACTTGCGTCGCCGCGCCGATGTTCGCCTTTACAAAATTGACGGCGTTTTGGTCGTTGCAAAGGGGAGATTTAGCCTTGGGCGATTTCCCTCTGCCCTGCGCATAGAAGACCGGAATGAAGCCTATATTGTTCCCCGAGTCAAGTCCCGGATAGGATCCTTGGCTGCAAAATCCGAAACTCGGACACGAACCATTATCTGAAACCGGAACTTGTTTGACATTACTCCAATTCGGCGGCGGTGGCGACGACGACGAGAAAAGGCTATCTATCCAATCGCCTAATGCCTCGAAGCCCGCAACGATTAGACCGGCGACCGCTCCGTAACCGCCACCTCCACCGCCACTCGATTGCAGCATTCCGCTCGGGTCTGTATAACTCAGTGGATTATTTCCGACATACGCGTACGCGTTCCAACTCTGAGGATTGGACGGATCGGCTCCCGCATTCCCGGGATCGACGCTCTGGAAGCGTCCCTGTGCTCCGGAGAAAGTGCGCGCGATGAACCAATCATTCGCCGTGCCGCCATTCGGGTCGTACGTCTCGGAATCGCGCATCTGCCCTGTGAACTTTGGGTTCGTGGAATCCGGAGTTGAATAATAACCCATCCCCGCCGTGCGACCGTTAATGCCTGCCAGAAGCTCGCCTCCGAACGGCAGGTAGTCGTAACGTTTCACGGTGCTCGACCCGTTGGCGTCGGTCAGCATGCGCATGGAATCCAGGTGATCCCAGCTCACATAACAGGTGGGCGTGCCGCACGCGCGGGCGGAGGATTGCGAGGTGTACTCGGCCGCCAGATTGCCGAAAGCGTCATAGGCGAAAACCGTCGTAATGTTGTTGCTGTTCGTTTTTGTTACCCGCTGGCCCAAGCCGTCGAACGTATAGCTATACGCGAAGCCATTGATTGTCGCCGAAACCTGCCGGTTCTCGGCATCGTAGGTGAAATTCCGCGACCACTGGTTCGACTGGCCCACGACCGGAACGGCTCCGAGAAGGTTTCCATTCGTATCGTAGCACCACGTTTTGATCTGCATCAATGAGTTGTATGCAATGACTGTTGGTACAAGACTCGTACACGAACGCACAACGATATCTTGTAAGTAATTGAAGCTAAGAGATCTGGCTCCCAACGATGGATTCGAACTCGACTCCGCTCTAAGGGACGATCCCACTCACCGAACCAGCGACGTCCAACTGGGGAATATGGATGGCCATTGAAAATAAGGAACAATGGCGCCCAAGGCGATGATTTAAGTGACTATTGGGTTCAGCAACTTCCCAAACTCCTTGTGCAGAATGGTCCTTAATGGAGTGGAAATTTCCCGATTCGCCGGCCACGATCAGAATCCTCGCTATGTGCGAATAAGAGAGAACTTCGGATCGGCGGCGAGGCATTCGGCCTCGGGGGCGCCGATTTCGCGGCGGACGATATTGGCCCCGCGGACCAGCGAGATCATTTTATAGAGGGCGTGGCGGCGGCTCATGCCTTCGCGTCCCATGCCGCAATCGGAGCATAGGATCAGGCGCTCGGCTGGAATATGCTGCAGCGCGATGCGCGCCAGATCTGCGACCTCTTCGGGAGATTCCACCTGCAGCGTGTGGTGATCGATCACGCCGATGCCAATCTTCTTGTCGGTGATCTTGCGGCCAATCGACGGAAGATCGATCGCGCCGGAGCTTTTCGTCTCGAACGTGATGACGTCGGCGTCGACCTGGTTGAGCAGATCGAGCGCCGGCTCGTAGGATTGCACTTTGGCGAACATGCGCTGCTGCGAAGGATTGCCCCAACACGTGTGGCACCACACCTCGGTCTTGGCGCGCAGGCCGCGCACGGTGTTGTTGAACACCTTGAGCATGAACTCGGGATTGATCACGCTGTCGACGATGCCGCGGGCGGCCAGCAGGTGAACCTGCGGCTCTTCCATTTGAATGACGGGACAGCCGGCATCCGCCAGATCGTGAAGTTCCTCATTGAAGGCGTCACTCAAGGCCATAATGCGCGAAGGCAGGTCTTTGTAATGCTCGTCCTGCACGGCGAAGGCAACCAGCTCCGGCGTAACGGTGCCGAACTTCACGGGTTTCGTGGTCATGCGCTGCGCGGCTTTCCAGAGCTCGGCGTACTGCATCTCGCCGCGGCCGACGGGGCCGACGATCTTCGGCATGACGCGCGCTTCCAAATAATCGTGCAGGATGTGGCCGCGCGGAAAAGCGATGCCTCCGGCTCCGGCGCGGGCGAGCTTCGGATGCGAGTGTTCGAAGCCCGTCATATGGTGTGGAGGGTAGCTGGTCCAGCTTTGACCGCCGACGTCCTGATCGAAGCGGCAATCGCCGTCAGTGCAGATGTCGAGCCCCGCCAGCGTCTGATCGCTCATATACGCGGCCAGCGCGTCGCTGTACTGCTCGCGATAGCGCGAGTTGACCATCGCGTCGAGAAAAGATCGTGTGCCGAGATTTTCGGTGTACCACGATGGGCGCGGCAGCGATCCAATGATCGTGGCCGGGAGAATCTTGTTTTTGGTGGCGTTTAGCATGGGGAAGTCTCTAGAAGGGGAAGTCTAACACTCAATCGTACGCTTCGCCGAAGCAGACTCCGGCGGACTCGATCAAGGCGTGAAATAGCAGGGGTTGGGCCGGCCGCGGCGCGGGCAACGCGTCTTTTCGCGATCATCGGTAGTGAACGGCGTCCCTTTCCTCACACACGAATTCCATTAATTCGGTGTCGGGCATCAGGCGATGGTTCACACGCACCGTAAAAGGTTTGGTGTAAGCCTTGGGGTCTTCAATGGTCAAATCGATTTGCATGAGCCCGAACTTGGGCCTCCGCCAGCGCTCGGTGATTTTGCCGGAACTCGTTAGAGGGCTGCCGTCCACGTCCAACCACACATCATCCCGAAATCCGGTCGTTTCGACTACAAGGGCTTCTCCCTCCCAATGGGCGATGGAATAGCCATACCACCACGGAGTGGCGTCTTTCGGAAGCGAACGTCCGTCCAGGAGGATCTGCCGTGTGTTGCCGTTGGCTTCGTACAAAAGCACGATTTCCCGATCACTCTGCACCACCTTCCTAGGCTGGATGTGCATATGCAACTGGGTCAGTCCCATGGGCAGGCAGTGCGCATCGGGGTTATCCTTCGCATGGTTGTCCTTGCGTTCGGTGTGCAACGCCGCCGCCCACAGCGTGAACGGAAGCCCGCCCTTGAATCCCGCGCCGATGTCAAAAAATTGCCCCACGGGAGGATCGCCATCGGCGCGAGGAATCTCGAACGGCAGAGGTCCCAGCCCGTTGTAAGAAACGTGGTCCGGCTTCGCATTTTCGACCGTGGGTTCCCATAGTCCTGAAAAATCCGGCTTTCCGGAATGCGTTTTAGGCGAAGGGCCAGCCAGGTCAATCTGGCCGTCCTGCGCTCTGGGTCCCGGAGTCGGATATCTCGGCCATTGGCCAAATGCCTGCACTGCGCCCGCCGTCAATACGATAGCGCTCGCGGTCAAAGTAATAACGTTGCGCGTGAGGACAGCCATATTTGGATTCATCGCGAATTCCCAGTGTTCAACGCCGGGCTGCGAAACGGACGAGCGCGGCGTTTATTTCGCTGACGCAGCCGCAGCCTTCCTCTCGTCCGCACGAGCTCCCGAAAGGATTCCACTCATGCCTTCGTTCCCTTCGTGACAGGCGTATTCATACAGCAGACCCTTCGATTTCGCGAACATCAATTCGCCGGTCCACGGTTTGGTGAACGCAGTCGGATCGTCGACCGTAAAGCGATAACGAATGGTATCGGCATCCAGGCGGGTCAGGCGTTCGATCAGATGCAAGTTCTCGTCCGCTCCACGAAAGGCAGCTTCCGGGCGAAAGTTCGTCGTATCGATCACCAGGGTATCGCCCTCCCAGCGGCCTCGCGAATCGCCCGCCCAGAACCGTGCGTTGCTTGCAATGTGCGGGCTCCCATCCAGCGGGACGCGACGCATCTGGTGCACCATCTCCACATCGATGCCGATGAAATCGGGCGTCTGCACAATTTCATAATCATTGTTGTAGGCGGTTGAAATCATCGGCGCCACGTTGCCGAACGAAAGGCATCGTTCCATGACCGGGCGGTCCTCGGGTCCATCGGCCGGCCCCAGTTGGCCGTTGTTCTCCAGCCCGCAACCCGGCTGTTCGCAGCGCTTGCGGCGGGTTTCCGCGATCACCTGTAGGTGACGTTTCCTCTCCGCAGTGAGAGACGGAACGCGTCCGTCGGGCGGGTCAATCACGATCGAAGTGCGGCGGGTGGCGAAAAGCCTGGTACCTCGATCCCACCAGGCGTCGTTGTACGCCAGGGTGACGTCGGCGTTGGTACCTTTGATGTCGTCGCGACGATCGACATTGCGCTGATGGCTGCGCTCGAAGGCTGTGGCCTCTTGCTCGGTGAAGAACTCCCTGCCGGCTAATTCGCTGGGCCGCTCGAACGGCGTGATACTGGCGTTGGTCCAGATCCCCGAAAAATCCGGGTGACCGTCGGCGGTGCGCGGCACCTTACTTTGAGCCGAGCTGTTCTGCGCAGCCGATAAAACTGCCCCGGTCAGCGAGAACGATGCCTATACTCTTCCATCTCGCCATCATTTTGTCCCCCCCTTCTTATGCCGCAAGTGTCCGTACAGGACTTCTTCGGAATATTCGATACATTGGAACTCCAGCACGTGCGCGTTCTTTTCCAGATGACGGTACAGCGGCATGCTGATTTTCCAGGGCCGCGAAAAGACTTCGGGATCTTCCATCGTGGCCTCGTAATCGATTGCGTCTTTCCCGCGCGGAGTATAGCGTTCCACGACGTGCAATTTATCGCTATGGAAGTCGCCGGCGCGATCGAACCAGGTCTGGTCGTTAAAGCCGGAGACGTCGACGACCAGCGTACTTCCTTCCCAGCGTCCCACGGACCAGCCCATCCAACTATCCACCGGTGACTGTTCTTTGATGCCCATCCGGATCGTACGCACGGCGCTCGCGAAGGAGTAGGTAAAGAGAATCGTCTTCTCGCCCTGCACAATCTGGAACGGATACGGCATGTAATTGGCGCGCGGCACGCCCGGCATGAAGCACTTGATCTCGGGATCGTCGGTCCACCGGTGCGCGAAGTTTTCCTGCTTCTTGGCAGCGGCCGCCGGAAGATACGGAATGATGCCGCCCTCCACCACGCTTTCGCCAGGAGGAACTGCTCCGATAGCTCCCAGCGAGCTAACGGCGCCGGCTGCTGACCCGTGCGCCAGCAGATCCCAGTTCGCCGTGTTCATGGCCTGCCAGACGCCGTTCAAATCGGGCTTACCTGCGGCGTGTGCTTCGGCGCGGAACCCGCCGTTTGAGCCAGACACGTGAGCGCAGCCAAGACCAATAGCGCGACGATTTCCCTTGTCCGGGCCGACCCGCAATGAATCATCCAAAAGCTCCGGTCTCTAACTTTATGGAAGTGGCTGGAGGGTGTCAAGCTATGCGGTGTCAAGCTATGCGGTTTACGCGCGCTTCTCTCCCTGATAGACTTAGCCGCTGAGGAGAAAGCTGAATGGATCGACGGCGAGCGCTAGCTTTGACTGGTCTAACGGCGGCGATGCGATTGGGCGCGGCGCCTTCCGTGCGCGATCAGTTGATCGGGCTGTGGCAATTGGTCGGCCAGTTCAACATCGGAAAGGACGGCCAGCAGATCACAGTCGCCGAGCGACAACGCGGTCGGATCTCGTGGGACCGGAACGGCCACGTGTGGGTCTTGCTTTACAACGACGGACGCAAAGGGCCCACGAATACCTTCATGCCGACCTTGGAAGAGTATCGCGAAATGAACTCCGGGCTGATGACCTACTACGGCACCTACGAGATCGACGAGGCCAAGCAGACCGTGACGCATCATTTGCAAGCCGCTGCGAATCCGTCGCTGATGGGGACCGACTTGGTGCGGCGTTATGAGTTCACCGGAAATCGGGTGGCGCTGATTTTTCCCGGCGAGGCACAGCGGCATGTCGTATTCGAACGCATCGGCGATCTGTAGCGTAAACGGGCCGCGTCCACGCCGGACACACTAAGCCGCAAACTGCGGCGCAGTGAAGAAATTCAAAGTGACCGTTGCCAGCTCCGAGGGCGGGAACTGGGCGCGGTATCGGTCATCGGATACTAATCCCGCCTCCCGCGCCAGATCGAGAAATACTGGCACTTCCACCAAATATTGATCGGAGAAGCCGTGCGTTCCGTCGTAGGCGACGACGGGTGTTTTCGCGGGGTGAGCAGCGCTCATCTCTGGCGCTAGTGTATGCAACTCCAGCAGCAGCAATCCAAAGCGGCCTACGTAAGGCGCCCACCGGCGCAGATGGCGGACCAGGTTTTCTTCGAGTTCGTCGTTGCAAATCTCCTCGCCGAGATGTGCAAACGCCCCCGTGCCCTGGGCGCGTCTGCTAAACGGACCGTAGTTGGCGGGGGCAGTGTACGGCCGATTGTGATCGAGAAAAGAGCGCACGTGCAGCAGGTCATGGATATCCAGACCTAGCTCTTCGAGATCCCCGGCCAGTTGGGCTGGGCGGTTAATATCGCCGTGAATGACGTGGAAGCTGGGAATCGCCGCCTTACGGAGGCGCTGAGCACTGACGCGTCGCGCGACCTTGTTGAAATCGGCGCCGATGATGACGAGGGGGTGCTGGTCAAGAACGCGGCCGCGAGCGGTTCGAGTTTTGATCACGCTATAAAGGTGTTCGAGCAGCGTTCCGTCGCCGCATCCCATATCGCAAATCCCGCGCGGCTGCTCTTCAATAGGACGATTGAATATCTCGATGATGGCGTCGTCCACTTTCCGGAAATACGATTTGTGAGCCCCGCCGCTTCCCCACACGTTCATGGCGCGATTGCAGAGGAGTTCGTTTCCCGCGGCATCTACTCTCGCGATGCGCGCATTTCCGAACAGCAGGGTGCTAACTACCGAAAACAAGGGCAGGTACGAAACCGTGACACCATACGAAGACGCGATCTCCGCGGCATATTGGCCGGCCGGCGTGAGGCGGACGCGTGTATGGTCCCGCTCTATCCAACCCTGCGCCGAGAGAACCTCAAATAGCACCGCTAGGGCGGGGACATTCCCTGCAACATTCTTGAGATCAAGCGAACCGCGCCGTAAAGTTGTAAAAATCCCGGCTCGCGCCAGAGCCACCATCGTGGGACCCACGAGAATTCCGTCCAGCCAAAAACGAAGGCGTTCCTGAATGCGTGCTGCCTCGGGAGACGGGTCCAGCGGCAGCTCCCATTTCGTCTTTGCCTTCGCCGCCACTACCTGCAGCGACGGATGCACCGAGTTCTGGGGCTTGCCGAAGAGGAAGTCTTCGAGAAAGATCGCGATCGGAATGAAGGCCGCGGCCTCGCCGAACAGCAGAGGTACCAGGCGGATGGTTGCGACGCCATCGGCGGTGAGAGTGTAGTCAGGTGGCTCCGATGCTGTCACCTGGCGGATCGTCAGCAAGCCCCCGGAAGCCAGCAGGCGCATTGCGACTTTGAGATAGCCTCGGTTCCCGCGCGTCTGCTCGACAATGCGATCGAGCGAAACGGACCCTCCCGGGCCATCAAACAGCTGGAACACGCCCCGATCCCATAAGGCCTTCAACGTGGGCACAAGAACCATGCCGGTGAGGTGCTCAAAAACCACGCTGCGGATCGTAGCTTTCTGATCCGCTGTCGCCGGCGGCGAAAAGACAGGGGTTTCTTTGGTCATAGCGATCTATAGCCGTCCCTCAAACAAATCGCGGCCCTCCACCATCGCACGCATCTTCCGGTCGACGACGCTGCGCTGCAGCATCCAGAACCCACAATCGGGATGGACATACCGAAGGCGCTCCGGGCCCAAGGCGCCGACAATGGTTTCGATGCGCCCGGCGATCAGTTCGGGTGTTTCCACTTCGTTGTCTTTGATGTCGACGACACCGATACCCAACCCGATCTTCGGATCGAGCGCCGCGAATTCGGCGAGTTCTCCGTATCCCCGCCGGGCAAATTCCAGCACGAGGTGGTCCGCGTGCAGTGAATTCAGAAACGGAATGAAGTCGTGCCAGAAGCCGCGCAGCATCGGTTGACCGCCGTAGTTCCCGAAACAGATGTGTACGGCGCGCTCGCAAGCGATGCCGTCCAGAACATGATTGATGGCATCGGCGGCCCACGAGGCGTCTTCCGGATAGCCGATGATACAGGCCTCGTCGATCTGCACGACGTCGGCATCGATCAGCTCGAGCTGATGGCGCAGGACCTTGGCGATGTCCATTGCGACGTCGGCGACACTCTTGTAGTGATAGTTGGTGAGCACACGCGCGAGCATATGCGGCCCGGTACAAGTGAACTTCAGGGGCGAGCGCGTCAGTTGCCGGGCCATCTCGAAGTCCTTCGGCAGATTGAGCGCGCCCTCCTCGATCGGGCCGGTGACCACGCCGGCGGTCAAGAGACTATATCCCGAGGCGCGGTCCGCACGAAAACGATCGTTGTCGGCAAGCGAAAATACTTTGCGAATTCCGGCCAGCTGAGAGGCGAAGTAGTCGACCATGCCGTTCGCTTCCGGATTGCTTGGATCGAAGCGGAGTAATTCGCCATCGGTGAGAAGGTCGATTCCAGCCAATTCCTGAGCCTTCAACACCACCATGAGCGCATCCCGAACCAGCGTGCGCGTCGCACTACCCACCATCCATGGCAGGACCGGATAGCTGCCGACGACGGTCGTCTTGATGCTATGACTCAATTCGATCCTCCAGGCGATCGCCAGCCTCTCGCACGCGATCAACAACTTTACACGCGAGCCCCAACCGATCAGGATTCACTTCAGGTGTTTGAAGGATTGCTCATTCTCCAAACAAATCTCATCAATCAACTCCGTGTCCACTACGATGCGCTGCTTCAGAGTGACCGACCACGGTTTCGTGTAGGCTTTGGGATCGTCCACCGTGACGCGGATCTCGAGGTGTCCAAAGTCCGGACGTCGCATCTCTTCACGGATTTTGGCCTTTTCAGTGACGATACTTCCGTTCCAATCGATCCATGTGTCGTCTCGTACTCCGACTGTATCGATCACAAGAGTATTCTCCGACCATTTCCCCGATGAGTACCCTTGCCAGCTCGGAGTTGGATCCTGCGGGAGCGAGCGGCCATCCGTGAACACCTGACGATAACCCGCGTTCATTTCGTTCAACATCACGAGAAGGCCGGGATTATGGATGAATTTCAAGGCGTGCGGCAGTTGGTACGCGCGAAGAAAGTTATCCGGGAAACAGCGTATGTGGGGATCATCAACCGCCTTGCTTGCCATGCGCTCCTTGACGATCAATGCAAGCCACGGCTCGATACGGAAGCCCCTCCGGGAAGATCGATTCCCATATCTGACATCTGACGGCCGCCGTTGATCTCGCCCGGATCCACGGGCTGACTGTCTTCCGGGTTTATTGTAGTCTGGGGCGTCCCATCCGGCGCGGGAGTGAAGGATTGCGCGCCCTGTACTCTCGGCTTCTCCAGCGGCCCAGACTCCCGAAAAATCAGGTTTGCCGTCCGCCATGCGAGGCGCGGGAGCGGCCATGTTCACACTGCCGTCCGTTTTCCGCGGCACATTCGCGGTCGGATACTTCCACCCCATTGCGCGGAGAGATGCCCGGCCGCAAAGAGCGAACTGAGAAGTACGAACACAACAACGGCCATCGGGTGGTCGCGGGCTACCCGTTCGTTTGTGCCGGAGCGTTGAGGAAGAGTCAGACGCCGCATCCGCCAAGGATACATCAACCGAGCACCGAATGCCTCCGGCAATCGTCGAAACCCGACACCCGCATCGTCTGGCGTATTTGGGGTATATTGTCTTGGGTACTCAAGGAGCAGCCATTCCCCCATATGAGCAGAAGATCACTGACACCATTCTCCCGCTACCATGGTCGGATCGTATCCGCGGCCACACTGGTATCGCCAGCAGTTGCTCGGACGGGACGTTCGAGTAGCCTTGAAAGAAGCGGCCTATGAAGAGGCATACCACGACGTGACCGACGTCACGATCCATGAGCAGGAAGAAGCCGGCCTCGATATCGTGACCGACAAGCCAGATGTACTTCGACGACTACGTGGGCGGAATCGGAGCGTTCTGCTGGTACATGTACGAACGCATTCGTGGCTTTGACGAGGCGAAAGAGCCGCATCCCATCGAACTCGGCGCGGCGGTTCAACCAAGGAGATCGAGTTGTTTGCGGATTGGGGCGGAGTGATCAACAGCGGGCCGGTAGCGCGAGGTCCCATCCCGTTTGGCGGACCTTTACAAGGTCGCGGCCCGTTACGCCAAAAAGCCGCTCAAGGTCTCCGTGGGTGCAGGTCCCGTCAACCTTGCGTGGCATGCTTATTTTCATCATTACAAGGACCCGCGCGAGTTGAGTTATGCTCTTGCTCCCATCTTCAACGCGGAGATGAAAGAGTTGGTGGAAGCGGGAGCGAAGTATTTGCAGATCGAAGACCTGGGGGCGTGGCTGCCCCTGTTTACGAATAACGACGACGACTACAAATGGATCGCGGACGTGATTGCCAAATCCATTGAAGGGGTGAGCGCAAAGATCGCCTGGCACTTCTGCTTTGGGAACGCATGGGGCAATGCATTGAGCGCAATCTTCCCGAAGGGCTACGAAGCAGTGCTCCCCTTCTTGTCGCATCTGCCGATTGATCAGTTCGTGCTCGATTTTGCGAATCGGGAAATGGCGGACATAGACTGCCTCAAGGCCCTGCCGAAGGACAAGGAGGTGCAGGTGGGCGTGATCGATGTCCGCACCAACATGATTGAATCTCCGGAGCTGGTGGCCACGCGCATCCGAAAGGTGCTCAAGATTTTGCCGCCGGAGCGTGTCTATGTCAGCACGGATTGCGGCATGAAGGCCCTTCCGCGGATCGTCGCGAAAATGAAGCTTAAGGCCCTGGCCCAAGGAGCCGCTATCGTCCGTAAGGAACTCTGAGTTTCGCTTGCTCGCGAGGCTCGCAGCGGCTTGAGCGCCGCGGGCCGATTCTTACTTGACGCCCGGCCACTGGACGTACGGAGGCTTGGGTTGTTTGTCGGGTGGAATAAACACCGGAGCCGGCGCACCCGAAGCGCCTGGCAGCGATTTTATATATCGATACACCGCGCGTAAATCAGCATCCGTCATCGCACGGATGTTGAACCACGGCATGGGCGGTCGCGTCATGAGGGTCTTGCCGTATTTGAGCCATTGATCTTCCGTCATCTTCCCGATCGAAAGCCGGAGATTCGTCGGGTAGGTCGTCCCCCACGGTCCTCGGTACCCAGAGTGTCCCCCTTGAGCCTTTCACTCTCCGGTGCCTTTCCACCGGCATCGCCATATCCTGCCGTATGGCAATCGTTACAACCGCCGATTTCGACTACGTAGCGCCCGTGCTCTATTTGCTGAGGATCGGTGCTATTCTTCTTGACCGCTTGGCCATTTCCGATCTGCAGTCCCAATAGGAGCGCCAGTCCAGCTTCGATAAGTATTGTGCGGTAGGTGTTCACAGTCTCTTCTTCCGATGTGTTGATCAGACTTCGCACAATATTACCCTATCCGATGTCGTCGATGATCCAGCGGCCGAAGCGGTATCGCGACAGAAGACCGACCGATCGATTGCAAACGATTTGACTGACGGATTCAATACTCCGTATACTACTTCCACACTATGAGGCCCTTAAATTCGCTGTTTCTTGCCACGATTCTGATTTTCGCCGCTTCGGCCGCTTTTGCGCAAAGTCCTTTTGACGGTACGTGGACGGCCGACGTGGTGCGCCCCGCGCCCGCTCCTGCCCAGCACCTGACGATCACGTTGTCAACGGATAAAGGGAAAGTGACAGGCAAGATGGCGATTCAGGGTGCATCGGAGTCTGAAATTGAATGGGGCATCATCAAGGGTGATCTGATCACCTTCAAGGTGAACCTGCCCTTCGGCAAGGCGACGACAACTTTCGTGCATCTCGGTCGGCTGGACGGGGACAAGCTAATGCTCGGAAGGCGTCCTGAAGACCTGACGCAGGGTGTATTGGTGGAATACACTGCGCAACGTGTGAAGTAAATCCGTCCATCACCCTTCGTGATCAGCGAAAAGTCGGTTCGCCGCGAGAAGGGCCAGGCTAACGGAACAGCCTGAGATCGACGGCTTCGGCCATAGCCTTGTAGCCTGCATCGTTCGGATGCAAATGATCGCCGCTGTCGAATTCGGCACGGATTTTTTTGGCGTCCGCCGTATCGCGGGTCGCGGCGTCAAAATCCACCACGGCGTCGAATGCTTTGCCGTTGCGGATCCACTGATTCACGGTCGCGCGGGCTTGTTCCCCCTGCTCGGTGTAATAGTTCGCGCCTTCGAACGGTGTGATCGTACAACCGATCACACGGATGCCGTGGGTATGGGCGCGTTCAATCATCTGCCGCAGCCCGGCAATCACGTCGTCAGCTTTCGCGCCGCGTCCGATGTCATTAATGCCTTCGAGAACGGTGAGCCACTTTACGCCCGCAACACTGATGGCGTCGCGGTCGAAGCGGCCCAGAGCGTTCGTGCCAACGCCATCGACTAATACTCGATTGCCCGCGATTCCCTCATTCGCGAGGCCCACATTCGCCGTTCGTTTGTTCGCGGCCATGCGCTGGGCGAGCATCGCTGGCCAGCTATGGTCCGTTTCGGGCGTGGAGCGTGCGCCGTCGGTGATGGAATCGCCGAAGGCCACCAGTGCCGACGTTTTGCCCGCAGCGAGCACATCGATCTCCGATAACCAGGACCAGCCTTGCATGGTTGTCGCGTCGGGAATCGCGCTGCTGGACGTGAAGTCGCCCTCCTTGGAAACGTAGGTGGGACGCAGCGAAAGGCCGTGCCGAGTCAGCGGCCCACTGTCTTCCGGAACGTATACGCTCACCGCGAGTTCGGCGAGCGCGGGCACCGCGAGTTCCACCGCATCGCTCATCATCACGGCTCCCGGAGGGATGGAAAACGCGGTCTTGCCGCTGAACGTGACAGGGCGGTCCGTTCCCGCGGCGATTTCCGAATCCTTCGTGTGCCGCGCTACGTGCACGGAGCCGACCGCGAGCGGAGCGGTTCCATAGGCGTTCGAAAGCTGTAGCCGGAGTTTCTGCCCGCTGAGCGCCGAACTGCGGACGATCATCCGGATGGTCTGATTATGGAATGACGTGGGGGCTGCCGGTCCCCTTCCTCCGCCGTTCGCCGGTGGAGCAGTTTGCGCGCCTGGAGGGGGAGCAGGATTGCCCGGTTGCTGCTGTGCTGCCGCCCAAGTGGCGACCCAGCGATCCTGGGCCGGTGCCACAGTTGCGGCCAGCGCCGCCCATACCAATATCCTGAACACGCGATTCACCATAGACATTTATAAGTAGTACATTCTCAGCGTTCGAGCAAGCGGCTCGAACCGGTTCGATCGCGCCGTCATTCGTGACGCGATTGCTTGGCCATACGCTGGCATGGGGTGAGTTGAATCGGCGACAGGATTCAGCCCGTGAGTGAGCAGTCGGAATTTATTTCCCGACCAGGTGCACCGAATCCTTCTCGTTTTCATTGCAGATGTACTCGAGGATTTCGCCATTCAGTTTCTTGGGGTGCGTCGTGAAGGACCAGTCTTCCGAATACATTTTAGGATCGTGGACCGTACTTACGATTTCCATATTGTTCGCGTCCAACAAACGGATGTGTTCGATCACTTTCATCTCGGATGAATGCGGCACGCCGGCGGCGTCGATCCAGGTTCGCTCATTGAAGCCCATGGTTTCGACGACGAGCGTATCGCCTTCCCAATGCCCGATCGATTCCCCATTCCACAGGTCTTCAGCGAACTTGGAGAAGCCGCGGCCATCCATGTAAATCTGGCGGAACGTCTGCGAGCCTCCTTCGTAGATGATCACGATCAGCCCGGGCACCTGCAGAAAGCGAAAGGGATAGGGCGTCGTGGTGAGACGCGGAACACCGGGGGGCAAACAGCGGGCTTCCGGATCGTCTTTGCCCAAAACTCCGATGCGGGAATCATAGATCGATTTGGCATTTGCTAGGAAGGGAATCTTGACCCCCGTCGCAATCAGATTGACGTTTTCGCGAATGGCGTTGGGCTCCCAGGGCCCGGAGAGATCGGGTTTGCCATCGGCCAGCCGTGGAATAGGGCCAGACAGCTTTGCATCCGGCTTTGACTCGGGCAGTCTCTGGATCACGGATGGATCCTGCAAACCGAAAGACGCCTGCGGCGGCGGCTCGTTGGACTTTTGCTGGATTTTTTGTCCGGGTAGCAGCGCCGAACATGCGCACATGATCAGACCGAGTTTTGTCACCGGTACCTCCACGAAACCGAAGGTCGATCTTCGGAATTTTTAACGTCAAAAAGAGACGCTTCCTTCAAAGACGCGCCGCAATTTTCGAGAGACTATCGACCTCGCTGGTGCGGCATCGGCAAATCTTTTAACAGCCATTTCGCCATGACTTGTGCGATTTCCTGATTGTTTTTCTCCAGCATCATCATATGACCATTTCCACGAATGCCAATTTCACCCAGCTTGATCCAGGTGGGGTGCACACCCGCCTGTTCCAGGTACTTCACCGTGCAATGATCGTAAGGCGCATGATAGGACGCCTCTGAGGTAACGATCAGAATCGGAATTCTTTGCAGCCTCGGGAGCTGTCGCGCAGGAGATTTTTGCTCCCAACATCGGGCTAAGTCCGGACCGTCGGGCTTCTCCTGGCGCACGATCGCTAGTTCGGAGGCATTCGAAATCGCGGGATCGTAGGTCAGATGAACCGCGGTGATTCCCCACGGACGTGCCTGCATTGGAGCGTCACGATACCACTCCGGCTGCGGGACGTTATCGATGTTGAAGAACGGTGGGCCGTTGGGCTCCACCGCGAGAATCGCCTTCACCAGATCAACTCCTGCGTCTGCCACGGGCCAGCCGAACGCACCCGACTGGGAATGCGTGAGCAAAATTGCCGGGCCGATCTTTTCGAGCAGCGCCAAAATCGCATCGGAATTCAGAGTTTGCTGCAAACTGAAGTTCTCGATCGAGGGCACTTGCGAGGCATAAAATTGATCGAACACCGGATCACCGGGCTCCCCGTTCCCCGGCCATTGCGTATGCAGATGCGCCTGGGGCCACGAATTGAATCGCTCCGGAGCGACGAAACGTCGACGCGTGGTTTCGAGGTCGACGCGGCTCGCCGGCCCGTAGGGCCCCGGCTCATACGCCGCGCGGCCGCGCCCGACCTGATCTACGACGTATACCGCATAGCCTCGTCGGAGGAAAAACTGCGCCCATCCTTCGCGCCCATCCGGCGTTCCCGTGAAGTTCGTGCCGGTTTGGCTTCCGCCGTGGATCATCACGATCGGCCATGGATGCGTTTGCTTCGCGGGAATCTGAAACTCGGCGTACAACTGCCCGCTCATCGCTTGCCCGCTCTCAGAACGCGAGTATTTTCCTCCCGCGAACACGTAGCCTTGGCGAATGATTGATAAGGGCTCAGGATCTCTGGGCTGCGCCGTCAGCCCGACAGCGGTTGGAATCGCGAGCACAAGGCATAGAGCAACGCATCGAATCTGCGGTTGCGCCATATTGAAGCCAGCTAGATACACCTCATTGCGGACGCGCATGTTGAGAAGTTCCTACTCCTACGGCTACTCTACTACCCCCCTACCGGAGGCTGGCTAGACGACTTCGTGCGCCGGGGTTCCGTCCGAGCTAAGCGCGCCAGAATTTGTACGATGCGAGCGCGCCGGACCCTCATCGGCTTCCCGGGGCCTTCCTGCCGGCTTCGGCTTTATCGCCCCTAAAGCCCAATCCTCCGGCGCGCGATGACGTTGAGTCGAGATGGGCTAGTGTCCTGACCCGGAAGTTCGCGGAAGAACCGCCGCACCGCTGGATCACAAATTTACGCCCTGTCATCCCGAGCGGCAGCGAGGGATCTGCTTTTAAAGCGTTAGCTACACGCCAGCAAAAAGCAGATCCCTCGCTGCCGCTCGGAATGACGAGGTCATCGATTTGTCACTGTGAGATGCGTCGAATTATTAAACGCATTTCTGAGACACCACACTAGGCGAGACCCGATTTATAGAGAGCCACGAGTTTGCCCCAGGCCTTTTCCGCATCGGCCTGATTGTAAATCATGTTGGGCATGTCCTTGATGCACCAGCCGTGCTGCGAAGAGTAGACTTCAACCTCGGCCTTGGAGCCGAAAGCTTCCTTGAGCTTATCCTTGGCGTCGGGCTGTCTCATGTCGTCATTCGCAGCGACACCGAAGTACATTTTCGCGTTGATTTTTGACGCGAGGTTGTGGGGGCTGTCGGGCTTATCGGTGACCAGGCCGCCGCCATGGAAAGAGCCTCCGGCGCCGATGCGGTTGGGAACGGTCGCCGCGGTGCGGACCACAAGTGGTCCACCCATGCAGTAGCCCTGCGTCCCGATTTTCTTGGACTTGTTGACTTCTTTTTGCGAGTCGAGCCATGCGACAAAGGCCGTGGCGTCCTTTTCACATGCGCCCGGCGCGCCGATGGAGGCCATGAGTGGCTGGATGGTCTTCATGCCCGTGGCAAAGTCGAAGGTGGACGGGTCGTCGACGGCGGGTCCTTTCTTCACGCGGTAAAAGGGGTTCGGGACGAGAACGGTATAGCCCTCGGCGGCGATGCGCTTTCCGATGTCTCGCAAAACGGGGCGGAGACCGAAGGCGTCGGCCCAGATGATGACCGCGGCGTGGGAGCCGGTGGTTGGGTGAATGTAGGCGGCATCGCAGGTGCCGTCAGGAGTCTTGATCTCGACGTCTTTTTCCGTTACCGGCAGCGAGGCGCCGAAAGCTGTCCCCGCGACGGCAAGACCGGCGGCAACAGAGGCGACGAAGTCGCGGCGTGCCAGTTCATCGTGTCCCTGATTTTGAGTGTCTTTCCCTTGAGTGATGGGATCTTCCATGGGTCGTTCTCCTTCGAGCTGAGTTTATCACCGGTGCGGTGAGTGGGTACGGCGGTTGGAACGAATCAACGGACCCTAACGAGGCGCGACCTTCCCTACGACAGGCGGTGTCACGTCACAAGGTCTGGGACTGAATTTTGACCCGTCGGATTCCCGTTTGAAGTGAGTCGTTAAGATGAACGGCTCGGTAAGATACTGTGGATCGGTGATGATGGATGTCACCACCAGCCACACATCGCCATTCGTTTCATCGGTGCGGTCGAAGAACTCCGTCAAGACGGTGTTTCCGCTATAGGGAACCCCATTGCGCCGCAAGTATCCAGGGCGCATGTTGGTGGTGACTGCTCGCAACGAACCGCTCAGGCCGGCGCCGCTGGGGGTTGAAGCGCCAAAGCCACCCGCGCCTCCGGCTCCGCCCCCGCCGAAGCCACCTGCACCGCCGAGGCCCGCCGCGTTTCCACCTGCACCTCCGCCCACGCGCATGATGCCTTCTCCCTCCTGCACGGTTTCCCACGAGGCCACCGAGGATCCCTGCCAGGTCGCTTGTGCCGGCGGTTGCGCGGGTTTGTCGAATGGCAGGAGCCGCGTCTGAGTTCCACTGTCAAATTCCAACTTCAAGGTCCGGTCGTCCTGCCAGGTGATATGAAGGCGCGTAGGCATTCGGATAATTCCCGCAGCGCCGAACGCGCGGCACTGCTCTCCCGCCGCGATGTCCTTCGCCTGATCCCATTGGTCGGCGGCAGCTTTGCCGTTGGCATTCAACGGTACGCTGGCGTAATCGCCTTTCGGCGGCGTCATCATCCGATAGGTCCAATCCTCCGTGATCACGGCCGCCCAGTATCCGGTCGGGTCGAAAGGCGCAACCGCGCGCGGCGATGGCTGAGCTTGCGCCGCCTGCGGAGCCTGGCCTTGGGCGTAAACGCTACCGCAGCATAGCCCCAGCGCCCCGAAAGCGACCAACCGGCAGCGAGTTTTATTCCTTGGACGCGGCTTTAGCATTTCCGTTCTTTCCTCTTAGATCGTTGTAAACAACTTCGATGAATTTAGTGCCGCTCATCTCCGGGCGCCTGCCATAAATGCCGTCGTATTCCAGCGTTGGACCTGCGGCTTTCACCTGTTCCAAGCTCATATTCTTTTTGAGCATGTCTTGTACGCGATCGCGAATAATCGTGAGCATGTCGCGATATTCAACCACATCCGACTCATTGCAAAGATGACCATGCCCTGGAACGATGCGGGTCCCGCCCATCTGGTTGCGCTCCGGGATCGCAAGATCGAGGACCATATTGAGCGCATCGATTTCGCCCTGCAGTGTCGCGCCGGCAGCGACGTCGAGCACCGGATAGCTGTCCGTGCGAAATACATCGCCGGTGCTCACGACATCCGAGCCGCGGAAAAATACGATCAGATCCCCTTCGCTGTGAGCCTTTGGCTGGGAGAATAACTGCACCGCTTCTCCGTTGGCGTAGAATTCTTTTTTGTCCGTGAAAAACGTGGAGACCGGTACGGCGTCGCCTTTCAGCGGTGCGGCACCCGACGTCATTCGGTTCACCGCGTCCTGGTGCGCCATGGTGAGAACGCCCGCGTTGGCGGGCAGTCCCGCCGCTCCGGCCACGATGCCGGTCGGCCCTCCAGCTGCCGTGACGATGCCCCCGTTGCCGCCGTCGTGGTCCGGATCGGCACTCGTGTTCACCAGAAACCGCAGCGGCTTTCGCGTCAGATGGCGCACCGCCGCGGTCAACTTCTCCGCGTTTCCGGCGCTCCCTGCGTCCACCAGCATCGCGCCCTCCTCCCCGATCTGCAGCGTGACGTTGGCGCCACCACCGATCAGCATGTAGATGTTCTTCTGGACGGGCAGGATTTCGATGCCGTCGATCTTGGTAATCTCCGGCCATTTTTCGCTCAAAGCCCGCATGGTCGGATCCTGTTGCGCGCGTGCCGGGAGCACCGCGAGCGCCGCGGCGAGGGTCATAGTTCCGATAGTGATTCTCATGTTTCGGCTCACTTCCCCGATTTCTGCGCGTCGGAAAGCATCTTCCGCAGCTTCAATTCGTACTCGGGATAGACCGTCTCTTTTCCGCCCTGCGTGGCCTCAAACGGTATCCCGTGCTTTTCTGAAAAACCGCTTTGTTTGGTGCCGAGAGGATAATGCGGCACATATCCGAGCGGATGTCCGCTGATCTCGTCGACCACCTCAAAGAGAAAGCGTTGATCGATGGTCAAGTTCGAAGTGCGCACCCATTGCGAAGTCCGAATAAATGGCTCCTCCAGATAAACGGGGTCGTCCACAATCGAAACCAGCGTCAGATAGTCGCCGTGCCGGACGAAGTGTTCGGTCATGGTGGCTTCCGGGCTGGCCGGGACGCCGTTCCGCTGAATCACGCCGTATTTCATGTGGGTCGTGTAGATCGTGAGCTGATTCTTCTTCACGGAACCGGTAGAAAACCCATCCCAGGTATGCTCGGCAAATTCGGAGGGATGCGGACGGCCGTCCATCCAGATCACCCGGTCGTCCCGGCCGAATACGCCCTCAAGGGTGTAAGCAATGACGGTTTGCGTGACCGGATCGGTGACCTTATTCACGCGCATGTTCGGGCCGGGCCCACGCATGAAGTACTGCGCGGGATGCGGCTTCGCCATGTGCTCGCGCAGAGACAGAATCGATGCGTCCCAGTTGGACGCCTTCTGCCGGCCCGCCTCATTAATGGGAAGACCGGTGTAGTCGCCCAGTTCGGCGCCTGGAATCCGGGGGATCTGATCTTCATGAATCTTTGCCGCCCATTCTCCGGAAATATCAATCTGGGCGAACGCCGGCACTGTCGCGAAGAAAAGGATTAGTGAAAAAGAAATTCTCATTCGATACCTCGTCAAGTGTTGCGATGGGTCATCAAAGCGCTACGGCAGCCTGCACGAGAAATTCGCAGCATCGTCGATACTTCCCGATCGGTTATATGCGGCGACCTGGGGATAGGGGCAAATCGGACGCGTCCGATCCACCTTGCCGTTTGTCTGGTGCGAGGCGACAATCTCCCCGGGAGCGTTGCCATTTTCCACCCACTCCTCGATCGCCTTCTGCATGTCGAACGTGTCGGTTCCTTCGCCGCCTCGGCAATGTTGAACGCCGGGCACCATATAGAGCTTGAAGGAACTGTCGATTTTCGATATTCCTCCCAGTTTCTTTGCGACGCTCTCGTAGTAGCGCAGCGCGTCCTCGGGCGCGATCAGAGGATCGCTCCAGCCGCTCCATTCGATGAGCTTGCCGCCGCGCGAGAAAAACGCTTTCAGATCGGGATTATTCGCGTTGACGACCGGACCGGCGGCTTTGTCCAGGCTGGCGACATCCTTCGCGAAGTCCACGGGACGTTTCTTGTAATCCCAATCGGGATCTTTGAAAGCAAGATAGCGGAAGGTCTCGCGCACGTATCGGGGCGCATCGTCGCCACTGGCGAGCCCCGCCCATCCCAATTCGCTTCCCGGCAAAAGACCCGCAAATATTTGAGCCTTGGTGCGTGGGTCGATCAAAGGGGAATAAATTTTTCGTGCTGCTTCCACTTGCGGGCCGGTCAGGCACCCTGCGTTCTCCTCGCCTTTACACAAGAGTATGCCGGGATCGAACTTACACTTACGCGGATCGCTGATCAGCCCGTCTTTCAGTCCGTCCGACGCATCGCAGGCCGCCAGAGCGGCTTTGTGCAGTAGCGGGTACTTGGTGGTCGGGATATCGCTGAGCGCGTTGTCGTGCGTCGCTTCGTAGACATACAAGGACCACGACTGCAGATGCGTCCAATCGCTGGCGGGCGCGCTGACGACGATTCCATCGTAGTCGGCGGGATACCGCTGAGCTTCCGACAATCCGTAACGGCCGCCCGACGCACACTGGTTCCAATAGGAGCGCTTCGGAGCCTCCCCGTAAAAGGCCTTCGTAATGGCTTTTGCCGCGACGGTCATCTCGTGCACGGCGCGGTAGCCGTAATCGATCAGCTTTTCCGGGTGATCGATCGCGTAAGCCATGGTCGCGCCCGTGTGCCCCGTATCCGTGGTCGCGGCGGCAAAACCGTTGCGAACCGCACCAGCCAACCCGGCTGGGTCGAGTGCACCTTCCAGCGCTCCGTTCGGGCCGCCTCCGGAGACCCCTTGAAATTTGCCGTTCCAATTCGAGGCCGGCAGCCAGACTTCGATCTTGATGTCGGAATCGGAAGATGGTTTGAGCGTAGCCTGCACTCTGCAGAACGAGGGGAGATCGTTGAAGACGTCGCGATTGCCTCGCCCGCCAGCGGGCGGGGTGTACTGACCCACGGCGATGAGTTGGGCCGAATCGACAGTCGTGTGCGCCAGAGTGAGCTGCGCCAGATCATCGCAAGTGTTCGCGAGAGCGGACACACCAAAAAGCCCGGCGAGAAGAGCGGTCTTCAGCATTCGAAAACGAACCTCCCCGTGATGCTACAGGACAGAGACTGCCGCGACAAGTGGCCAACAGGAATTTACGGTGAGCGTTAGCCTAAGAATTCACTCAGGATAAACGGGTTACTGAAGATTCATTTGCGCCAGAAGCTTCCCGAAGCGTGGGTCCGAGCGTAAGCTTGCGTAGAGCGGGTCGACCTTGAGCAGCAGGCTTGGATTTTCAATGTTGATCGCTTTGCTCAAGAATTCGAAAGCATGGTCCTTCTCTCCCAGACCGATATAAATCTGCGCCGCCGCTCGCGCCGGAAACGTGTCGCTGTTTGCGGTGGAGAGTAGCTCATTCAGGCGCCGCCGGGCTTCGCCGGTTCGCCCGGCGAGTGCGTAAGCGTAGCCAAGCGTGGCGGTTTTCCTAGGATTTCCGCCCGGATCGCGCTCGGCAATCTTCAGCTCATCGAGAGCTTCCTCGTACCTCTTTTGGTGAAGATACAGGTCGGCTAATCCTTGATGTGCCGCAACGAAGGTAGGATCGAGAATCAACGCTTTCTTGAGCAGCACAGTCGCTTCCTGATCCCGGCCAAGGATGCGCAACGTGCGGGCGGTCCCTACCATCATGTAGGGAGAAACAGGGTCAAGATCTTCGGCAAGCCGGTCCTCTAGAAGAGCTTGCTCGGGCTGGCCGATCGTGAGCAGGTAGTTGCCGTACCAGCGGTGCCCCACGGCGTTGTCAGGCTCCCGGTCGAGCCCTGTTCGGAATTCCTTCGCTGCCGTAGGCCACTCCTGAACCAGCATGGCGGCGTAGCCGAGATAAATATGCGATTCGCCCTGGCGGCGATCCAGAGCCAACGATTTTTCCGCGGCTTCGCGAATCCGCATCGTGGCCTCGCGCGCGGAAAGCGCCGAAAAGGAAGGTAAGCCGACGTAACAGCGAGCAAGTCCCGCCCAGGCCCTGGCGAACTTAGGGTCTTCCGAGAGCGCTTTTTGGAAATAGCCGATCGCGGTTTCGAGACCCTCCGCTGTGTTCTTGTTCCAGAAATAAATGCCGCGGAGATAGTCGCGATACGCCTCTGAATCCACGGATGCCGGCCGGCCGAATGCTACCGGCGCAAAGTTCGATTTCGGCCTCGAGATGCTCTGTTTTAAATCGTCGGCGATTTCCAGGGAGATCTCACGTTGCACATCCAGTGCGTCTTTCGCGCTCCGGTCAAAACTCGTAGACCACAATCGATAGCCGGTGCTCGCATCATCCAGTTGCGCGCTGATTCGAAAGCGATCTCCGTATTTTGCGACACTGCCCTCCAGCAGCATATGGACATTGAGCTTCCGGCCGATTTCGCGGATGTCGCCTTTGCCCGCGCTGAATTGGAAAGCAGACGTTCGCGCGACAACCCGGAGACCGGGCACGCTGCCGAGCGAATCGATCAGTTCGTCGGCGAGACCGTCGCTGAACGACCGATCCTCGCGAATCTCACCGAGATTTCGGAACGGCAGGACCGCTACGGAGGGCTCGGCGGCGACAGTTTTCTGGGTGCGCCCTTCGATATAGACGCCCAGTAAGGCTGCGGCGCAAACGGCGAGAATCGCCGCACTCGCAAAGGCCCAAAGCCTGATGGCCGTCACACCGTGAACCAGTTTCGAACGGCCCGTGCCTTGGCGGGTAGCGGGCAGGTTGACGCCGGCTTCTATCGGCGCAAGCCTTCCCTCAGAAATGGCTTCAGGCACTTCTTTGGAAAAGAATCCTGGTGATGACGCTTCTTCCGCTTGCGGTTTCCCGACTGTTTCCGGTGCGAGACGGAAGGCCGGGACGTAGCCGCCTTGCGGCAAACCAATGCGGACCGGGTTTGAAGAACCTTCCGATTCGTAGTACTTAGCGAGCCGCAGCCGCAGTTTGCGCGCTTCCACACGAACGATGTTGTCTAAACGAGGATCGAACAGCGCGCCTCGCCGAAAGACGTCCAGCCCGATCGCGATCTCTTTGATCTGTTTGGCTTCTCCTGCGAGTGCGCGTTCCACCACATAGTGGAGAAAGTTCTGTTGCGCCTTTGCGGTCCGGAACGTTTCGCTGTCGAGAATTCGTTCAAGCTCGGCGGTGATTTCGGCAGGCGGTACCTGCGGAGAGTTCGATTCTCCAACGACTCCTGGGGATCCCACGTTGATTACTTCGCCTCGGTGTTGCAGAAGGATTATAACAAAGACACTCGCAATTCAGATCCAAGATTGATCGACTTAGGTTTGATCCCGCGAAAGTTTAGATCGCCCAACCCAGTTCATTCGACATCGATGTATTCGGCCACAAGTAAGATGTCCCGGCGATTTTGTTAGGGACGATTCGGCGGCTGGGGTCAGTGTATGTCCAGCGGAAGGTTCCGGCGAGTCGGGACGCGGAATCGTGGCGAAAGCACCCGTATTTATGGGTGGGTCCGCACTGACCCGAGTGTCCCGAGTGGCGTTGCCACGTTGAGCTATCGCGCGCGTGCGCCAGACCAGCGCCGACGTTCGTTTCGCGTGGGCAACGTACGGGGTGTTTGGGGAATCACGCCGTGAAGTCCGGCCGGTCCGCCACGCGATCGACGGGTTCCACTCTGGGGAGGGCGGCGGTTTGGATGCGGATCGCCCAAGCGGGAAATAGCATTGGTTGCGTCTGTTGCTTAGGGTTGCTTCCGGCGATCCACGTCCGCTTGGGCACACGCGGCCATGACGTCCTGTAGTTTTTGATAGCTCGATTGACCGATGACAAAAGGATTCGGGGCTCCGGGCTTCCGAGTTCGGATCAAAGCCAGCTTGTCATTGAATCCATCCATGACCGGATGACTGATAAATTCGACATCCACTTTTGCCTTCTTTGCTTCTTGCTTCATCCGATCGATGGAACGCAAGAATTGCTGCATCCCTTCATCCGAGACGATCGCGGCAAGAAGAACGGCATCCCCGAATAGCGCCGCTTCGTGCGGCTTTCCATTATCCCGAACCTGGAAAATGAAACTCGTTGAGCCCGGCGTGTGGCCGGGAGTAAAAACCGGAACAATTTTCTCATCGCCAACCACGATTGGCTGGCCGTCCGCGATAATTCGGTCGCGTTTCGGCATCACCGGATCGGGACCCTTTCTGTTGCCGCCCCGTCCTGCAGGCGGATGTTCCATAAAATCCCAATCCGCCTGGGCCATGTAAACAGGAACGCCATAGTGGTCTTGCAGATAAGCTGCAGCACCAAAATGATCCGCGTGTCCATGAGTCTGAACCTTAACTTTTGTTAAAACCTGTCCAGAGGCGTTTCGATCAAGCGTGGAATGAGCTAAAAAGAAGGAGGTGGCAACCCCGTCCACACGTCCGATACTGTTGATCGAAGACGACCCGGACCTATGCGGGCTGATGAAGGATTTCTTCGCACCGTACGGTTTGCGGATCGAGTCAGCCACCGACGGACACCAAGGTTTGGCTCGCGCTTTAAGCGAAAACTATGAATTGATCATCCTGGACGTGATGCTTCCTGTCATTGATGGCTTTGAAGTACTTCGCCAAGTCCGAAAATCCAGCGACGTGCCGATCATCATGTTGACGGCCCGAACGGGACGGCGCGATCAAATCGCAGGCCTAGACCACGGTGCGGACGACTATCTTCCGAAGCCTTTCGAGCCGGAAGAACTGTTGGCGCGGATTCGCGCGATCCTTCGTAGAAGCAGTAAACCTGTACGGCGAGCTCAACTCGTCGAGGCCGCCAACCTCAAGCTCGATCCCGAGGGCCGAACGGTGTGGCGAAACGGCGAAACAGTTCCTCTCACATCGATTCAGTTCGATATTTTAGAGATCTTGCTGCGCGCAGCCGGCCGTATTGTTTCTCGAGACGAAATCACGACGATTCTGCATCAAAGGCCATCCACGCCGTATGAACGTTCGCTCGACGTACACGTCAGCCATCTCCGGAAAAAGATCGCCGAAAATGATGGACCGATGATCCAAGCCATTCGCGGAAAAGGATATTTGCTGACCAAAGGAGGCGATAAAGGCAAATGAAATCCGTATACGCGAAGGTGATCATCTGGTGCTTCGCCGCAATTCTCGTGTCGGTCGTCGCTTTTGTTTTCATTAACACGTTTGTCGTGTTCCATACGGAGCGCGGCGGAATGCTCGGTTCGGTCGACGCTATGATTCTGGATCAAGCGGTAAACGCGTACACAACCGGGGGACCAACGAAGCTGAGTGCGTACCTCGATCTGACCCGTCGCTATCTGAGCGATCCGCGATATTTGACGGACGCTTCCGGTCGAGATCTTGTGACCGGAGAGGATCGCTCGGCAATGTTGAAGGGCGCTGAGGGCGAGTGGGGCCGTCCACATCGTGCTGGGGCAAGTACGATCAGTCTTCAGAGAACCTCCGACGACCGCTATCGATTGATCGCGGTTCTGAATCCCGCGGGTTTTCTGGAACCTCGCGCCTTACTATTTGATGGTTCTGGTCGCCGTGGGTTTGCTGTGCTGGGCGCTCGCATCGAGCATCGCTTCTCCGCTTCGCAAGTTATCGAGGGTTGTCGAGCGTTTTGGTCACGGTGAACTTCAAGCCAGAGCGGGATTCAAGCGCGGTGACGAAATCGGTGAACTCGCCGACGCTTTTGATCGGATGGCCGAGCGGATTGGGACACTGGTCGCGGCCGAGCGGCGCCTTTTTCAGGATTTCTCGCACGAACTCCGCACGCCTCTTGCGCGCATGAGTTTCGCCGCGGAGTTAATCCGAACGGCGGAGGACCGCGAAGCCGCCCTCGCTCGCCTCAAGAAAGAAATCCGAAGGCTTTCGACATTGATCGAGACTCTGCTCCAGATGACGTCCGCCGAAGGCGACCCAGCCGAAAGCAAACATGAGAAGGTATTGTTGAACAACTTACTTGCCGAAATTACGCAGGACTGCTCGATGGACGCGGATGCCTTCGGATACAGGTTGAGGTTCACGGCAAACGGCGACGTCGCAAATATTGGGGACCGGGATCTACTGAGAAGAGCGGTTGAGAATGTCGTCCTAAATGCGATTCGCTACACCACGAAAGGTTCATCTATCGAAATCGGATTGGGCGAAACAAATTCCAAAGCGCTGATCTGGGTCCGCGACTACGGTCCCGGAGTGCCCGACGATTCACTAGCCAAGATATTCCAGCCCTTCTATCGAATCGACGATTCGCGCAACCGTTCTAGCGGGGGCGTCGGATTGGGACTTGCCATCGTGAGGCGGGCGATCGCTCTACATCATGGACGTGTCTGGGCGGAGAATGCGCATCCGGGTCTTATCGTGTTCATCGAAACGACAGCCGCGCCGCCGGTCAGCTCCGTCAGGAAATGGCGCACACTGTCGTAGGCGTAGCCAGACGTCGGCGCGTAGTAAACGCGAGCAGCGCGCTGGTGATGCCCTGAGTCATGCGGTTTGCATCACGAGGACGGCCTGAAAAAGGAGGCCGCATGATGCCAGATTGAATTTGCGGAGCACAGATGCCTTGTAGAACAAAATGAAAAACAAAAACGTCGTCCTCGAATATGCAATGTCCTGCAGGGAAGAGACGGGCTCTTATGTGCCTGTTGTCGATCGCGAACTTTGCGACGGGAACGGAGCGTGTGTTGACGTTTGCCCGTCGGGGGTATTTGATTTGCACGCAATCGACCTGCAGCTCCAGGCGCTACGCCTGCCAAGGCGATTCAAGGCCCCATTTGAAGCGTTGAAGCAGTCTTTCGCGAGTAGGGCGGATAGATGCCGAGAGTGCGGCCTTTGTGTCAAACACTGTCCAGCGGGTGCGATAGGTTTGGTCCGCCTGGGACCCGAGTGGGGCAGGCCTCTCATTTGAAAGATTCCTTGCGCGACGGTAAGCATGGCGAATGTTGTCCCGAGGGCCACCAGCAGGGGCCTCCGCCCGAACGTGAGTAGCGATGCGGGCATGACGTTGGAACGCATGGAATCGACCTTTCTGACCATGGGAAACAGCAAAATAGGCGCGAGCCACGACCTTAACCATCAGGCCGTGGCTGGCAAACCATCCAATTGCGGCAAAATTATTTCTCCGGTCCCTCGGCTATCACTACCAATAGTTCAACCGGTGCGCCCGAAGGATCGACGCCTGTGATCGCGGTGTTCTCCATGGCCTTCACGTTGGGATCGTCGCCCGACTTGGCGTCCGCCGCTATATTCTTCGACATTTCGTCCGACATCGGAAGCACATTTTGATTGGTTCGCTTGACCAGGTCGACCGCCCGCTCATGGGGATACCGAACTCTTGCTCGAAGTTGTCGCCGGGATAGAAAAACGCTTCAATAGCTTCGGGGGCTCCAGACGGGCGTTCCTTAAATCGAAGCACTGGTTTGTCGGTTGGCTTCAGACGGTAGTCGGGAAGAGCCAAAATGGTCGCATAGAGCTTCTTCTCATCATCGTCGTAGATCTGTACAATGTGCCGATCCGACGGGGAGTCTAGTCCGGTGCGGCCATTGCGGCTGCATGCTGGTTGGGGAGCTGAAAAAGGGGAAGTATCTCTACTATCACTGCACCGGCAACCGGGGCAAATGCGGGGAGCCGTACACGTCTCAGGAAATTCTTACTCGCGAGTTTGCCGGCCTACTACGCGCGCTGGTTATTCCGGAAGTAGTCCTTGAATGGCTTGAGAGCGCAGTCCTGGAGTCAGACAGGACGGAACACGCGGCCCGCGCGCAGGCCATCAAGAAGTTGCAATCCCGGTACGAGCAAGTCCAAGCGCGTATCGAGACGATGTATTTGGACAAGCTCGACGGGCGCATCACCCAGGAGTTCTTCGACAAGCAATCCGATACTTGGCGCAGGGAGCAGGATGGCTTGCTCCGCAAGATTCAAGACGTCCAGAGGGCCGCGCCGGCGCCCGTCGATCAGGCCATCGACACGCTGCGTTTAACGAGCCGGGCAAGTGAGTTGTTTACGCTGCAACCAGGGGTCGAGCAGCGGCGTTTACTCCAGGTCGTGGTTGAAAAGTCTACGTGGCAGGGCGGAGAATTGCGGACGACCTTGTTCGAACCGTTTGAAATATTGCGCCATTCGAACCAGGAAAGTTCTAGAAAAGAAAAGGAGAATGGCGGGTCAGGGCGGAATTTAGAAGGTTGGCTCCCCGGCATGGATTCGAACCACGAGCTTGACAGGATTTTGAAGTCTCGCAACTTATTGATTCTACAAAGTCGCTGAAGTCGTCAAAAGCCTAAAAAGAAGGGATACGGTACAAAATCGGTACAACGCTCATCGCCAATCCGATTCACTCGGCTGGACGCTCTTGCCGCGCGCCAACACCGCGCCTCATGCGGACCTACAATGATGAACATGAAGCTCATCGGACTGGCTCTTGTCCTGATCTGCAACGGATGGGCGCAAACGGATTCTCAACTAGCAGCGCTACATGCGACCTTGCAGGCTTTGCATGCTCAGGCTGACGTGTCGGCTGTTAATCCAGGCGGTGGGCCTCGACTGACAGTCGCGAAGCATCAGCTACGAGATTGGATTGAATCGCAGCTGGGCCCAGTCGAACAGGAGGGTGACCGAGACAAAAGTCTCCGAAAAGATTAACGAAGCGTTGGGGAAAATCAGCGTTGCACCCTCGACCGATGATCAAAATCTACTCGGTTCGCTTGGCGACGTGGGCCTCGAGTGGCAATCGGGAGTCCTCATCACGATCACGCGCGTGGGAATTGTCTGCGAGGAGGATGAGTCTGTGTACGGCTACCGTCGAATCGATGGGAAGTGGCGACGCATCTGGGAATCAGAGCAGAATGACTACCAGCACTACACTCCGCAGCACATCGACGCTGTGCACGTGTGGCAATCCTATGAGGGCGGAAGACCAACGGGACCAGCCTACATACTGACGCTAGGGAACGAATGGGGCTGCGCCTCCGCTTGGCACCGCGTCTACTATCGGATCTGGCGCGTGGACTCGTCGGGTTCAAAGAGCCTTGTCGATGAATCTGGTGATGGTTACCTGCGGGGCCAGAGCTACATAGTGGGGAGCATTGTTAATTCGCCCATGCACTTCAGCGGGCCGGTTGATGCCATCATAGAGTTCACGCAGCGTAGCGTCGATGGCGGTGTGCACAACCGTGAAGCAATCCGCCACTTCCTTATCGAAGGCGACCAAGTTCGCCGTGTCTCCCCAGTCGCTTTGAGTCCAAGAGATTTTGTGGACGAGTGGATGACTCAGGCGTGGACCGAGAGTCAGGGTTGGTCCTTGTCACCTAATCTGTACAAGTGGCATCAAAAACTGCACGCCGACTTCGTAGGCGGCGAGTTTGTCGGCGAGACAATGCACTGTCAGACGCCGGATCTTTGGCAAGTTGGATTCGAGCCACATGATGCCAAGAAGAATTTTGATCCCGAGCCAAAAATCTACTTCCTGATCCGTTGGACGCCGCCTTATAGGTTTACGCTAGCGGACATCAGCGACAATCCATGGCCTCGATGTACGCAAGCGGATCGGGAAGCAGATCAGTGGCGAACGCTATTTTCTACTCAGGGTTGGCGCTGGTAGCCTACAAGCGCACAGAATTCCCGCTCACGGCTGGAACGCACCCGGTGAAATTCTAGATCGACTGACGCTCTGATGCGGCATCGGTCGAATCCCAAAGAGAACAAATCCGCGTCAGCAGGGTCATCGAGGCAACCTCGTTTCATCTGCACTGATCCGGGCATGGATTCGACTTTCAAATCCATGCCCTGCAAACAATTCTCCACGAATCAATGATTTACGCTTGGAGGTAAAGGTACAAAACTCGTACGTAGAAACTTCAATTATATTGTAAGCTGTTGAAGGTAAAGACTTGGCTCCCCAGAAATGCGGTTTTAAAACTTTCTCTCCGCCGGTTCCGAATCCACTTCGAGGCCCACGGTGGATTCGAACCCGCCTGCTTAGGAGCCCCCCCTGCGAATAAAGCCGATATGTGTGGTTTCGTCAGGCCTCCACCGGACGAGCCGCACGCGCGGTCACGAGTGGAATCGTGACCGTGAACGAGGATCCGTGCCCCACTTCACTTTCTACGGAAATCGTTCCTCCATGTTGTTCCGCGATGACCCGCGCGATGGAGAGGCCGAGCCCGGCCCCGCCCATCTCTCGCGAACGGATTTTGTCGGCGCGCCAGAAGCGATCGAAAATCCGGGGGAGCTGTTCGGGACTGATGCCTATTCCCGTGTCATGCACGGTCAAGACAGCCGTACCATTTTCCTGCCCCAAACTCACCGAAATCGTACCGCCGATTGGCGTGTACTTAAACGCGTTGTCGATCAGAATTAGACACAGCTGACGCAGCGAACCATCGTCGCCCATGACTTCGAGCGCTTGGGGCGAAACAGAGAAACTAACGTCATGCTGCCCCGAAGCTGCAAGAGTCTCTACCTGCGGCCGCAAGTCTTCGACGACACTATTCATGTCCACGGCGACTGGTTCGAATGGTTGCGTATTGGCATCAGATCTGGCCAGCGAGAGAAGTTTATTTAACAACTGCGTGGTGCGCCCGGATTCGCGCAGGATCCGGCGCAACGCTTCGAGCAGTTCCTCCCGGCTCCGTTCGCGCCGTAGCGAGAACTCCGCCGCAGACTGTATGAGCGTCAACGGCGCACGCAATTCGTGCGAGGCATCGGCCGTGAATTGGCGATTGCGATTGAAAGCGCCTTCAATGCGATCCAACATGCCGTTCAGCGTTTCGGTCAGGCGCCGTAACTCGTCGCGAGAGTCGGGAACCGCAAGCCGCTCGGAAAGATTGCTAGCGGAAATCTGGCGCGCACCCATCGTAATCTGGTCCACTGGCGCCAGCGCTCGGCTGCTGATATAGAAGCCGGCAAGGGTCGCCAAAATGGCAAGAACGGGAAGTGAGAATAGGACCATGCTTTGATAACGGCGCAGAGCGGATTCATATGAACTTAACGGCTCGGCGATTTCCACGATCCAAAACTTGCCTCCTAAATTCACGCTCTTCGCTGCAAGGCGTAGACGCCAGTCGTCACGGTCGGCATCGCGAAACAAAACATCGCTGCCCAAGCCATCTGGCGGACGAGTCGCAAATTGGTGGCGAGCCATGCCCGAGGCCTGATAAACCAAATGTCGCTGGTCGTCAAAGACCCGGAAGAGACTGCCCCCTACCATCAGGCTCGAGCTTTCCGCCAACCGCACGGCAAGCTCCGGGTCCTTCAAGTCGGAATATCGATTCAAGACTTCGACAACTCCGTCCATGCGCCGGACGAGGCCGAGGTCAATTGCACGATAGATACTGCGCTCCATGGCGTACCAGCTGCCTACTGCCAGAAAACCCAGCAAGAGAACGACGCTGCCGAAATACCAGGCCGTGAGGCGAAAACGAATGGAACGGAAGATTGTCATTTTGCACCCGGTGTCAATTGCGCGCCCTTAAGGAATAGCCGATTCCGCGGTCGGTTTGAATGATCTTCGTATAGCCCGGCAAGTCGACTTTCACGCGCAAGAAGTGAATAAAGACCTCCAGATTGTTGTCCGAGATTTTTTTATTTTCCCAAACGAGATCGGTCAGTTGTTCTCTCGTTACGATACGCCCAGCCGCCCGCATCAGGCATTCCAGTAACGAAAATTCGGTTCGCGAGAGCGAAAGAAGCTTACCAGCGCGGCGCACTTCCCGCGACTCAACGTCCATGCTCAAGTCACCACAGTGCAGCGTCTTCCGATCGACCGAAGTGGATCGTGTGCGGGCTTTCAATCTGGCTAGTAGCACCTCAAACGAAAACGGCTTCACCAGATAATCATCGGCGCCCGCCTCGAGGCCCCTGACCACGTCTTCCGGGGCATCCCGCGCAGTGAGCAGCAGAATGGGAGTTGTGTACTTTTCCAGGCGCAGACGCCGCGTGACTTCCAACCCATCCATGTAAGGCATCATGATGTCGAGCACGATGATGTCAAACGGAGAGGCCTGAGCGGCCTTCAGTCCCGCCGCTCCGTCGAAACAGGCTGCGACGGAATGGTCCTCCTCTTCCAACCCGCGGCGGAGGTACTCAGCCACCTCGCGGTCATCTTCCACTAGAAGAATTCGCATAGGATACTCATGGTTGTGCAGCTGTCTTTCATGCCGTTAACGCCGCACTGGATTGCAGAAATCGAATACCAACAGCGTCCGATCGTCCGGCGCCGAACCCGCACGCGAAAACGCGGCAACTTGATTCATGATCTCATCGCAGATATCGCGGATGAAAGAGCACAGGCCATCCCGATCTCCGAGACGCGATCGTCTCCAAATTTCTTGCTTCGCGTTGGCGGCCTCACTGATGCCGTCGGAGTATACGACCAACATGTCACCCCGCTCGATCTGCACTGAGTTTGCCGAGTACGTCGCCTTAGGAAGCAACCCGAGCACCGGTCCGCCCCCGGAAAGTTTCTGGACGACGCCGTGCGTCTTCCTGAGCAGCAACGTATTGGCCGGAGGCGGATCTTTCGCACAACATTGTATTGATGCGCTCGCACGCGGT
>CAVXVL010000045.1:0-149519 GCA_963765085.1 Terriglobia bacterium | reverse complement strand
AAACGGTTTCGCCATAATCCCCGCCATGGATCAAACCAGGAAGCTTCAGGAAACGGCTCTCTCTGGGCCCCAGTTCGCGGCGTGTGTTTCTCGGTGGAATGGGAGCGGCCGGCGTCGCCGCGCTATTCCCGCGATTCAGCGTCGAGGCGCAATCGAATCCGCGTCGCATCGACTTGCACCATATTTCACTGCCGCCCGCGCATTTGGATACACAGAACGTACAATGCGGGAGCTGCAGGCGCGGGTGGGCGGGGAGGCGGTCGTGGGGGCTGCGGCTCCAGCGGCTCCGTCGACTCCGGCAGCCTTGGGCGGCAGGGGCGGCAGCGCGTATCCAGGATGGATTCTCGAACAAGATCTCGAAGACATGGATAAGAACGGAACCGCGACGGCGATTCTGTCGCTGACCACGCCCGGTCTCTGGTTCGGTCCGCAGCTTCCACAGAGCAAAGTCATTCGCGAGTCCAACGAATTCGCCGCCAAGCTGGTCCATGATCATCCGGGACGCTTTGGTAGCTTCGCTTCGATCTATCCTCCTGATACCGACGGGGCGCTGAAGGAAATGGAATACGCGCTCGATACGTTGAAGGCCGACGGCATCGCGTTCGTATTCCGATTATCGCGACAAGTGGCTGGGCCACGAATCGTTCAATCCGGTTTACGAAGAGTTGAATCGGCGCAAGGCCGTCGTTTACGTGCATCCGATCGAGGCTGCCTGCTGTATGAATCTGGTCGCCGATGTCGGCGATACCGTCATCGAATATGGAGCGGACACGACGCGTACCATCGCGAGCCTGATCTTTAGCGGCTCGACTACGAAGTATCCCGATATTAAATGGATTTTTTCGCACGGCGGCGGCATGATGCCATACGTGATCGAGCGCTTCCTGACGGGGACCACGGCGGAACTGATTCCCGGCGTCGTCACCAAGGGCCAGGGCAACAATCCTCCGGCGAAGGTGCCGAACGGCGTCCTGCACTGAGCTTCAGAAGATGTACTACGACACGGCGCAAGCGTCGAATCCGGTGGCGATGCGGGCGCTAGCGCAACTCGTCGTGCCGGTATCGCATATATCGTCTTCGGAACCGATTATTGGTATCGGACCGCGGGTGGGAGACTGGCACAGGCCTCACGACGAATCAAGTGTTCAGCGCCGCCGAGCTGAAGATGATCGATCGTGGGAACGTCGAAAAGATGTTGCTAAAATACAAGGGTTAGCGGCGTTTTTATACACATCCGGAGCGAAAATTGACAGTATGCGGGTAGATTGTAATAATGTCCACCTATGTAAAAAAAAGCAATCAAGTCCACTCATTCCGGTGCTCCGCGCTGACGCGGTTCGGCCCATCGAGCCGCGGCCACCGGCATCGCCGCGCTGTTTCCCGGACCTAAATCATTTGCGCAAACGGGCAACGGTCCCCGGCGCATCGACGTCCATCATCATTTCGTTCCGGACGAGTACGTCGCTTACACCAAGGCGCATAATCAGTCGCCCGGCTTTGTCCGTCTATGAAGGGCCGCACGACGGACCCACACGCGGCCAATCCGTGGGAGCTTTCCATCGATCTCGAACATAATATGGATAAGAACGGCACGGCCGTTTCGTTGCTGTCGGTGACCACGCCCGGTTTCTGGTTCGGGAAGCCCGACGAGATCCACACCATCACGCGGCAGTGCAACGAAGCCGCCGCAAAGATCACGAAAGATCATCCCGGACGATTCGGCAGTTTTGCCGCGATCCATCCGCCGGATACCGACGGGTCGTTAAAAGAAATCGAATACGCGCTCGACAGCTTGAAAGCGGAAGGCATTGGGCTTTTTTCCAACTATCGCGACAAATGGCTGGGCATGAATCCTTCGCTCCCGTTTATCAGGAACTGAATCGGCGGAAGGCTGTTGTGTTCGTACATCCGATCACGGGCGCATGCTGCGGGGAATCTGGTGCCGGGCGTCGCCGATACCCTGGTCGATTACGGCGCCGACACGACGCGCACGATCGGCAGCCTGATCTATAGCGGCACGACCGTAAAGTATCCCGATATCAAATGGATTTTTTGCACGGTGGGGGCGTGATGTCCTACGTGATCGAGCGGTTTCTCGGCGGCGCGCAGGCGGAGATTGTTCCCGGCATCGTCACGAAAGGGCAGGACGGCGCGGCTCCGAAAAACGTGCCGGGCGGGACGCTCGCGGAAATCCGGAAACTACACTACGATACGGCGCAAGCGTCGAATCCTGTGGCGATGGGGCGCGCTTCGGAAAGTCGTGCCGGTCTCGCAGATTTTGTTCGGCACCGATTATTGGTATCGCACCGCGGCGGAAACGGGACACGGCCTGGTCACCAGCAAAGTATTCACCGCTGCCGAAATGCGCATGATCGATCGGGGCAACGCCGAGAGGTTAATGCCGAAGTTCAAGACCTGAATGTTCGCGTGCGTGGGTGCGGAGGTAACCATCGGCGAGTTCCCGGGCGCGAATCTTTCTCCCGAGGCCATGCGAGCGATCGAGCGGGAGACCGCCGAGCGTCTGTTTCCGAGGTTCAAAGCACAGTAGTCCGATCGTTATTCAAGCTTCGCAGGCATAAGGAGTAATACCATGCATCATTCAAAGCTCGCCCGCCCCTCGCGGCGTGAACTTCTCGGTGGCGCGGCCGCTCTCGGCGCTGGTGTTCTGGCAAGCGGCCAGCGCGCCGTCGCGCAACTCCCTGCTCCGGGACAGCGGATCATCAATACGCACCATCACTTGGTCGCGCCTGCCTACGTGAAATTCCTGCAGGAGAACAAGTTCGCGAATTTCCGTTGAAGGGCGAAAAGGAATGCCTTGAGGATATGGACAAGGCCGGCGTCGAAATCGCGCTGTGCTCTACGATCGGACCGGGATTCTGGTTTGGCAACGTGGAGGACACCAAGCGTCTGGCACGCGAGATTAACGACTACGCCGGAATGATGATCGCGAAGTATCCGAAGCGGTTTGGAGTTTTCACCACCATTCCCTTGCCGGACATCGACGGAAGCCTGAAAGAAATCGAATACGGTTTTAGCAACCTGAAAGCGGACGGCGTCTTCATGCACACCAACTGGGGCGGCAAAGCGTTGTACGGCGACAAATATTTAGGCGATCCGGCGCTCGCGCCGATCTACGAAGAACTGAATCGCCGCAACGCCATCGTGTACACCCATCCGAAAGATGCCGCGTGCTGCGAGAGGCGTGATTCCCGGCGTAGGTTCGGGTACGGTCGAATATACGATGGATACGGCGCGTACAATGGTGAGTCTGCTGTACAGCGGAACGGCGGCGAAATATCCGAATATTCGCTGGATTTTTTCGCATGGCGGCGGCGCGCTTCCCGGCATGATCGGACGCCTCGCGGGCGCGCAGGCAAGCTATCTCGAGGACGGTGGCAAATTGCGAGAGGGTGCACCGCCTCCTCGCAAGAATCCGGCGATGCCGAATGGTGTGCTGTTCGAGCTGCAGAAGTTTTATTACGATAAACGTCGAGCGCCGTGAATCCTCTGGGCGTCGGCGGCTTGCGTAAGATGGTCCCGCTCTCGCAGATCATGTTCGGAGGGGACTTCCCGTTCGTCGTGAGCGCGGAGCAGGTGCGTCTGCTGAAGGAATGCCGCGTGTTTAGCGACGCCGAATTGCCGGCGATCTTCAGCGGCAACGCCGTGCGGCTTTTCCCGAAATACAAGGTCTAAGAAGAGGCCTCCAGCGGCGACGCGTCCCATTCAGGGGCGACCTGTTCGCCGCGGGATCGATCGAGAACGTCGATCTAAAATGCCGATCTAAAACAAGAAAGCGCCCGTACCACCGACTCGATGAGGCGGCACGGGCACTCCCTTTTACAACGATCTCGCGTCGTGCTGAGAGCGAGACAGCTGGCTACTAGCTTCTGCGGAAAAACGTGTTGGGTACCGATCCCGGATCGTTCCAAGCTTGATACATGTAGGCAATCCCAATGGCTACGCCAAGTGCAATCGTTACGATCGTCAGGATTTTTCCATAACGATCAATCGCTTCGAGTTTACGCGCCAAGGCAGCCTGCTCGGGGATCTGGCGTTCTTCTCCTGGACCCAAGTGGATCAGGTCCTCCTCGTTCGCCGTTATCAGTTTGCGATAGAGTGCAAGACCAAGCGTCGCCACTCCTAGAACAACCCAAATCATCACGATAGGCGTCATACTAAGGCCTCCTTTACGGGAGCCTCAGGGTGCAATCGACGCGCCAGGAAGTTTTCGCCGGGAAAGCTCAAAAATAAAGGGAAATACGATCGCACGAAAAGACCCCCTGGGGGAAAATACGCAGCGGCATCGGGGGCGGATAGGCCAGAGGACGCAGCCCGAACTTCCTTTCCTGGGCGGCACGGGGGATACGCCGGAGGAGCTATTGCCGGTAAACCGGGTCCGACTCTTTCAGCTTGATCAGCTTTTCCTCAAACTCGACCTCGCGGGCCGCCGACCACGACTTGAAAATATCAGGGTTCGCGAACAGCTTATTGTCTTGTTTGAGCTTCGCCATGCGCTCGAGCAGCGTGCCCGAATTCTGATTCAACGTTCCCGACCAGCCGTAGGCGCCGGTTTCGAGGTAAATATCCACGGGCAGGACTTTGCGGAAAAGTTCCAGGTTGTGGCGCACGCCCGCTTCCGTAATAAACGCGTTGCGGCTCAGATCGTCGGGATATTCCCAGCAGCAGAATTCAAAGACCCGATAATCGCGCCCGTTGTCTTTCACCGTATACAAGAAGCTGGTGGACGAAGGACTATGACCGGGAGCCAAATAGGCCGTAAATTTCAAGGGTCCGACGGTGACAACGTCGCCATCGAACAGTGCGCGATCGACGTGCACCGGCGGATAGCCGCCGCCTCCGCCGCCCGGAGGAGGAACGTTGTTGGGAATCGTCGAGCCCGCCGGCAGACGGCCGCCGTGTTCCAGGTAGGGGACTTCCGCGAAACCGGCCATCATCTGCGCGCCGCTCTTGGCTTTGAGCGTGGCGGAGCCGCCGGCCTGGTCGGCGTGATTGTGATTCACGACGATCACTTTCACGTCCCTCAAATGAAAGCCCATGGCTTCGATATTTTTCTCGATCTGATCGGTGGTATCGGGAAACGCCGCGCCGAATAAGATGTGGCCTTTCGGCGAAGTCAATAGGTACACCTCGCCATTCGCGACGCCCACGAAATACAGATTGCCCATGATTTTGAAGGGATCGGCGGGCAATTTCATATTCGTGATGTCTTTGCGGATGCGCAACGATTCGGAGGCGATTTTCGCGCCGCGTTGGGCATCCTCCGGTGTGAAGGGCGGCTTGGGCGAAATCGATTGTGCGTAGAGCAGCGCGGCGGCGATCAGCAGGACGGGCAAGCCGATGAGGAAAGATTTTTTTCGCATGGTTTTTCTCCTCGCTACTTCTGTGCGGCCTTCATCTTCGCCAGCTTCTCTTCGAATTCCACTTCGCGCGCCGCCGACAGCGCTCTGAAGATCTCGCGATTCACGAACAGTTTGTTGTCGGTTTTCAGTTTGGCCATGCGCTCGGCCATGGTGCCCGAGGACTGATTCAGAATTCCGGACCAGGCATAAGAGCCGGTTTCGAGATAAATATCCACGGGCAGAACCTTGCGGAAAAGCTCGAACGTATGATGGACGTTCGCTTCGTTGATGTAGGCGTTTTGTGTCAGATCATCTGGATATTCCCAGCAGCAGAACTGAAACACTCGATAATCCTTGCCGCCGTCTTTCACCGTGTACAGCCAACTGGTGGACGAAGGGCTGTGGCCGGGCGCGAGATACGCGGTGACCTTCAGAGGGCCCACATTGATGACGTCGCCGTCGAACAGCGCGCGATCCACTTTCACGGGCGGATATTGATTAATCCCCTGAAATTGGGCGTTGATGCGTTGCAAACGGGTTGGAGGAGCGGGAGCTGGCGCCGGTTCGTCGGCGCGCCGCGGCACGCCTCCCGGAAGAATTCCACCGTGCTCCAGAAATTGAACTTCCGCGAATCCAGCCATCACCTGCGCTCCCGTCTTTTTTGCGAAAAACCGCTGCGGCGCCGGATTGATCTCCATGGCCGTGATTCAGAAGAATGGCCTTAATATCGGTCATCTTGAACCCCAGCGCTTCGATGTTTTTCTGCACCAGGTCGGCCGTATCGGCGAAGCCCACGCCGAACAGGATGTGCCCTTGGGGCGAGGTCAGCAAATAAGCTTCGCCGTTCGCGACGCCGACGAAGTAGAGGTTGCCCATGATCTTGAACGGGTCCGCCGGAGCCTTTGCGTTCGTGATCTGTTCGCGAACGTCCAGGGACAAATTCGCGAGCTTCTGGCCGAGTTCGGCGTCCTTGGCGGTGAAGGGCGATAGCGGGGCCTGGGCGAACAGCGCGTATGCGCAAACGGACGCAAACCCACAGGCCAACAGCGGACTTTTTCGCATAAATCTCCTGCTTCCGGATTCTTGCCAGTCTCCATGGCTATCATTGACCGCTGGCCAGTGTCAAGGAGAGTATGCGTTCGGCGCTGCTCCGGACGTGCTCTGATACAATCACAAACGCGGATCGCTTGGAATTCGCGCCGTCCCTGCGATCCACCATATTCGGCTATTTAATTGCTTGTTGCTTTCGTTCTTCTTAGAGGCGTGATCTGGAATCCGGCACCGGCTTCCAGGGAGGGTTAGTCATTTGATGTCCATCGCGGATTTTTGCAAGCTGCTGGAGCACAGCGACATCGGTACGAACATTCGAGAGTCGAGTTTTCTCTTTCCGGTCATTGAGGGGTTGCACGTTCTGGGGCTTTCCATTTCCGTCGGTCTGATCATCATTTCCGATCTGCGGCTGGCCGGCGTTCTGCTCCGCAAGCGAACGGCTCGCGAGGTCTGGTCGAACTTCCTTCCCTGGCTGATTCCCGGATTCATATTGATGGTGGTCACCGGAGGATTACTCTTCTGGTCGCACGCCTATGCCGCCTACCAAAGCGTGGCCTTTCGAGCCAAGTTGGTCTTGTTGATTTTGGCCGCCGTCAATGCCGCCGTGTATCATTTGACCGTGTATCGCCGGATGAACGAATGGGACACGGCCTCGACTCCGCCTGCCGGTGCGCGCTTTGCCGGATGGGCTTCTCTGGTGCTGTGGGTGGGCATCATCACCATGGGCCGCATTATGGCTTATACGTTCTGAGAGACAGAATTCAGCAGACAGGAGTCAGAAGACAGAAGATCGTAAGGCTTGTGTTGGCGCTCCATCTCCTGTGTTTTGTCGTTGCCGCCCTCCTGCTCCGGTGTGCTGCATTCCGTCTCCTGAATTCTGGCTCCTGTCTCCTGCGTTCCTGTACACTGCTTAGCTAGAGGCCAATTTGAAGTGCATTCGATATATCCGTTTTTTGAGTGGTGCCAGCAGACTGCTGTCTACAATGCGATCACCAATCATGAGTCCGCGTATCCCGCTTTAGAAACCTTCCACCTGTTTGGGTTAACCCTCTTGCTCGGCACGATGGTCGTGTTGTGCCTGCGGTTAATGGGGATGATGTTCAAGCGGCAGCCCGTCGCGGAATTGGCGGGTGAACTCAACCCTTACCAGACGACCGGTCTCGTTCTCATGCTGATTACGGGACCGCTCATGTTTGTGGCGACGGCGGTTCGCTGCTACGGAAACACGTCGTTCTGGATCAAGATGGTTTTGTTCGTGGTGGCGCTGACTTTCCATTTCGCCTGCTTCCGCAAACTCGTGCGGAAGGACGACGCGAGCATTTCGCCGGGAGCGGGGAAGTGGACGGCTGCCATCTCGCTGGCTCTATGGTTCGGCGTCGGGATGGCCGGGCGTTCGATTGGATTTTTCGGCTGACCTTCCTGAATACTGGTTGCGGGCCGGCCGTTGAACCGCTCCCTCCGGTCGCGGCTCGGGTCGGTATCGTCCGTTCCATCCACTGATTGATTCAAGCGCGAACGACGACCCGGGGGCCGTGGGTTCCGCAAATCACACCACTCCGCGAACTAACGGAGCAGAACCCACCCGAGCCGCGACCAGCGGGAGCGGTTTACCGCATGGCCTGTCTACCCAGCGGGCGTTTATTTCGGGAACGTCTTCACGGTCGCCGGTGCGGGCTTCGCGAATCTCGACGCATCGATCGCGAGGTTTGCCTGCACGTCGGTGAACTCATTGAAAGATTGTCCGTTGGTCCAGGTCACCACCCATTTGTAGGGAATCTTGAGGCCGCCGACTTCGCGGTAATTGGAGTAGTCGACCTGAATCGGAAGCGTGCCGACCGCAGTGGGTTCATAACGCAACGTGCGCACCAGCAGACCGCTTTCCTTCTCGAAGTACAGCTTGAACCGAGTGTTCCCCGCGCCACGGCCTTCGACCGTGTCCACGTCTTCGTCTTCGACCTGCGTCACCGGAAAGCCGGTCCTCCACTTGGTGAGCGCCTGCTTGATATTCACCGGAATCGCGAGATCCGCGTCGAGTTTGGCGGCATCCTGCTCATAGCCCGGCAGGTCCGGAAGCAGCCGAACGGGCCGGTCCACCGAGGCTATCCATCCCTCTTTGCCGTCGAAAACCTCCGTGCTGTCGCCGATTTGGACGTGCACGATCTGGGTCAGCTTACCGGGCGCTTGCGCGTAAACCTCCATCGGCACCTTCAAATGGTTCGTGTTGTAGCCTTCAAACGTTCCCTTGCCGACGAAACTCTTGAGCGCCGCGATTTTCTGCGCGCCGCCGATCGCCTGAATGTACTTGTCCAGGATCTGGTCCGCGGAAGGGCCGGGAGGGTTCGCGCCGAGAATCTCCACTTCGTTCGGATCTTCGGGAGCTACTCCATATTGCTCGGCGAGGCTGGGGATCACCTTGGGAACTTCGGTGCCGTGATGGCAGGTGTAGCAGGTGACTTCGCGCCGGCCGCCGAAGTTGTTTTTATTGAGATTGTTCACCATCGCGATCATGCCGCGTGCCGCCCGCTTGCGCGGCACGTCATCCGCGAAATGGCTCCAGTCCTCGAGGCTTTCCGTGGTGTGGCAGAAAACGCAATTCAATCCCAGGGAGGCCGCGAAGAAGCCCATCGTATCCATGAACTCGTTTACGGGAATCCCTTTTAATACCTGGACATTCTTAAAGACCTGCTCCGCCATCAAAGGCTTATCCGACGTCCCGGCCGTTGCCGCGGGCGTCTGCGCGTTTAACAGTGCTCCCAGCAAGCAAACGAAGATCATTGCGCTGATTAAATTTCTAGAAAACTGCATTGTTCTCCTTCTATGATCTCTCTGCGTCCCGCGCCAAGAACGTAGACTTGTTACGCCGGTTATCATAGCATCCGAGTCGGTGAAAATCACCAAATCCGTCGCGGGTCGAGCGTTCGAACGGTTGACAAGCATGGCCTGTATTGCTTGACTTGCCATTCTGTCAATGGTAAAGTTTTGGCGATTCTGCGAATCTTTCCAGAAGCTATAATCCTAGAGGAGTTGCCATGAAAGCCAAAATAATTCTCCCCTTCTTGTCCGTCGCGGTCTTGCTTATGGTCGGTCTGCCTTTGAGCGCCCATCACGGCACGGGCGTTTCTTACGACGCGTCCAAGCCGGTGACGGTGCAAGGCGTGGTTACCGAATTCCGGTATGCCAATCCGCACCCGCAGCTGTTCTTCGATGTAACCGATGATAAGGGTAACGTTGCTCACTGGAGCGGAGAGTTCTACCCGAATCCGGCGCAGTTGGTCCAGGTCGGCTGGGGCCGCAAACGCTCGGAAGCCGCGCTGGCGCCGGGAACCAAGATCACGGTTACGTTGGCCCCGGCGCGCGCCGGCGGTCCTGTTGGAGCGCTGCTGAAGCTGCTCAATGATAAAGGCGAAGTGATCATGGGCGTGGCTCCTGGTAACGCCGGCGGCGTCGCCGACTCCGGATGCTGCGCCGGCACCGGCGAAATAAGTCGCAGGGGAGCATAGGAAATAAATGAAAGTAAATCTCATCAAACTGGGCCTTATGCTCGCTGGTGCACTGGCGTGCGCTTCTGCCGCGCTGGCCCAGGATCCTTCCGTTCCGGGAGGTAGGGCCGGCGGTGGGCGCGGAGGAATTCTCGCTCACAATCCGGCTAACGACAACAAGCCTTTCGACAAGCATGATCTCAACGGAATCTGGTCACGCAACGGGTCGCCTGCCGGTTACGGCGGCGGCGGCACCTGCCGGGATTGCGGAGATCGCGGATACAGTAATGACGTTCCGCCGATGACGCCGCTCGGCCAGAAGCTGTTCGACGCGAACAAGCCGTCGTATGGGCGCAATTTAAATAGTCCGGACGCTGACTCGCATCCGGAAGAGGCGATCGGACGGCGCCGCGCCGTTCCGCCTGCGAACGGAACGGACCCCTATCAATCGTGCAATCCGGAAGGCATACCGCGCGCGCTGATCTATCCCGATCCGATCGAATTCACGGTCCTTAAGGATCGCGTGATGCAACAGTTCGAGTGGGGCTATCAGGTGCGCACAATCTGGACCGACGGACGCGAGCCGGTGAAAGATCCGGATCTCCCGCGCTGGTGGGGCTACGCGACCGGAAAATGGGAAGGCGACACGTTCGTGGTGGACACCTACGGGTTCGATCAGAGAACGTGGGTCGATCATTACGGCTATCCGCACTCCGCCGACATGCACCTGCAGGAGCGCTATACGCGCAAGTATTACGACGAGTTGGATCTTTCGATGACGATTGACGATCCCAAGGTTTACACGAAGCCGTGGGTCAGTCAGCTCAAGAAATTTCGCCGGATCGAGCAGCCGAAAACCCTTGAGGGCTGGAAGGGGTTAATCGAAGATATCTGTGCTCCGATCGAGGACGTCGAGGAGTTTAACAGGCGCATCCGTGACCCTGCGGGTGGGATTGTTCACTAAGCCGCACGCAGAACCGCTTTGTGACGACTCCCTGCCGTATAGCGGGGAGTTTTCTTTTTCAGGTCTCGTGGCCGCTCACTGGGATATAATGTTTCGGCACTGGAAGTTGCGGGAGGCAAACCGATGATGAAGCAACGCGCGCAAGGTTGGCTGAGTGTTGTGCGATTCGCGATGGGCTTTTTGTTCATCCAGCACGGGCTCGAAAAGATATGGGGTTTCGCGGGAGGCCGCGTGGATCTCAATTTCGCGCAGGCCCACGCTTGGGCCGGTCCCATCGAAGTGACCGGCGGGATTCTCCTGATGCTCGGCCTGTTTACGCGGAGCACGGCTTTCATTCTGTGCGGCGAGATGGCGGTCGCCTACTTCAAATCGTGGGCTCCGCGCGGTTTCTGGCCGATCACCAACGGCGGCGAGCTTGCGGCGCTCGATTGCTACGTTTTCCTGTGGCTGGTATTTGCGGGCGGCGGACCGTGGAGCCTAGATGCGGTGCTCTCGCGGCGTAAGAAGCCCACGGCCGATTTCGTGGCTGCGGGAGAACCCGCCCGCACCTAGCGGCTTCCGTCGTTCTGATCCGAATTTTGTGGAGGCATCGTGAAAGACAAACTCTCTTCCTGGGAAGCGCAAGCCCGCTCCGTTGCGCGTATTGTTGCCGGCTTCTTAATCACTCTGCATGGCTTCCGCAATGTATTTGGCATGCTGGCCGCGCGGGCGGGACGCCGCGGCGCGCCACCGATGGCGCTCGACATGATGGGATCCCTTGGCGGCTACGTCGAAATGGTGGGCGGCATTCTGCTGGTGCTGGGCTTACTGACGATCCCTGTCGCGATCGTTCTGTGTCTCACGTCGGCAGTTGGATACGCCATGGGGCCGATGTCGCGTCCGTCTCCTTGGCCGCTTCGCAACGGCGGTGAAGAGGCGGTGGTCTACTGCGTCTTCATGATTTATTTTGCCCTCGCCGGCGCGGGGGCCTGGAGTATCGACGGGCTGCTGCATCGTGGTCCAGACGTAAGTACGGCGAAGGCCTGATCCGGCCAGGGCACGCGCGGATTCCGAATGTCGATCCGTCTTGTCTGCTGCCTGGTGTTTTTCACTGCCTTTGTTCTCGCGCAAAGCGCGGCTCCCGGGAGTCCTCATCCTGAAGGCGCCTACGCGTCGGTGAACGGCGCCAAGCTGTGGTACGAATCCGAGGGCTCGGGCGATCCGATTCTCTTGATCTCCGGCGGGCCGGGCGATTCCCACGCCGTGTTCCATCCCTTCTTCTCGCGCCTCGCCGATCGCAACCGCGTGATCTATTACGACGCCTTCGGCGTGGGCCGCTCGGACCGCGCGAAATCGAGTTCGGAATATCATTTCTCACGCGACGTCGAGGACGTGGAGGGACTTCGGAAGGCGCTCGGACTGGGAGTCGTTACGCTGCTCGGTCATTCGTACGGCGGCATGGTGGCGCAAGCGTATGCGATCAAATACCCGCGGTTCGTGAAGCGCCTTGTGCTCATTGGCACGTTTACGAGCGGAGCGGCGTGGCAGGCCAACAACGACAACTGCAATCGTGAGATTCGCAACCAATATCCGGACGTGTGGGAAGAGTTGCGGACGCTCCGCGCCAGCGGCATTCGCTCTAGCGCGAGGGAGCACCAGGAGCTTTACTACGGCATCCCGATCGGGCTGTTCTACTTCTACGACGCGGCCAAGGTTGCCCTGCTGCCAAAGGACCCCAGTAATACCGAAGTCTACTACGCGATTGCCGGCCGCGACGCCGATTTCGTCATCGGAGGCGATATCGCGGCCTTGGATTTTCGCGCCGCGCTGCGCAAACTACACATGCCGGTGCTTGTCCTCGTGGGCCGTTACGATCGCGTATCCATGCCACGCTACGCGGCTGAGTTTCCGGAGCTCATTCCCGGCGCGCGACTGGTGATCTTCGAGAAGAGCGGGCATTTCCCCTACATCGAAGAGCCTGACGAGACGCTGGACGTCCTTCGCGATTTTCTGCGCGGTTGAGCGCCTTCGAGATTGGGTCGCATGGAGACTATAGGTGAGACTGTAGGAGGCTTGCGCGCGGCGATTTTGATAACCTGTTCTATACACGCGTCGTGATCCTTATCAACAACCGGTCCGTGATGCGGGTTGACCGGCACCGACTAGGAATCGGCGAATATTAGTGATAACTTATTTTGTGGGCTGAACCGCGGGCGACGAAATTCGTGCGCCGGGGAGAAGGTTCGCTTCCATGGGTCGTGTCTCCCTAAAAGTGAGGAAAGAATCAAACATGAAATCCACGTTGCTTGCGCTTCCGATCGCCGCGGCGCTGATGTTGGCCACCGTTCCTGCTCAGGCGCACCACTCGTTCGGCGCCACTTACGATGTATCCAAAGAGATCACCGTAAAGGGAAAGATCGTTCAGGTTTCTTTGCGTTCCCCGCACTCGTTCTTTTTCATCGAATCCGAGGATGCCAACGGAACCGTTCAACGTTGGTCGATTGAGGGTGCCGCTGCCGGCCAGTTCGCGCAGCAGGGTGTGACGAAGGACGCTTTCAAGGTTGGCGATCCTGTCGAGGTCATCGCCAATCCCGCCCGCAGCGCGACCAGCTATCGTGGCCGGCTGATCAAGATCACGCGCACTACCGATGGAAAATCGTGGGGCAGCAAGCCGAGCGAAACTTTCCAGTAGAGCAGTTCTCACCCTCGCATTTTGCTGACCGTGCGGCTGGCCTTGGGTCGGCCGCTTTGTAGTCTTCAGTCTTGCTGCGATCGCGATCGTGAACGCAACTGCGGAATCACACCCACCCTGCGCACCCCAGTGAGCCGGTTTCCTCATCCCCTCCCGATTCGTGTGTCTCAAATGTCCGATGGCGTAAAGACTTACGATCGATACGGTTTGGCCTGACACCTGCGAAATCAATGGTCATTGGCGGCTGGCAATCCCGGAGCCGCCATCCACTCGGGAGTGGGCGATGATGCAACGCCTAGCGGTTAGGATGATTGGCCTCTCCTGCCGGCGGCGGTCCAGCCAAGGGACCGCCGCTCCCCTCCTTATAGAACTGATGGCCACGCGTAGAAAGTTGAGGGCTGTTTTATGAAGCGCTCGGCTGTCGTTGGATTGACGCTTGGATTGACGGTCGTTGCCATCCTGATGGCTGTTCCCCGAGATCCAACTTATCGCCGCGACGTCCTCCCGGTCCTCGAAAAAAACTGTCTTGCCTGCCACAGCCCCGGCCGGGTAGCGCCGATGTCCTTCGCGACCTTTGAAGACGCGCGTCCTTGGGCGCGGCAGATGAAGTCTGTCGTCACCAAGAAGCACATGCCGCCGGGTGTGGTGGAGCGGCATTACGGCTTGCTTGGCGATGATGGCACTTTGACCAAAGCGGAAATAGACGTTATCGCGGAGTGGGCCGACGCGGGCGCGCCCGAAGGTTCCGCCCAGGACGTTGCTCCATAACCTCTCTTCATATCGATCCGCCGGAAGGTCGGGCGGATCCCGCGTTTCCTGGCTTGTAGCAGCCTCTGTTACAGCTTGATCAATCGACCCCATAAAGACAATCTATAAGCGAAGCCGTTGCCAAAACCCTGCCTCGTGGTTGAGAATCAGTTATTAAGTTCCGGAGAATCTGAAGAGCGGAATCCGGCGGTTCTTCGTTTTCTGTGACTGTTCGTGTCGTTTGTGGACGGAAAGCCGGTTGTCTTGATTAACTCAATTCACTAACCCTCAAAACACCATGTCAACAAAATACAAACTCGAATACATCTGGCTTGACGGCACTAAGCCTGTCCCTGGTCTCCGCGGCAAAAGCTTACTCAAGAGCTTTGACCATCCGCCCACTCTTGCCGACATACCCAATTGGGGTTTTGACGGCAGTTCGACGATGCAGGCGGAGGGCAAGAGCTCCGATTGCGTGTTGAAACCCGTGGCTCTCTATCCCGATGGATCCCGCACCAACGGCTATATCGTTCTCAGCGAAGTCATGCACGCCGACGGCACCCCGCATTCCACCAATGCGCGCGCCACCATCGAGAACGACCCGGATTTGTGGGTCGGTCTTGAGCAGGAATATTTCCTGTATAAGGATGGGCGTCCGCTTGGATTCCCGGAGCACGGTCACCCCAGCATTCCGCAGGGGCCCTACTACTGCGGCGTCGGGTACAAATACATGGGCAGCATTGCCCGTCAGATCGTCGACGAACATTGGGATCTCTGTCTCCATGCCGGCATCAACCATGAAGGCATCAACGCCGAAGTGGCGAAAGGCCAGTGGGAATTCCAGATCTTCGCCAAAGGCTCCGCCAAGGCGGCCGATGACGTCTGGACCGCGCGCTATTTGATGATGCGTCTGTGCGAGAAGTACGAAGTCGATCTTCAATTGCATTGCAAGCCCATCAAGGGCGATTGGAACGGCTCCGGCATGCACACCAACTTCTCGACGAAGTACCTGCGCGAAGTCGGCGGCAAGGAATACTTTGAAGCCTTGATGAAGGCTTTCGGCGACAACGTCGCGGCTCACATCGCCGTGTATGGCCCGGACAACCATCTCCGCTTGACCGGTCTGCACGAGACCCAGGCCATCGACAAGTTCAGCTACGGTCTTTCCGACCGTGGCGCTTCGATCCGCATGCCGATCAACTTCATTAAGAACGGCTACAAGGGCTATCTGGAAGATCGCCGGCCGAACTCCGAAGGCGACCCGTACCAGATCGTCTCGCGCGTTCTGAAGACGATCAATAGCGTTCCGAAGCCTGAAATGGCTCACGCCTAGATCGAATCCATCCATCACAATCAGGGAAAGGCCCGCCGCGCCGAGGGCCTTTCTGTTTTTAGTTCGGGGAGGGTATCATGCAAGACCCGCTGCCGCAAGGCGAAGTTCATTCCGAAGACGTACAGCCGGACAGTTTCAACGGCTTTACGCCGAACGGCGTGCCCGAGATCGCGGAAGTTTCCGCGCCCGTTCCTGCCGTTCCCCAGAATTTCATGCCGGAAGAAGCTCCGGTAATCGCCCCCTCCCTGGACGAATCTGCCCGCGCCTTGCGCAAGCGGGAAAAGAAGGAGCTCAAGGCGAAAAAGAAGGCCAAGCCGATCAATAAACTTAAGGAGAAGAGAAGCTCCACGAAAGTGTTGGCCGCGGCCTTTCCTATGGTCGAACTGATCGACGAGCAGGTACGGACGAGCATTCCCCCGGAATTGGTCGCCAAGGTCAAGGGCGCCAAGAGCAAAAAACACATCATCAGCTCCAACTTTCCCTACCTGGAGCAAATGAAGAAGTCCGATTATCTGGAAGAGATCGAACTTCTCCAAATTGAACTCGTCAAAATGCAGGCGTGGGCCAAGACGGCCGGAGAGCGTATCGTGCTGCTCTTCGAAGGACGCGACGCCGCAGGCAAGGGCGGAACCATCCAGCGCTTCACGGAGAATCTGAATCCTCGCGGCGCTAAAGTTGTCGCACTCGCCAAACCCTCCGATACCGAGCGCGGGCAGTGGTATTTCCAGCGTTATATCGAGAATCTTCCGACCAAGGGCGAAATTGTTTTCTTCGACCGCTCCTGGTACAACCGCGCGGGCGTCGAACACGTCATGGGTTTCTGCTCGCCGCACGAATATCTGGAATTCATGCGCCAAACGCCCGAATTCGAGCGGATGTTAGTGCGTAGTGGAATTCGCTTCTACAAGTTCTGGTTCTCGGTCAGCCGTGAAGAGCAACTACGGCGCTTCCTCGGCCGGGCGCAGGATCCTCTCAAACAGTGGAAGCTCAGCCCCATGGATGTCGAGTCATTGGGTCGCTGGGAGGCCTACACGAAGGCCAAAGAGGCGATGCTTTTCTATACCGACACCGCAGATGCCCCGTGGACGATCGTGCGCTCGGATGACAAAAACCGCGCACGGCTGAACGCGATCAAACTTGTCCTACACACGATTCCTTATGCAGGCAAGGACAAGGATCTGGTCACGGCTCCCGATCCGCACATCGTGGGGTCCGCTAAGTCCATTTACGAACACGGCGAAAAAGCAAGCGCCGCCTCGCACCATTAACGCGGCGCATTTGAACTAGCCGAAAATCTTTTCGAACAGCGCCCGCGTGCGCGAACGAATTTCTTCCACATCGTCGAGAGGAATGGGAGTCCAGCGGGCGAGCAGCGCGCGCAGAGCCTCCAATTGCGCCTCCGCCGATGGCAGCTTGTCCTGGGCATGCCCCGTCAGAATGCGAATTCCGTGGTCGAGCGCACGATAGAACGTCGCGGCTTCGTGCGAGGAATTCCGCCTGGCGCGATCCAGGTGATCCATGTTTTCCAGCACCTCGATGCGCGCCGGCGTGTTCAACACTTTGAAAAAAATCCCGGCGCTTTTGAGGCGCAGGTACATCAGCATGAAATCGATATCGTAATAGCCGCCGCGGCCGGCCTTGAAAGGATGCAGCGCCCCTGTTCGCGTTCCAGCCGCATCGCGCATCTGCTTAAGATCCGTGCGCGAGCGCCCGCTCTGTCCGTAGCGCGCCAATCGACTTCCTGGAGTTCATGCAGGAATAATTCGGCGCGCGCCGGTCGCCGGCCACCGCGCGCGATTTCATATACGTGATGCCTTCCCAGGCTTCGGCGGCGCGCGAGAAATAATCCTTGAACGGCGGTTTCGGTTTGCACCAGCGGCCCGTCGACGCCGTTGGGGCGTAGACCGCGTATCGACCGCGAACAGCACTCCTTCGCCGGTGTAGGCGGTGATCAGGTCGACGAAGCGCCCGGCGACGCGTGTCCAAAACGCATTCCTGCGGCGTCGCGTATCCGGCCAGGACGAAAACCAGATCGGCGTCGGAGGCCAGGTCGAATTCGCGCATGCCCAGCCTGCCGAGCGCGATCACCCACAGCTGATCCACCGGACGATAATCGCCGGTCGGCGGGAGGATGCGCTGGCGCACGTCTCCCGCGATTGCGATTTCGTAGGCGCGGGCGATGACGGCGTCGGCGAGATCCGACGTTCGGGCAAGTGTATCGAAAATCGGCTGCGAATGGCATACGCTGGCCGTCTGGATGCGCAGCATCTCGCGGCGGTACCAGCGCCGCAATTCGGTCCATCGAAGACGGCGCGCGGTGGTCGCCGCCGTCGGCCCGCCGCTCGATTTCATCGACCAGTTCCGGAGTGCGGATCAGTTCCTCGGCGAAATAGGGGCTATGCTCGAACAAATCCAGCGTGCGCGCTGCCAGGCGGGATCGCGCGTCCAGTTGTTCCAGGCGTCCCGGTTCCGCCGAAATTCGTTCCAGAAAATGTTCGAAAGCGCCGGCGTCCGCGGTGCAAATCCGCTTTCGCCAATGCGCCGAATAATCGCGGAGCGCGCTGTTCCAGCGCGCGTACGACGTTGGCCGGTCGCGCCGTGCCCGCGTCCCCCGTCGATTCGCGGAGGCCGATCCGGCGTGCACCACGCGATCGTAAATCCCGATCACCTGCCGCAGAGTGCATCCGTGTCGTATCGAGAAGCCACCCCGCCGAATCGCGTCCATCCGGCATGCGCTGCGCGAGCAGAGCTCAATGCGGATTCGTCACGGGCAGCGTGTGCGTCTGCCGATCCTCGGCGAACTGCAGACGATGCTCCAGGTGGCGCAGAAACTGGTAAGCCGACGCCAGGCGTCCGTATTCGGCGTCGGAAAGGAAACCCTTGTCCTGCAAGACGAGCGAGCGCGAGCAGTGTTCCGCCGTGCCGCACCCACGGCTCCGCTCCCCGTGCAGGCGCTGCAGGCACTGGACCAGGAATTCGATATCGCGAATCCCGCCGCGCTCCAGCTTTACGTTGATGGCAGTGAGACCTCGCGGCCTTCGGTGGCGCGCTGGCGAGCCGACCAGCTTTTCGTTCATGCGCTCGCGCGTGGCCGAAAGCGCTTCGATGGCGGAAAAATCCAGCGTCGTCGCGTACGTTTTAGAAGCGACGAAATCGCAGCAGTTCCGCGCCCGTGGCGCGATCTCCCGCCGCGACTCGCGCCTTGATCATCATCTGCAATTCCCAATCGCGAGCTCGTTGCGCGTAATACTGCCTGCGCGCCTTCGAGCGAGATGCACACTTCCCCCAGGCTTCCTTCGGGCCGCAGGCGCAGATCGACGCGATAGCACATGCCTTCGGCTGTATATGTGGACAGCAACATCGGTTAACTGCGTTGGCGGCGCGTTTGAAAAATTCCTTATTGGTGATTCGAGTCGGGCCCCGATGTTTCGCCGTTCTGCGAATAGAGAAACATCAGGTCGATATCGGAGCTGTAATTCAGTTCGTTGCCGCCCATTTTGCCGAGTGCGATGACCGAAAATCGGGCTTCCTTGCCCGCGGGCGTGAACGGTTTACCGAATTCACCAACGAGTTGCGCTTCGATCGCTGGCGAGCGCCGTTTCGACGATCGCATCCGCCAGCGCCGTCAACTCCCCTGTGATTTCCGGCAGGCTTCCGAGGTTCAGCACGTCGCGCACCAGGATGCGCAGCATCTGATGGCGCCGGAAACGCGCCAGATCGAGGGGCGACGCGGGACCGGGAGGCAGGAGGCCTCGAGCACCTCCCGCATGCGCTCGGCGGCTACGGACGCGGAGCAGAACGCTCTTCTTCGAGCAGTTCTTCCGCCCACTCCGGATGCTGCAGAACTTCTTCGGAAAGAAACGGGCTGTAGGTGAAGACCGCGATCAGGCATCGCAAGCCCTGCGCGGACGCCATCATGCGCCGGAAGGGGTCGGGATGTTGCTCCCACAGCCGTGCGAAAAAGTGCAAGTCCCTCCTCGGGCGCGGGCGAGGAGGCGAGCAGCAGGTCGAAGCGATTGGCGGCGCCGGGCGGTACGGCGCCCGCAATCTCCACGATTTCCCGCAGCGCGCGTGCCGAATCGTGATAGGAGAGCTGCTTCAGCCGGTTCATGACTTCCACCGCTCCCGACGCCGGCTCCTGAAATTCATGCCGGACGAACTGATATCCCCAGGATGGATCGTGCCTCCCTCGATGACGCGCGCGTAGCACCCGCTCAATCCCCAATGCGGCGAAGCAGGATCGCCGTCCCTCACCATTTCGTCGTAGATCGCTTTTTGGATGAGTCCCGCCCCGTAGCGATTCAGCGCCGCGCAAGGCGCGCGCATCTTCGTGAACTCAACGACGACGTCCGGCCCACGCGCCAACGCTGGCCGATTTTCCATGCCCGGTGATCCAGCCCCGCGGTTGTGATGTTCTCGCCCAGCGCGCCGGGATATAGCGGAAATCCGGCTTGTATCAGCTCCTCGATCCCTTCGGCCGCAACGAACAACAGCGCCTGCCACGGACCTCCGTGGATTTCGGGATGCGCATGCCCGTCGCCTTCGAGGCCAGAGTTCGGACACGTCGCCCTCGCGCCACGGCGCATTTGAGGCAACGCCGCCTGCAGCGAGACGTTGATTTGCAGGACGGAGCCTGCGGATCTTCGGCCGATCGCGCCACTGGCGAACTGTCCTTAGATGTCGTAATACAGCGCGAATTCGTAGGGGTGCGGGCGCAGGCGGATCGCGTCCGCTTCGTTCTTGCGCTTGTAGGCGATGAAAGTTTCGAGCAGCTCTTCGCTGAAGACGTCGCCCTTGAGCAGGAAGGCATGATCGTCTTCGAGGCAGCCCAGCGCTTCTTCGAGCGATGCCGGCATCGACGGCACGTTCTTCATTTCTTCCGGCGTCAGATCGTAGATGTCCTTATCGAGCGATTCGCCCGGATCGATCTTGTTGACCACGCCGTCAAGGCCCGCCATCAACATCGCGGCGAAAGCCAGATACGGATTCGAAGACGGATCGGGCGGACGGAATTCGACGCGCTTGGCCTTGGGACTCGCCGAGTACATCGGAATGCGGCACGGCCGCCGAGCGATTGCGCCGCGAATACGCCAGGTTCACCGGCGCTTCATAGCCAGGCACCAGGCGCTTATAGCTATTGGTGGTCGGCGCGATGATCGCCGAGAGCGCGCGCGCATGTTTCAGCAGTCCGCCGATGTACCACAGCGCCATCTGGCTGAGGCCCGCGTACATATCGCCCGCGAACAGTGGCTTGCCCTCTTTCCACAGGCTCTGATGAGTATGCATGCCGCTGCCGTTGTCGCCGAACAGCGGCTTCGGCATGAACGTCACGGTTTTGCCGTACTGATACGCCGTGTTGCGGACGATGTACTTGTACAGCATCATGTTGTCGGCCGACTTCACCAGCGTGTCGAACTTCTGATCGATCTCGCACTGGCCGCCGGTCGCCACTTCGTGATGATGGCATTCGATGTTCGAGGCCGCATTTGATCATGATCTCCACCATTTCGGCGCGCAGATCCTGATAATGATCGGTGGGCGGCACCGGGAAATAGCCTTCTTTGTAGCGCGGCCGGTAGCCTAGATTGTTCTCCGCGCGGCTCGAATTCCAGCGGCCCTCGTCGGCGTCGATGTAGTAGAAACCGGAATGCGCGTTCTGATCGAAACGAACGTTGTCGAAGATGAAAAACTCGGCTTCGGCGCCGAAGTACGCTGTGTCGGCCAAGCCCGAATTCTTCAGATACATCTCGGCCTTCTGCGCGATCCACGCGGATCGCGGTCATAATGCTGCGCGCGTGATGGGATCGATGACATCGGCGGTCATCACCAAGGTTTTCGTTTCGTAAAACGGATCGATGAACGCCGTGGCCGGATCCGGGATCAGCAGCATGTCGCTTTCGTTGATGGCGGCCCAGCCGCGGATGCTGGAGCCGTCGATGCCAAACCCCTCTTCGAACGCGGCTTCGTCCAGTTGGCTGACGGGATAGGAGATATGCTGTTGCAGGCCGGGCAGATCCGTGAAGCGCAAGTCGAGCTGCTTGGCCTCATGCTGCTTGACGTAGTCGAGGACGTCCTTCGGTGTTTTGGGCTTGTGGCTCATACGTACATTCATCATAACCGCCTCTGGACGGCGGTGCGGGGGCTTCGCAATGGGCTGAGCGAATTACGCGAAAAGATCGCCGAGCGGCAATTCGAAGCCGGGCAGCAAAGGAGATGTCAGCGTTTCGCCGGCTGCGAGGGGATGATCCGGGAGCGTTGCCCCGCGCCAGATCTCGATTTCCTGGGAATCGGGATCGATCAGCCAGACTTCTTTGACCCCGGCTTCGAAATACTGCTTCAACTTGCGGTGAATCATGCGCGGAGTTTCCGACGGCGAGAGCACTTCGGCGGCGATCTCCGGAATGATGGGGATCACCTTCGCGTTTTTCAATTCTTCCTGGCGATCTCCCAGAATCACGGCAACATCCGGCGCGCGTCGAGTATTTGCGGAAAGCCCGTACAGGTTCTCAGAAAGCAGAGCCTCTCCAAGATGGACCTTCGCGAAATAGTTAAACAGCGCCGCAAACAGCTTCCCTAGGACGCGATTGTGCTTATACGCCGGCCTCGTCATTTCGATCAACTCCCCTTCGTCGAGTTCGTAGCGCTTGTCTTCCTCGAACGGGTAGTTGTCGAACTGCTCGGCTGTCAGCAGAGTTTTCGTCGCGCCCATGGCCTCAGTGTATTCGAAAAAGGGGACAGACCGCTCTGTCCACTGACCGGGTCCGGCGTGAAAACATAAGTCCACGAGAGGGGACAGAGCAGTCTGTCCCCCTTTTTCACCGAGTGTACATTTAAATGGTGGAACAGATTGCCCTCGACTGGACGCCCGAGCCGCATTACTACAGCGTTGGAGAGCTGACCACCGCGCTGCGCGGCGTGTTCGCCGAATATTTCACGAATATCTGGGTTGCGGGCGAGATTTCCGGCACGAAGTTCGCTCCGAGCGGTCACTACTACTTCACGCTGAAAGACGAAAGCGCTCAGCTCAAATGCGCCTGCTACAAAATGACCGCGCGCTATCTCAAATGCAAACCGCAGGACGGACTCGCGGTGCTGGTGCGCGGGCGCGTGGATCTGTACGAAGTTCGCGGCGAAGTGCAGTTCATCGTCGAAGCGATCGAGCCCCAGGGCCACGGCGCGTTGCAGCTTGCCTTCGAGCAATTGAAAAAGAAGCTCGACGCCGAAGGATTGTTTGCTTTGGAGCGAAAGCGATCCCTGCCCGAGTTCCCGGAGCGGATCGGCATTGTCACATCGCCTTCCGGTGCCGTCATCCAGGACATGCTCAACATCATGGAACGGCGGTCTCCTGGACGCCATATTCGGCTGTATCCAGCGCAGGTGCAAGGTGAAGGCGCAGCCGAGCAGGTGGTGCGTGGAATTGAATATTTCAGCACGTCCGGTTGGGCGGAAGTGGTGATCGTCGCGCGCGGCGGTGGGTCCATGGAAGATCTGTGGACGTTCAACGAAGAGCGCGTGGCCCGCGCGATCGCGGAGTGTTCGGTACCCGTCGTTTCCGCGATCGGCCATGAAACCGATTTCACCATTGCCGATTTCGTCGCCGATCTGCGCGCGCCCACGCCATCCGCTGCCGCGGAACTGGTCGTTCCCTCGCGCGAGAGCTTGCTCGATCGTCTGAGCATCGCGGAGCACAAGCTCGCGCAATCGATACGGCTCACCATCGCGCTGGCGATGCGCGCGTGGCACGGTCTCGCCATCGATCGCGTACGTCTGCATCAAATGATCGGCAAGCAAGCGCAGAAAGTCGACGATCTCGACGATCGCATGCGCGACGACTGGCGCGGATCGATGGCTGCGCGCCGGGAAGCGCTCGAAGACGCGTCGACGCGCCTGTCCTCGCTCGACTTACGCCTACGCTTTGCCGCGATTCGTCGGCGTATCGAATCCTGCGACACCGCCATGACGCAAGGTGTGCGTCTGCGGCTCAGTCAAGCGCAAGGTCAATTGATCACGCTGGAGGCTCATTTGAAACAACTGAGTCCGCTCGCGATTCTGGAGCGCGGCTACGCGATCGTCGAGCGCGAGGGGAAGATCGTGAAATCGCCGGAGGATGCGCCGGTCGGGACGGAAATAAGCGTTCGGCTCGCGAGCGGAAGCTTAGGCGCGCGCGTCACCAAGCAATAACAGGTTTTGACATAATTGGTTATGGGATTCGTCGTGCCTCGCCCGGTGCTTTATGAATGTTTCCTTGACGCCTGAACTCGAAAAACTGGTGGATCGAAAAGTCTCCTCCGGCATGTACCAGACCGCGAGCGAAGTGATTCGCGAAGGACTGCGCCTTCTCGCGGAACGGGACGCGCGGTTAGAATCGCTTCGCCGAGATATACAAGCTGGTTTTGATGCCATTGATCGCGGAGAATACACCGACTACGATGCAGAGGGACTTCGCCAGTTAGCGGAGCGAGTAAAGGCTCGCGGTCGCAAACGCTGGGAAGCGGAACAGCACAAGACACTCAAAAAATGAAGCAGGTCCGGTTTGCCGCGCTAGCGGAACTGGATCTTGACGCCATATGGCAATATGTCGTTGAACAGTCTGAAAACTTTGAAGTCGGCGACAGGGTAATCTCCGCGATTATCCGTCGGACAGATGTTCTTCGCCATACTCCCCTCGCCGGGAGACGGCGGGACGAGTTCGCCTCTTCAATGCGAAGTTTTCCAGCCGACGGCTACCTCATTTACTACAGTCTGCGCGACGATCAGGTCCTTGTTGCAAGAATCATTCACGGAAGCCGCGACCAGGCGGCCGCGTTGTCGGAAGAGCCCGCAACCTAGCGATTTACTCCAGCCGGTAGTTCGGAGCTTCCTTGGTGATGATCACGTCATGCACATGGCTTTCGCGCAGGCCCGCCGACGTGAGCCGTACGAACCGAGCGTTCTTGCGCAACTCTGAAATGGTCGCGCATCCGCAGTAGCCCATGCCCGCTCGCAGACCGCCGACCAATTGATAAACGAGTTCCGAAAGCATTCCTTTGTAGGGCACGCGTCCCTCGATGCCCTCCGGAACCAGCTTGCCGCCGTCCGAGGCTTCCTGCGCATAGCGATCCGCCGAGCCTTGCGACATCGCACCCATCGAACCCATACCGCGATAGCTCTTGAACGTGCGGCCTTGATACAGAATCGTCTCGCCGGGCGATTCTTCGGTCCCCGCCAGAAGGCTTCCGATCATCACGCAATCGGCGCCCGCCGCGATGGCTTTGGTCACATCGCCCGAGAATTTGATGCCTCCGTCGGCGATCAGCGGAATACCCGTGCCCGCCGTCGCCTTGGCGCATTCGGAGATCGCGGTGATCTGCGGAACGCCCGCGCCGCTGACGACGCGCGTGGTGCAAATCGATCCTGGTCCTATGCCGACCTTCACGCCGTCCACGCCGAGCGCGATCAGATCGCGCGCGCCTTCGTAAGTCGCAACGTTGCCCGCGATCAGTTGAACGTTGGGCAGCGCCTGTTTCACGGCGCGGATCGCGTCCATCACGCGGCCGCTGTGGCCGTGCGCGGAATCGATCGCCAGCAGGTCGACTTTCCGGTTCACCAACTCCTGCGCGCGCTCCAGAAAATCGCCGGAGGAGCCCAGCGCCGCCGCCACACGTAAACGCCCTTGCGCGTCCTTGGCCGCGTTCGGATATTTCAATTTCTTCTGAATGTCTTTGACGGTGATCAGACCCTTCAGGTTGTAGTGATCATCCACCACCAGAAGCTTCTCCACGCGATGCTGATGCAGGATCGCCTCGGCTTCTTCGAGCGTGGTCCCGACGCCCACCGTGATGAGGTTCTCCTTGGTCATCACGTTTTCGACGGGGATGTCGTAACGTGTTTCGAAGCGCAGATCGCGATTGGTCAGGATGCCGACCAGCTTCCCGCCCTTCGTGACGGGTACGCCGGAAATGCGGTAGCGCCGCATCACTTCCAGCGCGTCGCTGATCTTATGTTCCGGCTCAATCGTGACCGGATCGACAATCATGCCGCTTTCCGAGCGCTTCACGCGGTCGACCTCTTCGGCCTGCCGCTCAATGCTCATGTTGCGGTGAATGATGCCGATGCCGCCCTGTTGGGCCAGCGCGATCGCCAAATGCGACTCCGTGACCGTGTCCATGGCGGCGCTGACGATCGGAATATTCAGGCCGATGTTGCGCGTGACCCAAGTGCGGGTGTCGGTTTCCGCGGGAACCACGTCGCTGCGGGCCGGGAGCAGCAAAACATCGTCAAACGTGAGACCTTCCGGGATCGTGTCGGGGATCATGCGGGGTATTTCTATCTTACACGCGCCAACGTTATTTCGGGCATGGATTGTTGCTCTGGGCCGCCGCCCGTCTGTTAGACTAAAGATTCCCCATTACTTATATGATTGCAGCAACACAAGTGCGCCCCGGCATGGTGATCAAGTGGAACGGCGAGCTCTATTCCATTTTTAAAATGGAGCATCGCACGCCCGGCAACCTGCGCGGCTTCGTGCAGGTGAAGATGCGCAAGTTCAGCTCCGGGACCATGATTGAGCACCGCTTCAGCTCCGAAGACAAGGTTGAGAAAGCTTCGCTCGAACAGCACGACATGGAGTACCTCTACGACGACGGCGAGTATTTCTATTTCATGAACACCGAGACCTTCGAGCAGATGCACCTGACGAGGGATTTTCTGGGCGATGCGACCGGTTTTCTGATCCCCAACCTAAAAGTTGCGGTCGAGTTCTACGAAGGCAAACCCATGGGCATCGAACTGCCGCCTTCGGTCGATATGACCGTCGTCGAAACCGAGCCTGGATTAAAGGGCGCGACAGTCTCCAACGTAACCAAACCGGCGAAGCTCGAAACCGGGCTGGTCGTGCAGGTTCCGGCGTTCATCGGCGAGGGCGAAAAGATCCGCGTTTCGACGTCGGAAATGGCGTACTTGGAACGCGCCTAGGACCGCGGCGGAGCCTCGAAGAGTTCTGCTTTTGTCAGAACGACACGGTATTCCGGCAATTCGAGTTCGGCTACTTCGTGCAGGCCCTCGTTCCCGTAGGTGAAGAGCTTGCGGTCTTCCGGATCGGCGACCCAAATGTGCTTTACGCCCCATGCCCGGTATTCTTCGAGCTTAGGGACGACGTATCCGATTCGATCGTCTGGCGATAGAATTTCGATCGCAACGAGCGGAGGAGCAGAGGGGACCTCGCCTTCCGGTTCCCCCTCAAATACAGCGACATCGGGAATCCGAAAGCGCGTTTCCTGCACTCGATGACGCACTTGCGGGATTACATAGAGTCCCGTTCCGGCTTCGTATTGGCCCAAGAGGCGAATCAGCAAGCCTTGGATTCTTCCGTGCGACTTGTTTCCCATGTTACGTTCCACGACCTCGCCGTCCAGAAATTCGCGGTCGGCGCCGTCGAACGTGGTGTGTAGGTACTCCTCCACACTCATTAGGGTTTTGGTGCTCATGCCCATTTCCAGTGTAGCAATTGCCTACTTTCTCGCCTTCGGATGCGACTTATCATAAACGGCCATCAAATCCGCCAGCGACACCTGCGTATATTTCTGTGTAGTGGCCAGGCGCGCGTGGCCCAGTAACTCCTGGATGGCGCGCAGATCGGCTCCATCCTGCAAAAGATGCGTCGCGTAGGCGTGGCGTAAAGTATGCGGATGCATCGAATCGTCGCCCGATATCATGCGCGCGTAAAACTTCACGATTTCGCGCGCCCGGCGGTCCGCTAATCTGGCACCTCGGTCGCCGATCAATAAGGCCCGTTCCGCGGGTTTGGCTACGCGCACGGCCAGATACTTTTCGAGAGCCGCGGCCGCTTTCGATCCATACGGCACCTGGCGTTCCTTGCGCCCCTTGCCGCGTACGCGAATCCATTGTTCGCGTTGATCGAAGTCGTCGAGGTTCAAGCCGGCCAGTTCGCTGACCCGTAAACCACAGCCATAGAGCAATTCGAAGATCAGCAGGTCGCGTTGCGGATGCGGACGTTCGAAGCGCGCCTCACTGGAGAGTTCCGCGGCGACGCCTTCCACTAACACGTTCGTCTGCTCGGCTGACGGAACTTGCGGGACGCGCTTCGGTGCGCGAGGCGTGCGCAGTTGACGCGCAACGTTCACTTCGAGCGTTCGTTCGCGGACTAGAAATTGAAATAGAGATCGAACCGCGGCCAGTTTTCGACGAATGGAAGCGGCGTCCAGTCCACGATCAAATAGGTTCGTGAGCCATTCGCGTAGGAGCGGAACTTTGATCTCGGCGAGAGCTGGCGGCGCGCCTCCGGGCGGCGAAAAATAAGTGAGAAGCTGTTCCAGGTCCGATGCGTAATTGCGAATCGTATGCGGCGATGCGTTCTCGCGGCTCAGTTCCGCAAGATAGCGGCCGATGGCCGCAGCCAGCTCCGAAGCTGGTTCGGGCGTAGGCATCTCAACTCACCGGCGTCAGCATATATGCGTCGAGCGCCGCCAGCGCCCGGCGGCAAACTTCCGTCTGGCGGATGCGCTTGTCTCGCGGCGGATTTTCGAGCTTCGGCAAAAGATCGAACGTGATGTTCGCCGGCTGATAATTCCGCGGGTCCGCTCCCGTTACATAAGCGCACAGAGAGCCGATGGCCGTTTGCCGTGGAAAAGGCCGCGGAGTTTCCCCATTCGCCAGAGCGACCGCGGCACGCCCGGCGAGCAATCCCGTGGCGATGGATTCCACATAACCTTCCACGCCCGAGATTTGTCCCGCGAAAAGAATGTGAGGCCGATCTCTCAATTGCAGCGTCGGCGTCAGCAGCGCGGGTCCATTGATATATGTATTGCGATGGACCTGTCCGTAGCGCAGAATCTCTGCGCGCTCCAGCCCGGGAATCATACGCAATATTTTTTGTTGTTCACCGAATCGCATATGGTTCTGAAATCCGACCAGGTTGTAACTGCCTGCGCGTGCGTCCTCTTGGCGTAGCTGCACCACTGCATAGGGACGTCTGCCAGTGCGGGGATCGGTGAGGCCCATCGGCTTCATTGGCCCGAAGCGCAGCGTATCGCGTCCCCGGCGAGCGATCTCCTCGATGGGCAAACACGCCTCGAAGAACCGCGCGCTATCTTTGGTTTCGCGATCGGCGCGTTCCACCGATGGCTGATGCAATACCTGATCTTCCTCAATGTGTGCGGGCACGCTTTCGGCCGCCAGTAAAGCGTCTAGAAAAGCTTCATATTGCGGCCGATCGAACGGACAGTTTAGATAATCGTCAGTTCCGTCGAGAGATTTGCCATAGCGCGAAGCGCGAAACGCGATCGACAAATCGATCGACTCGGCGTCGACGATCGGGCTGATGCTGTCGTAGAAATATAACCGCTCCGATCCGGTGATGCGCGCAATGTCTCGCGCGAGCGCGTTCGATGTCAAAGGACCGCTCGCGATGATTAGGATCGCACTCGGATCGAGATCTAAAAAATCCAGCGACGCGACTTCCTCACGCCGGATTTCGATAGCCGGTTCGCTCTCGATCACGCGTGTCACTTCGGCGGCGAAGAGTTCACGATCGACGGTAAGTGCGTGGCCTGCGGGAACGCGCGTGCGCGGCGCGATCTCGCCGATCAGCAGCGATTCGAGCTTGCGTAGTTCTTCCTTCAAGAGCCATGGCGCGGTATTTTCCTGCTCGCTTTTGAGCGAATTGCTGCACACAAGCTCGGCCAATTGATCCGTCTTATGCGCCTGCGTGCTGCGCGCGGGACGCATTTCGCAAAGAACGGCGCGTCGGCCGGCACGCGCAATCTGCCAGGCGGCTTCACAACCTGCGAGACCGCCGCCGATTACATAAATGGGCGCGAGAGACATCCTTCTCATTATCGGGGCGCGAGTCGGCCGATAGGGCAGAAACATGGGGCGGCCACGGTCGGTGGCAATTGACCGGGCCGTCCGGTATGATCGTCTGGAGATTAGATTTCGGGCGGATGTTCGCTGAAAATCGCCCCGAGGAGACAGCAATGTTCAAGACTTTGCCGATGCGTCGCGTGCTGCAGCTTTCCGCCGCGGTAGTTTTTTTAGGAGCTGCGAGTTTCGTGGGTATCCGAGCGGTCCACGCTTCCGCCGATCCCGCCGTGATCAAGATCATTCCTCCCAACGACATCAAGTGGGTGGAAGGCGCGGGTGGTGCGGCCAACGCCATTCTGGCCGGCGATCCCGCCAAGCCGGGCCTCTACGTGGAGCTCACGAAATGGCACGCGGGTCACATGAGCCGGCCACATTTCCACCAGAACGATCGCTTCATCTACGTGATCTCGGGAACCTGGTGGGTCGGCACCGGCACCAAGTACGATCCCGATAGCACGACCCCTGTGCAAGCTGGCAGCGCCGTGACGCACTTCGCCAAACAGATTCACTACGACGGCGCGAAGGAATCGACGGGCGACACAGTCCTCGAAATCGTCGGCATGGGTCCCGCGACGTCGACCCCGGCGGAAGTGAAGTAAATCCGGCGAAAGACATCGTCGTGGCGGTCCTTGCGCTCGAACAAACGATCTGGAACAATGTCTTCCATTCCTTGTTTCAGCTCGGGCGGAGGGCCACATGAACAAATACCTGGCAGCGGTGGCATTGGTTGCGTTGACACAGGCTGACGCAATCGCCGCAGATAAGAACCTGGTTACGGTTCAGGTGCGCGCTCTCAGCTACGAAAGCCAGGTGAACGAGCGCACATCTTCCTATGTGACGCCAGGAACAAGTTCCACGAACTGCAGCGGTACCGGAACTACGATCGGCAATACGACCATGGCGAATGCGAACTGCCAAACGACATCGACGCCGGCGCAAACCCACACGATCAACGCCCGTACCATTGATGTAACCAATTTCGTTGAAGCTGGCGGGCAGACGTTCAAAATTAGTTGTAGGGCGAGTTGGGTTGGAAGTAATTGCGGTCCGCTCACCCAAGGTGACGTCTTCAATGCCACCATCGATGGCCACACGATGTGGATATCCGCCCGCAAAGGCGGCAACCAGGGCAAAGAAGTAAAGATCAAGTATCGAGTCTGGGACATTCGCCCGACGGTTACGAACTGATCCATGATCAGACTGGTAGGGCTGGGGCACCCTACCGAGGTTAGTCTCAATCCGTCCTTGCGATAAGCCGACGAGTCAGCTTTCGCGATACTCCCCGAACACGTTCCTGAGTCGATCTGAAATCTCTCCGACTGTCGCCATCGCTTCGCAAGCGGCGACGATTTTCGGCATCAGGTTGTCCGATCCACGCGCGGCTGCTTCCAATTCCGCGAGGCGCTTTTCCCAGCACGCTCGATCGCGGGAAGCGCGCACTTCCCGTACACGTTCGACTTGCCGCTTCTCGATCTCCGGATCGAGCTTGAACGTCGGAATGCTTACGCCGCCGATCTCTTGAAATTTATTTTGGCCGACAATAATCGACTCGCCGCGTTCGATGGCCTGCTGATAGGCGTAAGCCGCGTTCTGGATTTCGCGCTGAATGAACTGACTTTCGATCGCCGCGAGCGTTCCGCCCATATCATCGATGCGCTTGATGTAGGCTTCGGCGCCGCGTTCGATCTCGTCGGTCAATCGTTCGACATATTCACTGCCGCCTAGTGGATCGGGCTCGCTTGTGACACCGCTCTCATACGCGATGACCTGTTGCGTCCGCAGCGCCAGCCTTGCGGATTCTTCGGTGGGCAGCGCCAACGCTTCATCGCGCGAATTCGTGTGCAGCGATTGCGCTCCGCCGAGCACCGCCGCCATCGCCTGCAGCGTCACACGAACCACGTTCACGTCGGGCTGCTGGGCCGTTAATGTCGACCCTGCCGTCTGAGCGTGAAAGCGGAGCATCATCGACTTGGGATCTTTCGCACCGAAGCGATCTTTCATGATGCGCGCGTAAAGTCGCCGAGCCGCTCGATACTTGGCGATCTCCTCGAAGAAATTGCTGTGCGCGTTGAAAAAGAACGACAGCCGCGGCGCGAAGGAGTCGACGTGGAGTCCCGATCTAACGGCGGCTTCGACGTAGGCGATCGCGTTGGCCAGCGTGAAGGCGACTTCCTGGATCGCCGTCGATCCGGCTTCGCGAATGTGATAACCGCTGATGGAAATGGTGTTCCACTCGGGTACTTCGCCGCCTGCCCACGTGAACAGATCGGTGATCAGGCGGAGTGCAGGACGCGGCGGATAAATGTAGGTTCCGCGGGCGATGTACTCCTTCAAAATATCGTTCTGCACGGTGCCCTGCAGCTTGCGGATATCCGCGCCCTGCCGTTTCGCGACCAGAACGTAGAGCGCGAGCAGAATCGCCGCCGTCGAGTTGATCGTCATCGACGTGCTGATTTCTGCCAGCGGGAGGCCCGCAAAGAGCACCTGCATATCGGCTAAAGATGCGATGGAGACTCCGACGCGGCCCACTTCGCCGGCCGCCATGGGATGGTCCGGGTCCATGCCAATCTGCGTGGGCAGATCGAAAGCTACGGAAAGTCCGGTCGTGCCCTGCGCGAGCAGATAACGATACCGGCGGTTGCTCTCTTCGGCCGATCCGAAACCGGCGTACTGGCGCATGGTCCAGAGCCGTTTGCGGTACATGTCGCGGTAAATGCCCCGAGTGTAAGGGAATTCGCCCGGACGCTCGTTCACTGGGGGCCCTTCATGAACGGGAAATCCTACGCGCCCGCAGGAAGGAATTGATGCCGAAATAGCCCATCACCATGCCGAACAGGGCGGGGAAAACGATGTGTACGAGGCTTTCCACGTCGCCTTTGAACGCCTGCACTCCCTTGAAGACGTAATACGCGCAAAGCGCCGCAAACACCAGAAAAAGAAAGCCGATCACCTCGTTCCACAGCGCGTGCAAGGGGCGCACGATGCCCGGCATCACATGGCTGAGGAATTTGGAAATCAGTGCGCCCATCCGTCTCATCCTAACAATTCGAGAACGCCTTGCGTCGTAAGGGTCGTGTTGCAACAGCGCGGGGGTCCGGACGATAAGGAGTTGTGATCGTTTCCTTTGGAACGGGATATCCACTCGCGGCATCAGATGATATGCTGGGGGTGGATCGGCGGGTCCCGGCAGCGTCGGCCGCTCCGCCGGAAATCTCAGACAGAACGGCGCCGAGGCCGCGACAGGAAGGAAGGATGATTTGGAAGACCGCCTGAAAGATCTGATGCAGGAACTCGGAAACGCGATCAACGAATCGCTTTCGGATTCCGACCGGATCGCCGCTGCGATCGGTGAGATCAAACGCGCTGGTTACGACGTTTTCCTCGTGCTCGAAGCAACCATCGGCTTCAATAAACGCGACGAAACCGAGGATGGCGAAGAGCCCGAAACCGTCGAAATGGAGTCGTCGCCGGAGCCCGTGCGCCGCCGCGTGGGGAAGATTAAGCTGACGTCGCAGGATCAGAAATTCCTCCGTGCTCTCAAGATCGCCATCGACGAAGACGCCAAGCGCTAGTTCCTCCCGCTATGCGGCTGGAATGAAAACGCGCTTCGCAGTTTCTCCGCATCTTTTCTAAACTAAAACTGTGAACTATCGAAAATTGGGCGGTAGCGGTCTGCTTGTGTCCGAAGTGGGTCTCGGCTGCAATAACTTCGGCATGCGCATCACTCTCGAGGGCACCCGCAAGGTGGTCACGAAAGCGCTGGATCTCGGCGTGACGTTGTTCGATACGGCCGATAATTACGGGAACATGGGCGGTTCTGAAACGCTGCTCGGCGAAGTCCTGGGGGCGCAGCGCCAGAACATCGTTTTGGCCACGAAATTCACCTCGCCGATGGCGCCGGGCGTGACGCGCAAGAACGCTTCTCGCGCATACGTGATGACCGCGGTCGAAGCCAGCTTGCGGCGTCTGAAAACCGATTGGATCGATCTTTACCAGATGCACTATCACGACGAGCTGACGCCGATCGAAGAAACGCTGCGCGCGCTCGATGATTTAGTGCGCCAGGGAAAGGTCCGCTATATCGGCTGTTCGAACATGTTGGCGTGGCACGTGGTCGAGGCGCAGTGGACTTCGCGGCATTGCAACCTGCACCGCTTCGTAAGCATGCAGGCTGAATACAGCGTGCTGGTGCGCGAAATCGAACGCGAAATCTTGCCGGTGCTAGAGGCTTACAACATCGGCCTGCTCCCCTATTTTCCACTCGCGAGCGGTCTTCTGACGGGCAAGTATAGCCGCACGTCGCCGCCTCCTCCGGACACGCGATTTTCCGCGTGGCAGCGCCTGGGAGATCGATACGCGACGGAGGCAAACTGGGATGCGGTCGACCATTTGCGCTCGTTTTCCCAGGCTCGCGGCAAGAGCATGCTGGAGTTGGCGTTCAACTGGCTGCTGGCGAAGCCGGTCGTTGCGAGCGTGATTGCGGGCGCGACCAAACCCGAGCAGGTGGAGCAGAACGTCGCCGCTGCAGGCTGGAAGCTGACGGCGGAAGATCTTGCCGAAATCGATAAGATGCCGCGCGGATTCGCGCCGGCGTTGTAATCACGAAACGGTTCTTCGGGATCGCGCGGTAAACTTCTTGAGATAGGACGCTGCCGACGCGAGCGCCGTCATTGTAAAAGCATGATCGAGATGAAGTAAGGAGTTATTGCATGAAGAAATTGGGAGTATTCGCGGTCGCACTGACGTTGTTCACGGGCGCCGCTACCGTCGGCTTCGCGCAGGGCACGGATCCCGCCAAGAGTACGAGCACGACGAAGAAGACGACCAAGAAAAAGAAAGGCAAAAAGAAGTCGACCGGGAAGAAGTCCACGGCGACCAAATCCACTTAGGCAAGCGGTTCAAGAATGATTTTTCCGTACGCGGTCGGCCATTGAGCTCGTGCGATCGCGCTACGCAAGGCTCTCGAACGTCGCGTTATTCACACTGGATGCCTTGATGATTCGTTGAATTCCGATTCTTTTGCTCGCAGTTCCTCCAAACCGATCAGCTTATTGAACGCACCAAAGTCCAGGGTTGCGCTGAAGTCCGCGATGGTCTCGCGCGAGTGTAGATATGCCAGCGCCCGCTCCGCCGCGTACGCCATCGCGTAGGTCGTCAACACCGGGTAGGCCGCGATGGAGAACCCGAGCTTTTCGAGTTCCTTCGCCGAAAGCAAAGGTGTTTTGCCGCCGGCGACGATGTTGGCCATGTTCGGCGCGGCGATATCGCGCGTGATGCGCTGCATCTCCTCGATGGAGCCCGGAGACTCGACGAAAGACATGTCGGCACCCGCATCCAGGTACAGATGCATCCGATCGATGGCATCGCCAATGCCGTGGATGGAAAGCGCATCGGTGCGAGCCATAATCATCAGATCGGGATCGACACGGGCGTCGACGGCGGCGCGGATCTTCGCCGCCATTTCATCCGCCGGAATCACCTGTTTCCCTGTCATGTGACCGCAGCGTTTCGGGCTCACCTGATCTTCGAAGAAAATCGCCGCGACCCCCGCTTTTTCGAATTGCCGCATCGTGCGCGCCACGTTGGTCGTGTTGCCGTGGCCGTTGTCGCCGTCGGCAAAGAGAGGGAGATCGACAGCGTCGGCGATGCGGCGCGCGCAGTCGGTCATCTCCGTCATGGTGAGCAGTCCGACGTCGGGTGCGCCGAGCAGAGACGCGCTCGCGGCATAGCCACTGAGGAACACGGCTTTGAATCCGGCTTTTTCGACGAGCCTCGCGCTCAACGCGTCGCCCACGCCCGGGATGAGCACGATATTCGGGCTCTCGACGTAGCTTTTGAACAGTGTGGTTTTCTTCACGGCCATTCTATTTTAAGGCCGGCCATTGCGCGGGTGCATTTTAGGGAATGCTCGCGACGCGAGGAGGATGCGAACGTGCTTTCGAGACCGATGCTTCGCGGCGAGCGCCAGCTGAATCCGGCCGCGATGTTAAAGCTTGAACGCGACTTCGATGTCCGTGACCACTTCGACCGGTTCACCATTTACGATCGTGGGTTGATAGCGCCACTGCTTGATCGCATCGGCCGCCGCTTGTACGAGCGGCGACGGCCCCGCCAGCAGCATTAAACCTTTGACTTGCCCGTCCGTCCCGATGGCAACTCGGAAGCGAACGGTTCCTTGCACGCGCGCCGTTTTTGCGAGGGAAGGATACGCGGGCGTCACCGTTCTCGCCAACTTGCTGGCTTGTACCTTGGCCGGGACGATGACCTCGCGAGGCCCGGACGCTTTTGCCGGACTCGGCGGGGGAGCGATTCCCGAGGGTAGCGTGGCAACGGTAGGAAGTGCCGTCGTGGTTGCGGAGAGCGCGGGCGGTGCTTCGTGAATCGTGGTGTCCACGGTTGGCTTAGCGCTAGGCGCCGGAGGCGTGAACGCACGCGCGACGGGCGCGGAATTCGCATCGGCCGGCGTGGTCAAGTCTGAACTGGCGGGCACGCTTGCGTTTACGGGTGGAGGCGCAACCGCCGGTTTTGCGGTTTGCGGAGCATCCACCTTGCGCGACGTTTTCTCGTCCTTTTTCGCGGGTGGGAGAATCGCCGCGGCGGCGGCGACAGCCGGAGGCTTCTCGGATGCAGCGGCACCCTTGATTTCTGCGGGAGGAGGAGCGGACGCGTGCGGAGTCTGAACCGGCACCGCCGCCACGGATTGGACGGCGCTCCCTGGTTTCTTTGGCGCTTGGCCTATGAACAAGTACGCGATCAAACACAATCCTAGAATCGAGCCCGCGATCAACGTCAATCCGGCGCCCGACGTCGCGAAACTCTTCGATCCGCCGGATGACTGTTCTTCCACCGGAGCGAACAGCGCGGACGTTCGGTTTGGGTAGATGGAGGGAGCAGAAAACGTCTCGGCGGGGGCTTTCTGATCGGTCTGATCGCGCTGGATATTCTCGGTGGGAAGGACTGCTTTCAGCGCCTTCTCGGTGGCGTCAAACGATTTCGGGTCCGCGAGGGCCGGTTGGTCCTCAACCCGAGGGTCGTCAGAAAGCGGAACCTCTGCCCTTTGCGAAGCGGTTGCCGCCTCGACCCGTGAATCCGCGGGAACCGGGATCTCCACGTCCGCTGTCGGGGAATGTCCGAACTCGGGGCGCATGGCCACGGCACGGCGCTGCTTGATCGAAGAGAGCAGCGCAAGCTTGGAAACCACTTCCTGCTGCGAGTCCACGACCGGAGTAATTTCTCGGATCAACGGCACAGACTCGGCCGGACGCGCATCCTTCTTCGACAACGTCTCAAGATGATCGACGAAGTCCGCTGCCGGTGGCGGTTCCTGCGTCAGCGCTTGCTCGGTGCTTGGCGCTTGCCCGGCAGTGCTCGTCGATTCAATTAATAGTGAACTGACTTCGACGGGCGATGCCGGCATCGGCGCGGCGTCTTGAAGAACGGCAGGGGCAGACGGCACACCGGGCGGGGCGGTCACGGCGTTCAGCAAAGCCGCGAGATTCTCTTCGATCACCGCGACGGACGCCGGACTATTCGCGCCTTCAGACGGCACGAAGGACGCGTTTTGCTCCGTTTCGACGTTTGCCATGGCTATCCTCGCCGAACGCCTTGCGGTGCGGCGACGCGTTTGCCCGAACGCGCCCGTTCATCGCAATATTTGCCCAGCGGGAGCTAATCGACGGAAAGCGTGTACTACTTTAATCCCGCCGTGACCGGAAGTTGAAGGGGATCAATACCATCCGTGTCCATCTCCGCTGCGTTTGGTCAACCGATTTCGGCTTTGTTACCTTCAAAGTGTGCTGAAACCAACTATTTTTCGCGAATACGATATCCGAGGAATCGCGGAGACCGAGCTTCTGAGTCCCGATGTTGCCGATCTGGGGCGAGCGCTGGGAACCCTGCTGCTTCGCAAGAAAGGCCCGAGAGTCAATCTCGGACGGGATTGCCGCCTGAGTTCGCCGCGTTTGCACGACGCCTTGCTCGAAGGTTTGATGAGCGCCGGTTGCGAGGTCACCGATATTGGCGTCGTGCCGACGCCGTTGCTGTATTATTCGTCGCACCTGATGGACGCCGACGGCGCGGTCATGATCACAGGAAGTCATAATCCCGCCGAATTCAACGGCTTCAAAACCATGTGCGGGAGCGGGACCATCCACGGAGAGGAGATCCAGGACGTGCGGAAGCTGCTGGAGGCTCGCGATTTCGCCAGGGGGCACGGTTCGCACCGGATGATGGACGTGATCGAATCGTATGTCGACGAGATCAGCTCGCAGTTCCACTTCCCCCGCCGCGTGAAAGTCGTTCTCGACGGCGGCAACGGGACTGCTGGTCCCGTGGTGCATCGCCTGTTCCAAAGACTGAACTGCGAAGTGACGGAGCTGTTTTTCGAAATGGACGGGCATTTCCCGAATCATCATCCGGATCCCACGGTGCCCGCGAACCTGAAACATCTGCAGGCCGCGGTACGCGCCCAAGGGGCCGACCTTGGCATCGCGTTCGACGGCGATTCCGACCGGATCGGAGCAGTCGACGAAACCGGAAATGTCATCTACGGCGATCTTCTTTTGCTCATTTATGGCCGCGAGATCTTGACGCGCAAGCCCGGCGCGACTTTTATCGGCGAGGTGAAATGCTCGCAGGTGTTGTACGACGAGCTGAAGCGGCTCGGCGGCAATCCGATCATGTTTAAGACGGGGCACTCCCTCATCAAAGCCAAGATGAAGGAGGAGCACGCCGAACTCGCCGGGGAGATGTCCGGACATATGTTTTTCACCGATCGCTATTTCGGCTACGACGATGCTCTCTATGCCGCCTGCCGGCTGATTGAAATCGTTGCGAAAAGCGGACAGCCATTGTCCGCGCAACTCGCGGGATTGCCCACAATGGTTTCGACACCGGAGATTCGAGTCGACTGCCCGGATGAAACCAAATTCGAGGTTGTCGAGCGGCTGCGCGAGCGGTTTCGAGCGACGCACAAAATCATCGATGTCGATGGCGTCCGCGTGCTTTTCGGCCAGGGATGGGGATTGGTGCGCGCCTCCAACACCCAGCCGGTCCTGGTGCTGCGTTTCGAGGCTACCAGCGAGCCGCTGCTCGCGGAGTATCGGGCGGAAGTGGAGGGCGCCCTGGAAGAGGCAAAAGCGGCCGCGTGAGGTCCCGGAGGAGAAGAGAGAATTTCACCGATCCCGACAGGCCTACCGGCGCGGAATCCCCCAGCGGCCGCTTGTGATCTGTAGGATGCGCTGGAACCACGTGAGGTAACGGTCCTAGGTATATTTTCGGAGCCGTACGAGGGGTTCTGCCGGTAAGGGGTTTCGCGAGCAGCCAATGTCGGCTCAGGAAATGAATTTGCGGAACGCGAGGACCGCGTTGAGACCGCCGAAGGCGAACGAATTGAAAGCGCCCACTCGACTTGTGCGCGACGGGGCGCGTTCGGAATCACGTCCAGATCGCAGGCCGGATCGGAGCGAGTGAAATTTGCGGTGGGCGGCAGGACGTCTTCATGCAGCGCGAGCAAGGTGGCCGCGGCTTCGAGCGCTCCCGCCGCGCCGAGCGCATGTCCGTGCATGGACTTCGTCGAACTCACGGCGAGCTTGGCCGCATGCTCCCCGAATACCTGATGAATCGCGGAGGTCTCGGTCCTATCGTTGACGACCGTTCCCGTGCCGTGCGCGTTGATGTATCCGATCGCGGTGGGCTCGATCCCGGCGTCTCGCAAAGCCGCGCGCATCGCTCGTGCCGCTCCCTCCGCGAGTGGCTGCGTCAGATGATGCGCGTCGGCCGACATTCCAAAGCCCACAATTTCGCCCCAAATCCGAGCGCCGCGAGTAAGCGCGCGATCGAGCGGCTCCAGCACCAGCATGGCCGCGCCCTCCCCTAGGATCAATCCGCGGCGATCGGCGGAAAAAGGTCGGCAAGTATCGGGAGCGACGATTCTCATCGCTTCCCACGCTTTAAGGAAGCCCAGAGAAAATGGCGCCTCTGCGCCTCCTGCGACTGCGATCTCCGCCGCTCCGTTACGCACCATCCAGATATGCGTGGCCGATCGCGTGATTGGCCGAGGAGCATGCCGTTGCGATCGTCAACGACGGACCCTGGATTCCGAATTCCTGGGTGATGGCGCTCGTGCCCGCATTGGTCATCGTTCGCGCGATGGTCAAGGGATGGATCCGCGAGCCGTGGGCTTCATATAACTCGCGAAATTGCGCATCTTCACTCGACTGGCCGCCGGTCGAAGTGCCGGTGATCACAGCGGTCTGCTCGGCAAGCTCCGGTGTGATCGCGATTCCCGAATCCGCCAGCGCCTCACGCGCGGCGACGACGGCGAACTGCGCGAAGCGGTCGAGAAAGTCCGCGCGTTTTTCATCGAAATAGTCGGTGGCCCGGTATCCGGGAACCTCGGCCGCGTTCGCGAAGCGCAAGGCTCCTTCCGGAACCAGCGACATCGGGCGGATGGAGGTCACACCGTTCGCCAGGGATTTCCAGAAATCGTTTCGCGTCCTGCCCGGCCCCGCAATGACTCCGATTCCTGTCACGGCCACGCGGCGGTTCATGAAGCGGCTGGCTTGGCCGCAACCAGCTTGGCGATGCCTTCCACCATTTCGCGCACCGTGTGAATGGAGGCGTCGTCCGGAATGCTGATATCGAACTCGTTTTCGACCGCGAAGACCAGGCTCATGCCGTCCAAAGAATCGATCTTCAGATCCTCGAATGTTTTATCGAGCGTCACATTTTCGCGCGGGATGTGCTGCTCCTTCGCGATTACATCGAGCGTGCGTGCGATGATGTCGTCGGACATAAAATCTGGCTCACGGTTTCGAACTGAAATCCCATCTGCTGGAGTCGAGGTACGGCTTCGGCGACCGCCTGGAGCGTCTCCTGAATATTGGGCGACGGTCGAACACCGCGGCCATCGTGCAAGCAAATGATATCGCCTCCACGGGCCTGACCGGTTAAACGGGCTGAAATCCGCGGCGCCGGCAAACGCCAATCGCGGCCCAGGAGCGTCCACATCACTCCCAGCAAATTCAGGCGATGCTGCGCCGCGCCCAGACCGAACCAACGCACGCCATAAGGGGAGCGAAAAAGCTTGGGAACCACGCCAGTGGCTGCGGAGATTTTCCGCTGCGCTTCGGCAAGCTCGCGATACATGAATTCCGAGGAACAAAAATCGAAGCGCGGATGCGTGTCGCTATGATTGCCGATTTCGTGCCCCGCCATCGCCACCGCCTTCGCGATCTCCGGGAGCCGGTCCACGTTGGACCCGCACAGGAAGAAGGTTGCCGGGATTTGAAATCGATCGAGCAGTTCGAGCAGCGCGGTTGTGGATTCGCTGGGCCCGTCGTCGAAGGTCAGCGCCAGCGATTTACGTTCCCTATGGCCGTGATACACCGAAGGCCCGAAGATCGCCGACGAACGGCCCCGTACCGCGTAGGTCAATCCTGCAGCGGCTCCGGCGAGCGCGAACGAGCCTCCCACAAGCGCGGTGTTTGCCATGGTCTCGTCCGCGTTATCCCGGCGTCATGAATTATTTTGCGGTGAACTTGAAATCCGAAAGCCCGATTTCGTCGCTGCCCTGGACCAGGAATCCAAACTTGCCCTTCGTAAAGTCGCGGCCCGGTTCGCTCCAGGTATCGAGCACCAGCCAATTATCGCCGTTGCGCAAACGGTGGATCAACCGTCCCGGCGTCGATTCGATTTGAATGGTGTACGACTTCTCTTTCTCGCCCAGACCGTGTTCGTGTTTATCCCGTTCGTAGGTCTTGCCGGCCTCGATGACCTTCGAGTACAGATACTTTTTGTCCAGCTCGAACAGGTCGTAGTTCTTGCCGTCGAGATATTGCAGCGCCCAGCGGATCCGCCCGCCGCGCAAGAAATTGCCGCCGTGCAGCAGTTCCACCGTGAAAGTAAAGGTCCCATTGCCGACAGGCTTAAACGGAATGAATCCGGCGCCCCGATGCGTCCATACGCCGTTTTGCATACTCCAGGCATTGGGATCTTCGAAATCCGCCATGCCGAAGACTTTCGGCGGTGGGGGCGGCGCGGCGACGACTTTCGCGAGAGCCAGTTCCAGCGGATCGGTTTCGCCCGCGTTCACCTGTATGCGTTCCGATTTGTCGACGAAGCCGGTGGCGCGGGCCGTAAATACGTAAACACCGGGCGCAAGCTCCAGCTGGTTTTCGCGCAGCTCGTGGGTTTGCTGCTCATCGGCGCGATGATAAACCACCTGAGCATCCGCGGGCGCACGCGTCAATTTGACGGTTCCCAGAGCGGCCGCGAGAACGGCATCGCTGCCCGCGATCGTCACGGTTTGCCCGGCGCGGAAGGCCCGCTGAAGACGTTTCGGCGTGTATCGATCGTGCCGCAGTTCCACCGTGTGATCGCCCGGTTTCACGGCGCTCGAAGTCAGCGAGCCGTCGTCGCCCGCCGTGCCGATCGACTTATCGTCCAGCAGCACCTCCGCTCCCGGCGTCGCGCCGCGGATCTGTAGAACCGCGAGCTGCGGCAGCGCCTGCAGCTTGAACTCCATGCGAACTTCAGAGCCCTTCTTCACTTCGGCCGTCTGCGGAGCCACGGGCTCGAATCCATCCTTGGCGACGCGGACGTTGACCGGGCCGATCGTCTGAATGCGGACCTGTCCGTGTTGGGTCTTGCGCGGATATTCCTTGTTGTTCAGGAATACGTGGGTGTCGTCTTCACCGGTGGAAATGATGAGCGTGCCCACGTTCAGGTCCGATTTCAAGAACACCGTGAGCATGGGCGCGGGGCCGAAGCTCTCCTTCATGTTGCGCTGATCGCGCCCTTCGCCGACCACGATTTCGTCGACGCCCGGCATGAAGTTAGTCAGATCCACTCCGGAGGGTGTCGCATCGGCTTGCGGCTGTCCGTTCAACGAGAGCTTCCACGGGCCGCCGTTGGTAACGACGCGAGCCTTCGATCCGAGGCTCGATACGAGCACGGCGATCAAATCGCGCGCGGCCACAGGTCCCGCGACTTCCGGCTCCTTCGCTGCCGCCACCTGTACGGTGAACGACGCCTCGCCGGTTTTCGAAGTCACCTTTACGGCGTGCGTTCCCGGAGCAACCTTTTCGAGGATGAACTGACCATCCTGCAAATCAACCGGAGGCTGATCGTCGAACGCTAGTTTTCCCTGATTGAGATCCGTCAGGACGCGTATCGATTGCTGCTGCGGAACCAAGGGCAGGTTCACGGCAGCCGGTTTCCCGGCCTGGACCACGACATTTCCGGCCGCCGGATCGTAGCCATCCAGGAAGGCCGTGACCTGATAGTTTCCCGGCTGCATCGCGACGCTGCAGTTCGACGTGCAGGCGGGCGTGCCGTTGATGCGAACCGAGGCTCCCGGCGGACTCGTCGCCACTTGGATGATCACTCCCCCAGTCAGGCGCTCCTTGCGCGCACGATTGATCAGCATCCCGAGGATGGCGATGCAGGCGATCGCGCCCACGATCGCGCCCAGCATCAGCGGACCTTTCCACGAGGATTTGCGCGGAGGCCGTCCTGGATGCGCGGGAGGTCCTGCGAATTCGGCCGGCAAAGGGGGCGGCAAGGGCCCGTTCTCTCCCTCGCCTGAACCCTGCGCCGGAGCCTCTGGCACAGGCATGGGCGGTGGATTCCTCTCGACGGGAGGCGATTGAAAGGCGGCGGGAACTGTAGCGGCCGGAATGTGAATGCGAGGCCGAGCGGTGGGCGGCGCGTCGGGAGCTTGCTTCAGCAGCTTTCCGCGGTCGACGATGCGCTGTTTGATTTCGCCGACGGCGAGTTGAACTTCCAGATCGCCCGAGTGCAATCGCCCGATCTCGTCGACGCGGGTAAAGATCGGTTTCAACCCTGCCAGGTCGGCTACGTGGTCAATCTGCAGGTCGACGAATTTCAATTCGTCCAACGGATTGAGGCTATTCGCGCTCACGATGCTATCGTACACTAGACGGTTTACCGAAAAGCCGCGTTTCCGACGAACCGCAACTGAAATCGCAGGGTAGGTTCGCCTTACGCCTTGTAAGCGGAATGCATTTGACCCGGAAGCGATTTCTAGATTCCAAGGCGAGCGCCCGACGACCGAGCAGATCAGATCTGCTTCCGCCCTTGAGGGAGCTCCTGCCTGGCATTTAGCTCCATATCTGTCAGTTACTTAAGAGGAAATGAGCGCACCGGATCGGTGCCCACTCGCTGCAATGTTGACAATAGTAGACTAAACATGCATAATGTCTCTAGGCTAAAACAAGCCAAGAGTTCTCAGCGAATATAAGACGCACAAGGATAGGATAAAAGTCATGAGCAAAATCATTGGAATCGACCTTGGCACTACGAACTCCGTCGTTGCCGTCATGGAAGCTGGTTCGCCGGTTGTCATACCGAACCAGGAAGGTGGTCGCACAACCCCGTCTGTGGTGGGTTTCGCCAAGAACGGCGAGCGGCTCGTCGGGCAGGTCGCCAAGCGCCAGTCGGTCACGAACCCGGAAAACACGGTGTATTCGATCAAGCGCTTCATGGGACGCCGCTACGACGAAGTGAGCGAAGAGATGAAGCTGGTCCCGTATAAGGTGGTGCGGGGCGACGGCGACGACGCGCGCGTCGACATCAACGGGAAGAAGTATTCGCCGCCGGAGATTTCGGCCATGATGCTCGGCAAGTTGAAAGAAGCGGCCGAAGCGTACCTGGGCGAGAAGGTCACCAAGGCGGTTATCACCGTCCCCGCTTATTTCAACGACGCGCAGCGCCAGGCCACCAAGGACGCCGGGAAGATCGCGGGCCTGGAAGTGATGCGCATCATCAATGAGCCGACAGCGGCTGCGCTGGCCTACGGTCTGGATCGCAAGAAGGACGAGACCATCGCGGTCTACGACTTCGGCGGCGGCACGTTCGACATTTCGATTCTGGAAGTCGGCGACGGCGTGGTGGAAGTGAAATCCACCAACGGCGACACGCACCTGGGCGGCGACAACATCGACCATCGCATCATCGATTGGCTGATTCAGGAGTTCAAGAAGGATCAGGGCATCGACGTTTCCAAAGATCAGATGGCGCTGCAGCGTCTGAAGGAAGCCGCGGAGAAGGCCAAGATCGAGCTCTCTACGCTGCTCGAGACCGAAATCAATCTGCCGTTCCTGACGGCCGACGCGACCGGGCCGAAGCACTTGGCCATCAAGCTGACGCGCGCACGGTTCGAGCAGATGGTCGCCGATATTCTGGAGCGCAGCGTTGAACCTTGCAAAAAGGCGTTGGCCGATGCCGGAGTCACCCCGTCGCAGATCGACGAAGTGGTGTTGGTGGGCGGCTCGACGCGCATCCCGCAAGGTTCTCGAAATCGTAAAGAATCTGTTCGGCAAGGAGCCGAATCGCAGCGTGAACCCCGATGAAGTGGTCGCGGTCGGCGCGGCGGTGCAGGGCGGAGTTCTCGGCGGCGAAGTCAAAGACGTGCTGCTGCTTGACGTCACGCCTCTGTCGCTCGGGATCGAGACGCTGGGCGGCGTATTCACCAAGTTGATCGAGCGCAACACCACCATTCCGACGCGCAAGAGCGAAATTTTCTCGACCGCGGCGGATAGCCAGACCTCGGTGGAAATCAAGGTCTCGCAGGGCGAGCGCGCACATGGCGCGCGACAATCGGCTGCTGGGCGTGTTCCAACTGATCAACATTCCGCCGGCGCCGCGCGGGATTCCGCAGATCGAAGTCACCTTCGACATCGACGCCAACGGAATCCTGAATGTGACGGCCAAGGACAAGGCCACCAACAACGAGCAGAAGATCACCATCACGTCTTCGTCCGGCCTCAGCAAGGAAGAGGTGGACAAGATGGCGAAAGACGCCGAATCGCACGGAGCCGACGACCGCAAGCGGCGGGATGAGATTGAGGCTCGCAATCGGGCCGATTCAATGGTCTATCAAATCGAGAAGATGTTGAAGGACCATCGTGACAAGATCAGCGAAGCCGACGCAAAGAACGTCGAGGAAGCGATCGAGGCGAGCAAGAAAGCCATCGCTGGCGGTTCCATCGACGAGATCAACAAGACCACCGAGGCGCTCACCCAGGCAAGCCACAAACTCGCCGAAGCGATGTACAAATCGGCTGGTCCAACTCCCGGCGGTCCGACGCCAACGCCCGGTGCGGATGGCGCAGGCGCGGCGCCCGGCGCGGAGAAGCCGAAAGACAACGTTGTCGACGCCGAGTTCGTGGACGTAGACGACAAGAAGTAGCAGAAGAGGGGCCATGGGACAGAGGTCAGAGGCGAGGAATGCCCTGGAACTGACCTCTGGCCTCTGAACCTCTGACCTCTATGGCAACACAACAGGATTATTACAAAACGCTCGGAGTGGAACGCGCCGCGGACGCGGATGAAATCCGCAAGGCTTATCGCAAACTCGCGCGTAAACACCATCCGGATCTGAATCCCGGCGACAAATCGGCCGAGGAGCATTTCAAAAAAGTCCAGGAAGCCTACGACATTCTCAGCGAACCTAAGAAAAAGCAGATGTACGATCAGTACGGCTTCTATTCGGAGAATGGCGCGCCCGGAGCAGGGCCGGGGGGTCCAGGTGGTCCTGGCGCCGGACCGAACATGGGATTCGGAGGCTTCGATTTTTCGGACGCTTTCGCGCGCGGCGCGGGGGCGCGCGGCCGTCCTTCTCCCGCCGAGGAAACGACGGGTTTCCATGACATCTTCAGCCAATGGTTCGGCCGCCAGAACGAGGCGCCCGCCGAGACGACGCAAAAAGGCACGGATCTCGAATACGGTTTAAGCGTCGATTTCTGGCAGGCGGTTCGCGGCACGCAAGTACGCTTGAAGATCAGCCGGCAGGAAGCGTGCGCGACCTGCGGAGGCACCGGCTCGCGCTCCGGGACGAGCACGGTTTGCCCCGAATGCAACGGCAGCGGCAACGTTACCCAGATGGCCGGCGCGATGCGCTTCAGCCTGACGTGTCCAAAATGCGAAGGCACAGGCCGGCTGCGCAACATCGTGCCCGACCTGCCATGGCGACGGGCGAATCGTGACCACCGAAAACGTCGAAGTGCGCATTCCGCCGGGCGCGCAACAGGGGTCGCGATTGCGCGTGGCGGGGAAAGGAACGCGGGAACGCATGGTGCGCCTCCTGGAGATCTCTACATCACTCTGCGCGTGGAGCCGCACCCGTTCTTCCGGCGCGAAGGCGATGACATTCACATCACCGTACCCGTTCGGATCGACGAGGCCGGGCTCGGGACCAAGATCGAAGTGCCTACCATCGATGGGCGCGCGCTGTTGAAAATTCCGCAAGGGACCAAGAACGCACAGAAGTTCCGCCTCCGCGAAAAAGGTGTTTTGAACGCGCGAACAAATGTCGCGGCGATCAGATCGTCGAAATCGAAGTCGAGGCTCCCGTGGTCCAGGACGAACGCACGAAGGAATTGCTGCGCGAATACGCGACGCTGCATCCCGCAGGATCCGCGCGCGGAAATCTGGAGCAAGGTGTAAAAGTCGTATGGCGAAAACGCGAAAAGCGGGCTACATGATTTCGGCCATCGCCGAGCAATATCAGATCCACCCGCAGACTCTGCGACTGTATGAGCGCGAGGGTCTCCTCAAGCCGTCCCGGAGCGAGGGCAACACGCGCTTGTACACCGAAGAGGATATGGATCGCCTCGAAGTGATTCTCAAGTTGACGCGCGACCTGGGCGTGAATTTAGCGGGCGTCGAGATCATTCTGAACATGCGGGAAAAGATGGAGGAGATGCAGCGTCAGATCGAGACCTTCGTCTCGAGCCTGAATACCGAAATGAGCACGCAACGCGCGCGCTCGACGACAGCTCGGGGCCCGCGAGTCGCTGATTCCGGTGATCGAGATCAAGCGTTCGAAGAAGTCCTAGCGTCCGATCAAACGGGAAGGAATTGCCTCCTTATCCGGCGTCCCTTTCGGCGAAGACTTTCTTCGCGATCGCGAGTGCCGACATGGCCGTCGGCCAGCCGGAATAGAAAGCCAGGTGCGTGATTTCTTCCACCAGTTCTTCGCGCGTGACGCCGTTGTCGATTGCCAAGCCTATGTGAAAGGGAAGCTGCTCCGTGCGATTCATCGCCATCAGCGCGGCCACGGTGATCAGGCTGCGATCGCGCTTGGCCAGTCCGGTCCATCCCCATACGTCGCCGAAGAGGACGTCGTCGGTGATCTCGGCCAGCTTGGGCGCGATGTCGCCGATCATCTTTTGTACGGTCGTCATGGATTCTCCTTCGCTTGCGAAGCGATCGCGGGCGGTTAGTTATTCTTTGGCCAGAAGTTTCCCGGTCCCGGCGTCGACCGTCACCGTGTATTCGGCGGAAGAAACGGTGTTGCCCCACAACACGCGCCAGGCAGGGCTCGGAAATCGTCCCGAAACATCCAATAGAAAATTTACCGGCGGACGCTGACCGGGTTTTTCCAGATACTCGGCGCTGGCTTTGGTCGCGATCTCGAGGGCTTCCGGCGTGTCGATTTTAATCTCGCCGGCCGTGAAGGGCCGCTCGGCGCCTCCGGGACTCCACGACTGGCGTTGCCCCGGATAGACTCCCTTATGCAGTCCGTCGGTCTCTAGGGCTGACCAACTATACGTGCGCCCCATCGCGGTAGAAGGTGAGACGAACACGGCTTCCCACGCTCCGGCCTTTCCTTGTTCGCTCGTTACGCCGGAGATATTCAAGCTCCGAACCGTGAGCGGCTGGGCGTCGGGAGCCCACAGGCGCGCCGAACCGTAGACGTATTGGAACGCTTGCCTTCCGGTGATCGGAGAAGCCGGGGCTTCAGGCGCTTTTTTTTCGGCCGGCTTTGGTTCGTCGGAACAGCCGGCAAGAAGAGTCGCGGCAAGAGCCACGAGAAGAATTCGCATACTCTTCCACTGTCGAATCTGGTGGACGGCTATGTCAAACGACGAATGGACAACTCGGGGCGACTTCGCGGGAGAAAGGAAAGAGAGGCGAAAAGATGAGGGGAGCTACGTCTGAATACGCGCCCCTCTATTTTCGATTTACGGATTACCAGCGATTATTGCGACGGCCTCCGCCACCACCGCCGCCGCCGAATCCACGCTCGGTTTTCGGGCGCGCTTCGTTGACGTTCAAGGCTCTGCCGTCCAATTCCCGGCCGTTCAACTCAGCGATGGCGCGATCGGCGTCCGCGTTCGCGCTCATCTCGACGAATCCAAAACCTCTCGCTTGCCCGGTATCCCGGTCGGTAACGATGCTGACGCGTTCGACGGCTCCATACTGTTCAAATAGGGATCGCACCGCCGCTTCGGTAGCACCGAAGCTGAGGTTTCCTACGAAAATATTCTTCATTTTCTTTTCCTTATTCGCTACTTCGTGAAATGTTGGCTGGTTGGTGAATCGGGGCAGGATCGGACGAGGGGCGGTCTGGACCGGACTGAGCGAAGATGCCAAAACCAAATCGCCCTCAGCTTATCAGGAAATTTTGAGCAGGGCAATGGGAAAGGAGGACAGGGGGGCCGCGACGAGAGCACCGGCCGCTCAGCGCAGGCTCAGGCCGAGGCGTTCTTCGCGAGCGCTTCGACCGCTGCAAGCGCGGGGATCAGTTCTTCCGGCAGTCCGTGACGATCTTGCAAGTAGGCGGGACTGTTGTAGGAAATCCAGACCTCGCCGTTCACGTCTTCTCTCACGAGAATTTTGAGAGGCAGGTCGATCGCGATGGACGGCGCCGCGAGCATCAACGGAGTTCCCGCTTTCGGACTGCCGAAGATCAGCAACTTCGTCGGGGGCATCTTCATGCCCGCCTTTTCCGCTTCGCCGCTATGGTCGATCAGCGCGAACAACGTGACGCCCTTGCTATGCAGCATCGTCTTCAGTTTCTCAACCGTCTCATCCACCGAATGATGGCTCGGTATTACGATAATTCCGTTGCGGGCCGTGGAACCCATGATCGTCTCCTCCCGGTCTGTCATCAGGATAGCGAGAGAGCGCGAAGCGCGGGTGCTCGTCACGGGGGAGCGCGAATAGCCGATTGACGCCGTACCCGCACCCGCTTGACGCCGAGGGATGCGATCAGCATACTGTGTTGAGCTTCGCCGGGGCGTCCTGGGAATCGGGCGGCGCGTGATACGCGCCATGGCGGCGAAGCGTTCAAAGGGGCCTATGACAATACAACGCAGACTCGACGATTTCAGAAGCTCGCGCCGCGAACTGCTCCAAGGAGTAGCCGCGGCCGGAGCCGGAGCGCTGGTCGCCGGCGAAAACCTGAGCGCGCAAAATACCGAGACGTACGGAAAGCGCAAGATCGACGTGCATCATCAATATTCGTTCTCGAAGACCGGAACCTATCCGATCCCTCCGAGCGGCTGGACGCCGGAGAAATCGCTCGAGCAGATGGATAAATTCGGAATTCAGACCGCCATTCTCTCGACGGCCGGCTACGGCGACGAAGTTTACGATGGATCGGAGAAAGGCACCACGCTCGCGCGGAAATCCAACGACTACGCGGCCAAGCTCGCCGACGAGCATCCCAAGCGCTTCGGCTTCATGGCTATTCTGCCATTCGGCAACAGAGACGCCGCGATGAAAGAAATCGAATACGCCTTCGACAAGCTGAAGTGCGACGGCGTCGGAATCCTCAGCAACATCGGCGATAACAAATGGCCGGGCGATCCCGATTATCTTCCGATCTTCCAGGAACTCAACCGGCGCAAAGCGGTGGTCTTCATCCATCCCTTCGTTCCGAAATGCTGCCGCTCGCTCGTGAAGGGCGTCCAGGATTACGTGGTCGAGTACGATATCGACACGACGCGTGCGGTCACCAGCCTGCTGTACAACGGCACGCTTTCCAAATGCCCTGATATGCGCGTGATCGTCAATCACTCGGGTGCGGCCGTGCCCGTTCTCTCCGGCCGCATCAAGGATCGCGTGCCCGGCGATGAGAGCCGCGATCATCGCGACACGCCGCGCGAGGGGAAGAATGCGAACATTCCGAACGGCGTCTTTTACGAATTAAAGAAACTATATTATGAATGCGCCCACGCGACTTATCCCACGTCGCTCGCGGCGCTGCTGAAGTTCGCGCCGACTACCCAGCTCCTGTTCGGCACCGATTATTCGGCCGAGCCCATGGAGAGCACCGTGCGCGAGCTCGACGCCGCGAAACTCCCGCCGCAGTTGCTGCGCACCATTTATCGCGAAAACGCCGAGCGCTTGTTCCCCAAGTTCAAGAGCTAACGGATCCTTGTCATCCCGAGCGACGTCGAGGGACCTGCTTGAAGGGCATTCCTGGGAACAAGGACGTTCGCAATGGAAAGCCCCTTCTGGCTCGGGCTTGTCATCCTTCGTTCAGAGATACTGTGCTAGGTTCAAGCAAGATCTCCTACTGGAAGGGTGACGTTATGTCCCGATTCATCGCGCTGAGCGCGCTCGGTCTTCTTTGTGCTGCGAATTCTCCGCTCGCTTTCGCTCAAACGAAGGACGGCCAGGCGCGAGACCGCCGGTTAGACGACGCCCTCATCGATATCCGGCTCCTGAAGCGCGTCGTCGACGAGCAAGCTCGCCGCATTACCGATCTCGAAAAAACGGTAAAGGCCCTCCAAGCCGCGGTCGCAGCCGGCGCCGATCGTCCTGCCGAGAATCGCGCGAGAGTCGGCCCGAAGCCTTTCGCGGGACCGAAATGGCAGAACCCCATCGCATGGAGCGAAATCAATAAAGGCATGTCGCGAACCGATGTCGAGTCGATTCTCGGAGCGCCAACTTCCGTGGATTCCGTGATCGATTACCAGACCTTGCACTATAGCGGCTCGGTCGGCGGCGAGGTAATTTCGGGAACGGTGAAGCTCGAAGACGATCGCGTCTCGGCTGTGAGTCCGCCGGAGTTTTAGCCGCTCCGTCGAACGGGGCGGTTATCTTGAAGGGCCGCTCTCCTGTTCTGGCGGATACGTGACCTGCGTTCCCTCGATCTTCGCGAAAGGCGTGAGCTTATGCGGCTGAGAACGAGTGGCGCTCATGATCTCACACGCCTCGATTCCCCTTCCCAACAGCGCGTCCGCGATAAGAGATCGGTGACAGCGCCAGGGAACAGCCTCCGCGCACATGATTGCGGTCTGCTCCACCTTGGCGAGCTCGATCAACTCGTCCAAGCTCTTGCGGAAGTCGGGGGTTTGCATGTAATCCGCGAACCCACGAAAGCTCGCATTCCGCCAACCGGTATTTATAGAATCCTTTCGAGCATGGCGCAGACCACCGAGTCCCGCCATATGCCGGTAATGGAGCCGCGCGGAGTGCAGCGAGGCGGATAGTTCAGGTCGGTTGAATTGCGGATTGTGGCGCGAGCGAGGGATCGTGCGCACGTCCACCACTCTCTTTACGCCGTGCGCCTTCAGGATGTGAATGAATTCCTTGATCGGGTGCGTCGAGTGCCCGATCGTCATGACGACCAGAGTCGGTGAAGTGATCTTCTTCGTACCCGTCGCGCTTACCGCCATTCCATATAATGGTGCAACCGTCGTCTGTTATCGAACTCTCACCACAATCCCGGGCCGGACCAATCCCAACGCGGAGAGTGCGGCTGGCATCAAAGACTTTATGGCCTTGCCGAGCTCCGCCTGCTTCGCGGTGAACGGGGCGTAAGGAGCTTGCGCCTGTACCGCCGCGCAGGCGACGCAAATCCCGATCATTGATACACCGAACTTCTTCATTTCGATATCTCCTTATGACGTTCTCCGGTCATTCCGAGCGCAGCGAGGAATCTGCTTTTAATTTGCCTTTGAGCTGATAAAGCAGGTCCCCCGACTTCGCTCGGGATGACGAAGTTAGAAAATACAGTCCCAGCCCAGCGAATTCTCGGCGAAGACGCAGAGCGTCAGCGCAACTCCACCATCATCCCGGCGATATTCGCCGCCGATCCGCCCGTGCCCCAGTTGAATTCCTTGATCAGGATTTCTTGGATCTCTTGCTGGCTCTTCTTCTCCTTCACCAACCCGCGAATGCGATCCATGATCGCGAGCATTCTTGCGCGCAGTTGCAGAAATTGCTCTTTCGTGACCGAAGGCCCGTGACCCGGAATGACCGTATCGAAATCCATCTTCACGATCTTATCCATGCTCAACGCCCAATCGTTCCAAGTGCCGCCGTCGGCATAATTCACGATCATCGGAATCGTTTCGGCTGTCGTCAGCATATCGCCCAGGATGAGCACTTTCTCGGCGGGGAAGTAAACGATCGTGTCGCCGCGCGTGTGGCCGCGGAATTGGTACAGCTCCGCGCGCTTTCCGCCGGCCACCAATTGCGCATCGCCGGAGAATCCGAAATCCGCGACCGGCGTGGCATTGCCACGCGCCATATTGTCGCGGTCGGCCGAGGAAATCAGAAGCGCCGCGCCCATGGCCTTCAACTTCGCGGCTCCGCCCGTGTGATCGCCGTGATTGTGTGTCAGGACCACATACTTGATCGGTTTGTCGGATAAACTCTTCACCTTCGCGATCAGGTCGTCGTGCTCGCGGTCGCTCTTGCTATCGACCAACACCACGGCCTCATCGGTCAACCAGATGGTGGCGTTGCCGCCGTAGAATCCGAGGTCCGCGCCGTTGTTCGCCTGGTTCTGCACGATGTAGAGGTCATCGCGAACTTTGACCAGCACCGGCGGAGGACCGGGCTGCGGACGCGCCGGCTCCTGGGCCATCGCGGGTGAAAATGCCGCGAGAACAACACCCGCAAGGGCGAAAACGCGGCCAATGATCGATTTAGGCATGGGTCGTAATATATCAGGGCAAACGATGCGGCACAAGGCTAAGGCGCCGCCCCTAGCGTTAACACGTGAGTTGTCCGGTGGAATTAATTTGTTAGTTGTCCGGTCCAGGCCGGGCGGGGGAATCTGGCGAGGTGGAACCGAGCCGGATGATGCCCGCCCGAGAAATGGAGCGGATGATGAAACTACAAGACGTGATTTTGAAAGCGATGGCGAAGAAGATCACCTGGATCGAAGCGGCGGAGATCGCCGGGATGAGCGTGCGCAACATGCAGCGCAAGCGGCGAGGCCTACGCGAGCATGGCTACGACGGGTTGTTCGACCAGCGGCGCGGAAAACGCAGCATCCACCGCGTGCCCATGGCGACAGCGGAGCAGGTGCTGGCGTTGTACCAGGAGAAGTACCCGGACTTCAACGTGCGGCATTTTCACGAGAAGCTGAAAGAAACCGAAGGCATCGCGCTCAGCTACAGCTGGGTGAAACAAGCGCTGCAGGGCGCGGGACTGGTCGCGCGCAGGAAGAAGCGCGGACCGCATCGCCGCCGGCGGCCGCGTCGTCCGCTGCCGGGGATGCTGCTGCACATCGACGGCAGCAAGCACCGCTGGTTTCAGGACGACCGCTATTACGATCTGATGGTCGTCCTGGACGACGCCACCAGCGAGATCTACTACGCGCAACTGGTGGAGGAGGAATCGACGCGCACGGTGATGGCGGGCGCTGCGCGAGGTGATCGAGCGCCAAGGTCTGTTCTGCGCGCTCTACAGCGATCGCGCCAGTCATTTTTTCGTCACGCCGAAGGCCGGCGAGCCCGTGGATAAGACGCGACTGACGCAGGTGGGGCGGGCGTTGAAGGAGCTGCAGATTGCAGATGATCCCGGCGTATTCGCCGCAGGCGCGCGGGCGCAGCGAACGCAGCTTCGGCACCTGGCAGGGTCGCCTGCCGCAGGAGCTCCACCTGCATGGAATCGCGACGCCCGAGGAAGCCAATCGCTTTCTGCGCGAACACTACATCGCCGAGTTCAATCGCAAGTTCACGGCGAAGCCCGCCGAGCGCGGCACCGCGTTTCGACGCTGCGGACGCCCCGATCTGGATTGTGTGTTCTCGATTCAAACCGAACGCGTGGTGAGCAAAGACAACACCGTCGCCATCCGCGATCAATGGTGGCAGCTCAACAAGACGCGTTGGCGTCACACTCTGGCGGGGCAGACCGTGACCATCCATCAGCACCTGGACGGCACCGTCTCGATTCGTTACGGACCGCACATCGTGGGCCGTGGAAAAGAAGGAGCCGTGGAAGCCCTGGAAAACCAAACCCAGGTTTCCCACCGCTCCCACCGCCCCTTGGATCCCGCAGGCGGGACCCACTTTCCCACCGCCCCGACGATTCCTTCTCTCTCCAAATCCAAGGCGAAGAAGGTAGCATGAAGCAAACCGGACAACTCACGTGCTCATAAACCCGGACAACTACAAAAGCTAACGACATGGGAAAGGAGGCATGGGAAAGGAGGCATGGGAAAGGAGGCATGAGCTCGACTCCTTCCAGTGTAATCTTTGCACTCTGACCGCTCGGTCAGCGGGTACGTCGCGGCCCGCGCCACAATACATCCGCTGCGCCTTCCTCCGTTTCGTATCTTCTGATTCGATTGGTGGGCGGTCACAGGATCGAACTGTGGACCTCCTGCTTGTAAGGCAGGCGCTCTAACCGGCTGAGCTAACCGCCCGGCGCTTCAGACGTTATGCGGCAATCGTGATGATTCCACGCCTGAAAAACATCACATCACGAACTTTAGCATGGGGAGGGCGCGGCCTCAAAGTATTCGACGGCGAGATGACATGTTCAGTCCATGCGCCCACTCGCGGGGCCGCGTGTTAGATTGATTCACAAAGAGTGATCGATGACCACTGAGTTTCGAAAGGCCGTGGTTACGAAGGAACTGCGCAGCCTTCTTATTTTCGACCGCAAGGCGTTTCATCGCTATCCCGCGGATTGGTTTCGCGCGGAGGATTGGGCGCGCTTCGAATCCTGGTGGCTGATCGTCAACGGCCGGAAGATCGGTTGCAGCGCATTCGAGCGCCACGCCGACTTTCAAGGCGATCTCCGCGAAGACGGAGAAAATTCTGACCTTCGAAATTCCCTGTACATTGCCACGACGGGCATCTTGCCCACGTTCCACGGCTTGGGCTTCGGGAGCTTACTTAAAGCGTGGCAAATCTCCTTCGCGCGTTCCCACGGATTTACGCGGATCGTAACCACCACCCGCAAAAGCAACGCGCCGATGATCGGCCTCAATGCGAAGTTCGGCTTCAAGGTTGTGCGGACCACTCCTCGTTATTACGATGCGCCGCCGGAATCCACGGTGGTTATGGAGTTGCGGTTTTGAAGGATCGCAAGAAGGCAGGCCCAACGCTTCTCGCTCTTTGGCGATTCTCGCACCGCCGTGGACCGCTGCTAAAATAGCGGGCATCCATGCGTGAGGGCGCGCGCGACCCGATCATCCCGCTGCACTTCGATGGAAAGCGGTTTTACAATCCGAACGCTCCCCAGGTGCTGGGACTCAGTGCTGTGCTTCGCTGGAAATTGACCAGCCGTCCAGAACGGTCGCCCCCATTCGTTTCAGACGTCGAGCCAACCAAACCGCCTGGTCGACTGGAAGGCAGTGGGCTGCGCGTGACGATGGTGAACCACTCGACGGTTCTGCTTCAGGAACGTCGCACCAACATCTTGACGGATCCGATGTGGTCCGAACGGGCGAGTCCTTTTTCCTGGGTCGGTCCGCGGCGCCGGCGGAGTGCCGGAATAACTTTTGAAGATCTGCCGCGCATCGACACGGTGCTCCTCAGCCACAACCATTACGATCACCTCGATTTGGCGACACTGCGCCGGTTGGCCGCGCGCGGAGATTCCACGTTTATTGTTCCGGCGGGCGTGGCTCGGCTGCTGCGCGCTGAAAATATCGAACTTGTTCACGAACTGGATTGGGGCGAATCGATAACGCTCGGTGAGATCGCGATCCACTCCGTGGCCGCTTTGCATTTCTCGGGGCGCGGATTGTCTGATCGCAATCGAACGCTATGGTGCGGTTACATGATCGAATATCCGGAGCGGCGCGTTTATTTCGCCGGGGACACGGGCTTCGGTCCTCATTTCAACTGGATTCGCGAGCAGTTTGGATCACCGCAACTTGCATTTTTGCCGATCGGAGCATACGAGCCGCAGTGGTTTATGTCGCCCGTCCATATGTCTCCCGACGAAGCTGTGGAGGCGCATCGCATCCTCGGTGCGGAGACCAGCGTCGCGATTCATCACGGCACTTTCCAACTGGCGGATGAAGGGTTGGATACTCCCAAGAAGCGGCTTCTGGAGTGCGCGTCCGGCGAATCGTTTCGCATTCTCAACAACGGTCAGTTTGCCGATCTCCCATGACGATCGATAAACACACGCTCGCGCTGATCAGCATCGTCGGCAATTCGATCGACGTCCTCGGCGCTTTGTATCTCGCCTACGATCTTCTGGGCGGCGAACACGGGCCACTGCGGACTCTCACGAGAGGAGTGACTTACGGCGCATTGTTCGGAACCGGTTACGGCATCGCTCTGGGACCGGTATTCGGACTGACGAGCGGCATTGCTCACGGCGTCACTCTCGCGTGGGAATTTTCCCGTGCTTCGAAGCACAGACCGAAGCCGGGACTCTGGTATGACACGGCCATGAGCGCGATTCGCGGCGTGGGCTTCGCGCTAGGAGCCGCGTATTTAAATGGAGTCGCGTTCGGGGTTACTTTTGGCGCACTCAGCGCCGGCGGACAAGTGGTCGCTTACCGATTTGGCATCCGTCCCACCATGGATTACCGGCCAGACTCCCGGCCGCATTTGAGCACACATCAATTACTCGCGGCCGTGAATCGCACGGTGGGCTACGCGGTGACCGGCTACGTGAGCAGCTTGGTTGCCCAGCAACGGCAACACGCGATTGCGGCAGGGCTGAAGGTGGGACTCGCGATTGGCGTGGTGACGGCGGTCAGCGGGACCTTCACACCCTTCATCGAATGGATGGCCGATCGTGTCCCGGAAAAGCGCATGGGCGTTTTCGGAGTCGGATTACTTCTGATCGGCTTCTCGTTGCAATCGGTCCAATATTGGGTGACACTCCTCGACGTGAGTGTCCGCTAACTGCTCGATCCGGATGTGCAAGTCGGCATGAATCGCGCTCCGGCTGGGATTCTGTCACGGAATTGTAGAATTGGTTCGCTACGCTGGGAGAGGTGAAGATACTGGTTCTCGTCTTATGCTCGACAATGGCCGTGACGGCCGCCGACCAGATGCACAGAATTGAAGTTCACGGCCATCGCGGCGCGCGTGCGCTTCGTCCTGAAAACACTATCCCTGCTTTCGAATACGCCATCGCACAAGGCGTGGACGTGCTCGAGTTGGATATGGCTGTCACGAAGGACGGCGTCGTCGTTGTCTCGCATGATCCGATCCTGCACCCTCCTGTGTGTTCCGGCCCGGAGCCGATGGCTGCGATCCACAGCCTCACTCTTGCCGAAGTTCGAGAGTGGGATTGCGGCCGCATCCAGAATCCGAATTTTCCACGGCAGCAGATCGCTCCGGGAACGCGCATGCCGACGCTCGATGAGGTTTTCGATTTAGCTTCCAGGGGCACTTTCAAATTCAATATCGAAACCAAGATCTTCGCGGATCATCCGGAACTATCGCCGGCGCCGGATGAGTTTGTCAGTCTGGTGCTCGCCTTAATTCGCAAGCATCATTTGGAGTCGCGAATCATTCTGCAGTCATTCGATTTCCGCACTCTCCACGAAATGAAAAAGATCGCGCCGGAAATCAAGCTGGCCGCGCTCTACGAGGGGGAGCCAAAAAGTTTTGTCGAGATAACGAAAGAAGCGGGCGCGGATATGATTTCACCGGAGCATCATTTGGTGACGGCCGAGCAAGTGCGCGAGTCGCATGCCGCCGGATTTCCGGTAGTCCCGTGGACGGCCGACACGCCCGCGGATTGGGATCGATTGGTCGCCGCCGGAGTGGACGCGATTATCACAGACGATCCGGCCGCCCTCATCGAACACTTGAAGAAGCGATAGATTCCGCTCGTGCCCTGACGAGGTGCCGCTTTTCTAGAATGTAACCGGACGGGCCGCGGCCGCGATCGTTACGATCGCAAAACTGAATCGAAACGCGGGTGGCACAGTGTTCGTCCACTTATGCCTCACCGCTCTCGGTCGTTTTGGCATTGTCATCAAATCGCAAATGCGTTGAAAGAACCGCTGTGTATTCTTTCGAGCATGACTTATCGCACGATGGCAGTATTCGCAGTGCTGGCGCTGGGGAGTTCCGCATGCTTCGCGCAGTTTGAAACATCCGAAGTTCTGGGCACCATTCGAGATGCTTCCCAGAGGCCGGTGGCAAAAGCCGCGGTGACTCTCACAAATCAAGAAACACATATCGAAGCAAAGACCACGACGGACGCAGGCGGTAACTACGATTTCTTCAACGTAAGAGTCGGCCGCTACACCGTCACCGCCGAGTTGCCCGGATTTTCGAAATTCTCCTCTCCCGACATCAACGTCGAAGTGAATGCCCGTCAGCGCGTGGATGCCGCTCTGCAGATCGGCTCGGTGACCGATACCGTGACGGTCAACGGCCAAGCGAGCGTGGTCGAGACCGACACCAGCGAACACAGCCAGGTGCTCGGCACGCAAGCGATCGCGGAACTGCCGTTGAACGGCAGGGATTACGCGACGCTCGCGCTGCTCGCCACCAACGTGCACATTTCTCCGGCGGCTGTGTCGTTCGGACCGACCGGCACGCCGCGCGAGGGCGCTTTCAATGTCAATGGAATGCGCAGCGTCTACAACAATTTCCTGATGGACGGGATCGACAACAACTCCTACGGAACGAGCAATCAGAACTACTCGGCCCAAGTGGTCCAGCCTTCGCCGGACGCTCTCGCCGAGTTCCGCGTCATCACAAGTAACTTCAGCGCCGAGTACGGTCGCGTGGGCGGCGGCGTGGTGAACGCGGCATTGCGCTCGGGAACCGACCAGTTTCACGGCACCGTCTACGAGTTTTTGCGCAATACCGATCTGAATGCGATCGGTTATGTTTTTGGCCAGCGGCCTTCGACTTTCGTGCAGCCGACCTTCCATCGGAATCAGTTCGGCGCGACCCTGGGCGGCCCCATGATGAAGGACAAGCTGTTCTTCTTTGTCGATTACGAGGGGCTTCGCCAGGCGCAAGGTTTTCTCAATTTCTATTCCGTTCCGAGCACCAACGACCGGCTCGGGATACTGCCGGTGTCCGTGGTCAACCCGCTCACCGGCGTCGTGTATGCCGCGAACACACAGATTCCAGTCGCGCAGCTGAATCCATTCGCGGCCGCGGCGTTCGCCGGATTAGCCGCGCCGATCAATGGGAGCCGTTCGAACAACCTGGAAGAAACGATTCCCGTCACCGACAAGAGCGACAAATACGACGCGAAGCTGGACTACCAGATGCAGAGCAGTATGAACATGTTCTTGCGTTTCAGCCAGCGGAAGGACATCGCCTTTTTCGGTCCGAACGACCCGGGGCCATCGGGCGGCGACGCCAACGGTTTTATCCACGCGATCCAGCAACAAGCCGCGGCCGGATATACCTGGACGATGTCGCCGACGTCACTGCTGGAGGCGCGCTTCGGGTTCGATCACGTGCTCGGCGGAAAGTCACCGCCCTATTTGGGCGGTCCTAATATCGCAGCCGAATATGGGATCCTCGGAGAACCCACGAGCTTAGCCGGCGGCTTCCCCACCCAAGTCGTCACCGGATTCAGCAATCCGACTTTCGGCAGGCAAGCCACCAACCCGCAGTTTCAGAATCCGACCTCCTTCAATCCGAAGCTCAATTATTCGTTCATCAAGGGACGGCATTCCATCAAGCTCGGCTATGAGTTCATCGCGGTCCGTACCGAGGTTCTCGACATCAATCCGCTATATGGGCAAGACACATATAACGGGCAGTACAGCAAGCCGACGTGCGCGCAGCTTGGGCAGGCGGCGGGCTGCAGCATCGCTTCCGATGCGACCAGTTACGATCTCGCCGACTTCTACTTCGGCCTTCCGAGCGCGATTGCGCAGGGCAGCAACCTTGTCACCAACCTGCGGCAGCACGTCCACTCGCTCTACGTGCAGGACGACTGGCGCGTCACGCCCAAGCTGACCCTGAATTTGGGGCTGCGCTGGGAATTCGCGACGCCGCATTTGGGAACGCGACAATCTATTGGTCGAACTTCAATCCTGCGACCAACACGCTGGTCCGCGCCACCGGCGGCAGCTTGTACGATCGCGCGCTGGTGAACCCGAACTACAAGGATTTCGGGCCGCGCCTGGGCTTTGCGTACAGTATCGATCCGAAGACAGTGATCCGCGCCGGCTACGGGATCAGCTACGCTTTCTTCAATCGCCCCGGCAGCGCGATGGAAGGCATCAACGGACCGCTCGCGATTTTCGGAACTTTCAACAATACCGTGCTCCGGGGCACTCCCGGTTTCCTGACCACGCAGACCGCTTTCAGCGCGGGCATCTCGAGCAACTTCAACCCGCTAATCAGCAACGACGACTACATTCCCGCGAATAGTCCGCTGGCCTTACGTTCAGTCGTGGGTCTTTTCCATTCAACGCGAGATCGCCAAGGACACTGTGTTCGAACTGGCCTACAACGGCAACCACAGCTTGAATCTGCCGATCCTCGGCGACTATAATCAGGCCGCGCCGAACCCGGTGACGGCCACCTGCAACGGGATGTCGCACCGGCCATTACTTCGGGATGCCTGGGGATTCAGGCCCGCCGTCCGGACCAGAGTTTCGACGGCATCACCTGGGTGGACCCGGCCGGCGACAACGACTACAACGGTCTTTCGGTGCGCCTGGAGCATCGCTTCAGCCGGGGATTTTACGCCCTGAATTCGTTCACCTGGGGAAAGGCGCTCGGCGATTCCGAACAGGCCCTGGAATACTACTCCAACCTCACCGGCGCGAACCCGCAAAATATAAACAACCTGGGCGCGGAGCGCGGTCCCAGCAGCTTATGATGTCGAAGTTCGTTAATGTGACCAGCGTCGTGTATCAACTCCCCGTCGGCAAGGGGCGTCAATTCATGGGCAGCCTCAATCCGATTCTCGACGCGGTGCTCGGCGGGTGGGAGATCAACACCATCAACACCGCCAGCACGGGCTTGCCGGTCAACGTGTACTATACGCCGACGACGGCCGCCTCATGTCAGCGATATCGCCGCCGAATATCGCGGCCAGCCGTTCCTGCGCCCCAACGTCTCGGGAAGCGCCGCCAGCCAAAGCACGCCGCAGAGCCTGCTGACCTATTTCGCCGGTTATACATTCGCGACGCCCTCGGTGACAATCCCTTCGGGAACCTGGGACGCAACGCGTTCCGCGCCCCCGGCATGGAGCAATGGGACTTGGGACTCAACAAGAACTTCCGCATTACGGAAGCATAAGACTCCAGTTCCGCAGCGAGTTCTTCAACGTCCTGAATCATACGAATTTCGGACCGCCGAGCAACATCTACGGAAGCTCGTCGTTTGGAACCATCACGACCACGCTGCCCGCGCGGCAGATCCAGTTCGCCCTGAAGCTGATGTTCTAGGACGATGCAGGCGCCCGGAGGCAGGAAGTTTGCCTCCGGAATCGCAACGGATTCGCTTCCAGCGCTGTAAACATATTGTGATGTAAATGTTTCGTGAAGATCACGCCGCCCACATGCGGGCTTAACAATCCTCCTCTAACCTGACCGTGGAGGGTGTGTGCCAGACCGGCTATCGTCACTTCCAGGTTCCATCGAAATTCCCCGCGAAAGTCTCGAATCCGCCCGCAATCTAATCCACAATGCGCCGCTGGGCCCACTGGCCCCGATGTTCGAAAAGTGGTTCATCGGCGATGTCGAGCAGATTTACAGCAAACTGGTTCGTTCGAATCGGAGCTTCTTCGACGCGATGCTCGATAGCCTCAACATCCGGTATCGGTGCGCGCCGGAGCAGATCCGTCACATTCCCGCCGAAGGTCCGGTGATGATCGTGGCGAATCACCCGTTCGGCCTGCTCGACGGTGTGGTTCTGGGCGCGATCCTTTCCGCGCGCCGTCGTGACTTCGCATCCTGACAAACTCGCTCATCGCGAGCATTCCGCATTACGTGAATTCACGATCCCGGTCGATCCCTTCGGTGGCCCCCGGGCCGTACTCGCAAACCGTAAACCGTTGCGCGAAAGTATCCATTGGCTGCGCGGAGGCGGACTGCTCGCGGTTTTTCCCGCGGGCGAAGTCGCCTCGCTCCGACCTGGACACTTCGGCATTACCGATCCCGATTGGACGGAAAATGTCGTGCGCCTCGCACAGCGCGTGAACGCACCCGTCGTTCCCGTTTTTTTTCACGGCGCTAACAGTCCGGCGTTTCACCTCGCGGGCCTCGTGCACGAAGGTCTGCGGACACTGCTTCTTCCGCACGAACTCTTGAATAAGGCAAATTCGATTGTTCGTGCGTCGATCGGCCGGCCGATTTCGCCCGACCGCCTCGCGGGCAAGGACGGCATCGAGACGCGACGGCGTATTTGAGAGCTCGGACGTTCATGCTCGGAAGCAAGCCGAACGAAAAGGCCGCGCCAAAGCGGAGATTCCCGGCACCGCCGCGCACGAAGCAACATCCTCCGGTTGCCGCGGCGCAAGATGCGGCGGCGATGCGGCGTGAGGTCGAGTCGTTACGGGAGGACCGGCTACTGGTTGGTTCGGGTCAATATCAGGTTTTCGTCGCCGAGGCCAGCGAGATCCCGAAGGTACTGCTCGAAATCGGGCGGCTGCGTGAGATCACCTTCCGGAAAGTGGGCGAAGGAACGGGTCGTCCGCTCGATCTGGATCGCTTCGATCGTCACTACGAACATCTGTTCGCGTGGAATCAGGAGACGGGCGAATTGATCGGCGCCTATCGGATCGCGAAGAGCGACAGCGTGATCGAACGCATGGGAACTCACGGGCTCTATACGAACACGCTTTTCCACCTGCAGCCGGAATTCTACGAGAACATCCGGCCAGCTTTGGAATTGGGCCGTTCCTTCGTGCGTCCCGAATATCAGAAAGGCTATCTTCCGTTGCTCCTGTTGTGGAAAGGCCTGGGGCATTACGTCGCGCTGAATCCGCGCTATCGGACCTTGTTCGGCCCCGTGAGCATCAGCAAGGACTATAATCCGTCGTCGCGTGCGTTGATCGTATCGTTTCTGAAATCTCGGCACTGCGATACTTTGCTCGCCGGCAGCGTCAAACCGCGCAAAAAGTTTGAGGTGCGAGGAGCGCGGGAATGCGATCCGTGCAATTTCAGCTCTCTGCTGGCCAACCTGGACGAGCTCTCGGAAGTCGTCGCCGATCTTGAAGCCGACGGCAAAGGCATCCCAATTCTGCTCCAGCAATATCTCAATCTGGGCGGGCAGATTCTGGACTTCAGCGTCGATCGAAAGTTCTCTAACGTGCTCGATGGTTTGATCGTCGTGGATTTGTTGAAGCCCACGCGTCGCCAATTGGAGCGTTACATGGGGAAAACGAATGCGGCGGAATTTCTGCGCTTCCACGGGGTCTCAGCCGGATGAATCCGGCTTTGGAATCCACCGCCCCTGGCGTTCTTGAATGTGCCGACGCGAAGATTGGCGCATCGCGCCCATTTGTATCGTCACGCAAGGCCGAGTAGCGATCGGCGATGAGATCGGCGAGCGCATGGGCGCCCGGTTGACTCTGATGCTGATAGGGGAACGTCCAGGTCTCAGCTCGCCGGATAGCCTCGGCGCCTATGTCACCCGGGGGCCGCGCATCGGTCGGGTTGACGCGGAACGCAATTGTGTTTCTAACATTCGATGGACTGCATCTCGCCCTAGCCGCGCAGCAAATCGCTACAATCATGCGCGCGGCACGCGATCGTCAATTGACCGGCGTCCATTTGAAAGCGTCGCATCTGATCGGTTGATCCATTGGACTTCTGTTCGAAACGGAGTCGAGATGTCCATTCCATTACAGCGAGCTGCGTGTAATGCGAAAAATTCCCCAGCAGCGCATAGATGGGTTGGCAAACGGGCACGAAATTTATTGAATCTGAAGATTGTCTGTTGGACTTCGGTTGTGCTCCTTCTTTTCCTGGAGTTCCCACCCCCGCAAACCGCCCTGCAACCGCTTGGCCGCGTGTTCGTGGTGCTCCGCAGCTTTGCGGTGGTGCTCCGCGGCATCTTTCGACATGGGCAAATCTCCTTGAGAAGTGTGGTCGCCTCGGGGTTTCCGGGAAACCTAGGGTCCAGGTTAACTAAGGATTGTGACGTTCCTATCGATGGCTTGTGAACTAGACGTCTCGTTTCAGAAAGATTCACGAAAAGTACGCTCGGACTTTCCGATATTGGACGATAATCAAGGTAGCCTGAGTGATTCGTTTGCACGTGTTCGACAAAATTCGGGATTTCCTCTTCCCTCCGCTAGAGCGGAGTGGGCCTGCCCTTGAACGTTCCCCCTACGAGCGATTCGCTATTCCCCATTCGTTCAAGCCGCAGTTGAGTCTGAGCCAGGCTGTCATCGCGGCCGGGGGCGCGTTACTTCGAATCTTCTTCGGATCACTTCTCTTTGCGGTATGGGGTACTTATAGTTTTCTTGCCTGGAGCACGATTCCGAACCTCATCTGGCGCTCGGCCGTTCTGTTGATTCTCGGTGTTTTGTTCGCCGTCTTAATGACTCTGCTCATGTTGTCGATTTCCGCGTTAGTCAGGATGGTTTGGCCGAACCGCCAGGAACCGGCAAAAACCGCTTCACACCTCTAATCGGAAAGTATTCTTTCTTTAACAGTTTTGAAATATCTCTCACGTAGACTCAGTAGTCTCCGGGAGGACAAATGGAACTGTTCGGGCAAGCGATCTCCGTGGGAAGCGGGATCTTTCTTTTGCTCGCGCTTGGGTTAGCGCTGAGCTTTGAGTTCGTGAACGGTTTTCACGATACGGCGAATGCCGTCGCCACAGTCATTTACACTCACTCTCTGAAGCCCTGGGTCGCCGTAATCTGGTCGGGCTGTTGGAACTTGATCGGAGTTTTGACGTCCACGGGCGCGGTCGCCTTCGGGGTATTAGCGCTGCTCCCGGTGGAGTTGGTGCTGAACGTCGGCTCCGGCGCGGGGTTCGCGATGGTGTTCGCGTTGCTGTTTTCCGCCATCATCTGGAACCTCGGAACCTGGTATCTAGGCCTGCCGGCTTCGAGTTCCCACACGTTGATCGGCGCCATTATGGGAGTTGGACTCGCTAACTCGTGGCTCTCCGGCAGCCATGAGTTCGGCGAAGGCATCAACTGGGCCAAAGCTTCGGAAGTGGGCATGTCACTGCTGGTCTCGCCCATTGTCGGCTTTACTTGCGCCGCGCTGCTCCTGGTATTGTGCAAGGCGCTCGTCAAAATTCCCGCTCTTTATACCGCTCCCGAAAAGGACAAAGCCCCGCCCTTGTGGATTCGCGGACTGCTCGTCCTCACCTGCACGGGTGTGAGCTTCGCGCACGGCTCGAACGATGGTCAGAAAGGCATGGGCTTGATTATGCTGATTCTGGTTGGAATCGTTCCCCTCAGCTTTGCGGTCGATCTCAATACATCGCAGGCTCAGATCATCGAACTCGCGGCCACTACCGAAACCATCTCGTTCCAGATGGATCGGCACGCGCCGGGCGTGGCGATGGCCGGATACCAGGTCGCGGCCGACGAGGTTTCCGCTTACTTAAAAACAAATGGTACGGCGAACGAACGCACGTACGCCGGAATCGGCACGAAGTGCCGTGAGATCTCCGAGATCCTGACGGGCAAAACGAGTTTGGCGGCGCTGAGTCCGGATCAGCGGAAGATCCTTCGCAGCGATCTGTACTTGACCTCCGAAGGACTCGGCAAGCTGATCAAGCAGCACAAGCTCACCGATCCGGCGGAGCAGCAAAGCCTGGCGACATTGAAGAAGCACATGGATAAGGTCACTAAGTTCATCCCCACGTGGGTGAAGTTTGCGGTTGCCATCGCGCTCGGCCTGGGCACGATGATCGGATGGAAGCGCATCGTCGTCACGGTCGGGGAAAAAATCGGTAAGGAGCACCTCACCTATGCGCAGGGCGCCTCCGCTGAACTGGTCGCCATGGCGACCATCATGGCCGCCGACCAGTATGGCTTGCCGGTGAGCACGACTCACGTACTCTCTTCGGGTATCGCCGGAACCATGTTCGCGAACCGTTCGGGACTGCAAACCGAAACGCTGCGAAATTTGTTGCTCGCCTGGGTTCTGACGCTCCCTGTGTGCGTGTTGCTGGGGGCCGGAATCTTCGCTTTCGGATTTAACCTCCTGCTGCGCCTGGGCGTCAGATAGCGCAACGCCGCCGTTTTGGCCGGCCGGTTAGACATCGACCTGAAATCGTAGCGGCGTACGATGAGCCATGGCGATCGAACGTACAGACCTGGACCGTTTGCAGAAGGCCTACAAGGACGCGGTTGATCTGTGGATCGCCGCCATCCGCGAAGAAGAAAATCTCGCCACGCCCGATCACGATATTCCTGCGTGGGAACGCTGGGAACAGGCTGGCTTTCGGGCGGACGAAGCCCACGACCGTGCGAACGAAGCAAAAGACGCTTATAAAGCCGGGCTGCGGCATCTTGATTACGACATATAGCTTGTTATTCCCTCTTTTCGAAGAGGATCCCACACGCCGCTCATAGCGCGAGCGCGACGGATTTAGTGGATCGATCCGATCGCCGCTGTTTCTCGGTCGATCAGACTGCTCGGGAGAGCCAGATACCCGAGTGCCGCAGCCTGCTTCTGGCCAGGTCCCAGCATCCATTTCAGGAAATCCGCGATCGCCGCGCGTTTGGCAGCGTCTGCAATATGCGCCGGAACCACCAGCCAAGTGAATGACGCGATGGGATAGGAACCCGCGCCCGGTGCATCCACGATGGAGACCTTGAAATCGCGGTTCGGCTCCATCGCATTGATCGCCGCGGCGGCGATGCTTTCCAGACTCGCAGGTATGAATTCGCCTTGCTGATTGCGAACCTTTCCAAAGCTCAGATGGTTCTGCAAAGCGTAGATAAATTCGACGTACCCGATGGAACCTCCTAATTCCTTCACCAGTTTCGCCACGCCGTCGTTGCCTTCGGCTCCCTTCCCCACCGGCCACTTGGGCGCGAGACTCGCGCCGGCGCGACTTTTCCATTCATCGTTCGTCTTCGAAAGGAAATCCGTCCAGGAGTAGGAGGTGCCGCTCCCATCGGAACGGTGTACGACGACGATATCGAGGTCGGGCAGTGGGCGTCCGCGATTGGCCCGCGTGAGAATGGGATCGTTCCACTTTTTAATTTTTCCGAGAAAAATCCCGGCAAGAGCCTCCGGCGTGAACGCAAGGTTGTCTCCGATCCCAGGCAGGTTCACGATGGGCACGACGGCGCCCACGACGGATGGGAAAAACAAGTAATCGCCTTCGTTGTTTGGAGAAAGCTCATGCAGGATCTCCGGACTATCGGAAGCTCCGAAGTCGACGCTGTTCTGAAGCAGACGGCGTATACCGGCTTCGGATCCAACGGCATCGTAGCGGAACTCCACGCTTGGTACGCGGCGTCGATAGTTCTCGAACCATTTGGCGTAAATCGGATAGGGAAACGTGGCTCCAGCGCCGATTACGGCGGTGACGGATTGCGCCGAGGCGGACGTCGAGATAGCGGCAAGCAACAAGAGGACCGCGACAATCATTTCAGAGCTTCCATAAGATGTTTCGCGATTTGTTTGGAAAGATCCTTGGTGATGTTTTCGGAGGATGGACCGAGCGTAACTAAATAGGACCACAGAGTATCGCCTTGGGGATCTTTGAACTCCACCGAGAGATATCCCGCGTACACCGGCTCCCCATTCGACGGCAGGTGTCCGGAGCGTGGATTCAAGCTTCGATATCCCTTGATCCAAGTCTCCCCGTTCCCCGCCACAACCATGTCGGCGCCGGCCTCGGAAGGCACAATCGAAAATGACAGCTTGCGTAGCTCGGCGATAAGATCTCCGCGAATCTTCGCGGAACCGGCCTTCTCCGGAAACGGCTCCACATAGATGCGCTTGATTCCCACGAGTGGATTTGAGACGTCGCCCGCCAACGCGGCCACTGCGCAGAAGCACGCCCCGAAGAGCAGCGCGTTCCTCCCTCGTTGGCCGAGCACTCCCATGACAATGCGGGTCAAACTAAATGATGGCATCGAAGGTTGCCGCGCCCATGTCGTTTCCATTACACGTTCGTGAATTCTCGGTGATTTTCGATCGATTACATTGACTCCTCAACGGCGCTCCTCAACCATGGAGGAACGTGCGTCTGATTTTGGTTTTTTTGATCCTGGCACTCTGTCCGTTCTTCGCCCAAGAGGGGCTCGCCCAGGATGCGCCGGCGACTACGGCCACGCCTGCTTCCGACGACTCGTTTTGGAATCGGTTCTGGCTTTCCATTCAGGGCAATTTCATTCGTCAGCAGCAGCCTTCCTTCCCGGCCGCTTACTCTGGACCGAATAGCTTTTCTTTGAGCGCCGAACATGCGAGCTCGCGCGTGGAAACTCTCTATAGCGGCTTTCAGATCACCAAGCAATTGGAAATCATCTTCGACGTCGAAAGCGCCGGAGGCGCCGGGCTCAGCAACGCGCTCGGAATTGCGGGGTTTCCGAATGTCGATGTCGTGCGGAATCCGACGCTGGGAGAGAAGCCCTATGTCTCGCGCGTGATGCTCCACTACACCATCCCTTTGAGTACTGAAATGACCGAGGCGACGCGCAACCCATTGGCGCTCGCTTCGACGGTTCCCGTGAGACGTCTCGAACTACGCCTCGGAAAGATGAGCACCGCCGATTTCTTCGATCTGAATTCCGTCGGCAGCGACAGTCATCTTCAGTTCATGAACTGGGCCGCTGTGAATAACGGCGCCTACGATTACGCTGCGGACACGCGCGGTTACACGTACGGATTCGTGGCTGAATTTTACGCCAAGGCCTGGGCGGCACGCTTTGGAGAGATGCTCATGCCCACCGTCGCCAACGGCATTACGCTCGATTGGGATCTCGCTCGCGCCAGAGCGGAGAATTTCGAAGTCGAGTATCACACGGCCTTGCTTCCCAAACGCGCGAGCGTCATCCGCGCGTTGACCTTCGTCAATCACGCGGATATGGGCAGCTATCGGGAAGCGATCGACGGCTATCTGAGCGGGCAGACTGCTGTTCCGGATATCACCTTTTATCGCCAGCAGGGCCGCATAAAGTATGGGTTCGGGCTAAACGCCGAGCAGGAATTGACCCGCGACATCCGCGCCTTCGGACGCTTGGGTTGGAACGATGGAGTAAACGAATCTTACGCATATACCGAGATCGACCGGACCGCCGAGATCGGTGCGGATTTACGAGGCCGGACGTGGCATCGCAATCAGGACAAAATAGGTGTCGCGTTCGTCGCGAACGGACTCTCGGACGATCACAGACGTTACCTGGCTTTGGGCGGGGAAGGATTTATCCTCGGCGACGGGGGCCTTAGCTATGGGCTTGAAAAGATATTTGAGACCTACTATACAGCCCACCTTTGGAGAGGCATTTCGGTCGCAGCCGACTATCAGCACATTCAGAATCCCGGTTATAACCAGGAACGCGGGCCTGCTTCGGTCGTAAGCTTCCGAATTCATTTCGAGGATGCGGTTCCTTTTGACAAGTTCGCGAAGTAATCACAATGGACCTGAGCAGGCGTAGTTTACATTGTTTCTTTCTTTGAAAGACTGACGGAATCAAAGGGTTGCCGCTTTTAGTCACGGAAGCAGTGCTGTCTTACACGAGTGCCGAACGCGGCGCCGCGGTCTCCGTGCCAACCAACGTGGCTACGGGCAGTTTTATCGTGAGTTGGGCTCCTCCCTCGGAACGATTGCAAGCCGTTACCGTGCCGCCATGAGCACGCGCAACCGCCTCGACGAAGGTCAGCCCGAGTCCGTGGCCGGTCGAATTCCTGCCTTTTACTCCCCGTTGGAACAACCGCACACTGAGTTCTTCGGCGAAGCCTGGCCCGTCGTCCTCCACGATAAGAATTGCATTATCCATCTCTTTCGCCAGTCTCACCGTAATCGTGCGCGAGGCCGGCAGGTGATTCAGTTCGTTGTCGAATAGATTTGCGATCATTCGGTGAATGAGGCCGGCGTCGCCGGAAATCTTCACGGAACCGGTACTGCACAGATGTAACCCTAATCCCTTTTCAGACATGCAAGGCTCGTATAAATCGGTCATCGTCCGGAGCAGTTCGTCGAGGTCAATCTCGCCGCGCGTCAGTCTCAGCGTGTCCGCTTTGGCTTCGGCCACGTCCAAAGACTTGTTCAAAAAATCCGTCAAGCGGTCCAGCTCGTCAATCGCCGAAGCCAGCGATTCGACCTGCTCACCGTTTGTTTCCGCGGAGAGGGATGTTTCCAGTTTGGCTCGAATCGCAGTGAGGGGACTGCGCAAATCGTGCGCCAGGGAATCCGTGATGGTGTGCAACTGATCCATCGCAATCTCGATGCGGTCCAACATGTGATTCAACGTTAGAGCCAAGTGAGCTACTTCGTCGTTATTGCCAGTGGTCGGCACTCTGCAGCGCAAATCGGACTGCCCGATCATGGACGCAGCTTCGGTGATCCTCTGCACGTCCCCCAAAGTCCGGCGCGTGCTGTAAAACACGATGGCGAATCCCAGAATCACAATCGACACCCACAAGACGAAAAAGCGCAAACTGAGATTCCGCAGCAGCCGTAACTCATCCCGCTCGGAGAGTCCCAGGTAGATATGGCTTCCATCTTGCATTTGTGTGGAAGCCACGCGAAACGGGATGGCGTAACCTTCCACGCTTATGTCTATCGGAACGTCGGGAACAATCTTATGTTCGCGAATCGCCGTTAAATGCGAGTGTCCGTCTCCTGTGCCGACCCATAATTTGAGCGAGCCATTTTCATCCGTTTGCAAAAAGAACACAGAGTCATCGGGCGTAGTGGCCGACGAGCGCTTATTGGGCACTTCCTTGGCCGCGAGTTCCGCAACCTCCCGAACGACACGTCCATAAAGCGCATCCTTGGGCGTCCGTTTTGAAACGTCTCCCAGCACCCCCACTTCGCCCGAAAGCCAGGCATCGCTCCTTTGCCGGATTTCGCTCGCGACAAACTCATGGAGAAATACGAAAACGAGCATCGTGCCGACGGCGAACGCGACGCTGCCCCACAGGGAGATTCGCCAAGCAGCGCTTCGCCCCGTCGGTTTAGCGATCGTTGAGAACATAGCCCACCCCTCGCAACGTCTGAATCAGCGGCTGGTATTCGGCGCGATCGACCTTTCCGCGCAAGCGGTAAATGTGAACGTCGACCACATTGGTATCGGGCTGAATTCGCATACCCCATACTTTTTCGAGAATCATCGACCGAGTCACGACCCGCCCGGCATTGCGGCACAGATACTCCAAGAGTACAAACTCCTGCGGGGTCAGCTGCAGCAGTTGTCCGCGTCGGGAAGCCTCCCGCCTGAGAAGATCCAGCTCGAGGTCGAGGACGCGCAAACGGGTCGTATCATTTTCTCCGGCGTTGCTGCGCTTGAGCAGGTTACGGAGCCGGGCAAGCAACTCGGCAAGGGCGAATGGCTTGGTCAGGTAATCGTCCCCACCTTGTTCGAGACCCTTTACTCTGTCGTCTACCGATCGGCGTGCGGACAAGATCAACACCGGCGCGTTCACGCCGAGATTGCGAAGCCGGAGGATCAAGCTGATGCCGTCCTGGTCGGGCAATCCGAGATCGACAATCAAGACATCGAACGTGTTGAGCGCCGCGATACGTTCCGCCGTCTTGCCATCGGCCGCAGCCTCCACCTGATAGCCGGCTTCGGACAGGGAGCGTGCGAGCGAACTCCGAATTTCGAGTTCATCTTCCACCAACAGGAGTCGCATAATGCCGATCACAGCAAACATAGCAGTTCGCGACATGACGGGTTTGTCATGTTCGCGCCCCACGAGATTGTGATAATCGATGGGATGTTCGATCCGTTCTCTTCCTCCCGTGCACGACCAGCGACCTGCGTCGCCGTGTCGATCGAGCAACGCCCGGAGACGGAATGAACAAATCGTCATGTAACCCGGTGACTTGCCGGGATGTCCAAGATGACAGCCTATTCCCTTGTGCGACGGGATGCTCCGATGAGCCGCAACCTTCAGGAATGCAAAAATATTCTATGACCAATTTCGTTCTTCGCCGCGTCCGATGGGCGACCCTGTGTTGCGCCTTCGCCATCGTGGCGACGCCGGCGGCATTTGCCCAAACCGATGAGATCCAGGTGTACGACGCCGAGATTGCCGACGTCGGTAAGTTCAACCTCATGATCCATGATAATTTCACCCCCGACGGCCGCACCACGCCGGCGTTTCCCGGAGCCGTCGAATCCGATCGTGCGCTGGTCGGGGTGGCCGAATGGGCGTACGGCGTCACTCCGTGGTTTGAGCAGGGGCTCTACCTGCCGCTCTACAGTTTTTCGCAAAACGACGGCGCCACATTCAACGGCTTCAAGATTCGCGAACTGTTTGTAAAACCGCACGCGGCGGATCGGACGTTTTTTTATGGTGTCAATTTCGAATTCAGCGTCAATCAAAAGCAATGGGACCCTCGTCACTATACCTCCGAGGTTCGGCCTATCGTCGGATGGCACATCAAGCCTCCTGAGGGCGCGCACTGGAAGCAAATCGATTTCATCATCGATCCGATCATGGACACATCCTACGTCGGCGGCCTGAAGAGTCTCGACTTCGCTCCTGCCGTTCGCCTTGCCTACAACCTCAGCGACAAATGGGCGATTGCGGCCGAGCAGTACTCGGACTACGGGCAGTTTCGCAGCATCTACGCGTCCGGCCAGCAGTGGCAACAAATCTGGGCCGTCATGGATCACAAGTCAGACAAATGGGTGAGCATCGAAGCCGGCATCGGATTCGGCCTGACCAACGCGTCCGATAAAGTGACGCTGAAACTGATGGTTTCCCGCGATCTGAATTAAGCGAATGCAATTTTTCTCGGTTCCACCTAAAAGCCTTGTGACGATCGCTCGCAAGGCGGGCGTATTGTGCTTGTTCGCCCTGCCAGTCGTGTGCTGGGCGCAAGCGGATGGGCTCCCCGCGACTTCATCGGAAGACGCGGCTGCGGATTCTTCCGGCAATGCCGCCACGGCTTCGCTCGAACGTGCATTGGCTCACGCCGTCACGGTAAAGTTCGCGCCGCTCGGTATCGTCGCGGACGACGACCTGGAGTCCGAGCCAGGAGCCTTCTTCACAGACGAAATCCTGCTCGCGCAGGTCGAGCTTCCGCAGATGATTGCGCAGAATCAGGGAAATGCGCAGCCACCGAAGCCGAACCCAGCGGAACCGAACTTGGGCGATCTGGGATTTCCGAACGCGCAGACGCAAGGCAGCGCGCAAGACCAGGCGCGGCTCGACAAGCGCTCGCACATGCTGAAAATCCATCAGCGGCTGGGGCTGATCACGACGGTGCCGCTCGCGGCCACGCTTCTCACGAGCGGACTGGCGGGCGGCCATAGCACCAGTTCCACCGGGCGCGATTTACACGCGACGCTCGGCACGATCACCGCCGGTATGTACATCACGACCGCTTATTATGCGATTTTTGCCCCCAGAATCGCAGGAACGAAAACACGCGGTCCTATACGCCTGCACAAGGCGCTCGCTTTTATTCATGGACCCGGGATGATTCTGACGCCAATCCTCGGAGCCATGGCCTTCGATCAGAAAAATGCCGGGGAAAAAGTTCATGGAATCGCCAGCGCGCATGGAGCGGTCGCTGCCATCACGGGTATCGCGTACGGGCTTGCCATCGTATCGGTGTCGGTTCATTTCTAGGAAGTTGCAATGAAAAAGAGAACCTTTGTGCCCGCCGTCTTTTCGATCTCGTTATTCCTGCTCGGCCCTACTTTCACCCGCGCCGCTGCGGGCAAAGAATGGGCTCTCCAGCAGAGCACTCTGACCTATCACGTTTCCCATCCCCTGCATCAATTCGACGCGGCGAGCCATGCGGCGCGAGGGAAGGGCGTGTGCGAGGCCGGGCAGTGCAACTTCCTGATCGCGGTGCCTGTGAAGTCCTTCGACTCGGGCGATAGCAATCGCGATCTGCATATGTTGCAAGTCACGCGCGGCGGCGAATTCCCTTTGATTAGCGTACGGACGCGCCTGCCTGAAGAGGCCTTGAATTCGCCGAGCGTGGGCGCTGACTTGGAAATCCAGTTCGCTGGACAAACCGTCCACTACACAGTCCCTTTTCAGTTAACGAAACAGGGGAACGAGATCAAGCTGGCGGGCATCATTCCCGCGACGGTCTCCGACTTCAAAATCGAGCCGCCTTCGCTGCTGACATTCCCGATCAAGAATGAAATTCCGGTCCGTGTGGAAATGACTTGGCGTCCGCAGTAACTCCAAGGATCTACCATCGGAGACGGCGACGAATGATAGGGCTGCGATCGGTGTCGGCGGTCTCGCGCGGTTTAATGCCCGGTTGAATCGCCGCGACGGCCCGCTTCGAACAGGAACCACGAGCGTCGCTCGGTTTCGTCAATCCAAACTTCAATCAAGCTGGCACTCGCGACGTCGCCGTATTCTTCGCAAACGTTGTGAGCTTCGCGCAGGCGAGCGGTAAGGCTCCGGTTGTCCCCGCCCAACTCGGCCAGCATATCCTCCGGCTCGACGTATTCCGCGTCGTTGTCCAGCACGCGTTGCGTCCGGGCGATTTGGCCGATGGATCGTATCGTTGTGCCACCGACTTTGCGGACACGCTCAGCGAGCGGGTCAGTCATCGCAAAAAGTTGATCGCCCTGTTCGTCCAATAGCAAGTGGTAGTCGCGAAAGTGCGGGCCACTCATGTGCCAGTGAAAATTCTTGGTCTTTAAATAAAGTGCGAACACGTCGGCCAATACGCCATTCAAGGCTCCGCTGATATCTCTGCCAGCCGGGGCTTTCAAATCCGTAGGCGTGTTCAAGGGCGCCCGCTGCCTCATCTTCGGATCGGAAGTGTGCTTTGCGTCGGGTATTTTCACTGAACTCTCCTCCTGCCTTTAGGTTAAAACTCTCATCATCAGGTCGTCCGTTTATGCTGTCCGGCGCAACGCTCCGTGCGAAGATCTACGACCTCGCATTCGACGCCAGCGGAAATGCATGACAATTTGCGTCACCCACCGCGACGGGACTACCTGCACCCACCAATAACGGATGCGCGCTTACGGCACTTAGATTCGCAATCTCGACGTCAACTCCGAATCACGGCGCTTGGAACGACGTCACCGCCGATACGGCCACGCTTCGCCAGTGCCGGATAAAACGTCCGATCCGGATTCGATGTGTTTTCGGCCGAAACGGGACGAGGATGAATCCGGCGCGGCTCTGGGTCAAATTCGCCAGCGACTGCGGAAGACTTGTGGGTTATGCCGCAGGCGCACCCCTACTCCGCGTTCAGTATTTTCACGGCCGGATGCCGCCCCGAGTCTTCATGCTCACTCTGCAACGCTGGACGATTTACACGGTCAGTCCCGCATCCCGGGATCGTTTTCGCGGCTAAATGCGTGGTGTTTCAGATATTCACGGTGCAGTCAGATTTCATAAACTAATTGTCAGAAAGAAAAAACTGATCGGCCGAGTCGCTTCGCAACCGTCTTTTTCGACCGCGCGGTTAAACTTCTGGCCGATAAGGTGCAAGACCTTGTGATGTAAACATGAATGAGGCACTCGCTATTCACCGGTTACACTTCGCCTTCACGGTAACCTTTCATTACATTTTTCCCCAACTGACGATGGGCCTCGCGCTTTTGCTGGTCGTTCTCAAGACCATGGCGCTCCGAACCGGCAACGAACACTACAACCAGGCGGCTCGTTTTTGGGCCAAGATCTTTGCGATCAATTTCGTCATGGGAGTCGTCACAGGAATCCCGATGGAATTTGAGTTCGGCACGAACTGGGCGCGTTTCTCCAGGGGCACCGGAGGAGTCATCGGCCAGACGCTGGCGATGGAAGGCATGTTCTCGTTCTTCCTGGAATCCACATTTCTTGGCCTCTTTCTTTACGGCGAAGAACGGTTGGGAAGACGAGTGCACTGGTTCACCGGCGTCTGTGTCTTTCTCGGGTCCTGGCTGAGCGGCTATTTCATCATTGCGACGGATGCCTGGATGCAGCACCCGGTCGGCTATTCCTTGGGACCGCGCGGAACCATTGACTTGGCCAGTCTGAGCGGTCTTTTGACGAATCCGTGGATTCTCTGGCAATACCCGCACAACATGCTGGCGTCGGTGATCACCGCGAGTTTCGTGATGAGCGCTCTGGGCGCATACTATATTCTGGCGCGAACACACGTCGCGTTCGGGCAGACCTTCGTGCGCATCGGAGTGATTGCCGGGATCATCGCGGCAATCCTGGTGCTGTTCCCAACGGGAGACCAGCAAGGAAAAATGATCGCCTTGCATCAACCCGCCACGCTTGCGGCCATGGAAGGATTATTCGAAGCCGAAAACGGCGCACCCCTGGCATTGATCGGCCAACCGGACACCGAAAAAGGCCGGCTGGATAACCCAATCGTAATCCCCCGGATGTTGAGCTTCCTGACGTATCAGCGCTGGCACGCGGCGATCAAGGGCCTGAACGACTTCCCGCGCGATCAGTGGCCCGATAACGTTCCGTTGCTGTACTTCAGCTATCACATCATGGTGGGTTTAGGAACGCTGCTCGCGGCCGTGATGGGCGTGAGTCTCCTGCTGCTCACATTCGGCCGCTTGTACGGCAATCGAGCGATGCTTTGGATCCTGATGCTGTCTTTTCCGTTCCCCTACATCGCGACGACCGCAGGATGGATGACGGCTGAAATCGGGCGGCAGCCGTGGATCGTTTATGGATTGATGCGCACGTCGGAGGGCACTTCGAACCACGTGTCCGCCGGCAGCGGGATGTTTACGCTGCTCGGCTTTATGGGTTTATACACCGTGCTCGCCATGCTGTTTCTATTTTTGATCTGGCGCGAAGTCGAGCACGGTCCCGAATTCTCGGAGCCGCCGCCGACCTCCGGAGGCGCGTAAACAGGATTCTATGCCAACCCTTTGGTTTTGCCTCGTCGCGGTGATGCTCGCCGGATACGTGATTCTGGACGGATTCGACATCGGCGCCGGAATCGTTCATCTGTTCGTTGCCAAAAACCAGGCCGAACGGCGCGCGGTCCTTTCGTCGATCGGTCCCGTATGGGACGGCAACGAGGTCTGGCTGTTGGCTGCCGGCGGCACTCTGTTTTTCGCCTTCCCTGGCCTGTATGCCTCCAGTTTTAGCGGCTTTTATCTTGCCCTGATGGTCGTTCTTTGGCTGCTGATCCTGCGCGGAATTTCCATCGAAATTCGCAATCACATCGGAAACGAAATATGGGCTCAATTCTGGGATGTAGTTTTCGCCGGAGCCAGCGCACTGCTGGCCATCTTCTACGGCGCAGCGCTCGGCAATGTCGTTCGCGGAGTTCCACTCGATTCCGAAGGCGACTTTTTTCTGGCGCTGTGGACCAATTTTCAACCCGTTCCCGATGCAGGTCTGATCGATTGGTACACGGTGCTGGTTGGTGTGACGGCGTTCGCAACACTCGCGATGCATGGATCGCTGTGGGTGGCCTTGAAGACGGAGGGCGATCTCCAGAAGCGCTGCCAACGAATCGCCTCGCATCTGTGGATCCCCTTGTTTCTGTTGGCGCTCCTGGTCAGCGTGGCGAGCTTCCACATTCAACCGCTCTTGTTTCAAAGCTTCGCCGAACGCCCGTGGGGACTCGTCTTTCCCCTATTGTCCGTGGCGGGCCTGGTCGGGATTCCGTTGTCGCTTCGACTCAAGCGGGAGCAAGCTTCTTTTTTATCCAGTTGCGCATTTATCGTCGGACTGCTTTGCTCGGCCGCGATGGGGCTCTATCCGAATTTGCTTCCCTCGATGGTCGATCCCGCGAGTAGTCTCACGATCACCAGCGTCTCCGCTTCCCCTTACGGATTGAGACTCGGATTGTTTTGGTTTTTCCCCGCCTTCCTGCTGGCCCTCGCGTACTCGGTTTTCGTGTATCGGCACTTCGCCGGAAAGATTGGCGCCGATCCCCACGGTCGCTGACGCCTGATGCGTTCAACGCATCGCCCGGCCTTGTGTAACATGAAACGATATGTCTGCGCTAGGTCCGCCTCGCGTCGTCAACATCGCGGACCTGCGGGAGCTAGCCCGACGTCGTTTGCCGCGCGCCGTATTTGACTACGTGGATGGCGGAGCGGAAGGCGAAGTCACCCTGCGCGAAAATATTCGGGCGTTCGAGGAAGTTGTTTTCCGCCCGCGAAACGCCGTAGCGACAAGCGGGGCCGATCTTCGTACCACGGTGCTGGGAATGGATCTGGCCTTTCCGTTGATTCTTGCGCCCGTTGGATTCACTCGCCTGCTTCATCCCCAAGCAGAGCCCGCCGTGGCGCGTGCGGCATCCGCTGCCGGTGTTGCATACTGCCTGTCCAGCTTTTCAGGTTGTCACGTCGATAAATTGCGCAAAGCGTCTGACGGAGCGCTTTGGTATCAGCTGTACTGCGCGGGGGGAAGAGACGTCACAGAGGCGTCGATCGAGCGCGCGCGAAAGGCCGGCTTTTCGGCGCTCGCAGTGACGGTCGACACGAATGTTCTCGGATACCGCGAGCGTGACGTGCGCAATGGAGTGCTTTCTCTCATGTCCGGGCCGTGGTCCGCGCGGCTTCTCCATCTGCCGCAACTTTTGAATCGGCCAGGATGGCTCGCAGGATTTCTGGCTGATCGAGACGCTTTACGGTTCCCCAATGTTGTGGTCAACGGCGCTCCGATGTTTGCCGGCGATGTGCCCAAACTACTTTCGCAAAACCCCGTTCAGTGGACTGACTTGAAGTGGATTCGAAGGGCCTGGGGCAGCGGTCCGATCCTCGTAAAGGGTGTGAGCACCGGTGACGACGCCAAGCGCGCTGTGGACGAAGGAGCCGCCGGCGTGATCGTTTCCAATCACGGAGGCCGTCAACTCGACGGTTCCCCCGCCAGCCTGCGCGCGCTCCCGGAAGTCGTGGCGGCCGTGGGTGATCGCGCGGAGGTACTGATGGACGGCGGCATCCGGCGCGGCAGCGACATCGTCAAAGCCCTCTGTCTGGGGGCTAAGTCCGTATTATGCGGACGGGCCTACGCATATGGTCTCGCTGCAGCGGGCCAGGCCGGCGTGGAGAAAGCGATCGAAATACTGCGAACCGATTTCGAACGGACCATGCGGCTCGTGGGCTGCAAATCCGTCGGCGAACTGAATCGATCCCTGGTACAGACAACCTGGAGATGGCAGTAACCGTTAGAGGTGTCCCTGGTGCCGGCGTATATGCTCGATTCCCCGGGGGCGAAGCCGGCCGCCGCTCCGACGGCTGCGTAAGGCTGCATCAGGCTCGCGCTCACTGAGCCGAATAACTCACACGCCAGATCGCACGAGCGCCGTCGTCCGACACGAGCAGCGAACCGTCTGCCGCCACCGCGACTCCGACGGGCCTGCCCCAAGCGTTTTCATCGCTCGTGAATCCCGTGAGGAAATCCTGATAAACACCGGTGGCGCGACCCTTCTTGATCGGGATGCGGATCACTTCACGGCCCGAACCCTGGGAATGATTCCACGACCCGTGTTCGGCCGCGAACGCATCGCCGGTATATTCGGACGGAAACATCTTGCCGTCGTAAAAGACCATGCCGAGCGAAGCGCTGTGGGCTTGAATGAGAACGTCGGGCACGATCGTTTTGCTTTCCAACTCGGGATGTTTGCCGGCGTGGACGGGATCCTGGTGGCCGCCGATATAGAACCACGGCCAGCCATAAAATCCGCCCCGCTCGACGTGCGTGACGTAATCGGGGACCAGATTATCGCCAAGGTTGTCACGTTCGTTGACGGAAGTCCACAGCTCGCCGGTTTCCGGATGGATCGCGAGGCCCACTGGATTTCGAATGCCCGATGCGAAAATGCCGACGAACTGCCCGGCGGGCGTGTACTCGAGGATATCGGCACGGTGGAATTCGGCCTCGCCATCGCTGTTGTTGGAAGCCGATCCGACCGCCAGGAACAGGCTTTTGCCGTCTTTGGAAAAAACAAGGTCGCGAGTCGAATGTCCGCCGGCCGCGGGAATATCCGTGATCAAGGTCTCCGGCGCTCCCGTGGCTTTGAGATCGCCGTTCATATACACGTAGCGCACGACGGTGCTCATGTTGGTCACATAGACCCACTGCGGATTCGGACCCGGTGGATAGAAATTGATGCCGAATACTCCGGGGAGACTCGCGTAAACCGAGGATTCCCGCGGCTTGCCATCGGACGTCACGCCGCGAAAGATTCGAACCGTTCCGGCTCCCGTGTCAGCCAGGAAGACATCTCCGTTCGGAGCTCTGCGCATTTGCCGCGGTACCGCCAGGCCGCTCTCGACGTAGAGGTTTACCTTGAAACCCGGCGGAGCTTGCGGAATCGCCTTCGCCGGCCGCGTTGCGTTCCTGGAGAAACCGATTGCCAGGTACATTTTCAGCCGTGCCACCAATGGTGGGGACTGAGGCTGCGGAAGATCCTCCGCTGTGATTTTTCGCGCCAATCCCGGATGGAGAGCGGCGGTCGTCGTGAACGCTTTCGGTCCGGTCATTACGTTCAGGCCGTCCGTTTTGGCCGCGTAAAGCAATAGGTTCACGCCGATGCCGATCCCTAAAACCACTCCGATCCAACGATAGTTTTTCACGGGTGATGTTACCTGAATAGGAAGACGCGACCGGTCGCCATCTCCGGACGATCATTCGATCTTGGTGGAGAAGGGAGACGTCCTTCGGCTATGTTCTGCCCAACGCGAGCAATCAGGCGAGACCATAAAGTGTCCGGTTGCGAATCGAATACGAGATCGGCGTTTCCGGCAAAGATATGCCAGAACCCGTGCTCGATTTCGTTTTCTAACTGCCGCGGGCCCCAGCCGCAATATCCGACATAAGCGCGAAATTGCTCGGGTTCGGCGCGGCCTGTCAACGTTTTTTCAAGAACCGATTTCGTCGAAATTAGATATATCTTGTCAGAAACGTGAGATGCTCCCTCGGGCATGACGTTCGCCTTCAGCAGGGCGAGCACGTTGCGTGGTTCGACCGGACCTCCGACGTAAATAGGATCGGCGTATCCCGCGGTCCCTTTCCATCCGTCGAGCGCCCGGGAGATGGGCACCCTACTGCGGCGATTCACCATCAGTCCCACCGTGCCGTCGTGATCATAATGCACCAGTATGATCACCGTTTCCGCGAATGCGCGGTCTTGCGAGTCGCGATGCGCGACTAACAGTTTGCCCACGCCGAGATCGTGCGTGCGCGTCGATTGAGCATGAAGTGCCAGGGTGCCGTAAAAAATCGCTGCGATCATCGCTGGCAATCCGGCGCATCTGAGTGCCATGACTCATTCTCCCTATTGCGAGGAGTGGGCTCAAGCTACCTTACTTCGGTTCCGGCGGAGGTTTCATCGCGTTGACCTGAGCGCGCCGGAAACAGCCCATCGAATGATCGTTCACCATCCCCACGGCCTGCATCCAGGCATACACAATCGTGGGGCCGACGAACTTGAATCCGCGTCGCTTCATCTCCTTAGATATTTGCTCGGAAAGTGGCGAAGACGCAATCCGGCTGTGGCCGTCCCCTCGCACCACCTTGCCGGCCGTGAACGACCAACAGAACTCGCCGAAGTTCTCTCCTCGTTCCGCCATCTCGCAGTAGATCTGAGCGCCGCGAATCGTCGCTTGGATTTTAGCTCGGGACCGAACGATCGCGGCGTCGGCCATCAGACGCTCGACATCCGCCTCTCCCCATCGCGCAACTTTCCGGGGGTTGAAGCCCGCGAACGCTTTTCGAAAGGCGTCTCGCTTGCGAAGAATCGTGATCCACGATAGCCCCGCTTGAAAGCCTTCCAGCATCAACAGCTCCCACAGAATGCGCGAGTCGCGCTGTGGGACGCCCCATTCCTCGTCGTGATAGGTACGCATCAGCGAGTCCTCTTCCGCCCAGGCGCAACGCCGATGATCGGACATGTGGAAGAACCTCCTGGCTCTCAAAAAGCGCGATTGTGAACGTCTCTTCGCTTAGTTTCCAATTATATTCTGGACAAATTCCCAAACGAGGAGCCGCACCCAAGAGGAGTTTATCTCTCCGCAGGGAGTTCAAAAATGCGACTGTGTATAAAAACAAAACACCTCCGTTCGTTCTTCCCGCCCGTCAACCTACCGTAAATCATAGACCAGCTTGCGGATGTGCCCTGGTTCTCGATTTGCTTCCGGAGTCGGAGAATTCGCAAGAGCCTTCGTAGGTCGGCCGAGGCGTGAGTTGACGACTTGTTGTGAGCCGCTGCCCTGAGAAGCATCAATTTGACGAAGGCATCAATGCGTTTTCACGAGCGGACCGGGTCAAAGGCGGACTTGCGTACTCAAAGGAGACGCATGCGCCAGAGGCGCCGAGCGTAGTTTCTGGGGTTTGGTCGGCGGCGGGTGTTCAGGGCCGAACACGGAAAGGAGAATGAGAATGGGAGGACCAGCAGGAGGAAATCACCGAGACTTTCAGGTGACGTGTCCTCAGTGTCAAGTACCGTTGGCTCGCATTCATCGAGGACTTCTCGGGAGATTGCTCTACAACGAGCGTTTTCAATGTCTCCAGTGCACATTGGGCGTAGCTCGACGACGCCACCTTTTTCAGGTCCTCTATACAAGCCTGCGATTCGTTTTCTCACGTCATTCGGTCTGCCCCAGGTGCCTGAGCGGCGCGATTTACCGGATTTCCAGTCATGACCGTATCGATTCCCTTTCCCGCAATCCTTTGGGTCTACTGCAAGCCCTCCTCGCGGCGCCGATAAACGATTGTCCCGCCTGCCGGATTCGTTTCTATGACTGGCGCCGGCATCGGCCCAGAAATCGGGCGACGAAGGCCGCAGGTTCACCTCAGCCTGCGCGGGTTGCCGAGGCGCCGGTCGCGGCCATGACGCCCCTGGAGGGTCAAACCACCACCGTATCGGGGTTGCGTGCGCTCGCCGCGCAACATGGCATCCTGGAGAAGGTCAGTTTTGACCTCGCCCGCCAGAAATCCAAGTCGGGCGATCTGACTCGGCTTTACCGTTGACCCAATTGCCAGGGAATTACCGCTCGATCGCAACAAAATTCCGGCTTCGAAGCGCCGCAACATTATTCCTTCCCGGCCGGTCCCGCCGTCTGAACGATCTCCGTGAGGACAAGGATTGAGATCGAATCAATACGGCTCCCTGGCAAGGAGCGTTGCTACGCACACGGTTCGAATTATTTATCCATGCTTCCTTGAGACGGAAACGAGGCCGTCGGAAGGGAGGCAGACCAGCCTGCATCGAACACCCCATTCACTAATGGTGGTCACGAAAGAGAATCCGCCGCGCGGTGAGACGCCGAACTGTTCGAGCACGGAACTCCGTCACGCCCAAAACCGCCGTTATCCGACGTTCCTGATTGTGCTCAGAGCATTTGTCCCGGCCGAAAAGCAGAGATACCGGGAGCAAAATACGAACTCTTTTCCACTCCGTTTTACCCTTCGATTGTTTCGTCGTTGCCGCTTGGCCGAAGGCGGCTAACTTTTACCTCGCAGCTTGGCGTAATTGCCAGTAAGCCTTGTGGAATCTGCCAGTTAATGGAAGACTTAGGTCCCGGTAGACCCTTCGCGTCCAACGATGAAACGCTCCGTCGCATTTTCATCCAATGAGAAAAGAGGCTCACTAAGGCGTTTTATAAGGAGATGTTTTTACACATTTTGTATGGGATGTCTACGCCATAACGGGTCGCTGCCACAGACTATCTTTAGATAGCTCGGAAAAGGTCCAGGAGATATTCCTAAGGGCATACCTAGAAGATCGTTTTCGATTCGAGGCCGCTATCTACCTGAAAGAGCGCGAAGGTAGGAGTTTTTGTCGACCGGAGTCGCTCTCACGCTTCTCTTAGCTACTTCTGCCGCGCCCGTACCGAAGCTAGTGCTTTATGCTTATTCCAACGATTAAACGGAATAAGTAGACTAAGAACCTCAGATGTCGTAATGAATCGGCGGAAAAAGCGAGGTTATTATGTCTGCGTCGGCCACAGCGCGTTCCGTACCATCACCATATCCAAAGCAAGACGACGTGCCCAGTGCGGGAATTACGAAACCCGGCCATTCGCTCGATGTCGTCATTATCGATGACGATCCACAGATGGTTCGGCTTTTAGCAGATGTAATTGAAAAACCGGAGTTTAGGATAAACACGGCCACTGATATTCATGAGGGGCTCAGGCTCGTGGAAGAGAATCGGCCCGCGATTGTGCTGTTGGACCTGATTATGCCCGGTGTCCGGGATTTCGAAGCTCTGGATCGAATATTGGAAATCGATCCGGGCATCGATGTGATGATGGTCACGGGACATTATTCTCCGGCCACCGCGGTCGAGGCGATTCAACGCGGGGCCTACGATTACATCACCAAGCCGTTCTCCATCGATCAGATCCTACGGAAACTGGATACGTGGCTCGAAGCGGCCCGAGCTCGCAGTTACACGGCACGCTTGGATGAGGAACTCGTCCAGGCATTTCAGCTCGGCGGGATCATCGGCCGTAGTCCTGCAATTCTAGATGTATTTTCCAAAATCCGGAGGGTGGCTCCTCATTTTCAAACGGCCGTAGTCACCGGCGAGACAGGCACGGGAAAGGAATCTGCGGCAAAGGCGCTGCATACATTTGGACCTGTGTCTTCCGGCCCGTTCGTCGTGTGCAATTGCGCGGCGATCCCTGAGCACCTATTTGAAAGCGAACTGTTCGGCACCGTGCGGGGAGCTTTTACGGGGGCCACCCAGGACCGGCCGGGTTTCGTTCGGGCAGCCCACGGGGGGACTCTATTTCTGGATGAAATCGGCGAACTTCCTTTGAATTTGCAGCCGAAATTGCTGCGGCTTCTGCAAAATCGCGAGAGTCAAAGGCTCGGGTCCTCCAAGGTGGAGTACGTCGATATTCGGGTTGTGGCCGCTACCAACCGCGACTTGCGGGCTCTGGTAACAGAGCGTAAGCTTCGCGAGGATCTCTATTATCGCCTCTCCTCGGTGGAGCTCAAGCTTCCCCGCTTAGCGGAGCGACGAGAAGATCTACCGATGTTGCAGCGCCACTTTCTGGATCTGTATTCCAGCCGTTTCGGCAAGGGCCGCATGAATCTCACGCGTCGTGCCCAGGGGGCAATGTCGCAATACTCATGGCCGGGAAACGTGCGGGAACTTGAGAACGTGATCGCCGGCTGTTGCATGATGGTGGAAGGCACCGTAATCGACGTGCATCATCTTCCGGAATCCCTCAAGGTTGCCGGAGTGCAATCCAGCGAAAGCGGTGGCGCCATGAATATGGCCCAGATGCACGTGCACCACGCGCAGCGCGTGTTGCAACAGGTAAACGGGAACCGGGCACGCGCGGCTTCTATTCTCGGCATTAGTCGCGCTACCTTGTACCGACTGCTACCCAACGCGTGAAATTCTACGCGATTCCGGTATCCCGGATCAGCAATCCAACCTCGAACGTGCCGTCTTCGTTGGCGCGGCAATAGCAGACCTGTCCTTCCACCTCCAAGGAATCGACCCGCAACGAAATCATACCCGATGCCTCTAGATGCTTGGTCACAAGCATGCGAAGCCCTGAACGGGAGACGTCTAAGATTTGTGCATCGAAGCCGACTCCGAGTTCGGTGATTCCAGGGCAGACCTGTCGATGGGTCGAATAACGGGGTTCCCTGCGTCGTTCCGCGGGGTTGGATGGGTCGGGTGAAGTCGTCACGCAAGATTCTCCCATGCAAATTGCCGACCACTCGCTAAAGGCCATTTTGGGCCGCGTTGCCGTCTTCGAATCGCGACTGGAGCATTCTAAATCGAGAAAGTGTCTCACAATTGTACGTCCAGTGAACAATCTCATTCGCCTAAATACATAAGTTGATGAGCACTGTTCTTGGTAGTCGGATTGCCCTCAGTCTTTTGGGAGGTCTTACTCATGCTCGAAAGAGTGGTGAATTCCAAGGCTACGCCAATATTCGTGATCCTCTTCACGGTTATCACTCTGATCCTCGTGCTAAGTCTCCTCGGCGCCGAACAGCGATTCAATTTGTTAGTGATCCTATGTGCCATGCTCGGCCTGGCGCCGGTCCTGATGTTTCACGTTTACCGCTCCGACATAAAGGAACGCAACGACACGGAAAAGGCTCTTCGCGAAAGTGAAAGGCGGTATCGCCTGCTGATCGAGCATTCGCCGGATGCCATCGGCGTGCACCAGGGAGGGCGAATTCTCTACACCAATCCGGCGTGGGCGCGATTGTTGGGCGTAAACGATTCCGAAGAGCTGATGGGGAAAAGCCTCGCGGATCTATTTAGCGAGAATTCCCGCATTCAAATCGAGAATATTTTTGGTCAGTTGCGCGGCGGTGATTTGCCATTGCAGCAGCGGCTGATCAGAAAAGATGGCACGCCGCTGGAGGTGGAGATCAGCGCGATACCGCTTGTTCACGACGGTATGCAAACGGTCCAAATCGTGATGCGTGACATCACGGACAGCAAACATGCCGAAGAGGAAATGTCCGAAGCCTTACAACTTGCACAGCAGGCAACTCGTCTGAAATCGGAGTTTCTAGCCAACATGAGCCACGAATTGCGGACTCCGATGAATGGCGTTTTGGGAATGGCGGACGTGCTGTTGACGACGGCGCTAACCGAAGAGCAGAAAGAGTACGCCGAAATCATTCATCGGTCTGCAAGCAGCTTGATGTCCTTGCTGAGTGAAATTCTGGATCTTTCAAGAATCGAGGCCGGAAAAATCAAACTGGAGAGCGTTCCTTTTGATATCAGGCAGATGGTGATGGAAACGACGAATCTATTTTCAGCCCGGGCGGCCTCGAAGAAATTGGTGCTATCCGCGTCCTTTGATGCCCACCTGCCGGGGCAGGTGAAAGGAGATGCCGCCCGCATCCGCCAGGTGCTCAACAACCTCATCGACAACGCCATTAAGTTCACCGAGCGAGGGGAAATCGGGGTCCACGTGGAATGCGCGGACGTCGTGAACGGTGTCGCCACGTTATGCTTCGCCGTGGAGGACACCGGCGTCGGAATTCCCCTCGATAAGCAGCAGCTTATTTTTGAAAAATTCGAGCAGGTGGATGCCTCGATTACGCGGAAATGGGGTGGTACCGGGCTGGGACTTGCGATTTGCCGCGAATTCATCCAGCTGATGGGCGGAAAGATTGGCGTGCGCAGCGCCCCGCAGGCCGGCTCGCGCTTTTGGTTCACGGTGGACCTGCCCGCGACGAACGCGGAGTCTCGCAAGCTTGAACTCGCCGTGGGCGGAGATCGATTCCACCTCCCTGGGACCCCCGTTTTGGTCGTGGAGGACAACGAAGTGAATCAAGTCGTCATCTGCCGGATGCTCGAGAAACTGGGCTGTGAAGTCGAAGTCGCAACCACCGGCAAGCAAGCCATCGAGAAAACGTCCGAACGCGATTACGCGCTCGTCCTGATGGATGTCAATCTACCCGAAATCGACGGATTGGAAGCAACCCGGCAGATTCGAATGAGGGAAGACAAGAGCCGGCATCTTCCGATCGTTGCGGTCACCGCCCACGCAATGAGGGCCGATCGTCAGCGCTGTCTTTCGGCAGGCATGGATGACTATATGTCAAAGCCGATTAATATCGCCAACATCGCCAAGGCCGTGACTACATGGACCGAGCTCCCGGTTGAGAGCGGAAATCTAATCGAACGCGTACAGGACGGTTCGCCCTGGGAATTAAAGGCCAACCTGGAAACCGTCGATTCGCACGTATAGCCGCGTCTGCCTGTCAAACATGAACAGTACTTTCTGTGCCGAAATGCCACGTCGTTCCGAGCAATCCAGTGCCGATCGCACGAGCAGGATCGAATCCTTGATCGATTCGAGCCGCGTGATTATTTATGCATGCAAAGCGGACGGCGATTTCGCCGTGACCTACATCTCAGACGGCGCCAAGTTCCTGTGGGGCTACGATCCGGGTGAATTCTTGGCCGACAGCGGCTTTTGGCTCAATCGAATTCATCCCGACGACCGCTCCGGAATCTTGGGCGGTTTGCAGGATCTATCCACCGTCGACAAACAGAGGCGCGAATATCGCTTTCGCGCGGCCTCCGGGGAATATCGTTGGATGCGCGACGATGTGCGCGTGGTTCGAGATGCAGCCGGAGAACCTCTAGGGATTGACGGCATTTGCACGGATGTTACCGCCGAAAAGAATTTGGAAAGCTCGCTGCGAGCAAATCAAGATCGCTTAGCGGCGATCTTCAACGCGACCTCGGACTGGCAGATGCTGATACGCGTCGGGCCCAGCGGCTCCCTGGTAATCGAATCGATCAATCGTGCCATGGCTGCCGTCCTCACGCCCTTGGCGCCTGCGGGAACAGTTCTATTGGAACAAGATATCGAAAAAACGTTCGCGATCCTCGGCCTTTCGCCCGAGCAAATCGAATTTAGGCTTTCTCTCTTCCGCCACGTGATATCGGAGAAGAAACCCACGCACTACGAAGCGTACGGTTTCCCCAAAGGGCTCGCGGTAGAAGTTACAGTTTCGCCGGTCTCGGACGAACACGGATGTTGCAGCCACATTCTGTGGACAGGCCGCGACGTGACCGCTCGAAATGCCGCGATGTATGCGCTTCGGCGGGAGGCGCGAGATCTGCGCGAAGCGCAGCGCATCGCGAAAGTGGGGAGCTGGTACCGCACCTCGGACATGGACTATCCAGTGTGGTCGGAGGAAATGTATCGGATTTACGGCCTCGATCCGAGTGGGCCGCCGCCGAGCCTTGAGAAACTGCGTGAATTCTTCACACCGGAAGCTTGGGAGCTTCGCACCGCGGCTATAGAACAAATGATGCGGGATGGCCAACCGTGTGAAATGGCCCTCGAATTGTTTACCGCGGACGGCAAAAAACGCTGGATTGAGGCTATGGTCGAGGCGGAGCGTGACCGATCGGGTGGAATCGTCGGACTTCGCGGCACGGCGCACGATATCACCGATCAGCGGCAGATGGAGCTGGCGCTACAGACTCGTGAGAAACAGTTAGCGCTCATCTTTAATAGCACCACCGACGCCAAGGCGCTCCTGCGGGTCATGGGCGAGGGCACGTATCGAATCGAAGCTGTAAATCGAGCTTACGAGCAATTAGTGACCACGGCGTTCAGAGCCGAGGGGATGCGTTTGGAAGGCCGTGATCGCAGTGAAGTCATGGCGGAGTTCGGACTCCCGGAGGAAGCGATTCGCGAGGAATTACCTCTGTATGAGCAGGCTGTCCGGGAAGGGCGTGTCGTGCAAGCCGAACTAGCGTTCCCAACACCGGATGGAAGCTCGCTTTTCGCGGAGGTTTCCGTGCGTCCCATTCACGCCGGCGAAGGCCCCTGCACCCACGTGCTGTGGTCGGGGCGGGATATTACCGAAAGAAAAAAGACCGAGATTCAACTTCGCACGTCCTTGCGCGAGAAAGAGACGCTCTTGCGCGAAGTCCACCACCGCGTGAAGAACAACTTGCAAATCATCTCCAGTCTGCTGCATTTTCAAGCAAAGAACACGACCGATCCGAGTGCCATCGCCGTGTTCCGGCAGGGGCAGGACCGGCTCCGGTCGATGGTTCTGGTCCACGAAAAGTTGTACCGGTCCTCCAGTTTGGCCGCCATCGATTTCGCCGATTACTTGCAATCGCTCACCAGCGAGCTTGCTCGCTCCCACGAATTGCGGTCTCGCGGGATCCACCTCCGGGTGGACGCCGAGCCAATCCTGTTGCCTGCCGAAATCGTTCTCCCTTGCGGCATGATCATCAGCGAACTGGTTACAAACGCGTTTAAGCATGGATATCCGGCGGGGCGCTCCGGGACAATCTCCGTGCGGGTCGCTTTACCCGACGGAGCCGTGAACATCGAAGTGGAAGACGACGGCGTAGGGGTTCCCGTGGATGCCCGGGACGGCCCCCACGGCTTCGGCGCAGACCTCATTCAAAGTCTTTCCGAACAGATCGGAGGTTCGATCACGTATCGCTACGAGCCGGGTACGAAGGTCATGATCTTGATTCCTTATGACAATCTTCACCAGCGAAACCCTCACCAGAGCGCCTAACTCAAAACCGCCGCGCATCTTCGTCGTGGAAGACGAGGGGCTTATCGCGATGGAGTTGGTCGACCGGCTCTCCACGTTGGGATACATCCCGTGCGGACGCGCCTCCCGGGGTGAAGTTGCCGTCGGCCGGATTTTGGAATCCCAGGCCGATTTGGTGCTGATGGATATTAACCTCGTCGGAACCATGACCGGTATTGATGTGGCGGAGAAGCTCCAGGAGCAAAGCGACATTCCGGTCATCTTCCTCACCGCCTATGCGGATTCCGAATTGATCGCACGCGCGGCGCGTGCCCACCCTCACGGCTATCTCACGAAGCCGTTCGACGAACGCGAAATTACGGCGAACATTGAGGCAGCCCTTGCGCGGCATGCTGTCGAAAAGCAGCTGCGGGCGGCATACAAGCTGCTGCAAAAGCGGGATGCAGAGATGAACGAGATCAATCGCCAGTTAGAGGAGGCGCTGGCACGCGTCAGAGAGCTCCGCGGCATCCTGCCCGTTTGTATGTCATGCAATAAAATTCGCGATGACGGAGACCAATGGCTAAGTCTGGACGCCTACCTGCGGGCTCACACCGACGCCCAACTTTCTCACGGCTACTGTCCGCAGTGTTTCGAATCATACAGACTTAGCACACTCCGCAAATTGGGAATCTCATAACGCCACCATGCCTCACGCGCCCATACTCGCCGGCTCCTTCGATTACCGTCTGGTCGCACTCTCCGTGCTGATCGCGACCCTCGCGTCCTTTGCAGCGCTCGATCTGGCCGGTCGCGTAACCGTCGCGCGAAGAAATACCCGCTACGCCTGGCTCGCCGGCGGTGCGGGCGCGATGGGCCTAGGCATCTGGTCGATGCATTATATCGGCATGCTCGCCTACAGCCTGCCGGTCAAGGTTTTCTACGACTGGCCTACGGTGCTCGCGTCGTTGGCTGCGGCCGTGTTGGCGTCCGGCGTCGCGCTCCACGTCGTGAGCCGGGAAAAAATGGGACTGCTGCGCGCGGGCATCGGCGGCGTCCTGATGGGAGTTGGCATCGCGGCCATGCACTACATCGGCATGGAAGCGATGCGGCTTCCGGCCATGTGCCACTACGATTTGGACTTGGTGATTTTGTCCATCGTCTTGGCCATCGTGATCTCGCTGGCCGCACTCTGGCTGACCTTCCATTTCCGGGAAGGGAAGGGTGCGGCGACCTGGAAGAAGACGGCCAGCGCGATCCTAATGGGGGCCGCGATCCCCGTCATGCATTACACAGGAATGGCCGCGATAACGTTTGAGCCCATGGACTCGATGCCGGAAATGAAGCATTCGGTGGCAATCTCGGCGGTCGGGATCGCCGGAATCATCTCCGTCACGCTTCTCGTGCTCGCTCTAACGATATTGACATCGCTCGTAGACCGGCGATTCACGCAGCAGTCTCTGGAGTTGAGCCTGACGGAACAGCGCTTTCGCCAATTAGTCGAATCGGCGCGCGTGATCTTATGGCGTCGCGACGTCGAAGCATCCCATTTCAGTTTTGTGAACAAGGAGGCGGAGGAACTCCTCGGCTACGCTTGCGAGGAATGGCTGGCCAATGGAAATTTCATCATCGATCACGCGCATCCGGATGACCGGCAACTCGTGGAGACCCGTCGAGCTGCCGTCGCGGAAACAGGGGAGTCTCAGTGTTTCGAGCATCGAATGATTTCGTCCACGGGAAGCGTCATCTGGCTGAGAAATTCGGTCCGCGTTTTGAGCGAACAGGGCAAGCCGAAAGAGTTGGTCGGAGTCATGGCCGACATTACCGAACGCAAGGAAGCGCAAGAGGCCGCCGAGCGCGCCAACCGGGCGAAAAGCGAATTCTTGGCATCCATGAGCCATGAAATCCGCACGCCGATGAATGGCATTATCGGCATGACCGAACTCGTATTGGACACGGATCTGACTTCGGAACAGAGCGACTATATGAGCACGGTCAGAACATCCGCCGAAGCGCTGCTCACGATCATCAACGATATTCTCGACTTTTCCAAAATCGAAGCGGGGAAGCTGGAATTGGATCGCGTCTGCTTCCATCTCCACGAGAGCATCGAGGAAACGATCAAGACACTGGCTCTCCGGGCGCATCAGAAGGGCCTGGAATTGCTGTGCGACATCCAGTCCGATGTTCCCAGCCACGCCGTGGGAGATTCCGTGCGTCTCCGGCAGATTATCTTGAATCTTGTAGGGAACGCCATTAAGTTCACACCGAGCGGGCAAGTGGAGTTGCAAGTCGCATTGGAGTCCGAGGTCCGCGATCAGATGCGCCTGCATTTTGTGGTGCGGGATACGGGCATCGGCATCGATCCGACGAAACAGAAATTGATCTTTGACGCATTTTCTCAAGCCGACAGTTCGACCACTCGAAAATTTGGAGGAACCGGTTTGGGGTTGACGATTTCATCGCGTTTAGTGGAAGCGATGAAGGGAAAGATTTGGGTGGAAAGCGTCCCCGGCGAAGGAAGCAGCTTCCATTTCACCGCGTCCCTGGGTGTCGCCGGCAGCATGATTCCGCGGCAGATTCTAGTGGAGGCATCGAAAACGCAAGCCGAAGATATGTCACTCGCGGGTGTGCGCGTATTAGTGGTCGACGACAACTCTACCAATCGACGAATTCTCAATCACACGCTGTGGCAGTGGCATATGGAAGCGGCAGTGGCGGCGAGCGCCCAGGAAGCCCTCGTCTACCTCCTGAACGCGGCCGAGTGCCGACGACCATTTGCCCTGGTGGTTGCGGACGTCCATATGCCCGAAATGGATGGATTCGATCTGGTGGAGCGCATCAAGTCTCAACCCAATTTGTGCGACGCCGTGATTATGATGCTCACTTCCGGGGAAAAGCGAGGAGACGCCGAGCGTTGCAGACAGCTAGGAGTTTCCAGCTATCTCATAAAACCCGTTCGTATGGCCGAGCTTCGCCAAGCGATTGTGAAAGCGTTGGATGGCCAATTGGGGCGGTCCCCCCGTGCGGGCGGCCCATCCCTGAACGATGATCCTCTCGCACCCGTGTCCGCCGACACGACTGGCGTCGTCACTCTCAGCCGGTAAGTGAATGCGGAAGTAGAATTCTTTCAGCGAGCCTTCAGACGAGACGTATTCAAGGCTATGGCGGCGCGAATCAGAGCCTTTAAAGCCTTCTCGTTAACCGCCTCGCCCTCATGAAAGTCGATGGCGCGTCTCACTCTGCCGTCGAGGCTGGAATTAAAAAGACCCGAAGCGTCATCCAACGAGGCGCCCTTGGCGAACGTCATCTTTACGACGCTTTTATAGGTCTCGCCCGTGCAGATCAACCCGTCGTGGGACCACACCGGCGTTCCCATCCACTTCCATTCCTCGACGACGAGAGGGTCGACTTGCTTGATCAGAGCGCGGAGGCGGGAAAGAAGTTCTCCGCGCCAGTCGCCGAGCTCGTGGATTCTTGCATCGATCCGTTGAGACGCAGATTCGACTCCCTGGGAGCCACTCTTTTTCGCGACGAGTGCTTGCCCCACTATCGAGCTCTTCTTTTTCACTGGTGTTTTTAATTTTTCTGCCATGTTGTTTATCCACCATGAGCGACTCGCGCGATCAAGCGCCTTTCGGAGGCCAGTTCGGAAGTTCGACGCCGAATTGCTTGGCGTACTCTGAGTTGAGCCGTGGCCAATCGAACTTCATCGCGTCGCCGCCCACGATTCGGCCAAGGGGAGTTCCGCCGACAAGCCGATCCAGAACATCGAGGCAAATATGCCACCCGGCGGCGCCCATGGAAATGAAGCGGCGATCGATGTTATGCCACAACGTCAGCCGCGTGCCGCCGGCAAAAGGTTCGAGTTCCCACCGAATATCATTGCCACCCCAGTTGTATTGAAGCATCTTGGGCGCGTCGGCTCGCGTCACGGTCGTTTCGGAAATCTGCGGCGTGGGCGCGCCCACTGTGGTGAGCTTTACGGTGGCCCCCATCATACCCAGACTGCCATCGGCTTCGAAGGGCGCCCATTCGCGTACGTGCGCCGGATCCGTAAGCGCCTTCCAGACTTTTTCCGGCGAGTGGCGCAACTCTCTGACGAGGACGAGCGTCCACTTCTCTCCGTCCTTCTGCACATGCGCTCCACTCGCCGGACCGGGTGCATATCGCTCGCGATCGGTCATCTTCTTCTCCTCGTCTTTTTCTTCGTCGGCCTGGATTGATCCATGCGATCGAGGTGGCGTTCGAGAGCATCGATATGAGCGGACCAGAACCGACGGAACGGAGCGAGCCAGGCGTCCATCTCCTGAAACGGTTCCGGCTTCAGCCGGTAGAGACGGCGCTGTGCGTCCACCGTCGAATCGACGAATCCGGCATCGCGCAGCACTCGCAGGTGCTTTGATACAGTCGGCTGCGGCATGCGAAGCTGACGCTCGATCTCTCCCACCGACTGCTGTGAGGAGACCAGGAGGCTCAGTATCGCCCGGCGGTTCGGCTCCGCAATGATTTGGAAAACGGATTCCACTCTTCTGATATACCCCACAGGGCATATGCGTGTCAAGGCATATAGAGGGCGCTACGCATGCGAAGAGCCAGGACGATGAGCACCTGGCTCTTCAAGCTTCGATGTCAGGTCCGAGTTTGGTTTTTGCCAGGGAGGACTACAATTGATCGCGATATTGCTCGAGCGCGATTTTGACCACCTGGGCCCGGGTGCGCACGCCCAGTTTGTTGAACACCTGCCGCAGTGACGACTTCACCGCGCTCTCGGAGATCTCCAGCCGAGTGCCAATCTCCCGGTTGCTCAACCCTTGAAAGATGAAGCGCAGAATCGCTTTGTCGCGCTCCGTGAGCCTCGGCCGGTCCTCCTCCTTGGTGCGATCCGCCGAGCGATAGAGGGGCGTCAAATACTCCTTCTCAAGGTAGATTTCACCCGCCGCGATCTGGAAGATCGTGCTGCAGAGCATCTCGATGGAATGGTGCTTATGCACGATCCCAGCGACGCCGGCCTGTACCAGTTGCACCGCCTCGCGCCCCGTTACCCCAGCTGTTACCACCAGAATCTGTCCCTCGAACCCGCGCCGGCGCGATTCCATCACAAAATCGAACGCCCGCTCCTGTCCTAGGTCGACGTCCAGCAAAACCATCGAAGCGCCGCTCGAGGGTAATGCCCGGAGTGCGTCCGCGCCGCTCGCGAACTGGCCAACTACTTTTAGGCCGGGCTCTTTTTCGAGCACGCGAGCGAGGCCCTGGCGGAACATCAAATGATCGTCCACCAGAAGAAGCGAAATGACCGCGGGCTCTGTTGAGGTTTTCACACTAAGCTACTAACAATTCGATCACAAAACAGCAGCCTGAATCTTCGGGTACAAACCTCAATTCGCCGCCGAAGGTCCGCACGACGGCTCGTGACACGTAGAGCCCCAAGCCGGTTCCGTCCGCTCCGTTTTGGAAGACATGAAAGAGGCGTTCCGGAAAAGCGATGCCCGGTCCGGTATCGCGGAACCGAACGTGCACCCAAGCGCCCCGCACTTCGACGGATATTTCGAGCTCGCGCGTCTCGGCCTGCTGGACCGCGCGCTGACTATTTTGTGCCAGGTTCAGAAACACCTGGAGCAATCCGGAATAGTCCGCCGCCACGGTGAGGAGCTTCGTGGGTGACGGCCATCGCACGGTGCCTTCGATCTCCTGCCAATCCGGGGCAATCACGATGCGAAGATCGTCCAGCACACGCTGCAAGGGAACTTCATTGGGACCGGCCTGCTCCTCGGCATGGCTGTGCAGTTCGATACTCGCCAGCTTGCCGAGACCCTTCACCAAATTATCGAGGCCGCGAAAATCATCGTCCTGCGCGAGGGCATGCCGGTCCTTCAGATGTGCGCACAGCAGGGACACGGCTCCGCATAAATTGCGCAGTTCGTGGGAAACCGCCGCGGCTGTGATGCGATTTGATTTTTGAAGCTGGCGTAAGTTTTCCTCTTCGCGCTCACGCAGTTCCTCGGAAGCGTCCACGATGATCGCCGCCAACCGTGTCCCTTCCGGCGTGGCATAGGAGGAAAACCAAACCTCCGCTAAGAAGGGCTCGCCGTTATCGCGCCGCGCCTGGCATTGCGCCGACGTCCGGAACTCCTCGCCTGTATGGTCGAGCCTCAGCGCGTCGGCGAGTACGGGAACATAATCGAAAATCCCGCGGCCGACGAGAGAAGCGCTTTCCGGGATCACGAATAAGCTGCTCGCCGCACCGTTGGCGGCGATCACCGTTCCACGCTCGTCGACCGTCAAAATGCTCGCCGGGCTGCTTGCCACCAATAAGCGCAATTGCTCTTCAGCTTCCCTTCGTAACGCCTGTTCCGCTTGCATCCGGGACAAATGTTCCGAGACCAGCCGCCGATTGCGCACCAGCGCTATCACAAACAGTCCGGAAGCCGAATAGGAAACTGACGCGAAGGCGAACCGCAGTACAGCTTCCGCCTGCGTGCTGGGCACATCGAAGCGCGCCCGTAATAACGCGCAGAAGACGCCGAGGGCGATGGTCTCGGGCCGCCGCAATACGATGCCGCTGAGCATCATCGGAAGGATATAGAGTATGCCCAGCGACACGCTGTTGCCGATCGCCCAGTCCGCGATGGCGATGATCAGGATCATCCAGGCAACCGCGAACAGAAGGCGTCCCCTACCGATGGCAAGAAGAAGGCCCATTCCAGTGTCTGTGTTTACAACCTTTACTAATCAGAGTAGCCGCATCGTCCGGGAGGAATCTCTATCGAACGGACAAACGCCCGTCTATCTAACGATGAGCCCCCTGTAACTGATAGATGGATATGAAGATTTACTTGTCTTGCCATCGAAATTATTAATTAGACATGAGCGCGAGTCGCGCGTAATCTACGAATGTCGTTGATCCTTTCCAAAGCGCCTCTCTCGCCCCGTTCCGCCGGAGAGCACTTCGCGCACCGGCCCAGTGGAGCCGGTGACAAGCCAACCAGTTGAGCCGTTTTGAATCGCAAGAATGCGGGGCGGAAGTACGCCTTGGTTTATCGGGACAGGTGCGTTCGGCGCAAGGCGCCCGCGACCGGACCCTTTCGATTCGGTTCGTGGTGGCCGTGCGGAAGCCTGTTGAAGGTGTGGCGGCATCACGGATGAACTCGAATCAAAGCATCCCGAAAATTGACGAAGGAGCAATTACAGATGAGCGAAAAGCTATCGTTTCCCGCAAAATTTAGACGCCTGCGTGAGCGCCTGCGCGATCCCGAATGGCGCCGCTACGGCTCCGCACTGTTGATGGGCAAGTTCGGCGCGATCGGAATGCTCGCGGTTGTGGCGATCTTCATGCGCCCGGATTTATTAGGACTGGCGACACATGCGGCGGACCCACAATTGAAGGGGAACGACATCGTCAACCCGCTGAATACGGTCTGGACGCTGCTCGCGGCGTTCCTTGTTTTCGGTATGCAGGTCGGCTTCACGATGCTCGAAGCGGGCTTCTGCCGCTCGCGCGAAACGGTCAACGTATTGATGGAATGCGTCGTCGATACGTGCCTGTGCGGACTGCTGTTTTACGCGTGGGGCTTCGCCTTCATGTTCAGCCACGGCAACGGATTCATCGGACTGAACTGGTTCTTCCTGCAAGGCGCTCCCGCGACCTATGAAACGACGGGCGTCGCGTTCCTCGCGTTCTGGCTGTTCCAGTTCGCGTTCGCCGATACTTGCTCCACCATCACCTCCGGCGCGATGATCGGACGCACCGCGTGGATCGGCGATCTCCTCTACAGCTTCGCGGTTTCCGGATTCATCTATCCGATCATCGGCCACTGGGCGTGGGGTCCGGATGGATTCCTCGCCACGATGGGCGCGAAGGATATGTTCCTGCCGTCGCTCGGCACCAGCTTCCACGATTTCGCCGGCTCGACGGTGGTACACAGCATCGGCGGATTCATTGCACTGGCCGGTTCCATCGTGCTCGGCCCGCGCCTGGGCCGCAGATTCAAGCGCGACGGCGGCGGACCTATGATGCCGCACGATCTGACGATCGCCTGCTCCGGCGGTCTGCTTCTGTGGTTCGGATGGTACGGATTCAATCCGGGCAGCACGCTTTCCGCGATGGACTTTATCGGGATTGGTCGAGTGGCAGCCAATACCACACTCGCCGCGTGTGCCGGTGGACTCGGCGCGATGTTCGTAGCGTACTTCATGAGTAAGAAGTGGGACATGAGTTTCACGGTCAACGGATTCCTGGCGGGTCTTGTGGCCATTACATGTCCCTGCTATTGGGTCAGTCCCACGGGCGCGATCGCGCTGGGGGCCGTGGCCGGCGTGATCGTGGTTTACGGCGTGGAGCTTCTCGAATGGCTGCGCATTGACGATCCGATCGGCGCGGTTCCGGTGCACGGCTTCTGCGGAATCTGGGGCACGTGGTCGCTCGGTCTGTTCGCCACCGGCGAGTTCGGGTCTACCGGACAGTTCGCGGCCGACAACTCCGCGCCTTTGAAAGGACTCTTCTACGGAGGCGGAACACAGGTGCTTGTCGCTCAGATTGTCGGCAATGGCATTATCGTGATCGCGACCTTCGCGGTGGCGATGATCGTGATGTACGCAGTGAATGCGTTCGGTTTGCTGCGGCTTTCGGCCGAGCATGAGAACTACGGCATGGATCTGTACGAACATGGCATCTCGGCCTATCCCGAATACGTGATTTCGTCGATCGGACGGCCCGGCGGAATGGCCGTCGAAGCGGCGCACATGTCCATCACGGAACCGGTAGCCGGCTTAGCCAAACCGCACACCTCCCGGGTTTGATTTTTCTCCGCCAAGAGACTAGGAGATCGCGTGTGCTCTGCGTATGCGATCTCCCTTTTTTGTCGGCCGATTCACGACTTCGTCCCCATACGGAAAGGCTCTTGCATGAAAAAAGTAGAAGCGGTAATTCAGCCTCACAAGCTAGACGAGGTGAAGGATGCTCTCATCAAAATCGGCGCGGAAGGCATCACGGTGATGGAGGTCCGCGGCCATGGCCGTCAGAAGGGCCACACCGAAGTCTACCGAGGGCACGAATATAAGATCGATCTCCTGCCTAAGGTCAAGCTCGAATTAGTCGTCAATGACGCACTGCTGAATCCTGTGATCGAGACGCTCACCGCTGCCGCACGCAGCGGAAAAATGGGGGACGGTAAGATCTTCGTTTCGACGATTGACGATGTGATCCGGATTCGCAATGGCGATCGCGGAGAGGGCGCGCTTTAAGACGGGTCCTATCCTGAGTCGGGCAGGCGAAGATGGCGTCCTGCTGCCGTGATTCCGCAAGCCGCACGGCAAGCACGGCGCCACGTCCCGCATCATTCAATTCAGCGGCGGCCGTGGAGACATGACGATCCTGGCCGAGGCCTACGCGTTCGGCGTGGTGTGGAGCTCTGAGCGGGTGGGCCGGAAGCGCGTCGCTGTGCAAGGAAACCGCGCAAGGAAAAGGGCTCGCACAATTTTAGTGGATCATCAGGCGCCGATCGACTCAGCCTGACGGATCGGGAAACCAGTCGGACTCGTCATCATAAAGTCCCGTGAGTCCGGCGATATCTTTTACGGTCGGTCCATCTTGTACGGTCAGCTTAAATCTTTCCTGTAATAACCTCTGGTGCATGAATCGCACCTGCGCCGCAGCAACATTCCCGCTCTGCGTTTTGGCGACGACATCGTATCGCTCGGGGCCGTACCAGCTCGGGCCTCCCATCACCAAAACACGTCGCACCGACTACGCCTGTAGCGTGAGCCGGCGGAGCGTCACGCCTTCAAGATTGGTGCGGTCGTGGTTGATTTTCAGAGATACCGCCCGATCGTCTCCGCGGGAACGGATTTAGCTCCTAAACTCCCATCCCTCGCGGCGTCAGACGGGACGCTCCTGGTCGGGCTTGTCGCACTGGACCGTGGGTACAATCAAGGATCGAAGCTGGCTCCCCTATTCAGTGACCAGACCATCGGACAACGAGGACTTCGTGAGCATACTCACCCGATTGGAGCGGTGGAAGGACGACGGCGTAATATCGCCGGACCAACACGCGCTTCTGGCGAGCTTCTCGCGCGGCGAACCCCGCTCGGTTTTTCTGGAGTTAAACGTTCTCCTTTACGCCGGCATTCTATTTTTCGTCGGCGGCCTGGGATGGACTGTCACCACGTGGTCGCAGCAACTCGGCGACGTCGCCGTACTCGCCGCGCTCTCGATCATTCTTGCGGTTTGCCTTGGGTATTGCTTCTCACGCGCGAACGCATGGTCCGCTGCGGAGACTCCCTCGCCCAGTTTCGCGTTCGACTACGTACTTTACGTCGGCAGCCTGGTTTGGTCCGTGGAACTTGCCTACATTGAGAGTCGTTTTCATGTCCTCTCTGGACAATGGGATTGGTATCTGTTGGCGACCGCCGGGCTCTTCTTCTTCCTCGCCTATCGTTTTGACAACCGCTTCGTGTTATCGCTCGCGTTGTCCGCGCTCGCCGGATGGTTTGGACTTACCATCTCGCATTGGCCCTCCACGCACGACGCGGCCTACCGCGCATACGCGATTCTCTACGGCGCGACGGTCGCCGCCGCTGGAGCGGCACTGCAGCGTTTCGGCGTGAAAGCGCATTTCTTCAGCACATATTTGAATATCGCCGCCAACGTTCTTTTGGGGGCACTCCTCTCCGGGGTCTTCGAGCGCGAGGGCTCCTTTGCATGGCTTCTGGTTCTGCTGGCCGCTTGTGGCGCATCGCTCGCCTGGGGCATCCGACGACGGCAGTTTTCTTTCGTTGCGTACGCCGCTCTGTACGGCTATGTCGGCGTGAGCGCGGCCCTGGTTCGCCATATCGATGGCGTTACCGCTATCCTCGGCTATTTCCTCGTGACCGGCATCGCCATGCTCGTCCTGCTCGTCCACATCGCGCGGCGCTTCGGGAGAGAGGCGTGAGAGCGTACAGCACATCGGGCGAAGAAGCTCGCCTCGCTCGCGATCTACTGAAGGACTGGGCGGGCGAAGGCTTGCTCACCGCCGAGCAGTACCGGCGCACGGAACACGATACGGTTTGTGATTTCCGCCGCACCAACATTGTCCTGCGGCTGGTCCTGTTCCTTTTCACCCTGCTCATCGTGGGAGCGGCGGTCGCTCTGTTGTTTGTGATTGTTCCCTCGAGTCCGCCAGCCAACGGAATTCTTTTGCTGATCTTCGCCGCTACCTCGTATGGGGCTGCCGAAGTCGCCGTTTCCGAAGCGAGGCTCTATCGCCACGGGATCGAGGAAGCGCTCGCGGCCTGCTCGGTCGGATTGCTCTGCGCGGGACTTCAGGGCGTTCTGTTCAGCGGTCCACTTTATTCCCCGCAATCGAACGCGGCTGAGTCCTTGGTTCCCGCCGTGGGCGCGATGGCTTCGGTGTGGATATGGCATCGTTTCGGGTTACCGTACGCACCACTCGCCGCGATGATCTTCGTTGTCTGGTTGCCGGGCTACTGGACCTCGTCCCCTTCGGCGGAGCATTCGATTGTGGCGGCGATCTACGCTGTCGGCCTGTTCATTGTCGCCGCACTTCGTCCCCGCTATCGCTTCACCTATCTTGACCGCGAGTACTCGATCGCGGAAGCCCTCCTGTGGCTCGGGATTTACGTTGCGATCAACCTCCAACTTTCGTCGGCGAACCTGCTCGGGTCGTGGTGGGGCGGGCTGCGCACCACCACCGATTTCCCGAGGCCGTTCTACTGGGCAACCTGGGTGCTGATCTGGCTCTTGCCGCCCGTCGTGCTCGCGCGAGGCGTGCGCCTGAAAGATCGATTCGTGATCGCGGCGGGCGCCATCATCGCTATTGTGACGCTCGCTACCAATAAACCGTATCTCGGCTGGCCGCGGCACACCTGGGATCCGATGCTCCTGGGCGCGTTGTTGATCGGCGTCGCCCTCTACATCCGGCGCTGGCTTTCTCGTGGGCCGGATGAAATTCGCCGTGGCTTTACCGCCCGTCGCCTCTCGGGGAAGGACAAACGCTGGCTGGACACGGGCGTCACCGCATTTGGACTGGTATCGCCGAACATCGTCACGGCAGCACCGCACGCAAGCAATCCCGAAAGCCACTTCGGCGGAGGAGATTCAGGAGGCGGGGGCGCCACTTCTGATTTTTAGACGATCCCCGGGATTAGTTCGCTGAGTCGACGGAGTGATGAAAGGATTCTATCCGGGTCTAGCGTGGCGCCACGTTTCTTCGCTCCGCAGGTTGCGGGAATCGGCGCCCACCGGACCAGCTTCGTCGCCGGCGGCGTTTTCCGCGAGGAACCGAAATAGCCAGCCGATTTTGTTAAATTGAGGACGACATGCATGATAATCAGGGCTCCCTCCAGTCCCTGCTGGCCGAGCGCGACGAGCTGAGACAGCATTGCGAACGCCTGCAGGCGCTGCTCGCCAATGTGAGTTATCCCCCTGGTCATTTTTATACTCGCCCGTGGTGGATGTGCGGCGATCCACGCGTTATGGAGGCTGTTCGAGGCCGCGTTCAAGCTCCATGTCCCGCTGGAGTCGCGATCGATGTAGAACAGATGACGTCGCTGATGGAGCGGCTGTCGGAACAGCATCGCCACTTCCCGTTTTCCCGGCATCAGAATCAGAATCCGGGACTTCGCTTCTATTTCGAGAACCCGTTCTTCGGCTGTCACGACGCCAGCATTCTGTTTTCCATGCTCCTGGAATATAGGCCTCGCCGCGTCGTTGAGGTTGGGTGTGGTTACAGTTCGTGCCTAATGCTGGATACCAATGAGCAGTTTTTCAATGGCAGCCTGGATCTCACGCTGATAGATCCGGCTCTCGGCGATCGCCAGAGTCTTTTCGGGGAGCGAGGCGCAGGCGCCGCACGCCTGCTCGCCGACTGCGTCCAGAATGTCCCGCGGAGGGTGTTTGAAACTTTGGAGGAGAACGACATCCTCTTCGTTGACTCTTCCCACGTCAGCAAGACCGGCAGCGATGTAAACTACTTCCTCTTTGAAATCCTGCCCATCCTCAAGCCCGGGGTGCTGGTTCATGTTCACGATATTTTTTATCCGTTTGAATATCTCGAGGATTGGGCCTTAAAGGACAAGCGCAGCTGGAACGAGGCTTACGCGCTGCATGCATTTCTCCAGTACAATTCGGCCTTTGAGATCGTTTACTGGAACAATTTTGTGTGGCACCGGTTGCGCGAAGATCTGGCCCGCCGGATGCCCCTTTGCCTGGAGAACGAAGGCGGGAGTATCTGGCTCCGGCGCGTGCGCTGAGGTCGGTTTGGCTCCGTCCGTTGGAATGAATCACCATTGTCTCCCTGTGGTTCATGCCTGGTTGGCGCGGAGGACCGTGCGCTCGGATTGACGTCATCGGCAGCCCCTCATAGGCGCCGACATGGTCCCCAAAGAGGAGGTCGCAGGATCGATGACATCGGTCGAGGGAGAGGGCGATCGAAAGCTCGTGCACTTCACTTATTGTGCCCGGAAACGCGCGTCAAGATGCAGTTTCACGGCAACTCAGAGCCACTCCCTCCCTGAACACGCTGGCATCCTGTGGATCGTGTGATTATACTGAACGGCGGACGCGAAAGCCCGGAGAACTCAACCTAAACCGGTTCGCAGGAGGCAGAGTATGAAAAGCATGGTCCTGGCGATTCTTTTTCTCGTGCTCACGACGCAAGTAGGCGCGCAGTGGTTGGATCATAAGGCGCCCGGCGTACCGCGCACCGCCGATGGTAAGCCGAATCTCACCGCGCCCGCGCCGCACACGGCCGACGGCAAACCCGACCTCACCGGTCTGTGGAACAAAATTTCTCCAAAGTACGGAGACAACATTGCCGCCGACCTCAAGCCCGGGGACATCCAGCCATCGGCGCAAGCCTTGGTCGACCAGCGCGTGGAAAATATCGGCAGGGACTACATGGCTGCGTGGTGTCTTCCTCTGGGTCCCGGATACAGCACAAGCCAGGCGTATATGAGAATTCTTCAGACTCCAGAAACCATCGCCGTGCTCAACGAGGATCTCACTTATCGTCAGATCCACATGGACGGCCGCGCCTTGGAGGCCGATCCTCAACCGAATTGGATGGGCTATTCGGTTGGGCATTGGGAGGGAGACGCACTGGTGGTCGATAGCGCCGGATTTAATGACCGCACCTGGCTGGATCAGATGGGCCATCCGCACACGGGCGCGCTGCGCATGAAAGAACGCTATCGCCGCCGCGACTTCGGCCACTTGGACGTGGAAGTGACGCTCGAAGATTCCGCGACTTACGCCAGGCCTTGGACGGTCAAGATCACCGCTCTGTTGGCCCCCGACAGTGAATTGATCGAAAACGTATGCGCGGAGAATAACAAAAGCCTTGAGCATTGGGTGGGCAAAGCCTCCGACGATCTGAAGACGGAAATTAAGATCGCGCCCGCAGTCCTCGCGAAGTACGCCGGGACTTACGTCGAGCAGTCGCCGCTGTGGCGTACCGCTCCCCGGGAACTCGCGGTCACGTTCTCCGACGGTGCGCTCTTCGGTGATCTCGATGGAAGGGGAAAAGTGCGGCTCAAGGCGCAGTCGGAAATTTACTTTGTGGGCATACAAGGCGGCATTGAGTTCCAAAAGAAAGGTGACGTTGCCCCCGACGACCTCCTGGTGAAGCACGTATCGGGCAGCTACAGGTTTGCGCGCACGAAATAGAGTGTAAACGGGAAGGCCGCGCCCATCTGGTTAGCGACGTAAAGAGGCATGGCGGATTACGATCGATAATAAGTCACAACGGGACGCTCAGCGGAAGGCGCGATGCAGTCCAGGGAGAGAACGATCGCTTCCGGTCGATCGCCGTCTACCGTCCGCCTTATCGAAGTTGATCCGCTACCTTGGCAATGCCGGCCCTGGCACAAGCCTCCTCCTGCGCCTGTCCCATCGGTGCTCCGCTCAGGCCAACGCCGCCGATCGTGTCTTCGCCGACGTTGATCGGAACTCCGCCGCCAAGCGGAATCACTTCGGCGAGCATCCGCTGCCCGGCGTTGGTTGTTTCGGTTAACTTGGCCCATTCGGCTGACGTCCGCCGGAAAGTCCGCGCCGTATAGGCCTTGCGGCGCGCTAGTTCGAGATTGTGTGGCGCCGCCCCATCTCCCTGAAGGAGAACTCGAGGCCGGCCCGCGCGGTCGACGACGGCAACCGATGTGTTGACTCCGCATGCAGTGAGGGCCGCTTCAGCGATCGTCAGAGCCATCCGGAGAGAAACGTCGCGTTGCATCAGCACTTGCGCGCTCCCGGAGGAAGGAATCATAAAGAGAGCGGCAAGCGCAGTCGCGGACGCCAATCGAAAGGGCATGCGAACCTCCTATCGCCACGGCCTCTGCAACGTGCGTGCATCATCCGGCCAGGCTGAGTCACGGACAATTCTGGCATAAAATCGTACACTCTGCCGTTTGAACGAACCGACGATGCTCGTAATTTTGGGGCCGCTAGCATCAGGCCGCTGTGTAATCGCGCAGGAATTGAACGAGCAACGCGCTCACCCGTTCCGGCTGCTCCTGCTGTACCCAATGTCCGGCGCCATCCAGCAGATTAAATCCGAGCATGCGCGTGCAGGCGCTGGTGCGCATTTTGTCGACGGCGCCCGGCGTCTGATACACGCCCCAATCGCTCTTTCCCGCGATGTATTGAGAAGGCACGTCTATCGTACGACCCGAAAAAGTGTGCATCTCGGCGATGCTTCTGGGATCGGAGCCTCGCCGCACGCGATAGCCCTGCAACGCACCGCTGAAACCAGTCCTGCCGTACTCGGTTGCGTACACGTCGACCTCGGCTTCGGTCAGCCATTTGCATTTCGCGATGTAGTCCGCGGACGGCATGAACGGCGCGACGTTCCCCGCCATGCCCTTGTCTTTTTCCATGACGTAATAGTGCGGAATTTGTCCCATCTCCTCGGCCGTGCGAGCCTTCAGCGGATGCGGATGGTTCCCTTCATAGTCGGCGCTCTTGTAGAAGTAATACGCGCGGAAGAAGGCGTGCAGACCTTGCGGCGCGTGCAGCATGTCGTCGTTTGCGCCGCGGGTGCGCTGATAGTTCTGATAGTATTTTCGCGGCGGGTTGAGTTTCGCGAGCTGGGCGTCGAGTTCGTCGTCGGTGATGGCCGGGCGCGGAAGCGAAGCACCATTCGCGGTGTTGAAGGGCAGCGAGGGAGCCCCTTCAAAGGGCGAGCTCATGACGGTGACGGAACGGAAAATATCCGGCCGGATGAGCGCGGACCAGCAGGCGACCGGCGCTCCGGCGTCGTGTCCTACCACCATCGCGATGGATCGGTAGCCCAGCGCGTAGACCAGCCCGATGGCGTCTCGCGTCATATTCAGAATGCGGAAGGGATCCGCATCGGCGTCGTAGGAATCGTCCCATCCGATGGTGCGGCCGTACCCGCGCTGATCGGGGGCGATCACGTGATAGCCCGCTGCCGCCAGAGACGGCATCACCTTGCGCCAACTATAGGCGAGCTCCGGGAATCCGTGCAGGAGCAGGACCGCGGGCCGGCCCGGCGTTTCATAGCCTGCCTCCAAAATATGAACCGTCATGCCGTTTACGTTCGCGATTTGTCGCGAGCGGATGCCGGCGGGGAGTGTGCCGTTGCCGTAAGGCGGAAGCGTCGAGAAATCGGTATTCACGACGGCCGCACGCGCGGGCGCGCTTTGCGTGATTGCGAATCCTCCCAGTCCGGCCGCGGCCGGGGCTGCTGCTACGAACGCGCGGCGCGAGAGGTTCCTGACCGTCTCGACGCTCGGGATTATTTTTTCGGATGCCATTCGGTTATCCCTTTAGTTGACCTTGACGTACCTCCTCAAATTATGCACGGCGACGTCCGTCGCGTAAATGCTGCCCGCGTCGCATGAGATGTGCCTCGACCGACCGGAAGGAACGTTCAGAGTCGTTCAGACACTCCGATAATGCCGCTTCACGCGGGCGTTTACCCTGCGCATACCAGGCGCTCACCCATCAGGTTGGCCAAGTACACCACTACTAATGACATCTCTTCCAGAGCGCGACGCGCAGGTGCGATGGAAACTCGGCAAATGAGCCGGTAGCGAAGGCTGACCATCCAATAATCGATTTTCAGCATTCGCATCTCGATCATGGATTCCCTCGGCGAGTAGCCCGGCGAGCGATTCAGCAGCGCGGTGAGCACTGCGTAATCCCGGTCCAACAGGCGGCGTAGCCTTTCGAGATCCGCTCGCGGATCGTGCAGTTGAGATTGCACCTCCGGAAATTCAAGCTGAATTGCGACCGCCGCCGCGCGGCTTTGATCTCGCGCTGTTTTGGTGCCGAGGATCAGCAGGCACATATAGCGGAACCAATACGTAAACAGTAGCGCCGACCCAACAGTAACCGTAATTGTCGCTGCAATTTCGACCATGAGAAGGACAATCCCTTAACGTCGGTCTCGACGAATGTCGATTGTTCTTAGATCGTAGTTCGAGCAACACGCACGATCAAGAGCTTAAGTGACTTTTCTTTTTGTCGTAGCCGGTACCTCACGTCCACTCTACGACCAAAATGGAAGCCGGGGCTGCTCTCGATCATTCACTTTCCGCTTGATGTTCCCGCCGTCGGGAGGGAATGTCTACAGGCCGCTAGCCGCCGAGAAGGCCGATGATTGGCCGGATCGGCCGGGGAGCGCTTATGCGATGCGCCGCATCACGAGAAACGGGAGAGTCACGATACCCCATACGAGAGCCAGCGCGCCGCCAACCGCGATTCCGACAAGCCGGAACGGTAGAAGGAGCAGCCAAACGATGGGATAGAGGACGAGCGCGAGAAGCGCGAGTGGCCAGCACAGGACGAATAGGATGCACCACAGTAAAAACGTGAACATAACGATTGCCGCCCAATGTGGATTACGAACGTCGCGTCCCGAAGGTTCCGCGATTCATTCGACTCCATCCGTCGCCGGCCTCCTGACCTGGATTGCGGGCGACCGGACCGCGAAGCACATTTGACAACGCCGTGGCGAATCCATCCCCTGGCTCCGCCGGTTTGCCGTTATACTTCGACTGCCACGGCCTGCGGCTTCTCCTGCGGCATCACGAGGAAGCCTGTAACTACGATCGGAATTGGCAGGGTAAATTTCCAGCGGCTCACGGATTTGTCCTCATCACAAGCCGAGCAATCGCCATGCACTCACGACAGCGAATTGTTAGTGCCCGGACTCAGTCGTAATGTTTCTGCAACTGCCGCCGGGCCGTTTCTTACGCAATGGCCATCTTGCAGGGAGCAGTTGGCGTAGGAACAGAAAGCGTGGGCGTTTGCCACTCCCTCATCCACAGCGGATCCAAACCCGCCGCTTGGAGCACGGCCACGGCGCGTTCCGGATGCCCGAGATCGTTCCAGCCGGAAAGGCCCTGACGCAGCGTGACCAGCCGCTCCGTCTGCACCGCCAAGACCTCCTGCGAAAAATTGACAGAAGGAATGTCTCCGTAAACGAAATCGGGAATGTGCGCTTCCGTGCCCGCCCATAATGCGCTCTCACGCAGACGCTCCACCAGTGCGGGAAGGGCTGCGCGGATCATCGCGAGAAAGGCGCCCACACGCCCGACCATTACGAAGGTGTTCCACATCGATCCTCGCTCAATCAATTCGCGGGCGCTGTCGAGGGACGGCTTTTCGCAGAATGCCCGGACGCGAAAGGAAGCGTGACACGCCGGCGCTCCCACCTCGATCCATCCATATTCGACTTCCGGGCCCTCCGGATGGGCGCCCACCAGCACCACCGCTTCAGTGTGTCTTGCTGCCGTGTCGAAAGCAGACTCCAGGGCATCGGTAAACGTCTGATCGTCGGAATAATGGTGGTCGCAAGGCAGGATAGCGACGAGGGCGTCGTCGTCGAACTGTTCGATACTCAGAAGACTGTGCAGGATCGGCGGCGCCGTGCCTTTGTTCGCCGGCTGCACGATGCGCTGATGCGGGCGAATTCCCGATTCCTGCAAATAGAACGCTCGATGGCTCTTCGATAAGGAAACGAGGATCTGTTCCTCGGGGATGCTCTTCTTCGTTCGCTTGCGTGTCTGCTCGAGGAGAGAATCATCGCCGACCAAAGGACAAAACTGTTTGGGGCGGTCGTCGCCACAGATATGGCGCGTCAGCTTCTGAAGACGTGATCCATCTCCGCCGGCAAGAATGACGCCCCAGCGGCGGCCTTGCATCGCGGAACAAGCCCGTGGGAACTCGGCAGGGAGATCGAATGCGCGTCGTTCAATCGCTTCGCATTGTTTCGCGATTTCGCTGAAAAACGGCAGTGTTTCGGAGCTGCCGCCAGTTACTTTTTCAATTGCAATCTGTGACATGTACGCTCCTCGTTGGCGGGCGCGTCCCCTTATGCGTGTTGATTTCCAAATCTATCAGACAGAAAACAAAACGTTTTGGATCCAGGCATGCCTGAGTGAGAAAACCCACTCACCTTATCGGCCGGCAGCCATTGGGTGAGAGCACCCAAGGCAGGTCATGAGTGAGACGCTGCCGCCGCCCGCCCATGCGTGGACACAAGAAACGCTGCATTTCGCGGCCCGACCTGGGGATTTACCCGGGCATGTGCAGATTCTGCTATTCTTTCGATGGATCGATCACCCTAACCGAGCCAGTCGGCGAAGCTTGGGCCTGGGCCGCGTTTCCTAGACGCCGGGAGGGTGTACCCATGTTAGCCCCCGTATCAGGCATGGTAAAGCTCGTAGCCGTCGACGATATCCCATCCAATCTTGAGCTTCTTGTAGAGTCGCTGCAGCGAGACGGTCTCACGATCTTCACGGAAACAGATCCCGAAGAAGGGCTGGAGCTGGTTTACCAGGAGCATCCGCAGATTGTGCTGCTGGATCTCGTGATGCCCAAGTTGACCGGCTTGGAGGTGCTGGAACGAATTATGGAATTCGATTCCACGATCGAAGTCATCTTGATGACCGCGCATTACTCTCCCGAAACGGCGGTAGAGGCGATTCAGAAAGGCGCGAGCGATTATTTGAATAAACCGGTGTCGATCGCTCGGCTACGCAGCCGTGTGGAGCTGTTGTTCGCGGACGCACGCCGCCGCCAGCGCGCGATGCACCTGGACGGCGAACTGCTCGATACGTCCCAATTCCAGGGCATGATCGGCCGCAGCCCGCACATGTGGGATCTATTTGCGCAGATCCGCCGCGTGGCTCCGCATTATCGGTCCGCTCTCATCACAGGTCCGACGGGAACAGGAAAAGATTTGGTGGCCAGGGCGCTGCACAAACTTAGCCCCGCGAGCGCCGGCCGTCTGGTCGTCTGCAACTGTTCCGCGGTCGTCGAAACGCTCTTCGAAAGTGAGCTGTTCGGGTACGTGAAGGGCGCTTTCACCGGAGCGGTCGCCGACAAAATGGGTCTGGTCGAGTTCGCGAACGGCGGTACGCTGTTCCTCGATGAAATTGGGGACATGCCGCTCAGCACGCAGGCCAAGCTTCTTCGCGTGTTGCAAGATCAGGAAGTGACTCGTGTCGGCGCGGTGACGCCTCGCAAGGTGGATATACGCGTCGTCGCGGCGACGAACCGCGACGTGCCGGAATTAATCGCGCAGAAAAAATTTCGAGAAGACCTGTATTACCGGTTGGCGATGGTCGAACTGAAAACTCCTTCGCTCGCGGAGCGGAGAGAAGATCTTCCATTACTCGAGAAATTCATTCTGAAGCGGTTTTCCCAACAGTTCAAAAAGGACATCGCGGGAATCACGCGGCGAGCTCAAATCCTTCTAGCGCGGCACCCTTGGCCCGGCAACGTTCGCGAACTCGAAAACGTGCTTGGCCACGCTTGCATGATGACGATGAGCACGATGATTGACGTCGAAGACCTGCCGATCCATCGATCGCAAAAACGTGCACTCGCCGCAGTCGCTTCATCGGACGGAACCGTCGGCGCTCACGATCCGTCGGAATCCTTCGAGGAGCATGAGAAGCAGTTACTGGAGGGCGCTTTGGAGCGAGCGGGCGGAAATCAGTCCGAAGCGGCACGGATCCTGCGCATCAGCCGGGACCGCATGCGCTACAAGATGGCCAAATATAAGCTGTAGTGGACACTAGCGTTATACTTCAGTTGATCCACACATCGACCGCGGACTAGCGATCGCTCCTGGCTAAGGGCTTTTCAGCGGAACCCAACTCCGCGTTGCAGCGTGCATGTCGCGCTCCAGTCGAACGGCTGGCAAATGTCGTACGCGGGGGGCAAAGAAAGGCAGCCTTCGGCTCACGTTTCTCGACACTGCCTGCGACGAAGTGTCGGTTGGGTGACAGGGCGCAAGGACTGGGTGACAAACCCAACGAGCGGGCTCGACGGCGGCTTTGGTTGGTTCGAACCGAAGATTAGATTGCTAACAGATGGGGCGGAGGATTCTCGCAGCGATACCCCGTTTCCCGACAACCTCGGGCGTCGCCGGAGAGTTTAAAAGCGCCGTTGAATACCATTTATTGACTCAGCAGCCCAACAGAAGTCAAATGGCCTGACACCTGCTACTACGGGAGGCGAAGCAGGTTTGCAAGGAGACATCCAATGAAGTTCACCATGCCATCCAAGGAAATTTATATCCGCCTGGCTGAGAATGAGCCGGTATTCGTGTGCACAATTCGATATGGCGCGCTCGCCTCGAAGGCGACACGATTTTCCGTGCAAGCCGGAATGACGCCGGAGCTCGACGAGGGCGAAGCGTTCTCGATGATTCGGCGGCCCCTGAGAGCCATTGCGCGGGAAAAGCCTTGGTAAAAATGAGTTGGAATATTTGAGGCATAGGGCTCCGCCTGCTGGCGAATGGAACTTCGCTCCCTACGGAATCGAAACACCTGGGACACTCTTCTCCGTATGCCACCGCTAAGGTCTATGCACATGCGATTTGACGGTCAAAACGAAGAAGCGGCGCGCAGATGGGATGAATTCCAACAGCGCTCAACAACTCCTGTCAAAGCGCGTGTGCTCGCATTCCTATAAGCGATTGGGGAATTCGTAGCGCTAACGGGAATCGGACCCAATGGCTGCCAGTTCAGTTCGGTTCAGAATGGGTCTAAGTGGTTGTGGTTTCAGTTCAGTTGGTATTCCGGGATGGTCTAAAAGCCGCCGCGGAGCACCGACGTCATGACCCGCTCCTGAATGAGGAAGCCGCTTTCGACTGCGGATGTTTCGAGAATTGCTCCATCTCCAACCTCCGGATGCCGTGAGCCATGCGCGACCCGGCCGGTCTCCGAACCAACCACGTCCGCCGGGAACCCGCCAACCAGGCTAGTGGCCCCAAAACATGCCCATAGGACAGCGCATACCTAACCTTTCCCGTGAGCAAGTGCTACAAACAAGACAACATCGGTTCCCGAGCACACCCACCGTCACTCTAGATCAGGTAGTCTCATTCGCCCCACTTGCTCAGAGTGATTTACGGGTAACTATATATTTGGCTAGTCAAGCATATCAGTTACCCTTTCCGGCGATCGATCTTAAACACCCACGGATTCGATCAAAGGCTCAGGTTGTACGCCTACAGCCCGAATCCACACGGTCACCTTGTGCGTTTCCCCGTCATCGACGAGTTGAATGGATGAATTTATCGGCGTCTCATTTGAATCCGCGCGCCGCACGTCGATTTCGTACACGGTGGAGAGATATCGATAGGTAAGTTCAAATCCATTCCAGTCATCAGGAATGACGGGTGCGATCGAAAGCTGATCGCCGCGCAGCCGGAATCCGAGCACCTCTTCCATCCACACCCGATACATCCAGCCCGCGGAGCCCGTGTACCAGGTCCATCCTGCACGTCCGGCGTTCGCGGGGGGAGCGGACACATCGGCCGCCACGACGTATGGTTCTCCTCGATAACGCGCAGCCGTCTTCGGATCGCGGCTATCTTCCACCGGATTCATCATGTTCAGCAAGCGTACTGATGCGGAACCATCGCCCATTCTGGCCCACGCCAACGCCAGCCACAACGCCCCATGCGTATATTGGCCGCCATTTTCTCGAAGACCCCGAGGATAACCCATGATGTATCCGGGGTGCGGCTCCGAATGATCGAATGGCGGCGTGAACAGGCGCACTAATCGATCGCGATCGCTCGCGAGAAGCTGGTCAGCCGACTTCATCGCGACCTTTGCGCGAGCAGGATTGGCCGACCCCGAAATCACAGCCCAGGATTGCGGCAGCGAATCGATTTGCGCCTCCGTGCAGGTGCGAGATCCCAACGGTGAACCATTGTCGAAGAACCCCCGCAGGTACCATTCGCCATCCCAGCCGGAGCGTTCCATCGATGCCGCGATATCCGTTGCGCGTCGTCTCCATGCAGCGGCGATCTCCGGGTGCCGGCCCTCGGTGAGATCCGCAAAGGATTTAAGCACGCTGCACAGGAACCAAGCGAGCCACGTGCTTTCGCCGCGTCCCTCGGCTCCGACCCGATTCATACCGTCGTTCCAATCGCCGTTGCCGAACAGAGGAAGTTCGTGAACGCCCAGCGGCCCGGCCCTGTCGAGAGCGCGCCGGCAGTGTTCCCACAGGGTCGCTACATCTAACGAGACGGCCGGAACGAACATGCGCTCCTGCTCTTTGGGTTCGAGGATAGGACCTTCGATAAAGGGAATCTGTTCGTCGAGAATGGCCGCGTCTCCGGTCACCTGGACATATTGAGCGACCACGAAGGGAAGCCACACGAGATCGTCGGAGCAGCGGGTTCGAACGCCCATTCCGGTTTCCGAGTGCCACCAGTGTTGGACATCGCCTTCCCGGAATTGGCGCGCCGCCGAGGCCAAAATATGATTTCTCGCAAGTTCCGGAGCTGCATAGAGAAGCGCCATTGAATCCTGCAACTGGTCACGAAAACCGAATGCGCCGCTCGATTGATACAGAGCCGCGCGTGCCCAAAAGCGGCAGCTCAGCGTTTGGTAGACAAGCCAGCGATTCAGCAACAGATCCACGGAGAGCAGCGGCGTGCGCACCTGCACAACTCCCAATCGGGAATCCCACCACCGGCGAGTCGCCGTCAAGGCGGCCTCTACTTGTTCCGGATTCGAGTAGCGTCCCACGATTTCGCGCACGGCGTCGACGTTATCGCCTTGTCCCAGCAGGAAAGTGACCTCCATCTGATTGCCGGGATCGATGGTCACGGAAAGCTGAAGAGCGGCCGCCGGATCGAGCCCGGCACCGGTTCGACGATCCAGACTTTCGCCTCGCATGGCTGCAGGGCGGGCCGCCGTGTTATTGCGTCCCAGAAAGTGCATACGGTCGCCGGAATACGAAGTTGCGCGAGGACTGGCGGCCGCAAACGCCGGATAACCCGAGTAGTGGCCGTTCCAGCATTGAGTCGCCAAAATCGCACCGGATGGCTGGTCAAATGCGGTCTGGATATGTGTCTGTTGATCTTCGCGCACCGATCCGAGAACCCATTCGGCGAAATACGCGACGGTGAGCCGGCGCTGGCGTCCCGAATCGTTGCGGAGCCGCAACCGGCAAACCTTGACGGGATCGCCCGATCCGTCCCCAGTCACTGGAACAAATACGGTCAGCTCCTGGCCAATCGCGTGACTGTTGTGCTCGAACGCGGTATAGCCCTGCCCGTGGCGAGCTCGGTACGCATCGTTTTCGCGGATCGGAAGGGGAGTTGGCGTCCACACGGCGCCGCTCTGATCGTCGCGCAGGTAGATCGCTTCCGACTGCGGATCGGTGACCGGGTCGTTATGCCACGGAGTCAGCCTGTTCATCTGGCTGTTGCCGCGCCACGTGCATCCGAGACCGCTCTCGGTGACGACGGTTCCGAAGTCGCGATTCGCCATCACGTTGGCCCACGGTGCGGGTGTGGTCCCGCCGGGCTTGAGATAAATGGCGTACTCGCGGCCGTCCTGCGTGAATCCGCCGAGCCCATTAAAGTAGGGCAATTCGAGGAACGGCAGCGGTCGAGAGACAACCTCCGGCGCACCACCCGACGCAACGAACTCCGGCGGCGGAGGTTCCTCTAAACCGCTGACCAACTGTTGCTGTAGCGATCCTCGATTCCCGCTCAGAACCACGTCCGGTGCGCTTAAGAATAAGTCGCGCCGATCCTCCGGAATGCCGAGCCAATCGCGCAGGAAAACGCCGCCGGGCCGGTTCATCCCTGTCTCGGATGAGTGCGCTTCAATCTGGCGGAGCAGTTGCTGCCGAAGCGGAAGATCGTAGCTAGCCCCTTCCTGATTCAAAACGATCAGATCCACCTTGAAGCCGCGCCATCGCCAGTAGGTCTGTGCCATCAGCAGTTCACGAACCAGCGGGAGCTGGCGAACATCGCTCATGGTGACCAGGAGGATGGGCAGGTCGCCCGAAATCCCGTACTCCCATAAGCCTGATTGCCCCAGATGATTGCGCGTCAATTTGTCGCTCGCCGGACGCAACTGCGCGTTGGGATAGAGCAAATGGCTGGCGAGTTCCTGAAAGCGGTGGGCCGAAGCAGCCCCGATACCCAGATAGCGAAACTGCAGTTGCGCGCGCGTCCAGGCGAGTTCGAACGCCGGTGCGATCGACTCTGGGTGCTGATACTTCGCGATCACCGTCAGAAGCTTTTCTCGCGAGTCAGCGGCCAGAGTGACGAAGGTGAGTTCAATTCTTTCACGCGGAGCGAGCGTTGCGCGGCAGCGCAAGCTGAAAATCGGATCGAGCACGGCGCCCGTCGAACTCGACAACTTGCGACGCAGCGCCTCGGGATTCGAAACGTGCTTGGTCCGTCCCAGGAAAAGCGAACGATCGGTTGCGTACTCGATGGCTCCCGCCGCGCCGGTCAAAACATGCGCCGCCCAAATCGGCGAATCTTCCGGACCGCGGGGACGGCGCCACGCCAGAAGTACTCCGCTTTCCAGCCACTCGGTTTCCACGAACATCTTGGCAAAAGCGGGATGCGACGAGTCGGTGCGATGCGGGGCGAGCGCGAGTTCCAGATAACTGGTGAACTCCAGCTGCCGGCTTCGGAGCGAACGATTGGTAACGGTCAGGCGCCGGATTTCAGCGTCGTCATCGGCCGCTACGGTCACGTCCAGAACCGTCTCGATGCCATAAACGCGCCGCATAAACTCGGCGCGATCCGCGGAGAAGCGAACCGTGGTTGCATCGGAGGACTCGACTGGGTTGCTGGAACCGCGTCTCCCAGTGGTTGCAGCGCGGCGGACCAGACCGCATCCGACCGCAGATCCCGGATGTAAAGAAAACTGCCCCACCGATCGAGTGTGGTGTCACTGCGCCAGCGGGTCACATCGAAATCGTTCCAACGGCTATGGCTGCCGCCGGAATTCGTCACCATCAAAGCGTAACGGCCGTTCCCTTGCAGGTGCACGCGGGGTGTTGCGGTGTCCTCCTGCCATAGACGATCCGCGGGTTCGTCGTCGATCGTTAAGCGCATGGGCGCGTTTCGCGCTTCGACCGCTTCCACGGGAGGACGCGTCAGCGGGACACGTTCAAAGAGCAGCGACTCCGTGGCGCGCACGCGCAGATCCCCATGGAAGCGCTCCACCATGACGTTGCGATGTAAGACGTTATCCAGCGCCGCGAGGCTCATGCCCTGGTGATGAGCCATGTAGGCGTAAATCACCACGCCGCGCTTGCCATCTCTGCTGTTCTTCAAGTTGAAGTCGATGGATTCGTACAGGCCCATGGGGCCGGCGAAATCCAATTCGCGCAGGTGCTTGAGATTGGCGATGGCCGCCGCCGGGTTAATTCCCAAAGCCAGCATGGTGGCGTAGGGCGTCGCCACGAGATCGTCTTCGAGGCCGGGGTTGAGTGCCAACGACGGAACGCCGAAAGCGCGGTATTGATAAATCTGATTCACGTCCAGCGCGCCATACGCGCATTCGGAAACTCCCCACGGAATGTGATTTGCGGAACCGTAATCGATCTGCTGGCGAACCGCTTCGCGGCACGCGTGATCGAGCAAAGAATTTGCGAAATTACGCATGAACAGAATCGGCATCAAGTACTCGAACATCGTGCCGCTCCAGGAAAGCAGCACCGTTCCGCCGGGCGCCGCGAAGCGCGGCCGGCCGAGCGCGTACCAGTGCTCCACCGGAACATCGCCTTTCGCGATCGCCACCAAACTTGCCAGACGGCATTCGCTGGCGAGCAGATCGTAGTGACTCGAGAAATCGAGCGGACCCCCTACCGCATATCCGACTCCGAACAGCTTGCGGCCGGGATCGTAGAGTAATCTCATATCGATCCCGCTCGCGAGACGGCTGGCCGAAGTGGCCAGACTTTCCAGGCGGCTCACGGTGTCGGCCGCACGCGCTCGTGCCTGCGTGTACTCGGCATTCAATTGTTCGATCCACGCAGCGACTTCAGGCCGCATTCCCGCCGTGCCCCGCCAGTGAAGAATTGCGTCCACCACGGCCCACGGCGTGCCGGCCAGGTCGTTGGCCAGCGCCTGAAGTGAAGGAACATCGCTCATCGCGCGGCCGCGCAGCCGCGCAATATCCTCTCCGAGCGGCCGCAAAAAAGAATCCGGCGGCTGAGCCAGCGTCTCCATCCACTGCAGATGGTGATCGACGATTTCGATCCATGCGGCCAACTCTCCTGCCAGCCGCGACGTCCAATACGCGCTTTCACCGCCAGGTTCGTGCCAACTCTGCGCATCCTGCCGCTGCTGCCCGGGTTGGTTGGCCATGCGCAGCCGGACGATCAGTTCGTGGCCTTCCGCTTTGCCTCGCAGTAAACGCCGCAGCGGCCGAATGGGTATCGCCATCGACGGGTCATGTTCGGTTTCCTCGCGCAGCACTCCCAACGTATCGGCGATTCCACGCAAGGAGGATGGACCAAGTAGCGGAGCACCCAGCAAATCCCGGCAGCCGCGCTCAAAAACCCATAGGCTGGCGAGAAGATTCCCGCTGTCCACCGTCGAGACGTAACGGGGCGCGAGCGGCTCGAGTGTCGTGATGTTGTACCAATTGAGAACATGCCCCTCGTAGCGCTCCATACGATCGAGCGTCGCCATCGTCCGTGTGCAGCGATTTACAAAGTCCGTGACCGTGAGATAGCCGAAATCCGTGGCGGCGAGCGCCGAAGTGAGCCACAGTCCGATATTGGTCGGCGAGGTCCGTTGCGCCACCTCGATACGTAGCGCCAGTTGGGAATTATCGGGCGGCAGCCAATTCGTTTCGGAGCTGACCAGGTCGTCGAAATATCGCCACGTCCGGCGGGCCAGGCGGCGAAGAAAGTACTTGTCTTCGACGTCGATCTGATCTTGCTCCAGCAGGGGGACCTTGCGGCTGAGCCACCGCATCAAGGCCGGCGACGCGATCCACAGCGCCAGGAATGCCGAGGTCGGCGCGAACGCGCGTTCCGCGAACAGGACGCCCATGAGCACAACCGAAAAGCCGGAGATCGTCAGCAACTCGCGCCAGATCACACGCGTGTGCCAGTCCACCTGTGCACCCGCGCTTTCGGCCGTTTGCCATTGCAGTAGATGGCGGCGGCTGACGAAGCGGCGATAGACGACACGCACGATCGCGTCCACCGATAGCCACGCCTGATGTGGCAGAAACGCGATCATGACGACGGCGCGAATCAGTTCATCGGCGGCGCCCTGCCATCCGCGGACCGAACCCTGGATGTGCCGTGCGAGCCTGTCTAACAATGGCGCGAAGCCGGGGATCACAATCGCGAGTCCCACCATCAGGCTCCACGCGCCGGGTGCGGCGGAGATCAGCCAGGCGAATAGCAGCAGCCACATCGACGCCAGCGGCACCAGCGTCCGTCGTAGATTGTCTAGAATGCGCCACCGGTTCACCGGCGAGAGCGGATTGCGCTCGGTGCGGCCGTCCGGCGCCGGCACACGCGGAAGGATCCACGGCGCGATCTGCCAATCGCCGCGGATCCAGCGATGTTGCCGCTGGCAATAACTCACGTAGGTGAGCGGAAGATTTTCGAACAGCTCGATATCGCTCGCGAGCGCCACTCCGACGTGCGCTCCTTCCAGCAGGTCGTGGCTTAGCAGGGTTTCCGCCGGGAAGCGCTCGCCCACGGTCGACCGGAACGCCTGCACGTCGTAGATGGCTTTGCCGTGGAAGATCGCTTCTCCGAACAGATCCTGCTGTGCGTCGGAGACCGACCGGCAGTAGGGATCCGTTCCACTCGTGTCGGCGAACACACGGGTGAATCGCGTGGCCGTGGCGCCGGGCAAGGCGATGCTGACGCGCGGCTGAATAATGGTGAAACCGCGGCTCCGGGTTCGCGTGACGGGATCGATTTCCACGCGATTCAGTGGATGCGCGATGGTCTCTACCAATCGCCGCGCCGACGTGGAGGGCAGATGCGTGTCGGCATCCAAAGTGATCACGAAACGAATCGGGTACGGCAGGGTTCCGGCCACTCGAATTTCGTCCGAGCCCTGCCCGGTAAGGAATGCGTTGAGTTCTTCGAGCTTGCCGCGTTTTCTTTCGCGCCCAATCCAGCGCCCTTCGCTTTCCGACCACAGCCGTTGCCGATGAAAGAGGAGGAATCGCCCGCCCGGATAAGATTTGTTCAATCGATCGATGCCGTCGGACACCGCCCGCAGCAATTCCGTGTCGGTGGGCGCGGTGGGTTCGATCGAATCTGTGAAATCGGAGAAGAGACTGAAGAACAGGTTCTCGTCGCGATTCGCGAGATACCGAACTTCCAATTTCTCCAACTCCTGGCGGAGAATGTCCGCGTTGGTCAACATCATCGGAACGACGACGAGCGTGGCCTGCTCGCGAGGAATGCCTTTCTCGAAATCCATCTTCGGAAGAACATCCGGAGGAAGCAGTGAGATCACCAGTGCGTTGGTGATCTGGATCGCCAGTTCGCCCAACGGAAACATTGCCAGCGCGCCGAGCACGGCGAGGAGAGTGTGCCGGTGCACTCCTTCTTCCCAGCCGAGGGTCAGCGCCAGAGCCAGGAAAGAGAAGGCCAGAATTGCCACCGCGCTCAAATATGCGGCGGTTGCATGCGTCTGCAGCGTGCGAATCAACTTCAGACGAACAGGGACGCGCGCGCCGACGGAAGATTCCAGTTCAGCGATCCCGGCTGCCAATAGATAATAAGTCGCAGTTTGGGCGAGAGGGGTCCTCCCCCGGGCCGCGAGCGCCGCCGTGCGCCGAGCGACTTCGAGTTCCGCGACTCCGCTTTCGAGAGCGATGCGTTCAATGGCCCGGCGACATTGGTCGCGGGTCTGAAAATCGCTCTGCCCGTATACGTCGGACGGATTCTTGCGGAGCTCGGCATCGACCAGACTGACCGCCTCGAAAATGTTCGCGAACTCAATCCTCGAAATAGCGCGCAGACTGCCGAACGCATTCGCCGTGGAAATGCGCTGGGCCGCCTCCTCCGAGTGTTCATGACGCAGCAAATCGGTGAGCGGGATCTGGCCGCGCTCTTCGATCCAGTGCTTTACTGGTCCCAACGTATTCTCTTGATCCTGCAGACGCTCGACTAAGGAAGTCACGAAACAGGCTTGTAGCGCAAATGGCTCGGTCTCCAGGCGCGCCAGCATTTCTGTGAAGTTTTTCGATCCGCGCCGCATGCTGACGGTCAGGCGATTCGCCCACAAATAAGCGACTTCCCGCAGTTGTTGGGCGCGGCTGACGCGAGACGCCAGACTTGCCAAAGATTCGAACAAGGCCATTCGGAGCAGGAGAGGAAAGAGCCACAATTCCGCGATCGTCAAGGGCGTGACCGTCTGATACTCGTGCAGACACGCCGTGATGTTGGCCTCATTCAATGCGTGGTCGGTGGCTTCCACCAAATGAAAGGCGAGGTCGTTTACATCCGTGCCGGTCCGTTGCGCCGGAGACCGGCAAAAGAACTTAGGATAAGCGCGCGGGAGATGACGCCGGGTTTCCGCGATTTGCGTCCGTATCAGATAGGCGTTATCCAGTAGCCATTCCGCGGCCGCGGTCATCGAATGTCCCAGCCGTGTGGCCTCCAGCAAATCGTGTCTGGCCGCATCCAATGCCAATTCACTCTCGCGCAAGCGAACGAGAGCGGAACGTGTGGATCGGACACGCTGAGGTTGGTCGGATCGGTTTCGGTCCCGCTTCTCGTGTGGCGCGGCGCAGCCGCCTGCAACGTCCTGGGGTAGAACACCCGGCGTGACAACCTGCTTTGGGGTGGAAGAAATGGGGACGAAATCCTCCCGCAATACAAAGACCGCAGGCAACCCTACGCTCTGAAACTGCTTGACGATGGTCTGAACTTCGGAACCCGAAGTCTCCGCGACAATGAGCGATTCTCCCGGCAGGCGCAAGGGCGCGTAGTGTGCTTCTGCGCCCGGGCGAGGCTTCGCGCCATTTCCGGGGAATAAGCGTACGCTTCTACGCGCCGATGCGCTGAGCGCCTGTAATGCTTTTTCGGCGTCTACGGGCTCGGAAGAATAGAATCCGAGAACGATGCGAACTGGATCGCTCTTCACTCCTCGTTCCGCGAACTAATCTTGAGCCTGTCGGCGAAGGGCAGCGGTCACCAGGCTAATGAGGAAAAGGGCCGTGAAAATGAAACTGGCCGTTTTCAAAGAGAACGAGGCGGAGTGCCCGGCCAGCGTCGGCACTACTCCACCCAACGAGATTAAGGCGAATAAGATCGTCCATCCGAGCATAATTTGGGTTTCCTTTGCTTCGCCGGACTCTTCGCCTAAGTGCGATCACAAGGACGACTTGCGAGACAAGAACGAGCAAGTGGAGGCCCACACGCGTTTCTTGTTCCGCAAATTGGTTCGGGCTCCTCGTAAACGCCAAAATTCCGCTGAAGGGATTCGCGTTCTGATGTCTATGATTCAAATGCCAGCTCGTGCCTTGGTTGCTCGGCTATTTTGCGGCATCTCCGCGGCATGACGGCGGGCAGTCATGTGGCCAGATGCGGTCGCGCTGCCTCCCAGCAGGAAGCGCTCGCGTGCCTAGATCGAACAGGTAGCGTTCATAGCTCCGGGGGGATTCGAACATTGTCCTTCGGGTTTACAGCCCAGAGACAAACTTGTACCGTATGGAGAACCCATGGTCGTCACGGGAACCTATGCCGGCGCCGGTCGACCAGCCTCGCCGACAGATTGATCACAAAGGTGACGCTTGCTCCGTTGACCAAATGCGGTCAGCCGACTTGGCGTGGTCAGCCTACAAATCCCGTGAGCGATGAAGAGTTGCTTTGCGAGCACGCGAGATTATCCAGCGTTCATCATGATCGGCGCTCGACTATATGCCCGCTTCCGAACGTAAATATGGGCGGAACGGTGAGTGGGGTATTTCACCCAACGACCAACACGCGCCGTGGGGTCTTGCCCTCGAACAGCTTGCTCCGCCGAACTTCTCAATTTAAACGGTCGGCTGTGCCCACAGCGGCTCGGCCAAGGCTGACGACCGTTTATTTTGACTGAAGATAGCGCCGGATAACAGCAGTCTGAGTCGCGCCATTGAGTGGCATTCGCGTTTGGACCTACGCTTGCCCCAGTCGTAGTCGTAATCACAGTTTCAGAAGGAGAACCATTAAGATGCTGTGGACAATTTTTTTAATTTTGCTGGTCTTGTGGTTTCTAGGGCTGGTCACATCCTACACGTTTGGCGGGTTTGTTCACATCCTGCTCGTTCTCGCAGTCATCGTGCTGGTCATACAGCTGATTCAGGGACGCAGGGTTCTTTGAACGCGAGCTAGACTCGATTCCCGCAGCGCCAGTCCCCGGCACTCGCCGGGACGTTGATGATGATCGCCAAGAGGAGAAAGCAATGAGTTTTGGGTTTAATCGTTCAATATTATTGGCAGGAGCAATGCTATTCCTGTCGATGGGATCCTTCGCGCAGGTCGGCGTGTCCGTCAACGTCGCGCCCCCTCCGCTGCCCTCCTACGAGCAGCCCATTTGCCCCGGCGACGGTTATATCTGGACGCCAGGCTATTGGGCTTGGGATGGTGACTATTACTGGGTGCCTGGCACTTGGGTGTTGGCTCCCGAACCCGGGTACTTGTGGACGCCGGGTTATTGGGGTTGGGGCGGCAGCGGATATTTTTTCAATGATGGCTACTGGGGCTTATCCGTAGGTTTCTACGGCGGGATCAACTACGGCTTCGGATACTACGGTCACGGTTATGAAGGCGGCCGCTGGGAAAACGGGCATTTCTTTTACAACACGGCGGTGAATCGCGTGGACGGCAACTCCATCCACAACGTCTACAACACGAGAGTCAACGAAAACAATAATCGCGTCAGTTACAACGGCGGCAACGGAGGGATCGGCGAGCGCGCCACGTCTCAAGAAGAGGAGGCCGCGCGTGGCAAACATATTGGGCCTGTGTCCGCTCAAACGCAACATGCGTACTCCGCTCGTAACAACCCACAGCAAAAGTTTTCTGCGAACCACGGCGCGCCGCCCGTGACCGCGACCGTCCGGCCCAACACGGCCGTCCATCCGAATGAGCTGCCACCCGTCCAACGTTCCGCTCCCAACACAGGGAACGCGAAACAGGATCAGAAATACCAAAAGCAGCAGGATAAGGTAGTCGCGAAGCAGAACCAGGATCGCCAGAAACTCCAGCAAAAGCAGGACCAAGAACATCAACAGCTGACGAGGCAAAGCGCCCCTCCGCAAAGAATGCAGCAAGTGGAGCAGCAACACCAGCAACAGACGCAGCGGATGCATCAGGTACACACGCAGCAGATGCAGCAGGTGCAACAGAGACAATCGGCGGGTGGCGGAGGATCTCGCGGAGGACGCCGCTAGTCGACCTCGGTTATGTCGGGCTTGCTTTACTGCGACTAGGAATTGAAATTTCGCGTCGCCACGGCAGCATCGCCGTCCGGATCAAGGCACAAAAGTATGCACAGGAAAACACTAGTCATAGGCGGAGCTGCGGCATGTGTCGCCGTGGGGCTGGGAGCTTGGGCGTTGCTCGGAAATCACTCCAGCGTTCAATATCAGACGGCATCCGTGGCGCACGGCGATATTAATGCGACCATTTCCGCCACTGGCAACCCGAACGCGGTCGTAACCGTGCAAGTGGGCTCGCAGGTGTCGGGCATCATTCTGTCCTTGTTCGCCGATTTCAACACGAAAGTAACCAAAGGCGAGTTGATCGCGCAGATCGATCCGGCGCCCTTTCAGGCCAAAGTCAATCAGGCGCAAGCCAACGTGGATGCCGCACAGGCTGCCGTCGCCAATTCCCGAGCTGGTGTCCAGCAGGCCCTGGCGGGCATTCAGGCCGCGAATTCCGGGCTTGCGGCCGCCCAGGCAAATGTCGTGAAAGCTCAGGCCGTGCAGCAGGATGACAAGGTCAAGGTCGACCGGCGCGTCATCATGGTCAAGCAGGGTGCGGACGCTAAAGAAGATCTTGAAACCGCTCAGACGACGTACAAGTCTGCGATCGCCGACCATGACGCGCAGGTGGCGCAGCAGCATGCCGTCGAAGACAACCTAAAGGTTGCACAGGCGCAGTTGACGGTGGCGAATGCGGTCTTGAGCGCCAACCAGCAGCAGGTGAAGCAATTCACCGCCGCGTTGCAATCCACCCAGATCGACCTGGAACACACGAAAATCACAGCGCCGGTGGATGGCGTGGTGGTTTCGCGCAACGTCGACGTCGGGCAAACCGTGGCCGCGAGTTTGGCCGCGCCGACACTCTTTTTGATCGCGCAAGACCTGACCAAGATGCAGGTGGATACCAACGTGTCGGAAGCGGACGTCGGACGCGTGCGCGTGAATCAGTATGCAACCTTTACCGTGGACGCGTATCCGGGACGGACGTTCACCGGCAACGTGACCTCGATTCGCAAAGCGCCTATCAATGTTCAAAACGTGATCACGTACGACGCCGTAATCGGAATTTCAAATCTGGACTTGAGTCTGTTTCCGGGCATGACGGCGAATGTGAAGATTCTCGTGAATCAGCGCCAGAACGTGTTGAAGGTTCCCAACGCCGCGCTTCGTTACCATCCTGCATCCGGGACGGCAGCGGCGGCGAAGGGATCAGCCAAGAGCGCGAGCAAGAGCGCGCTGGAAAAGGCTGTGTGGACCCTCGACGCGAGCCATAAGCCGCGGCGGGTCGTGGTCACGACGGGCGAAACCGACGGCAACTACACGGAGATCACCTCGAGCGGATTGAACGACGGAGACCAGGTGATCGTCGCGGCGCTCGAAACAGCGGCTCCTGTCTCAAGCAGCACACCGACCGGCAGAGGACCGGGATTCTAGCGGGACGCCATGGCAGCCATCATCGAAATCAAGGACCTGGTGAAAGACTTCCATCTGGGCGCGGTTCCCGTGCACGTATTGAAGGGCATCTCGTTCGAGATCGAGCACGGCGACTTCGTCTCGCTCATGGGGCCATCTGGATCCGGCAAATCCACACTCATGAATATTCTTGGATGCCTGGATACGCCGACGTCGGGAAATTACAAACTGGACGGGGTCAGCGTGGGAGAGCTCGCTAGCGACCAACTGGCGGAAATCCGCAACAAGAAGATCGGGTTTGTATTCCAACAGTTCAATCTGTTGGCGCGGACCACTGCAACTGAGAACGTCGAATTGCCACTTTTGTATTCGGATACACCCGCCGGCGAACGGCACGAGCGGGCGACGAAGGCGCTGCTCGCCGTGGGCTTGGCCGGGCGTGAGGATCACCAGCCCAGCCAACTTTCGGGTGGCCAGCAGCAGCGCGTGGCCATCGCGAGATCGCTCGTGAATAATCCCAGGATTATCCTCGCGGATGAGCCCACCGGAGCGCTGGACTCGAGAATCGGCATCGAGATCATGGCGATCTTCCAGCGGTTGAACCGCGACGAGGGCATCACCATGATCGTGGTGACGCACGATCCGGATATCGCGAGCTACGCCAACCGCAACCTGCTGTTCAAAGATGGCAAACTGCACGGGGATGTGCGCCTCGATAAGCCGCGCGATGCACGGAAGGACTTGGAGCAGCTTCCCGCCGAGCCAGTGGAACACGAGGTTCCGGCATGAACAAGCTCACCGCCAGCATCACGATCGCGTTGCGAGCGCTGAGGGTGAATCGCGCGCGTTCGGCGCTTACGATGCTCGGCATCATCATCGGCGTAGCCGCGGTGATTGCCATGGTGGGCGTGGGCGCGGGCGCCACCACGAGAATACAGCAGCAGATCCAGAGCATCGGGAGCAACTTGATCATCGTGCTGCCGGGTAGCATCAGCGCCAACGGCGTCCGTCTCGGCTCGGGTGCGGTGGCAACGCTGACGCAGGACGACGCGAAAGCGATCACGGCCGATTGCCCGTCGGTCGCGATTACCGCTCCTACCGTGCGCGGCGGCGTACAAGTTGTTTACGGCAGCAATAACTGGGCGACCAACGCTCAAGGCGTGACTCCGGATTACATGACGATTCGCGATTACACGATGTTATTCGGCCAGTTCTTCACGACGCAGGACGTGGATGCGGCCGCCAAGACGGCTGTCTTGGGTGAAACCGTCGCGCAGAATCTATTCGGTGACGGCGATCCCACGGGTCAGGTCGTCATCATAAAGAACGTGCCATTTACGGTCTCCGGTGTGTTGACACCGAAAGGCCAGTCGCCGACGGGTCAGGACCAGGACGACATCATCCTGCTGCCGATCTCTACCGCCACGGAAAAGGTTCTGGGCGCCAACAAGGCCAATGCCAAAGCGGTCAGTTCCTTGATGGTGCAAGCCGTCAGTCCGCAGGCCATGAATCAAGCGATACAGGAAGTGGAGGCACTGCTGCGCGAACGGCATCGCATCTTGCCGGGAGTGGAGGACGACTTCACGATCCGCAATCTCACCGAGGTATTTGCCGCTCAGGAAACTTCGGCGCAAGTGATGTCCATTCTCCTGGGCGCGATCGCGTCGGTATCTCTCATCGTGGGCGGCATCGGGATTATGAATATCATGCTGGTCTCTGTCACGGAGAGGACGCGAGAGATCGGCCTGAGGTTGGCCGTCGGCGCCAAACGGGGAGATATTCTTTCGCAGTTCCTGGTGGAAGCGGTCACGCTCTCCCTGCTGGGGGGAATCATTGGGATCGTGATCGGGCTTACGGCTTCCCTGCTGATTTCGCACTTCGCGCAATGGTCGACGCAGGTCAGTATGCTATCGATTCTGACCTCGTTTCTCTTCTCCGCGCTGGTGGGAGTGTTCTTCGGCTACTATCCGGCACGCAAAGCGGCGTACCTAAATCCGATTGAGGCGCTGCGGTATGAATGACCCGACCCGCCAAGGTGCCGCTCGCCGACGCATGTGGCTCGCTCTCGCAACGATCGCGTTGCTACTGTCTTCAGACGCCTGCATGATCGGTCCGAAGTATCAGCGTCCGGCGTCGCCTACGCCTCCCGGATTCAAGGAAGCGTTGCCCGTGGGGTGGAAGGAAGCCCAACCTAACGACGGAACGCTTCGCGGCAAATGGTGGACGGTTTACAACGATCCCAATCTCGACGCGCTCGAAGCCCAGGTCAGCATCTCTAACCAGAATGTATTGGCCGCCGAGGCTCAGTTCCGCCAGGCCAAAGCGGCCGTTCGCATTGCCCGGGCGGGTCTTTTCCCTGCCGTAACGACCGCGCCTTCCGCTGCGCGATCCGGATCGGGCGGGGCTTCCGGCGCGGGCCAATTCTATACGATACCGATTGATTTGACTTATCAAATCGATGTATGGGGGAGCATCCGGCGTGGCGTTGCGGCCAATTCCGCCATCGCGCAGGCTTCGGCCGCACAACTGGAGAATGCGCGGTTACTGTATCAAGCGGAGCTGGCCACCGATTATTTCCAGATTCAGGGGCTCGACGCAGCGCGCGTATTGCTGACGGCCACTGTGAGTTCGTACGAGAAGTATGTCGAGTTGACGCAGAATCGATTCGACGGCGGGGTCGCGTCGATGGGCGATGTGGCCTTAGCGCAAACACAACTGGAAACTGTGCGCGCGCAATTGGTCGAAATCGGGGTTGAGCGTGCCCAATTCGAACACGCAATCGCCGTCCTGACGGGGAAGCCGCCTTCCGATTTGTCCATTCCTTATGTGTCGAATCAGTCCGTGCCACCCATATCCGTGATCGCCCTTCCTTCCACTTTGCTGGAGCGGAGGCCCGACATAGCCGCCGCCGAACGACAGGTCGCGGCCGCCAACGAACAGATCGGAATCGCCCAGGCAGCGTTTTATCCGACCTTGGCCTTCAGTGCGAGCGCCGGATTGCAAACCACGGCGATCCTCGATTTGTTCACCTGGCCAAGCCGCTTCTGGTCCGTGGGGCCGCAGTTGGCGGAGACGCTCTTCGATGCGGGCAAGCGCCGCGCTCAGGTCAAGCTGACACAAGCGGCTTACGACGCCACCGTCGCGAACTACCGTCAGACCGTGCTGACGGCATTTCAGCAGGTGGAGGACAGCCTGGCGCAGTTGCGCATCCTCTCCGAAGAAGCGGAGATCACGGACCGCGCGGTCAAGTTCGCGCAACAGTCGCTCGATATCTCGACCGACCAATATCGTGGAGGCCTCACGAACTATCTGCAGGTGATCACGGCGCAGACCAGCGCGCTGCAGAATCAGTTGACCGCGGTCGACATTCTCGCCCGCCGCAAAGTCGCGAGCGTTTCCCTGGTCGAGGCCCTGGGCGGGGGATGGCAGGCATCCCAGCTCCCTTCTTCCCGCGACGTGCTTCGCTGAGCAGCGGACCGACGGTAAGAAACATAGATCGCGATCATGCGGGCGTTCCGCCTGTTCACGCCGGAAGACCAACGGAGCCGGGCATGAGAACTTCATCCCGAAACAATCGTGGAAGTTATTCGAGCCAATGCCTGCAAGCATTGGGCATTTTTTAAACACCGTGAACTCGATGATGCGTGAATTCGCACAAGCGGCATGCTGGTGCTTGTCGGAACGATCGCCTTGATGTCGGCGATCTAGATTTTTATCAAGGATTTCGTCGCCGGTGCAACTTCGGTGCGCCGGCCTGAAATGGCAGCGACCGAGAGCAAACGCAGGCGTGGCCCAAAGAACGAAAGACGAAGAGGCAACCTGTTATGAAGATGAATTTGACAAACCGTATGGGGGTTCTGGCAATTGCCAGTTCCCTTAGCACCGCCGCTTTCGCGGCGAAAGAAATCAAGGTCGATGACAGGCTGGATGCTTCGGCCGAAACGCTGACCGACATGATGAAAGCTTCCGACAAAGGCATCCCCCAAGATCTGCTCGATAAGGCGCACTGCGTCGTTGTCATTCCCGGCATGAAAAAGGGCGGATTCATTTTCGGCGCAAAGTATGGCCTTGGGTTCGCGACATGCCGCCGACGCGGTGTCTCAGGTTGGAGCGCCTCGGCCACACCAACCCGCATGTGACGGCGACCGTCTATGCTCACGCGATGCCAGGCCATGATGATCTCGCCGCCGATGCGTGGGAAAAGTTCCAGAAGCAGGGCAGGCCCGCAAAGCCTACGCGGAAGCGGAAATCCGCCTGAGACCGTTCACCCTGAACGGTAATCCATCAGCGCTTCGGAATCGCGATCAACAGGCCGAAACTTATGCCTACAGACTTCTCGTGCCCGCGGCCAAAACTGTATTCGTAACCGGGTTCGAGATACCAGCCGAATCGCCGCTTGACGGATGGCCAGAACATGAAGTCCAGGACGGCTTCGCCGGCGACTGAATTCCCTGTGAGGCCGTGCTGTCTGGTGTGAACCCACTCCGGCCCTATGCCGAACATGAACTCTACCTTTTTCGAGAGCGTCCACGGCTTCTTGAAGAGAAGATCGGCATCCCATTCTGTCGAGTGCCGGGCAAAGAGCGATGTGATACCTGCCTCAAGCTCCAGCCACTTCTCTATCGGCGTGACTTCGATTGCGGCCGTGGGTCCGAAGCTCGAAGCTCCGCTGACGATGCTCCAGCCCGCGGCCCCGCCAAGCTCGACGACGGCAACAGGCTCGGGCTCGTTGTCGACAGATTGCCCGAAGGCGTATGCCGGACAAAAAAGCAAGACGCCGAACGCCGCAAGATTTCTCTTCCTCACTGCTTCAGGATGAAGCCTATAGTAACTATAGGGTCAAGCTGATGAACATCGACGGAAGGCTGCGTATCGGATCTTTGGCGAAGGCGGCGGGAATGAAGGTCGTAACGGTGCGCTACTACGAGAAGGTCAAGCTGATGCCGGAGCCGCCCCGCAGCGATGGAAACTACCGCACGTACAAACGAGAGCACGTCCACCGGCTACGGTTCATTCGCCGATGCCGGGATCTCGGCTTCACTCTCGATCAGGTGCGCGAGCTCCTGCGCCTTTCCGTTGAAGGTACGCGCGATTGCTCCGGCGTCGATCGGCTCACAGCGAAGCACGTAGAGGATATCGAACGGAAGATTGCAGACCTGGCAAGACTAGCCGCCGAATTACGCCGGATCAACCGCCAGTGCCCGGGTAACCGGACTATAGCGGATTGCCGGATTCTCGAAGCCCTGTCTCCCAGCAGTGTAAGCACCGGCGACAGCTCATCAGGTGGGGAACTCGGGGCGAGGCCAAGAAGAATTCCGAAAATGTGTGATCAGGTGTGATCACAAACGCTGTAAGTCTATGAAGAATTGGTAGCGCTAACGGGAATCGAACGTGCCAAGAGCCAGTTCAGTTCGGTTCAGTTGAGTCCAAGTGTTTGAGTCTACGTTCACCCTGTATTAGCGGATGCTGCCGAAGGGCGCTATGAAAGTCCGACGTGGCAGCGCAGTGGCAGCGCACACTTAGAAATGTAGCATCGGGATTGCCGTCGCCGGTTGTGCACACTGGTTCGCCGCCCTAGCGATATAAGCCCAGGTGCCGCCAAACAGCGGCGCTTTTCCTTTGGATCAGAGTTCGAATTTAGCCTGCGCCGTCAATGGCTGCGCGGGCTTTTCCATTTGTGGAGACCTGAGCAATGCAAACGAGGAGATTTTTGCAGCTTTCCAGGCCGCGGCAAATCCTGATCCGCTGTTGTCAGCGGGTCAACTACGGCTCAATCCTGAACGTGCGTGTCGCTGATGGTGAAATCTGCTTCGACGGTCCTCCGACGGTGAGCGTTGATGTCAGATTGGACAGCGATGCATCGCAACGTGCGGAGCTTGGTCTTTCGGACTTTGTGCTACCCGAAGAGACCTGCAGGCTCCTATGTCAGATTGACTCCGTAAAGAATGGTCTCCTCGAAAAAATTGTCGTGCACGATGGCGTGCCTCGCCGGCTTATAGTCCGCCGCAGCTTCCCGGAGGAAACCGTATGAATCAGTCGACTTCCTCCGCCCGCGGGTCGAAAACTGAAATTTTTGTCCCCGATGACCTCCGCGAGCGCGACCAATGGGTCCTGTGGCGATACGAAGTACGGAATGGACAGACGACGAAAGTTCCCTATCAGCTAGGTCGCCGGCGCGCCAGCAGCACCCACTCGTCCACTTGGGCGAGCTTCGAAGCCGTCACCCACGAATGGCAACGCACTCCGGACGGGTATGCGGGCCTGGGCTTCGTGTTTTCCTACAACGATCCGTTTTGCGGGGTCGACCTCGACGATGCACTTGATTCGGCCGGTCATCTCAAATCGTGGGCTCACGGGATTGTCCAGAGGTTCAGCGACACCTACATGGAGATTTCTCCGAGTGGGACGGGCCTGAAGATTTGGGCCGGCGGGTCGCTACCCGCGAATCTCGGAGGTGTACGCGTCGGCGACGGGCAAATCGAGATGTACGATCACGCCCGTTATTTTGCGGTGACCGGGCGGGTATTTCGAGGAGCCCCCTTGGAGATCGAAAACCACGCTGAGGATCTGAGAGATTTATACGGCCGCTTGGCGGGCAGGAAAGCAGGGAAGTGGAAACTGCAGCCCCTCCAAGGCGGCCGCATCCCGCATGGGAGTCAGCACAACACCCTTGTATCGATTGCCGGTACGCTCCGCGCGCGCTTAGTCTGCGATGAAGCAATCGAAGCGTGCCTCCAAATCATAAATGCACGACAATGCGAGCGCCCCGGGCCGCCGGAGAACATTGTCCGAATTGTTAAGAGTTCGCGGCGCTGGGGGGCAGCATGAGCGCAGAACCCATGACTACGCCCGACTGGTTAGCGGAGGTTGGAACGCTCGAAGATCAGCCGTTCGCCGAATCCACCGTTAATTGGCAGGGTCAATTAATCAGGAATCAGAAGCGAACTCCGGTTGCTTGTCTCCAAAACGTTCTGGTCGCACTTCGATACGCTCCAGAATGGCGCGGCGTTCTACACTTCGACGAAAGCGCCTTGCGCGTAGTTGCGAAAGCAGCACCGCCCTGGGACTCGCGCGAGGCCTCTTTCGCGTGGCGCGATGAAGACGACGTTCGCACGGCGGCATGGATGCAACAGCAGGGCATCATGGTCACCAAAGAAATCGCGGGCCAGGCTGTCCAGACGGTCGCCCGTGAATCCCCATTCCATCCCATCCGTGAATACCTGAGCGGGTTGGTGTGGGATGGGATCCAGCGGATTGACGATTGGCTGATCCTTTACATCAGCACAGAGCCTTCTGACTACGCCCGAGCTGTCGGAGCCAAGTGGCTGATCGGGGCAGTGGCTGGATCTTTAAGCCCGGTTGCAAAAACGACACTTGTTTAGTCTTCGAAGGCCCCCAGGGGTTGCTCAAAAGTACCGCGCTGAGAGCGCTGGCTCAACCCTGGTTCACCGATGAAATCTCTGATCTGGGCACGAAGGACGCGGCCATGCAAGTTCGTGGAGTATGGCTTATTGAACTGGCCGAGTTAGACGCGATGAGCCGAACCGAAGCGAGCCGAACAAAAGCGTTCATGAGCCGCTCGACGGATCGTTACCGACCGCCTTACGGCCGGCATTTAATTGAGGTGCCCAGAGAGAGCGTTTTCGCCGGCACCGTGAATCACGACATCTACCTCAGGGACGAAACAGGAGGCCGACGATTCTGGCCAGTGCGATGCGGCAACATTAGGATCAACGAACTTCGCCGAGATCGCGATCAGCTCTGGGCCGAGGCCGTCGCGCGGTTTCGAGCGGGCGAGACCTGGTGGCTCGATTCCGCCGAACTGAGTGTTTCCGCGGCGGAGGAGCAGCAAGAGCGTTACGACGAAGACACGTGGCAAACTTTAATAGCCCAGTGGGCAGGGGACCGCGAGTACGTTACCGTCGACCAGATCCTGGGGAATTGTCTCGGAAAAGAACCCCGCGACTGGACCCAAGGCGACAAGATCCGGATTGCCCGTTGCCTTCGTGCAATCGGGTGGACAAGAAAACGCGCCCCAAAGGACGAAGGCGGCCATCGAGGATGGAGATACTGTCCCGGTCCAGGCCTCCGGTGTCCCACGCATTCGTGAAGCACTGGGACCTTGCATCCGATTGGTTCGGAGCATTCTGTCCCGGTGTCCCAGCTGTCCCACTCGAATTGCACACACGTGTAAGGAGCACATGCGAAGCACAATGCTATGAATGTGTGACCTAGTGGGACAGACTGGGACGTTGGGACAAGGTATTCCAGGCCACATACATCCACAACGTCGGCCAACCAGGACACGACTGGGACACACCGGGACTCTTTCGGAGAGGCTTTCGTCGTCGAATTTTGCTTGTTTTCAAAACGCGGTCGTTAGCGTAAGATTGATCAACAGGTCGGTTCGCTTGGCCAGCGCAAAAAAGCGCACCTTACGAAGGACCTCCAAGATCACTTTTGGAGGGTTGGTGTGCCTACTAATCCTATGGCCCAGCGCATCGAGCATTGGCCGATTGACAGACTCATCCCATACGCGCGCAATCCGCGAACGCATTCGGACGCGCAGATCGCGCAGATCGCCGCGAGCATCGCCGAGTTCGGTTTTAATAACCCCATCCTGGTGGACACCAAGGCGGGCATCATCGCTGGCCACGGGCGGCTCCTCGCGGCGCGCAAGTTGCAGTTGGCCGAAGTGCCGGTTATCGTCCTCGACCACCTGACGGACGCGCAGAAACGCGCGTACATCATCGCGGATAATCAACTCGCGCTGAATGCCGGATGGGACGACGACATCCTCCGGGCCGAACTCGCGGCTCTGCAAGAGGAGGATTTTAACGTCCGCCTCATTGGCTTCGAGGATGAGGAGCTGGCCCGACTGCTCGCGGCTCAAGATGCCACGGAAGGCCTTACCGACGAAGATGCGGTGCCGGAACTTCCGGCAGCGCCCACGTCCGCTCTCGGAGACCTGTGGATTCTCGGCAGCCACCAGTTGCTCGTGGGCGACGCCACGAAGCCGGAGGACGTTGCGAGATTGATGGCCGGCGAGGCGGCGGATCTCGTGTTCAGTGACCCACCATATAACGTGGATTATGAAGGCTACACGGAAGAGCGCCTCAAGATCAAAGGCGACCGGATGTCCGCCGGCGAGTTCAAGCAGTTCCTAGAGGCTTCGTTCCGCTCGTACCGAACCATCGTCAAGTCCGGCGCCTCGATGTACGTGTGCCACTCCTCGTCGTGGCAGCGCGAGTTTCAGGACGCACTCGAAGCCGCGGGCTTTAAGGTTCGTTGCCAGATCATCTGGGCGCAAGAACGCGTTTGCCTGGGGATTCGGCCGTTACAAATTTCAGCACGAGCCGATGTTCTACTGCCACGTCGCCGGCGAAAAAGATCCCTGGTATGGCGACAAATCGCAATCCACGTTATGGAATGAAAAGAAGCCAGCGGCAAACCGCATCCATCCAACGGCGAAGCCGGTCGAATTGGTGGAACGCGCACTGCTCAATAGCAGCAAGTCAGGTGACGTCGTCGCGGACCTGTTCGGGGGCTCGGGTTCCACTCTGATCGGGTGCGAACGGCGCAACCGCAAGGCGCGGCTTATGGAACTCGACCCGAAATACGCCGATTGCATCGTACGACGTTACCAGGATCACACCGGCAAAAAGGCTGTCCTGGAAGGCGGCCGGTCGTTCGACGAAGTCGCGCTGGAGCGCGCGGGAGTCACGGCGTGAATGGACGACTCGCCCATCGAGCGCTGCAAACGCGAGATCGCGGCGATCGAAGCGGAGATCCTCGCGGGCAACGCGGACCTGTCGGGACTGCTCTTGGCGCTCTCAGACTGGCACGCCGAATGGCGACTCCTCGAAGCGGAACAGAGACAAGAAAAGCCGCCGAAATTGAATCCGGCGGCCGAAGGAGGCGGGCTGAGTTTAGATCAACCCTTGACGGAATAGCTGCGCTCGCCGTCTTCACCCTTGGTGGATACAACAGTCAGCCCCAGCTTCTTCCCGAGCGTGCCGCTTATGAATCCGCGCACGGAATGCGCCTGCCAGCCCGTCGCCTTGAGCAGTTCCTTGGAGGTAGCACCGCCGGGCCGCTGCAGCAATTCCAGGATTGCGGCGGTCTTGCTGCCCTCCCGCGTGCCGGTGGTTTTCCTGCCTCCTTTGGGCGCTTTCTTCCCAGCGCTGGTAGCCTTCGCCGCCTTCCCCTTCTTCGACGCGACGTTGCGCGCACGTTTCGCACCTGTGGCCTTTTTCGTGGCCTTCGGCTGTTCGTTGGTAGCTTCGGCTTGGGTGTTTTCCGTTTCTTCAGCGATCGTTTTCATGGTGGTTTCTCCTTTGGCGGTGGTTTCCGCGATCACATGAATCACTCTGGTCGCCCTCACAAGCAAGCGGATTCTGATTGGCCGCGGCGAAGGTTTGGCGATGCGACCGCCTGCCGATGGCACTGGATGGCAGGAAATGGCAGCATCTAGCCCGAAACTTAGCCGTAAGCAGGAAGAAGCCATCGTGGCTCTTCTCACTCACCGCAGTGTTGAGGAAGCTGCCCGGGCGATGGGTATCGGCGTCAGAACTCTCCACCGCTGGATGAAGGAGTCAGAGTTCAATGCCGCCTACCGTACCGCAAAGCGGGCGGCCTACGATCAATCGATTGCGCGGTTGCATTACCTGTCAAGCGCCGCGGTTTCGACGCTCGGCAAAGTCATGCTCGATGCGGCGACGCCCCCGGCGACTAAAGTACGAGCTTCGGACAGCATTTTGAACCATACGTCGAAAGCCATCGAGATCGAAGATATCGAGGCGCGCTTGGCGGCTTTGGAGCAGGCGGCCGAGGCCGCTAAGAAAAGCCAGTGATTTGGGTCGGACGAAGTTATGACGAAACACGGTCCCGGGCGGCTGCCAGCAAGAAGTAGTCGCAGCGGCGAGAACTCCACAGCGAAGCGAGGGATAAATGAAACGAGGCAATCTGCATCAGCGCCTTTCCAGACTGGAAGCTCAGCTGGCCATTACAACGGACGGCAGCGGATTCGCGCCTCACACGGACGAATGGTGGAATTTCTGGACGACGTGGGTGCGGAAGCTGATAGCCGGCGAGGACCTGAGACCTCGTCTCCTTCCACTTGCGGTATTCCAGGAATTGGCAGCCATCTACGACGCTCTGACGGAGGATCGGAGAAAAAGCGAGAGGGCAAAATCGTAAATCGCTTAGGCCGTCACTTGGTTTCGCAACCTCGACAGAATCAGCATTTATCGGGATTGCGCGGAGAGGAACGACAAACCGCGTCCCATAACCGCACGGACGATAATACCTCATAACGGGTCGGCCAATCGGCGGACATTCGACGGTTACGATTAAGCAGCGTAGCTCCTTACGGCAGACTCCCTGGCCGTCTCCAGTTACACTTCTACCGTCAGCGCCTGTTTTGAGACGGGACGGTTGGTGTTGATCCCGGTAAAGCCGAAGTCGGCTTGATCATCGCATGTCGAAGGAGATTACCGCGGCGGCCAGGCAGCTACTGCGCGTCCGCAAACCTTAGCTTCGCGGCTTCAGCGCATTCCTGGCCAGCGATGAAAGAGCGCGCGATGGCTTCCCTGCCGATCTAAAACGGATGCGGCTCGCCAGGCTTTCGCGACGCGAGCATCTTGATCTTCGGCACCGCGACATTGAGATTCAGGAATATCTCGCGGCATTTGAGTCAAAAATTGATCCGGCGGCATCGCCGCTACCCCAACCGAAAGACCGCCATAAACCGCGTCGTAACGAAATCCGGTTTGACCTTCGGACCGAACTATATCGGATTTTCGGCGTGGACTTGACGCAGATTCCCGGAGTGAACACTCTCACCGCCCACACACTGCTTGCTGAAGTCGGCCCGGACCTTCCAGATTTCCCAACGCGACAGCGTTTTCCTCCTGGTTAGGGCTTTGTCCGGACAATCGCATCAGCGGGGGGAAAGTGCTCTCAGTCCACACTCGTTCAGTAAAGAATCGACTTGCGGGCGCGCTGCGAATGGCTTCCCAATCCCTACACCGGAGCCGATCTTACCTCGGGGTCTACTACCGTCGCTTGCGCGCGAAAATGGGAACGCCTAAGGCGATCACCGCCGCCGCCCATAAACTCGCGCGGATCATTTTCCACCTGCTCTCGACACGGCACGCCTATGATGAAACTGTCTTTTCCAAACACGAAGCCCATAACCTGCATCGGCAAGAAATCAGCCTCCGAAGCCGTGCTCGCAAACTCGGTTTCGACATCGTGCCTGCTCAGCCAGTGACTCGATGTGTTCCTTAGGAGAAGAGCGAACTCAACGGCGGGGTGACGTCGCGACAACAGGACCAAGAAACCTCGAGATACCTCGTGAAAAGGCTCGTAGCAACTACTCAAGCTCGTTTCCGTCCTCGGCTTGTAATCGAGATGCCATGTTCCTTTATTCGCGATTGGAATTCGCTAACGGGAATCGAAGGTGTCAACCGCCAGTTCAGTTCGGTTCAGTTGAGTCCAAGTAATAGCAGTTGCGTTCAGTTGGTATCGCTAAACGTTCGCCAAAGCCACCACAGATTCCCGACGTTGTCACTCGGTTGTCACCCTTGGGTCGCAATCTTCCACGTCACCTACCACGTGCGGTGCATACGGATGCTCTTATCCAAGATCGTGGACCGGAACATCCCAATAAGCCGTATTCACTACGCCCATACGTTGGAACTGAACCCACACCCGATAGTTGCGCGCTCGCGGAAAATAAACGTTGAACTGCATATTTGGACCGCCGTCCGCGATGAAGGGATGCGTGTGAATGAGGTCGATGAGGTCATCACTCGCAGCGAGCATGTGCCCCCACGCGCCGATATACTTCTCTATCCCGACGGCGGGGTCCAACGTAAAGAACATCATGGTCTTGGTCCCCGCGATTGGCTCGGGAGGATCAGTCACCAGCGAAACCTGCATGTTGCCCGAGTTCTTCGTCGAATAGTCGCGCTTTAGTGGCGGGGCAGCCTGCGAATTCCCGGCGACAATGACGGTCTTCGAGATGAGCTGAGGCGTCGCACCATCAGGATAGAAGTCTCCGAGGATGCGATAGAGGCCGGGGCGCGGGAAGGCGAGCGCATAGCGGAACTTCCCGTCTGCTCCGAAGACCGGGTGATCATGCAGGAAGAAGTTCATATCCTGGCTGACCACGAACATGTGGAAAAGCTTCTCGTGCACGATCTGAAAGTGCTCTATGAGCTTGTTGTTCTCCGGATCGAGGACGCTGAATTCGAGTTCTACGCTTTCGCCGGGGTGCACGTTTCGCGGGGTGATCGAGAGATCCATCGGAAACTCGACGGGATCTGGGATCCCGGATCTCAACTTCATGCCGCAACGGGGACACACGCCTGCAACGTTCGATCGCACCTCTGGATCCATGGGGCACTGATAGACAATGTCTTGAGCCCAAACCTTACTGCCGACCGCCCCACCCAAGAGCGCGCAAAACTGACGCCTCATCAACAGACACTTCACAGCTGCACCTCCTCCATGTAGAGAATCACTTCAAGCTCGTCATGTTTTGCGGCATCGACCGGACTGGCGGTTTCGGAGCCGGTGGAATGTCCGCCGCCGGTATTAGCCCAAGGCCAACCGTTGCAGGCAAACCTCTCAACGCTGTGCCCGTTGGCAAATCAAGAGGCGTTCTAAGAATAAATGGATGGTTGAACTTCATCTGATAGTTCTGTATCCAGAGCAGGGGGTACACGCTGCCGTCGGGCAGTTCGGCCGTCAATTGAAACGATGTGCCGTCCGCGGCTTGATTGAGCCATAATCCACCCAGTCTGACGGGATCGCGAAGGGTTACCTCCCCACGAACCAGGATTTCGTCGGCCGGCCGGATTGCCAACCCTGATTCTGGAAAGCGAGCTTCCGATACCGGGAGGTCTTTTGGCTCACCTTCGGGCGCGCCTCCCTCTTCCCAGTCCACGATTAGTTCGAGTTGCTCTGGCGTGAGGCCCTGGTCATTCCGAAAGTCGCCGAAACCCTTAACGGCACCCCATGGGGGCATTCTTCTTTGAAGAGTCTCCTCCCCGATTGCCTTCGCCCACGGACGAGCCTCCTGGTAAGTCGCGAGAGAAAATGCCGATCCGCCTTCGCGGTGGCACGTGTTGCAATGAGCGTCGAAGAGACGGATGATTTCGCGATCAAACGTAATCTTCGTCGTAATGACATCATGTCCAGCGGCGACTGGCACCATCAGAAGAAGGACTATGAGACAGGAAGTCGAGATGATGACCGCTTTCTTCCGCGCGACCATTTCCGTTCGCCAGCTCGGGAGGATGCGAAGCACCATCGACGAAAACACATCCTCTTCACGTGTCGAAGTAGGGATGGTGAGAGAGGAAGGCACGGAGCGCGGCGCCGCCCCGACGTCATAACCGTCACGCAGATGAACTTCCTCGATCACCAAGCCAAGATTCGCACCGGTCCTTGCATGAGTCAAATAGAAACTACGATGTGTGATATAGGAGGCGCCTATCAAGCCATCGAATCGGGCCTATTGTGTGAGAAGCGAGCAGATAGAGACTGGCTCTCCAGCGATAGAACCTTTCTATTTGACGAGCCTCGTAGAAGAGGACACGCTGAAGTGAAGTCAAATGAATACGAAAGCATGGGACCTGCGGCGTTGCATCACCGTGATCGCGGATTTGCAGCGCCTACCTGGTGCCTTGCTCCCGATTTTGCATGCGCTCCAAGAGGAATTCGGCTATATCGACAAGGTCGCCGTCCCGCTCATCGCAGACGCGCTGAATCTGTCACAGGCTGAAATTCATGGAGTGGTTAGTTTCTATCCCGATTTTCGAATCGTCCCACCCGGACGTCATGTGCTCAGGATCTGTCGTGCCGAGGCCTGCCAATCCATGGGCTGTGAAGAGCTGATTAGCGGTATGGAAAACCGCCTTGCGGTGAAGCTCGGTCAGACAACTGAAGATGGCGAGATTTCCGTCGAACCCGTTTTCTGCTTGGGGAACTGCGCGTTAGCGCCGTCGATCATGTTAGACGGTGACGTATACGGTCGTCTGTCAGAGGGTGGGCTGAATGTCGTGATCGACGGTCTTGAGAAATCCGAATGAAGGTCTACCTGTCGTGCGACACGTCGGCGCTTTCAGTCGGATCAGACTCAGTCTCCCGTGCGCTTTCGCAGCACCGACCGGACGTCGCCACCATTCGCACCGGGTCTCGCGGAATGTGTTGGCTGGAGCCGTTGCTCGAAGTCGAAACTGCTTCCGGACGGATCGCGTATGGACCGATTACGGCGAGCGTGATTCCGGAGTTGCTACGCTCGGGCTTTCTTGAGGGCAATTCTCATCCCCTTTGCTTAGGGCCCACCGAAGATATTCCATATTTGAAGCGACAGGAACGGCTGACGTTCGCTCGATGCGGTATCACCGATCCGCTTTCGCTCTCCGATTACGCGGACCACGGCGGCTGGCGCGGCTTAACTCATGCACTAAACTCATCGCCGGAAGCCATTGTTGAGACGGTCGCCGGCTCAGGGTTGCGAGGGCGTGGGGGCGCGGGATTTCCAACTGGTATCAAGTGGCGCACCGTGCATAAGGAGATCGCCGATCAGAAATACGTTGTGTGTAATGCCGACGAAGGCGACAGCGGGACCTTTGCGGATCGCATGATTATGGAAGGCGACCCTTTCGTTTTGATCGAGGGCATGATTATTGCCGGGATGGCGGTGGGCGCGACGAAGGGTTACGCCTACATCCGATCCGAGTATCCTCGCGCTTTTCGAACGCTTTTGCGTGCAGTTGAGATCGCGCGCGAGAACGGCTATTTGGGCGACGATGTTCTCCACAGCGGCAAGAGTTTCAACATGGACGTCCGCCTCGGCGCCGGAGCATACATTTGCGGTGAGGAAACGTCGCTGCTTGAAAGTTTGGAAGGCAAACGGGGGCAGATCCGCTACAAGCCTCCGCTGCCTGCTATACAAGGGCTCTTCGGCAAACCCACGGTCGTAAACAATGTGATCTCGCTCGCCACGGTGCCGATCATCCTCGATCGGGGCGCTGATTTCTATCGTGAATTCGGCATGGGCAAGTCGCGGGGCACGCTGACTATTCAACTCGCAGGCAACGTGAAGCACGGCGGCTTGGTCGAGAAAGCCTTCGGATTAACGCTCCGCGAAGCCATCTACGATTTCGGAGGAGGAACCGCCACCGGACGACCGCTGCGGGCCGTACAAGTGGGCGGACCTCTCGGCGCGTACTTCCCCGAGTCTTTGCTGGATACGCCGCTCGATTATGAGGCCTTCGCCGCGCAGAAGGGGCTCCTCGGCCACGGCGGTGTCGTCGTTTTTGACGATACGGTCGATCTTGCCAAGCAAGCTCGATTTGCGATGGAGTTCTGCGCCATCGAGAGCTGCGGAAAGTGCACGCCTTGCCGGATTGGATCGACGCGAGGCGTCGAAGTAATCGACCGCATCGTTGCTGGTCAGGATCGAACGCAGAATCTTGAATTGCTCGATGATCTGTGCGAATTGATGCAGGATGGTTCGCTTTGTGCGCTGGGGGGACTGACGCCGTATCCGGTCCTGAGCGCGATTCGGCATTTCCCTGAAGATTTTTCGAAACCATCGACCGTGTAAAATGGACCGCGCAAAACCGTAGGTGAACGCAATGGCACTTCTCCAAGAAATCGACTATGGCACACCGGGATCCGATAGCGACGGGAGCGTGGGGCTCGAAATTGACGGAAAGCCCATCACGGTACCTACGGGTACGTCGATCATGCGCGCGGCAGTTTTAGCCGGAGTCCAGGTACCGAAACTGTGCGCAACCGATAACTTGAACGCCTTTGGATCCTGCCGCCTATGCCTCGTCGAAATCGAAGGACGGCGCGGCACGCCCGCGTCCTGTACGACGTTGGTCGAGCCCGGCATGCGGGTACAAACGCAGTCGCCGAAGCTGGCGAAACTGCGCGCGGCGTCATGGAGCTGTACATTTCCGACCATCCGTTGGATTGTCTGACCTGTGCGACAAACGGGAATTGCGAGCTCCAGGATATGGCCGGAGTGGTCGGACTGCGAAAAGTCCGTTATGGCTATGACGGAGAGAATCACTTCAAAAGCGCCGAAAAAGACGAATCCAATCCGTATTTTACGTTTGACCCGGGCAAGTGCATCGTGTGCTCGCGCTGCGTTCGCGCCTGTGAGGAAGTCCAAGGGACATTTGCGCTGACCGTTGACGGGCGCGGTTTCGCGTCAAAAATCTCGGCGGGGACAAACCGTTCCTGGAGTCGGAATGCGTTTCCTGCGGGGCGTGCGTACAAGCTTGCCCCACGGCCACGCTGACGGAAAAAACTCTCATTGCGAGAGGGCAGGGCGAACATAGCGTCGTCACCACCTGCGCTTATTGCGGCGTGGGCTGCGCCTTCAAGGCGGAGATGAAGGGCAACGAAATCGTTCGTATGTTGCCGTACAAGGATGGGAAAGCGAACCACGGCCATTCCTGCGTCAAGGGCCGGTTTTCCTGGGGTTATGCAACACATCGCGACCGAATCCTGAAGCCCATGATCCGCGCCAAAATCACCGATCCGTGGCGCGAAGTGAGTTGGGAAGAGGCCATCGGATACGCCGCCGGCGAGTTCAGGCGCATTCAGGCTCAATACGGACGGGACTCGATCGGCGGGATTACATCTTCGCGCTGCACGAACGAAGAGACATACCTCGTCCAGAAGATGATTCGCGCCGCGTTCGGAAACAACAACGTCGATACCTGCGCCCGGGTCTGCCATTCGCCCACCGGCTACGGTTTGAGCAATACCTTTGGCACTTCGGCCGGAACGCAGGATTTCGATTCGGTGGAACAAGCCGATGTCATCATCATTATCGGAGCCAACCCGACGGACGCTCATCCGGTATTCGCTTCGCAGATGAAGCGGCGGCTGCGCGCCGGAGCGCGGTTGATCGTCGTCGATCCACGCCGCATCGATCTGGTCAAATCGGCGCACGTTGAGGCGGACTATCATCTACCGTTGCGGCCCGGCACCAATGTCGCCATGATCAACGCTCTCGCGCACGTGGTCGTGACGGAAGGACTGGCCGCCGAGGAATTCGTGAAGGAACGCTGCGATCTGGCGGCGTTCGACCTGTGGCGCAAATTTGTCGCGGAGGAGCGGAACTCGCCCGAAGCCGTCGAACAGCATACCGGCGTTCCCGCGGCCGACGTGCGCGGCGCTGCCCGGCTCTACGCGACCGGAGGCAATGCGGCCATCTACTACGGTCTGGGTGTAACCGAGCACAGCCAGGGATCCACTATGGTGATCGGCATGGCCAACCTCGCTATGGTCACGGGCAATATCGGCCGGCGCGGAGTGGGCGTGAATCCGTTGCGCGGCCAGAACAACGTGCAAGGCTCCTGCGATATGGGTTCGTTCCCGCACGAGTTCTCCGGCTACCGCCACGTCTCTAACGACGCCGTTCGCCAAAGTTTCGAAAAAACGTGGAATGTAACTTTGCAAGGCGAGCCCGGGCTGCGTATCGCGAACATGATCGACGCGGCGATCGACGGCACGTACAAGGGCATATACATTCAGGGTGAAGACATCGTTCAATCCGACCCCAATACACAACATATGACTGCGGGGCTCTCTGCGATGGAGTGCGTGGTGGTTCAGGATTTGTTCCTGAACGAAACGGCGAGCTACGCGCACGTCTTCCTTCCCGGTTCTTCCTTCCTCGAAAAGAACGGTACTTTCACAAATGCGGAACGTCGGATCAGCCCTGTGCGCAAGGCCATTCCGCCGATGGCGGGTCTGGAAGATTGGCAGATTACGATTAAGCTTTCCGAAGCGCTTGGCTATCCGATGAACTACGAACATCCTTCGGAGATTATGGATGAGATCGCGCGGTTAACTCCGACGTTTACCGGCGTGAGCTTCGCGAAGATCGACGAGATGGGCAGTGTGCAGTGGCCGTGCAATGCAAAGGCTCCCGAAGGCACGCCGATCATGCACATCGATGGATTCGTACGCGGCAAGGGCCGATTCATGATCACCGAGTTCGTACCGACCGAAGAGCGCACGACGGGCCGCTTTCCGCTGATACTCACTACCGGGCGCATCCTGACGCAGTACAACGTCGGTGCGCAGACGGCTCGCACCGAAAACAACGTCTGGCATCCGGAGGATATTCTCGAGATCCATCCTTGGGACGCGGAAAATCGCGGCATAAACGAAGGAGATCTCGTCTCGCTCACCAGCCGTGCAGGCGCTACTTCCTTGAAAGCCCACATTTCAGAGCGCATGCAACCCGGCGTGGTCTACACCACCTTCCACCACATGTTCACCGGAGCCAACGTTGTGACGACCGAATTCAGCGACTGGGCGACGGGTTGCCCGGAATACAAGGTCACGGCCGTGCAGGTCACTCCAGCGAGAAAAGTGTCCGAGTGGCAGGAGCGTTATCGCGAGACGCGCAAACAGACCACCCAAATCTTGACCGAGGTAACCAGCGGACGAGTAAGCGATTGAAACAGAAATGAAAGCCAGCACTATGGTCCATAACGCGAACCAGATCGCGTTGTTCTTTGCGAGCTATCCCCGCGAGGAAGCCATCGCGGGCATCACCGACCACCTGATCAAATTCTGGGAGCGACGTATGAAGGATCAGATCGTGCAATATGTCGCACAAGGGGGCTCCGGGCTGCACGAGTTGGCGCGGGAGGCCGTAAAGCGTCTGGCGTAGGTTTTTTCGCCTTGCTATTTTGGGCTAGGGCATCTGCAACAGATAGTTGCAGATGGCATCCATCTGTTCGGGATCGAATTTGTAGGCAGGCATTTTGCTGCCCTTGGACAAGCTCTTGGGATCTTTGAAGTGCGCTTCGAGCCACTCGCGATCGTGGCGGTCGCCGACGCCGTCGAGAGCCGGTCCCAGCTTCATGCCGTTGCCGCGCAGTTGGTGGCACGCATTGCAGTGGCTGTCCTGATAGAGCGTCGCGCCCTGAACCGCGAATAAGGGCGCGGACATAAGATCCGTATAATTCTCGGGCGTGAGTGCCAGCACAAAAAGCGACAGAGCGTTCAGCTCGGAATCCTTCAGCCGCACGGCAGGCATCGCGCTGCCGGGCACCACCTCGGCGGGAGCTTTAAAGTGCGGCACCATCCACGCGGGATTGCGATGATTCGCGGGCATCAGCGTGAGATCCGGTCCCACGCCCTTCTTCCCGGGCGCGACGTGGCAGGCGATGCAGTTCTCACTCCGGAAATATGTCAGTCCGGCCAGTTGAGCCGGCGATAAACGCTGCCAGTCGCTGAGCTGCGAGGGATCGAAGGAAGGGCTTCGGCCGCCCACCGGGTTCTTCGGCGTCGTCAGGATCGCAGCCGTCGTTAGGCCGCCCCATCCGAGCAGTGCGAGCGCCGCAAACGAGATCGCGAAAATACGCTTGCCGAGCCGCACCGCGGGTCCGCGATCAATAAACGGAACGCAGAACAGCACCAGCACCGCGAGGCCCGGCAGCACCGTGCTGCCGACCACTTCCATCGGTCCTTTGAAAGCTTTCAACGTCTGGAACAGAAACAGAAAATACCATTCGGGCCGCGGAATATAGGTGGTGTCGGTCGGGTCGGCTAACTTTTCGAGCGGCAGTTGCACGAACACCGCCATCAAAAAGAGAATCAGAAATGCGAACGCGAATCCGACCGTGTCTTTGAAAACCTGCTCGGGATAAAACTTGCGCTTGGGCAACGTATCGTCCACCGCGGGAGCGACGCCGTGCTTGCGCACGAGAAACACGTGAATGCCGATCAGAACCAGCGTGATCGGCGGAAGTAAAACGACGTGCAGCGCGAAGAAGCGCGCGAACGTCACCACGCCGATTCCCGTGCCGCCGAGCAAGCGCACCAGATACGGCCCGACGACGGGCGCTCCGCCGGCGATCTGCGTCGTGACGACCGTGCCCCAGTACGCCCGGTTGTCCCACGGCAGAAGATAGCCGGTGAGTCCGAATCCCAGCGTGACTAATAAAAGCACGACGCCCATCATCCACGTCGCTTCGCGCGGCTTTTTATACGCGCCGAAAAGAAACACCTGCAGCATGTGCAGCACGACGACGACGATCATCATGCTGGCGCCCCAGTGATGCAGGCCGCGAATCAGGCGGCCGCCGGTGAGCTCCGTCATGATGTAGCGCACGCTGTTGTAGGCGTCGCCCGGAGTCGGCGCGTAGTTGAACGCAAGCAGCGCGCCGGTGATGCCCTGAATCATGAAAAAGAACACGGCCATGCTGCCGATGACCTGATGCCAGCCGCTCGATGCGGGGATGTCTTCGTAGAGGAAACTCTTGACGGCGGTCTCGAGGCCCGTGCGATGTTCCAGCCAGTCGAGAATCTTACGCATGCGGTTCGAGCGACCCAATCTTAATACGGCCGTCTTCGACCTTCACCGCGTACCGGTCGAGCGGCCGCGGCGCGGGCCCGGCGAGCACGACGCCGCTCATGGAAAATTCAGAAGCGTGGCAGGGGCACACGAACGCCTTGTCCTGCGCCTCCCAGTGATAGGCGCATCCGAGATGCGTGCACTGCGGCGCGAACGCGATCACCTCGTTGCCCGCGTCGGGCCGCACGATCCACGCCGTCGCCTTTTCGCTCGTGATCTTCCAGCCATCGACGCGCTTGTGCTGGAAGGATACTTCCGTCGGCACTCCCGTCGGAATGGAATTCAGGTCGGAGGCGTCGATCCAGTCGGAATCCTTGCGCGTGCTCGGTGGAAATAAAAGATACACCCCCGCCGGGATCGCGACCGCAGCCGTGATCACTCCCCAAATCGCATATATGAATCCTACGTAGAATGATCGGCGCGTCGGCGCATCGGCTGGCTGATTCTTTCGCATTGTGGAGCACTTCACTCCAACAACATCATTGCCGCGCGAATTGAATCTGTCAAATTGGTTATCCCTATGAGGTCCGTGGAAGCATCGATCGACCAGATGACCACATGAACCTTGTAGTTATTTCCGACAAAGGCGCGCTCAGTAATTCGAGCCTCGACGCTATTGTCCCGCCGGCGAATCGATAGTAGTTAGCTTTGGAAGCATAGAAAAAAACAATTTGATCTTTCTCCGTGGCCGCCTTACCATCAACGAGGCTTGCGATTGATTCTAGGCCTAGGGGTTATTGCGTACCGATAAAACGAGTCGTCGCTGCGACTCGAACACCGTTGGTTGAGGCCACGTCCATGGACCCTGGCCATGAGCGATGGGTTCGACGGGCGGGACTTGTCCTGGATCGACGTCGCTGACTAAGTTGTCTGAAAGGCATGGAAATATGCTGCTGCAAACACGATTGAAGGGCGTAGGCCTCGCTTGTTTCCTGATGTTGGCGGCACTTCCGCGCCTCGCGGGACAGGGCGCCACCGCTACAATCCAAGGGACTGTCACCGACACGACCGGTGCCGTCATACCGGAGGCATCGATCCAGATTAAGAACGTCGGAACCGGCGCGATCCTCAATTCACAGTCTGATCCGCAAGGACGGTTTGGCGTTCCGGACTTGGGCGTCGGCAATTACGAAGCTCAAGCGTCAAAAATGGGTTTTCAGACCGTTGTCCGAAAGGGAATCACGCTGACAGTTGGCGGAGAAGCGGTGATCGACTTTTCCCTTCCGGTTGGGCAATCCCAGCAGACAGTCACTGTCGATGCGGAAGTCACACAGGTCGAGACGACGAACGCGAGCGTAGGTTCGTTGACAGACCAACGGCAAATGTCTGAGCTACCCCTCAACGGACGAAACTTCGAGCAGTTAATCCTGTTAGCGCCAGGCGTGCAGTCGATCACAGCCTATAGCCCGTCGGCCTTTCAGGGCAGAGCGCCCGAATACTCGATAGCGGGAGGAAGGCCCACGGGGCAGGCAATTCTGTTGGACGACGAAACTCTCCAGAACTTCTGGAATAAAGGTATGGGCTCCATCACCGGCACCTCACTCGGAATCGAAGCCATCGGGGAGTTTCAAACCCTCACTGACACATACGGTGCCCAGTACGGCGGGAACGGAGCGGTTATTAATTCAGTGAGCAAATCGGGAACCAATAGCTTTCACGGTTCCGCCTATGACTTTTTGCGTAACAGCGCTCTGGACGCGCGAAATTTCTTCGATCCTCACACGATTCCGGCTTTCCGCAGAAATCAATTCGGCGGCAGTATCGGAGGGCCGATCAAGAAAGACAAAACCTTCTTCTTTGTAAATTATGAGGGGCTTCAACAGTTGCTTGGAGAGACTAAAGTTGCAACGGTGCCTGCCTGCAATGTTCCTGGCGTGTGCACGATAACGGCCACGAACCCGGCTACAGCGCAAGCGATCGCCCAGACTTTAGCTATCTTCCCCGCACCCACGAGCCTCATCAGCAGCAGCCTCGGACACGCGACGGAGGTTGCGAATCAGACGTCACATGAAAATTACGTCTTGGGGCGCTTCGACTACAACATCTCTGAAAAGGATTCGCTGTTCGTTCGCTACGTGTCGGATAAAGCGGATTTGATCGAGCCCTTCGCGGGCGGCGGCACAGGAAGTGGATTTCTGGATAATTGGCCAGAACAGGACGCTTCGCACGCCCAGTTTGCAACCGTGGAAGAGCGGCGAATTTTTACTCCGACTCTAGTGAATGTATTGCGCGTGAGCTTCTCGCGTCCCGGAACAAGCGCGTACGAGCTTGCGTCCGTGCCAGTGCTTCAGTTCTTCCCAGGAGCCGGCCGGCAGGACGGTCAAGTCACGATTACCGGACTTTCCGGACTTGGCGGGGACACCTTCGATCCCTTCGTCATGATCCAAAACCGATACACGGAAGCTGACGACGTGTTATGGACGCGTGGAGCGCATAGCATCAGGTTCGGCATCTCAGCGTCCAGGCTGCAGTCCAACACCGACGACCAGTTTCGCGCGGGTGGCACGTACTCGTTCCAGAGCCTGCCGCTATTCCTCGCGGGCCAAGCGTTCACCTTCACGGGAATACCGCTGGTACAGCCAAGCGGCCAACCAGCCTACGCCAACCGCGAT
>CAVXVL010000044.1:0-64107 GCA_963765085.1 Terriglobia bacterium | reverse complement strand
TTTTTTGCCAGCTTCTTCGACTTTCAAGTTTCGTATTGCTAATTTCTGCTCAAGGGCAGGTCTTTCGTCTCTGTCGAGAGCGGCGTAGAACTGTTTGATGTTGTGTTCGTAGTCGAGTGCGACGCTTTCGTGCATAACGTCTACGGATTTACCTTCGACAACGATATTGTAGAGGGCGGTGGTTCGCGCCCGGATGTCGTTTGGGTACTCGGAAGAGATGAGGAGTCTTGCCTGTTCTTCCGTGAGAGCGAGAGCTATTGTTTCCTTTTCAGTGTCGCCGGCAATCGCTTCGTGTTGTGTGTCTTCGATGGAGGCTTCCTGGCGGGCCTTCAAGGCTGTATCCGCATCAAATGCGGCCATGCTTGCCTCGAATGCCTTTGTTCCATCGATGAGTGAAGGGTGAACCTGGGCAACCACTCTTTGGTGTGCATCGGCGGCGAGCAAGTGTGTAAAGGCAGTCTTTTGGTCAATTTCCTTGAGATACGAGGCTCGTTCGCGGTGGAAGTTGATGAGGTCTTCGTTGAGCGATCTGTACTGCACAACGGGGTCGATAGAGGGGAGATTTGTACTCATCTGTAGCTGCCTTTCTTGGTTGGAATGTGGTAAGAATACAGGCATATTATACGCTTTTAGCGGGTGATATTGTACATAAAAGTCTTTCAAAGGGTCGGCGTTACGGGCAGGAACAGGCCCGTAGGGTGGGTGGCGGAAAACGGCGCACTTTGCCGGTTGCAGACAGGGCAGGGTGAAACCCTCCCTCCAAATCGTCAAGGGTTTTGAATAGACACGGAAACGGCTAAAATGATAGAACTTTGAACGTAAGCAAGTTCATCTGGGGGTGAAGGAATGGTTACAAGTGCTCGAAAAACGTATCGTCAGATTGATCCAACCAAAGTAAAAGAGTTGAAGACAGCTCTAACAAAACTTCCTGAAGTCAAAAAACCTGAAATCGGATCCCCTGGACCCGGCGGCGAAGTTGGAGCTCGATCAAAAGCTCCTCGCGACGTTCCGGTTGGCTATCGGCATCTCGCTTACCTGCAGACCGATCTGGCTTCAAGATCAAAATGAACATGCCGGGATTGACGGATATGAAAATCCACTCTACGGCTGCGGTCTCGATTGGCTGGCGGGAAAATCGATCGAAAGCGCGTACCACCGAGAGTTAGCAGTCCAATGACAGGCAAAATCGTACTCGAAGAACATTTCGCCCTGCCCGATACGATCGACAATTCGAGCGCTATTTCACGCCCGATATCTGGCCCACCATGAAACATCGGCTGGTGGATATCCACGAGACGAGGCTGGCCGAAATGGATCAGCACGGCATTGAGATGATGATTCTCTCGCTCAACGCGGTCGCCATCCAGGCGCTGTGCCCGACACGCGCCGCGCGATCGAATTGGCGCGCAGAGCGAACGATTATTTCGCCGGGCAGATCGCTGAAAATGCCGAAGCGATTTCAAGGTTTCGCGGCGCTGGCGATGCAAGATCCGGAGAATCGTCGCGTGAACTCGACCGCTCGTAAAAGAGCTTGGATTCAAGGGCGCGCTGGTGAACGGATTCACGCAGAAGGACGTGAGGATTCCGCCGAGTCTACTACGACTCGCCGCAATACGAATGTTTTGGGCATCCGTCGAGGCGCTCGGCGTGCCGTTTTATTTGCATCCCCGTGAGCCTTTGCCGAGCCGCTCGCAGCATTACGACGGGCACCCTTGGTTTTTGGGATCGTCATGCGTCGTATCGCGAGTGGAGACTGCGATTCATGCGCTACGTCTGATGGCGAGTGGAATTTTCGACCGCTATCCGAAGCTGATCGGTGATTCTTGGCCATCTTGGGCGAAGCGGATTCCCTACGACATCTGGCGGAGGATCATCGCTTCAGCAAAACGCCGCGCGGAATTCCCGCGAAAAAGCCACTCGGCGACTCCTGCGCAATAACATGTACCTGACCACCAGCGGAAATTTCCGCACGCAGACGCTCAACGACGCGATGACCGAAGTCAGCTCCGATCGCATTCTGTTCAGCGTCGATTGGCCGTTCGAGGACATCGCTCAAGGCTGCGAATGGTTCGACCACGCGAGCATCGCGGAAGCGGATCGCATGAAGATCGGGCGCACGAACGCGGAGAAATTGTTCGGCTTATAGTTCGCCTGTGTCAGTGAGTTCGCTGGTTTTGGTACGGAAGCGTTACAGGAAGGGATCGTCGGCTGGGTTTCGAGGTGGGCTTTTGGTGGGTTAACTTTCCGCTGCCATCTTGCGCTCAAGAGCTTTCCAAAGCCGCGATTTGACTTCTTCCGGAATCTCCTGCGGCTCCACGCCACGGTATACCTGAAGAGTCTTGCGCGTCGTATCGACGATGACAAAGCAGTTCGGGCACTCGCAGACGTGCGCTTCCAGATGAACCTTGAGTGACCGGGTCGACGTTGGGATCGAGATAATCGTTCAACTCGGTCAGGAATTGTTTACAAGTAAGCAAAAGCGTCTTCCCCTTTCCGCTTAAACTGGCGGGTCAGTTTTTCCCGCAGGGCTAAGCGGGCACGCAATAACCGGCTCTTCACGGCTGGAATCGAAATTCCCAAAGTATTCGGCCGTCTCCTCCGTACTCAATTCTTCGATGTCACGCAAAGTGAAAACGGTGCGAAAATCGGGCTTCAATTCTTGAACCGCTTCGTTCAGAATCCGCTGCAACTCCTCTTGCGAGTACTGCTGTTCCGGGTTGCCTTCCCACACCGCTACCTCGCGTTTCACCTCTTCTTCGCCTGTGTCGATGGGCTCATCGAGAGAAACGAAGCGGTCGCCCTTCCGTTTGCGGAGCTTCATCAAGGCTTCGTTGACGGCGATGCGCACGATCCACGTATAGAACTTGGATTGTCCCTGGAAACCGCCCAGATGCTCGTAGGCCTTCAGGAAAGCGTCCTGGAGCACGTCTTCGGCGTCCTCGTCGTTCTGGGTGATGTTTTTCGCGAGCCGGTAGATCTTGCGCTCGTAGCGGTGCACCAGTTGCGCGAAAGCCTGCGTGTCGCCGGCCTGCGCTTGCGCGACCAGCGTTCCTTCGTCGGAAGGCGCGGACGTAGTGGGCGTATGGGACGAGGGCGTCACGGGCGAGATCTCTTTAACAAATATATCCGATGCAGATACGCGCGGGCGGATTCAAAAAGGTGCCGAGCCGTCCAGGAGAACCGCGAACGTCAATGAGCGGGCCGAACAGGCGTCCGTGCTTTCCGGCCCGCTCATTGACATTCGCGGTTCCCACAAACGCCGAAGAAAGCCGGAAACGCAGACCTGAGCGGCGAAACAAAGCCACTTTGGTACCCTGAGAGTTACCCATGAGTGAGCATTCAAGTCACGCTTCCGGATGGAAGCGTCAAGAGCGTTCCCACGGGCACGGCGCCCCTCGATGTCGCGCGCTCTATCAGCCCGCGCCTGGCCGACGACGCCATCGTCGCCAGGGTCAACGGCGAGTTCTGGGATCTGACCCGGCCGCTCGAAGGCGAGCGCCACGCTGCAGATTCTGACGCACGAAGAATCCCGAGGCCCTCGAAGTCTATCGCCACTCCACCGCGCACCTGCTGGCCGCGGCCGTGCTGGAATTGTTTCCGGAAACCAAGCTCGGCATCGGCCCGCCCATCGAAAACGGCTTCTATTACGACTTCCAGCGCCCCGACGCGTTCACGCCGGAGGATCTGGAAAAAATCGAAAAGAAAATGTGGGAGATCCAGGCGCGCGATCTTCCTTACGAGCGCAAGTACACGGCCAAGGAGGAAGGCCTGAAGCTGTACGGCGACCAGCCCATGAAGTGCGAGCTGATCACAGAACGCGCCGGCGACATCTTTTCAGCGAATATACGCTGGGGCCGCATTTCATCGACTTCTGCCGCGGTCCGCACTGCCGTCGACGAAGAAAATCAAAGCGTTCAAGCTGCTCTCCATCGCCGGCGCGTATTGGAAGGGCGACGAGAACAACGCGCAGCTGCAGCGCATCTACGGCACGGCGTTCTTCACGAAGAAGGAGCAGGACGAATATCTGGCGAAGCTCGAAGAAGCCAAGAAGCGCGACCACCGCAAGCTGGGCCAGGAACTCGATCTGTTCAGCATTCAGGAGCTCGCCGGGCCCGGGCTGATTTTCTTTCATCCCAAGGGCGGCATCATCCGCAAGCTGATCGAAGACTGGATGCGCGATCAGTATCTGAAGCGCGGCTACGCGCTGGTCTACACGCCGCATGTGATGCGCGCGGATCTGTGGCGCACTTCGGGTCACCTCGAGAACTACGCGGAAAATATGTTCGTCGGCATGGAGCTCGACGACGCGGAATACCGGCTGAAGCCGATGAACTGCCCGGGCCACATTTTGATTTATCGCGATAAGCTGCGAAGCTATCGCGAACTACCCGTGCGGCTCGGCGAACTCGGCACCGTCTATCGCTATGAGAAGTCCGGCGTGATGCACGGTCTCCTGCGCGTGCGAGGATTTACCCAGGACGACGCCCACATTTTTTGCACGCCGGAGCAGACCGAGAGCGAAGTAGTGAATTGCCTGGAGTTCGCCATCGATGTCCTGAAAACGTTTGGCTTCGAACATACGAGGCGGAGCTTTCCACGTGGGATGGCGGCAAGAGCGGAAAATATGATGGCACGCCGGAGCTATGGAAACACGCCGAAAACGCGCTGAAAAACGCCACCGAGCGGCTGGGCCTGAAGGCTGCCGTGACGCCCGACGAAGCCGCGTTTTACGGACCGAAGATCGACGTAAAACTACTCGATGCGCTCGGACGCAAGTGGCAGCTTTCCACGGTGCAGTTCGATTGGAATCTGCCCGCGCAATTCAACCTCGAATATGTCGCTGAGGACGGCCGACGGCATCAGCCGTTGATGATCCATCGCGCACTATATGGAAGCGTCGAGCGCTTCTTCGGCATCCTGATCGAGCATTACGGCGGCGCATTTCCGCTGTGGCTCGCGCCGGTGCAGACCGTCGTGATGCCCATCACCGATCGGCAACAAGAGTACGCGAAGAAAGTGCAGGCGCGTCTGGAAGCGGCAGGCCTGCGTTCGCATCTGGACGATCGCAAGGAGAAGGTGAATCTTAAAATCCGCGACGCGCAGATGCAGAAGGTTCCCTACATGCTGGTGGTCGGCGAGCGGGAAGCGGAAGCGGGAACGGTTTCCGTGCGTCACCGCAAGCACGCCGACATGGGCGCAAAACCGCTCGAGCAGTTCATCGAGGAAGTGACGAAGCTGGTGGAGACCAAAGACGTCAAAGAATAGCGCCGCTGTGCCTCGAGATATGCGCCGTTAGCCACGGATCCGTATCTTGCCCGCGCCTTCACCGTCGGCGACGGCCAGTTTTCCGACAATGCGAATGGGTGCCAGCCGGGGAATTACGTCCAGTAGCATCGCGCGCACCGCCTCTTCTGTCGCTGGATGAAGTCGCAGTCGAAGAATGCCAGGCGTCGCCGATGGAGGATAGCGCAGAACGTTCGCGAAGTCGCCATCGAGCGTCACGAGAACCCTCCGATCCGCTATGGCCGCGGCACTTACCAAGCCGTCCTCCGCGCCGGAGAGCCCGAGTTCGAGGACGGAAACGGCGTCGTGCCCCTGCTCGCGAAGCATGCGCGAATGCGCAGGGGATGGATTTTCGTCCAGCAGGAATTTCACGCTTCGGTCAAGATGATTTCGTCGGATGCAAGCGCGGCGGCGTATTCAAGACACGCGCGCAGATCCTCGGGCGCAAGTTGCGGATAGGCGCGCAGCAACTGCTCCGAGGGCTCGCCCGCAGCCATCTTTTCCAACAGCAAATAGACGGGGATCCGCGTGTTCTTGACGCAGGGCTTCCCCATCATCACTCCGGGTTTCGCTTCGATCCGTTCCGGAAACTTCATACCGCAACTCTAACATGACGGACTTTGCGTAAACGAGTCCTGCAATCCCGAGCGATTTGCGAGATGAGACGGATTTGTGGACCGGCTTGCGGTGCACGCGAACCGCGTGCGAACGAAGCCACTACTTCTTCAGCATGGGCGCGGATTGCGCGAGCAGGCTCTTGATACCGTCGGAAAGCGCCACTTCCGTGTTCTTCATGACGGGAGTCGCCGAATATGCGATTTCGCACCGTCCCTTGGGATCGACAAAAAGCACGATGGGCACGAAGGGCCGGCCGTCGCTCGGCAAATGAGCGAGTGTCAGGAACGCGTCCTTTTGCAGATATCCAAAAGGAAAATTGATGTGGTAGTGATCGACAAAAGGCTGAATCAGGTTGTTCGCCTGCGGGTCACCCGCGACGCCAACGACTTGCAGTCCCTGAGGACCGTACTGCTGTTGCAATTGGATCAGGTCCTGCAACCGCGAATTGACAATGCTTGCAGCTCGTGGAAATCATCGCCACCACCACAGCCTTGCCGCGATATTGCTTCAAGTCGATCGCGGGGCCCTTTACGAAGGTGTTTCCCTTCAGAACATTCGGCGTCGAGATGGGAACATCCGCCAGCGCGAACGGCGCCGCAGTTTCGGCGTGCGCGAGCGCGCCCAGAGACAAGCAGAAGAGGAAAGTGAAGGACCGCATAAAACTCTATTTTAGTTGATTCTCAACCTCTTCGAGCCAGTCCGGCCGTTTGAGCACTTCGCGCGGGCGGCTGCCATCGGGAGGGCCGATGATGCCGTCGCGCTGCATCATGTCCAGAATTCGCGCCGCACGTCCATAGCCCAGGCGCAGGCGGCGCTGCAGAGTGGACGTGGACGCCTTGCCCATTTCGCAGACCACGCGCACTGCGTCCTGATACATGGGATCTTCGCGGCCGTCGTATTCTTCGCCTTCGAGGTCTTCGTCGGAGGGCGGCGCGATGAGGAAGGTCTGATCGTATTCGGGCTCGGCCTGCTGCTTCCAGAAATCGACGACAGCATTGTTTCAGCTTCACTGACGTAGGAGCCGTGCACGCGGACCAGGCGCGAGGAACCGGGCGGCAGGAAGAGCATGTCACCCTTGCCCAGCAGATGCTCCGCGCCCATCACATCGAGCACGGTCCGCGAATCCACGCGCGTCGCGACGCGGAAACTGATGCGCGACGGGAAATTGGCTTTGATTAGGCCGGTGATCACGTCGACGCTCGGACGCTGCGTCGCGAGCACCAAATGCATGCCGACGGCGCGCGCCATCTGCGCGAGGCGCGTGACGGATTCCTCGACGTTCGGCGCGCTCCAGCATCATGAGATCGGCGAGCTCGTCGATGATGATCAGCACGTACGGCAATTGCTCGAGCGGCTCCTGGTCGGGACGTCTTCCTCGAACAGGCTGCGCGGCTGCGCCTGCAGCAGGCGCACTTTCTTGTTGTACTGGTCGATATTGCGGACGCCCTGCGAGCGAGCAGTTTCAACCGGCGCTCCATTTCGAGCACGGCGTTGCGGAGCGCGTTGGTGGCCTTCTTGGCATCGGTGATCACCGGCGTGAGCAGATGCGGAATGCCTTCGTAGAGCCCGAATTCCAGGCGCTTGGGATCCACCATGATCATGCGAACCTGCTGCGGCGTGGCCTTGTACAGGATCGACATGATCAGCGAGTTGAGCATGACGCTCTTGCCCGATCCGGTGGAACCGGCGATGAGCAGGTGCGGCATGGTGTCCAGCGCCGCGACTTTAATTCGGCCGTTGATATCCTTGCCCGAGCGCGACGGTGAGCGGAGACGCCGAGCCGGTGAATTCCTCGGATTCCAGAATCTGGCGCAGGCTGATGACTTCGCGCCGTGAGTTCGGGACTTCGATGCCCACGGTCGGCTTTCCGGGAATGCGCTCGATCAGAATCGACTCGGCCTGCAGCCCGAGGCACAGATCTTCACGTGAGCGTGGTGATGCGCGCATACTTTACGCCGGCTTCGGGTTTGAATTCGAATGTCGTAACGACGGGTCCGGGATTGATCTGCGTCACGGCGCCGCGGACGTTGAACTCTTCGAACTTGGATTTGATTTGCGCGGCCGTATCGCGCAGTTCGTCGCTATCGAACTGGGTGCGCGCGGGCGCCTCCGTCAGCAGATCCGTTGAAGGAATGCGAAACGGACTCATGCGCCGCCGGGGAGCCGATTCCGCGGTGTGGCGCGAGCCGACCGGATCGAGGGGCGCGGGCTCCACGAGCGGCTCCGGAGCCTCGGACGGTGGATATTCCAACATCCGAATCGGAATGTCTTCCAGGGGTTCGGCCGAAGACTGCGCAGCCGGCGATTCCGTCGCGTCGAACGGCGGCGCATCGGAAACGGACGGGACGGCCACGGCGGCTTTTGCAGCGGCCGACTTTTTCCAAACGGATGCGCGCGGTTGAGGATCGATCTCCACCGCCGTGGCGGCCGCGGGCGGAAGCGCTTCTTCTTCGCGCTGCTTCATCGCCACGCGCAATGCACGTTTCTCCGCGCGCGCTTTTGCGGCCATCGCGCGCTTCTCACGCCACCCTTCCATACCCGTTCCGATGCGGCGGAAGAGCGACCGCAAGCCTGAGAACATTCGAGCGAAGGGACGTCCAATCCAGCTTCCGAACGCGCGCGAAATCCAGCCCTGCGCCAGGGACATCTCGAACTTCGAAACCAGATACAATCCCACGATCCAGCAAGTGACGGCGAACATGACGGCGCCCGTAAGATTCATCGACGCGACCAACTCGTCGGCGAGAACCAGGCCGATCAATCCCCCTCCGGGAATGATTCCGGCGATCGGGTGCCAGTTGGACGGAAATCCGAGCAGAGCGCAAGATGACCCGAGCAGTGCGGCGGCGCCCAGGGTGCGTGCGATCGGCGCGTGAATCGGGAGCAGACTGAATCCATTTCCAGCCGAGCAGCAGAATCATGGCCGGAATCGCATAGGCAGCGATGCCGAAGGTCTGCAGGAAAAAATCCGCCAAATAGGCACCGGCGCGACCCGTTAAGTTTGCGGGCTTAACGGCGGACGAGAGCGTATTCAATGAAGAATCAAAGGGTTGATACGATGCAAGACCGACCAGCAGGAAGAGGCCGACGAATAGAAACACGACGGCGCAGGCTTCATTAAGCCGCGCGTTTGAGGTGGGTCCTAAATATCTCATCCCGCGTTGAAGCGGAAGAAATGAGCCAGAGCAATTATCATTATGCCAAAAACGATACGGTAAATGACGAATATGTTTAAAGAACGCCGGCGTAGGAATTCCATGAAGAAATGGATGACCACCAGACCGGTCACGCCGCTCACCAGAATGCCGACGAGGAAGGGCACGCGCATGTCAGGCGGAATGCCGCCCTGGTGCTTGTGGATGTCGTAAAAATCCTTAAGAGCGGCCGCGGCAATCGCCGGTGTGGAGAGAAGAAAAGAGAAGCGCGCGGCGGTGGGCCGGTCGAGATTCCGAAGTAGTCCCGCGGAGATCGTAATGCCGCTGCGCGAGGTTCCGGGAACGATCGATAGGGCTTGCGCGAGTCCAATCGACATCGCGTCGAGCGTCGTCAAATGCCCGAGATCCTTTTGATGAGTGCCGGCGCGGTCGCACATCCATAAGATGATGCCGACGCCGATCATCATGGCGGCGATCACGTTGGGGTTGCGCCAGGTGGTTTCGGCTTGCGTTTTGAAAATGTAGCCGAAGAGTCCGACGGGGATGGTCGCCACCGCGATCAGCCACAGCAGCATGCGATTTCGCTTGAGTCCGGAATCGCCTTCGGCGCGCATGCCGAAGCCCTGCGCAATGATCTGTACCCAGTCGCGAAAAAAGTAAATGATGATGGCCGCGAGCGTTCCTACATGCAGCGCGATATCGAATCCCAGGCCGGGGTCCTGCCAATGAAACAGCCATGGAATCAGGGCCAGATGGGCGGTGCTGGATATGGGCAGGAATTCGGTCAGTCCCTGGACCAGCCCAAGTACAATCACTTCGAGCAGAGGCATGAATATTCAGCGTAGCGCAGCCGGATGACGACGAGCTGAGTACGAGCCGGACACGAGCTGAATACGAGCTCGACACGAGCTGAATACGAGCTGGACACGAGCCCAACCATACGAACTGAACCATACGAACCGAACAGCCGCGAGCTAAACTAGCAGTCAGTGCCGACCGCCTGGCGCCGCTTCTTCCGACCGCAGGATTTTGTTTGGCTGCTGCTTTTTTCGGCGCTGGCCGTCTTCAGCCCCGATCGCAGCGAGATCGTCGTGTCCCTGCTCGCGGCTCTGGGGATCGTGCAGGTGCTGGAGCCGCGCATTGGGCCGTTCGCCTCGGTCCTGTTGAAATTGGCGCTGTGCTACGTGCTGATCGGCTACAGCGGCGGCGTCACCAGCAGCTTCTACTTAATTTTGCTGATGCCGGTGATTTCCGGCGCGACCGCATTCGGTTTGGCGGGCGCGGTGATCGTTTCGCTGGGGGCCTGCGCCATCTATCTTTCGTTCCTCCTCTTTCTGGGCGCGGATCAATACATCCCTTCGGATCAGGTGCTGGAATTGGTGCTCCGCTCGATTTTTCTGCCGGTGGTGGGGTATCTAACGCATGAGCTCGCGCAGGCGAATCGTCAGGAAGCTCAGAAAGCGCAGGCGGTTGCCGAAGAACTTGCGAAAGCAAACCGGAGTCTGAAGGAGGCGGAAGCGCAGGTGCGGCGCGCGGAGCGAATCGCCGCGCTGGGGCAACTGACGGCCGGGCTCGCTCACGAATTACGCAATCCCATGGGAACGATGAAGACTTCGGCGGAGATGTTGGCGCGGAGCGTCGTGGGAGAAAACGAAGTCGCGCGCGAAATGGCCGGATTCATTGTCGAAGAAGTGGATCGGACGAATTCGCTGATCACCCGTTTCCTGGATTTCGCCCGTCCGCAACATTTGAAGATGGAGAGCGGCGATCTGTCCGCGATGCTTGACCGCGCGATCGTTCGCTTCGAGCGGGAACAGACCACTGCGAAACGCAACGGGATCACGGTCTTCAAGAATTATTCGCTGGATGTGCCGCCGGTTATATTCGACGCCGAACTGATGGAGCGTGTCATGGTCAATCTGCTGACCAACGCGGCGCAGGCGAGCCCGCAAAATAGTGTGGTGACGGTGAAGACGCAGTTGACGGGCGAAGGGCGGGCGGAGATTGCGGTGATCGACCGCGGCTCCGGGATCGATCCGAAGAACATGGAAAATATATTCAATCCATTCTTTACGACGAAGTCGGACGGCGTCGGCTTCGGTCTGGCGATTGTCGCCAAAATCATCGACGAACACGGCGGATTCATCGGCGTCGAGAGCACCCCGGGCGAAGGCAGCGTATTCCGCGTGCAGTTACCTTTAGAGAGAGCGTGAACATGGCCAAGAAAACCATCCTCGTGATCGAGGACGAAGAAAAACTCAGACGCGTGGTCGGTTTGCATCTGGCCTCGGCCGGCTACGACGTGAAGGCCGCGGGCACGGCCGAAGAAGGCTGGAAGCTGGCGGACGAAGCGGATCTGGTTCTGACGGATCTGAAGCTCCCCGGAATGGATGGGCTGGAGCTGCTGGAAAAAGTGAAGCAGCAAAATTCGCACACGCCCGTGGTGGTGATGTCGGCGTTCGGGACCGTGGAAAACGCGGTCGAGGCGATGAAGCGCGGAGCGGTCGATTTTTTGCCGAAGCCTTTTTCGCTGGATCACCTGAGTGTAGTCGTGAACAAGGCGCTCGACGTCCGCCAACTGCGCGATGAAAATCGCGAACTGCGTGAGGCGCTGGGCGAGAAATATCAATTCGAGAACATCATCGGTCGGAGTCCGGCGATGCAGGAAATTTTCGCGACCGTCATGCGTGTGGCTCCTACGCGCGCCACCGTGCTTCTGGCGGGAGAAAGCGGCGTCGGCAAAGACATGATCGGCCGCGCGATTCATCAGCATTCGCCCCGCAAGAATCACCCGTACGTGAAAATCAATTGCACGGCGATCCCCGAGAATCTGATGGAAAGCGAACTTTTCGGCTACGAGAAAGGCGCGTTTACCGGCGCTAATATTTCCAAGCCCGGTAAGTTCGAGCAGGCCGATGGAGGGACCGTTTTCCTCGATGAAATCGGCGACGTGCCGGGCGCGATTCAGGTGAAGTTGCTGCGCGTTCTGCAGGAGCGTGAGTTCGAGCGCCTGGGAAGTAATAAGACAATGCACACCGACGTCCGCGTGATCGCGGCGACGAACGTCGATCTGCGCGCGGCGCTCGAACAGGGCACGTTTCGCGAGGATCTGTATTATCGGCTCAACGTCGTGCCGATGAACATTCCGCCGCTGCGCGAGCGCAAGGAGGATATTCCGTATCTAGTGGAACATTTCGCCAAGAAGTTCGGCGGCGAAATCAGCGAAGGCGCGCTCGAACGGCTGATGGCGTATCACTGGCCTGGGAACGTTCGCGAGCTGGAGAACGTCGTCGAACGCAGTATTCTTCTGGCGAACGGACCGCGCGTGGAAGCCGACGATATCCGCATCGACACGGGTATAGGACGTTCGCGTCCGGCGACGACGACGGATGGATTTCTGCCGGAAGGGATGACGCTGGACCAATACGAGCAGTCGCTGATTCGGGAGGCTTTGAAGCGGGCGAACGGAAATAAGAGCCACGCGGCGCGGTTGCTTGGATTAACGCGCAACGCTCTGCGCTATCGGCTTACGCAGATGGGGATTGAGTAACCTGCATCCGATGACGAAACACCAAGTTATTCTGTATTGGAGCGACGAAGACGAAGCGTTTATCGCCGAGGCCGGTGTGGGGTCGGCCATTCATGGCTGCGGCCGCCTTTTAGGCGGCGTGATCCCTTGCTCCTAACGCCTGCTCAAAGCAGGCGGCGGGCTCAAAAGCCCGACCCCACCCGCGCGGGCACGCAAGTGGTCCCGTTGGCCTACAGAAACCGTGAAGCTGCTATAAGCAGATTTAACGTCGCGGCCTGCGCCGCGCCAGGATGACGATCAAGCTCGCGAGAGCCAGCAGCCCGACAACCCAGCGCAGCGCGGTCACGATCGCAACTACTGGAATTTCGGCTTCAGGACGTCGACGAGTTCTTTGACGGCGCCGGCGCTCTTGGTGAGCATGGCCTTTTCCTCATCCGTTAATTTGAGCTCGTAGATTTTCTCGATGCCGTTTGAGCCAAGCTTCACCGGCACGCCGACGAACAATCCGTGGATGCCGTACTCGCCTTCGAGCAGAGCGGCGCAGGGCAGAATCTTCTTCTTGTCCTTGAGAATGGATTCGACCATCTCCACCGCCGCGGCCGACGGAGCGTAATATGCGCTGCCCGTTTTCAGGAACTTCACGATTTCCGCGCCACCGTTGCGCGTGCGATCGACGATCGCGGCCAGACGATCGGCCGGAATCAGTTCGCTCAACGGAATGCCGGAGACGTTCGAAAGGCGCGTGATCGGAACCATCGTATCGCCGTGACCGCCGAGGACCACCGCGGTGACGTTCTCGACGGAGACGCTCAGCTCCCGGGCGATAAAAGTACGGAAACGCGCGGAATCCAGCACGCCGGCCATGCCGATCACGCGATTCTTGGGGAACTTCGAAACGTGATGCGCGACGGTGCACATGGCGTCGAGCGGATTGGTGACCAGCACCAGGATGGCGTTCGGTGAATGCTTCACCACCTGCTCGGTGACGCTCTTGACCACCTCATAGTTCGCCATCAGCAGATCGTCGCGGCTCATGCCGGGCTTGCGGGCCAGACCGGCCGTAATCACGACCACGTCTGAATTTGCCGTCGGCGCGTAATCGTTCGCGCCGGTGATCTCGACGTCGTAGCCTTCGACGGGGCCCATCTGAGCCATATCGAGGCCTTTGCCCTGTGGAACTCCTTCGACCACGTCCACCAGGACGACGTCGCCCAATTCTTTCGCGGCCAGGTTCACTGCGGCGCTCGCGCCGACGTTACCGCCGCCCACTACTGTGATTTTTTTGCGCATAAGTTCCCAATTATAGCGTGGAGGCGGACGCCGCGGACATACCCGCGCGGCGCGATTTCCTTATGACAGGAGAAGGTACCGATGTTTCGGTTGGCCTCGCGACGCTGCTATCCTATGAGCATCGTGCAGATTTCTATCGTCATCCCGATCCATAACGAGGAGCCGTCCATTCTTCCGCTCTACGACCGGCTCACGGCGGTGATGGAAAAGGTCCGCAAACCCTACGAGATTCTTTTCGTGGACGACGCTTCCACCGATCGCAGCTTCGATCTGCTGGCGAACCTGGTGGAGACCGACGGCCGGCTGAAAGTGATCCGTCTGCGGCGCAACTTCGGGCAGACGGCAGCGCTGGCGGCGGGCTTCGACGAAGCCCAGGGCAGTGTCATCATTTCGTTGGACGGCGATCTGCAGCACGCGCCGGAGGATATTCCCGCGCTGCTCGCAAAAATCGAAGAAGGCTACGATATCGCCAGCGGCTGGCGTAAAAATCGCGTGGATAACGCGGTGACGCGCAAATTTCCATCGCGCATTGCAAATTGGTTGATGGCGAAAGTTTCGGGCGTGGAGTTGCGCGACTTCGGTACAACTTTCAAGGCATATCGCGCCGAAGTTTTGAAGGACGTGAATCTCTACGGCGAGTTGCATCGTTTCATTCCGGCGCTGGCGAGTCTGTACGGAGCGCGGATCGCCGAAGTGCCCATCAAGAATATCGAGCGTCCCGTCGGCGCATCGCATTATGGCCTGAGCCGGACTTTCCGAGTGATGTTCGACATCTTCACTATCTGGTTCCTCCTGAAATACTTCACGCGGCCGATGCACTTCTTCGGGAAGTGGGGCTTGATTTCCGCAGGCATCGGCGGTTCGATTTTGATGTTCATGGCCGGCGAAAAGATTTTTATCGGCGGCGACATCATCGAAGCGCACGGCCCGCTCCTGATCTTGGGCGCGATCGCGTTGTTGACGGGAGTGATTCTCTTCTGCACCGGGCTGCTCGGGGAAGTGCTGACGCGGACGTATCACGAAAGCCAGGGACGCCGGATTTATGCCGTGCGCGAGATCCGCACCAAGCGCGAGGCGCAAGCCGCTGGCGGCGGAGTCCGCTAGTTCCTTAACGGTCTATCCGAAATGCAATCCGGTCCGCGCACGAAAACCCAAGCCGTGATCTTCGACTTCGGCGGAGTGATTTGTTTCCCTCCCAACGAAGCCCAATGGCGGGAAGCTGCTGCGTTCTGCGGTCGCGAATCGCCACGATTTCGAAGCCGCTTTCTGGGCGGATCGCGACAGGTACGATGCCGGAGAAGATCCGCTCGTCTATTGGAACGGCATCGGCGACCGGCTGAAGATTCATTTCGACCCAGCGACGATCGAAGGATTAATTCAGCGCGAGATCGCATTCTGGAGCCGCTTCGACGATCGCGTTCTCGCCTGGGTCGGCGAGCTGCGCGCTGGCGGCATTCGCACCGGCATTCTTTCGAATCTCCCGCGGCCGATCGGTGAGTCGCTGAAAACGCTTCCGGGGTTCATCGATCATTTCGACGAAGTAACATTTTCGTACGAACTGGGCGTCGTGAAACCGCACGCGCCCATCTACGGCAACGCGATCCGCGGATTGGGAATCGAGCCGCACAAAGCGTTATTTCTCGACGATCGGGACGCCAACGTGCAAGGAGCGCGGGCGACTGGACTGAACGCCGAAATCTTCACAACGTGGGAGAAGTTTGCCGCAGACGGTCCTGCTCAGTACGAACTTCCTGCGCCGAAAATCTAAATTCCGGGATTCGGAACGCGGTGAGTTTGCGGTTCCATCCCGCGCCCCTGCTACAATCCGGTTAGGACGTACGGCCTCATGAATTCTTCTTCCGGCCTTCCCAAGACTCTCGGGGCGCTCCGCCTGTCCCCGAAATATCAGCAGATGCGTAGTGTGAAAGATGAGCTGCGCGGGAACCTGATTCATAAGCTCGAAAAGAAGGAAACATTGTTTCCCGGCATCGTGGGATACGAAGACACGGTGGCGCCGCAGGTGGTGAACGCGGTTCTTTCCAAGCACAATTTCATTCTGCTCGGCCTGCGCGGCCAGGCGAAGACGCGCTTGATTCGGATGCTGGTGACGCTGCTCGACGAGTATGTTCCCTATATCGCCGACTGCGAAATTCACGACGATCCGCGCGCGCCCATCTGTAAGCCGTGCCGCGATCGTGTGCGCGAGGAAGGCGATCTGACGCCGATCGCTTGGCTCCCTCGCGACGCGCGCTACGTGGAGAAGCTCGCGACGCCGGACGTGACCATCGCGGATATGATCGGCGACATCGATCCGATTAAAGCCGCGCGCACGGGTGAAACCATTTCGAGCGAGCTGACCGTACATTACGGTTTGCTGCCGCGCGCCAACCGCGGCATCTTCGCCATCAACGAACTTCCTGACCTAGCCGGCAAAATCCAAGTCGGCTTGTTCAACATCATGCAGGAAGGCGACGTGCAGATTAAGGGCTATCCGGTGCGTCTGCCGCTTGACGTCATGCTGGTCTTCACGGCCAATCCCGAAGACTACACGGCGCGCGGAAAAATCATCACGCCGCTGAAGGACCGCATCGGCAGTGAGATTCGCACGCACTACCCCGCCACGCTCGATCATGGTATCGAGATTACCGGGCAGGAGGCGTGGACCGATCGGCGTGCCCCGGCGCAGTTGCGCATCCCACGTTATATCCGCGAGGTCATCGAACAAGTGGCGTTCACGGCGCGTGAGGACAAGCGCGTCGACAAGCGTTCGGGCGTGAGCCAGAGACTTCCGATTTCGGTGTTGGAGAACGTTTCCTCGAACGCCGAGCGCCGTGCGTTGATAGCCGGCGAAAAAGTCGCGGTGCCGCGCGTGCTGGATATTTATGCGGCGCTGCCTTCCATCACGGGAAAGCTGGAGCTCGAATACGAGGGTGAGTTGAAGGGCGGCGACGCTGTGGCGCGCGAGATCATTCGCATCGCCGTCGGCAAAGTCTTCACAACTTATTTCGAGGGCGAGAATCTTTCGAACGTCGTGCAGTGGTTCGAGCTCGGCGGAACGCTGAAACTCGACGAGAATCAACCGTCGGATGTGATGGTGAAAGAACTGACGGGAATCCAGGGATTGATGGAAAAGACCAAGCTCCTGGGCCTGGACGTCAGCGAGCCGGATGCCGTGCGCGCGGCCGCCGCGGAATTTATCCTGGAGGGCCTGTATGCGCATAAGCGCATCAGCCGTAGCGAAGAATCCGTGTACACGGCCGGAGAGCGCCGTCGCGAACCCGCCGACGAAGCTCGCACGAAAGCTCGCCGGCAATTTCAGTAGCTGATCGCTTTCAAGACGTTTGCGATGAAAAGAATTAATTATTCACGCTACACGGGTGAGGATCTCGACGTCAGCGCCGAGGATCTTCTGAAAGCTCTGGCCGACTTCTTTCTGGAGAGCGGCTTCGATAATCCTTACATGCAATTTAGCGAGTGGAATGAACACTCGCTCGAAGGACTGAAGCGAGCCATCGAAGAGGCCCTCGAACGGGGCGAGATGTTCGATCCCGAACGCGCCGAGCAGATGCGCAAGGCGATGGAGAACATGTCGCCGGAGCAGATGGAGCAACTTCTGACTCAGCTGGTGCAGAAGTTGATCGACGAAGGCTATATCACCACCGATCCGCAGGAAGGCGGCCCGGGCGGAAATCGCGAGAGCAAGATCGAAGTAAAGATCACCGATAAAAGCGTCGATTTTTTGGGCTTCAAGACGTTGAAGGATCTGCTCGGGTCGCTGGGCCATTCGAGCTTCGGCGCGCACGATACGCGCGATATGGCGACGGGTGTCGAGACCAGCGGCGCGGCGAAACAGTACGAATTCGGCGATGTTTTGAATCTGGACATCTCGCAGACGTTGTTTTCAGCCGTGCAACGCGAAGGCCTGAAGCTGCCGATCAATCTGGAATATCGCGATCTGCACGTGCATCAGAGCGAATATCAAAGCTCCTGCGCGACGGTTTTGATGCTCGATTGCAGCCACAGCATGATTCTCTACGGCGAGGATCGCTTCACGCCGGCGAAGAAAGTCGCGATGGCGCTCGCGCATCTGATTCGCACACAGTATCCCGGCGATTCGCTGCGCTGCGTGCTGTTTCACGATTCCGCTGAAGAATTGCGCATCGAAGATCTCGCGCGCGTGCAGGTTGGTCCTTACTACACGAACACACGTGACGGTCTGATTCTCGCCCAGCGTCTGCTGGCGCAGGAGAAGAAAGACATGAAGCAGATCGTGATGATCACGGACGGCAAACCGAGCGCACTGACGCTCGACGACGGTCGCGTTTATAAGAACGCCTTCGGGCTCGATCCGCTGGTGATCAGCCGGACGCTCGAGGAAGTGAGCCGCTGCAAGCGCGCCGGCATCCTGATCAACACGTTCATGCTGGCGAGCGATTACGGCTTGATCAATTTCATCCAGAAGGTCACGGAACTGTGCCGCGGGAAGGCGTACTTCACGACGCCGTACACGCTGGGGCAATATCTGCTGATGGATTATATGAATCGGAAGACGCGAACGATTCACTAGAGTATGATTCTCAGTCTGCGATCAATCCCTATCAGCTAGCCCCGACGTTATCCGTTTTAAATCCGGGAAGTATTTTGCATAGCAGCCTTGGTCTAGGGTTAGGAGACGGTCGGCATGGATCAGCGCGTGTGCTCCGATGATGAAATCCGTCAAGAGTCGTTTCGGATGACTGCTCCGCGAATGTCTGCGTCGCGCGGCGTATTTCGCGAATCGCAAGGCGGTCTGGCGCCAAACCGCTTCGCCCAGGTTAAAATCCACCGCTATTCCAGTGGACAGCAGGAAGCTGTCCAGCAACTTTGGGGAGTTGCCGGGATAGGCAGACAATTCCGCGTAGACCGGGCCACAAATGACGAGTGACCCTTCCCCGAGGGCCTCGTCAAGTGCTATCGAAATGTCGTTTGCTCCAGGTTCAGCGGACAAAAGCGCGGATACGATGTTGGTGTCGACCGCAGTTCTCATTCGCCGTCGTCGGGATCACGTAGGTCGCGAACCCAGGCGTTGATCTCTTTCCTGCTCTTAAATGCTCCCAGCGCGCCGACGTATTTGGCGAACGGATTCGCTGCCGTGCGCGCGCGGCGTACGAGCGTCCGTCCGTTCTCGGAAATAAATTCGAGGCGATCACCCTGCTTTATTCCGAGCCGGTCCCGGATTGCCTTCGGGACTGTAACCTGTCCTTTACTCGTGACAGAACCGGTGTAGGAATTCCTTACCATAAGGTAAGGATAACATTCCTTACGAAGGGTCGTCCGCGAAAATTGCCTCGGAACGCGTGGCCGACGCTTCCGACCACGCGCGCAAGCCGAAGACGCACAGGATCATGACAATCGCGTACGACGAGCGGGGATTCCCGTGAGCATGCCCTCGACGCTAATGTCTTCGTCGAGATCAGGCCAACGAACTCCCTGACCGCTGCCGAGAATTTCAAACCGGCCGCGCTGCTCGGGCGTCGCTTCCGACAAACGCCACGACCAACTCAGAGGCACGCTCACGGTGCGGCCATCTTTCAAGAAGGCGGTAATCGACTCGTCGGAAATTGAAATGTCTTTGATTTTTGGTTCGGCACTAACCGCAATGCTCATCCCATGCCTCCACGATGCGCGTGAAACTTCCTTGGATCAGGGCGCGTATCCGATTCAGTTCGTTTGCAGAGAATCCGTCGTTTGCGGCCAGGACCAAAGGCCGCAACCAAACTTGCACAGCCGGTCTTCGCGCTGAATATGGACGTGCCGTGGTTCGTTGCAATCGAAGCTGTAAAAGAACAGCCGGTAGGGCCCCGAGACGTTTTTGATCGTAGGCATCCGCCGCCATCTCCTTAAGAATATCCGAAGAATGGCGGAATGATTAATGCGCAGGTTTGAAAGTGGACCTCTGGTCTTCCCGCGGTTGCAACGCCTTCCACCACTCTCGTAAACCCACGACGCACAGGATCATGAAGATCGCGTACAAACCCGACGTCAGCCACAGGCCTTTGTAAATATACAGCGGAATGTAGATGATGTCGGCGAGAATCCAGATCCACCAGGATTCGAGCAGCTTCTTCGTTTGTCCGTACGTCGCCGCGAGCGAGAGCGCGGTCGTCAGCGCATCCCAACGGGGAACCGTGGAGTCGGTGGAGCGGGCGAGGAAGAACGCGAGGGCGACGGTGGCAAGAGTCGTAGCGGGGATCAGCCACGTCCATGTTGAACGCGTCGTGCGCGTGACGGTAACTGTCGTGCTCCCGCGTGCCGGGTGCGACCAATGCCACCAGCCATAGATGCCGAGCGCGGCGTAGATCAGCTGGAGTCCCGCGTCGCCGTAAAGTCCCGAGTGCAGGAACACCGCGAAATAGAGAAGATTATTCGCGATGCCGACCGGCCAATTCCACAGGACCTGGCGCGCGAGCAGCCAGACGTTGATGACGCCGGTCAGAAAGCCGAGGAATTCGGTGAGGGACACTCACTCCCAGGATATCGGCTCTTGAAACAACATGGGAACGATTTGATCCGGCTGAATTATCGCGGGGAGAAGCGTCGCGCGGAAAGCATGGCATTCGTGTTCGCGGACACCCCAGGTGCTGAAGCACCTGTTGCAAGCTAAAGCTCGCTCCACCAGGGCGGAAGCTTGCTCCACCAGTCTAGCGGCCCATCACGCCCTCGATGGCTGCGACCACGGTGCAGATGGCGGTATGCGCGAAGATGCCGTACTGAATCCAGCGGCGTGTGTAGCGGAGTACGAGGTAGACGTCCGTCATGAGACGAGTCCACTATGCCTCAGGTACCCCGGCTAGAACCAATAGAGCAAGCCCGCTTCGGCTAAGTAAAAAGTTTTAGTACCAAGTCAAGAACGGAGAAGGCGGAGCAATCTTACAGGCTTGAAAAGGAGGGGTGAAAAGAAAAAACCCCTCTGTCGCAACTTACATAAACGATTGAAGGAGCGGTTTAAAAATTTTGACCGACTCCCGCAAGCACGCTAGAACTAGCCAACCCGCTTCGTTCGTTTATGCTCATTCCAACAGAGGGCAGGTTTTAAAGGTTACTTCATCAATTCGCTTCGTATGATAGCACGGGCTTGGCCAGAGCCTTCCCCTTCCTTTGCAATAACTTGTGGAAAACGTTCCGCCCGATCCGGACCACGTGGACCCGGTGGGTGTGTCCGTGTGACACAATGGACGCGAAGTGCGGACGCTCGAACGGAGAATCCCCCTCGTGCTCTTGTTGGTGGCCCTCCGTGGCCTAGCCCAGAGCGCCTCGGACAGCGATCTTCGAGTCTATACGGATGCTCCCCGCCTTTTTCTCAAAGCGGACCGGCTGCGTCTCTTGCAGCGCGAGCGCGAGCGTAAGTCGATGCGCTGGGAGCAGTTCGATCTCCTGATGACCGGGGGCGCGAAGCTCCCGGAGCCGGGATTCGCGGGCGCGCTCTACTATCGAGTGTCCGGGGATGCAGGGCAAGGCCGGCGAGCCGTGGAATGGGCGCTCGCCGATCCGGCCCCCGGCGCGAGTCAAGATCTCCGCCAACTCGCCCTGGTGTTCGATTGGTGCGGTCCGGTCATGACGCCCGATCAGGCGAACCGGTTGGGAGCAAAGGTCGAACGAATGCTCAGGACTTCCGGACCCACCGGGGCGGCGAATAGCGACATCGCCCACGACAGCCCGAGAATTCTCGCCGCCATCGCGATCGCCGACCGGTTTCAGGATCATGGCGAGGCGGTTTTGAAGCCTCTGTTCGAACGCTGGAGGACGGTCGCGAAAAAGCTGGAAGCCGGGGAACCGGTCATTCCGCGCACCGATGTTTACGCGCTGTTCGAGATGCTGCACGCGATTCGCGAAAATCTGAACATCGATCTACGGGAGGACGCCCGTCACTATTTCGAGCAGCTACCTCTGGATCATCTCCTCAGTCACTATCCGGCGTCGTTTCCGGCGCCCGAGAACGAGTATCGCGTGCCGGCGTTCGTGCGCGACGGTGAGCCGGACGTGGGCGAGGCCACACTTTCGAGGGCCGCCGAACTTGCCATGGTCGCTTTCGACGCGAACGAAGCTGGAAATCAATTCTTGCAAGGCTGGCTGACGCAGGATCGGTTCATCCTGCGGGGTGCGCTCGGCGCGCCGTACGAATTTCTGTGGGCCAACCCATACCAGCCGGGTTTGAGCTTCGAGCAGGCGCCGCTGATCTTCCACAACGAAGTGAACGGGCATTTGTTCGCGCGCACCAGTTGGGATGAAGACGCCACTTGGATCGGCTTTTTCGAAGGCCACTTGCAGGTATTTCGCGATGGGCATATCGTCGTGTTGCGCCCCGGCGCGCTGAGCGATCCGGTGCGGGTCGGCGATGCGAGTGTGCTCAGCGTCACCGGCCAGGACAACATCAAGTTTCACGTCGATACGCCGCAAACGCATGTGCTGGGCTTGGCGAGGCATGCGAAGTACGACGTCGAAATCGACGATCTGGAACTCCGCGAGGCCGAGACCGACAACGGTGGGACGCTGGTGCTCGCTTTGCCCGAGGGTATTCACGCGGGAGTTCGCGCGAAGAAGCGGCGGTAGTGATCGGTTTTGCAAGAGGATGGCGATCCGGTAATGTTCCGATCTCAATACAGTGAGGTACAGTGAGGTCGTGACGCTGATGTTCGAACAAGCGCGGGCCTGCGTATTGCGTGAGGTCGCGGCATCGAAGGACATCGAGATCGTGGCGGCCTGCGACGCCGACCAACGCGTCCTTGCCGAATCCATTCACGCCGATCGCGACTATCCTCCATTCGCGCGTTCTGCTCGCGACGGATTCGCGATTCGCGCGGCGGATGTGCCGGGAGATCTGCGTGTCATCGGCGAAGTGCGGGCGGGAGAAGCGTTTCACGGCTCCGTAGGCTCGGGCGAAGCGGTCGAGATTATGACCGGCGCTCCTGTTCCCACGGGCGCCGAGGCGGTCGTCATGATCGAACACACGACGCGCGAAAACGAGCTCGTCAAAATTGGCCGGGCGGCGAAAGCCGGCGAGAACATTACTCCTCGCGGCGCGGAGTCGCGTTGCGGTGCAACGCTGCTGGAGCCGGGTAAGCGCTTAGGGTACGCTCAGATCGCGCTGCTCGCGATGGTGGGCCGCACGAGCGTTCGAGTTTTTCGCAGACCGCGTGTCGCGATTTTGCCGACCGGCGATGAGATCGTGGAGGCGGGCGAACAACCGGGAGCATCGCAGATCCGCAACTCGAATGCGGCGTCTCTGGCGGTGCAGGTGCGGCGAGCGGGCGGTGTGCCGGAGATTCTTCCCATCGCTCGCGACAACGACGCAGCGACGCGCGAGTTGATCGATCGGGGGCTGGACGCGGACTTGTTGCTGCTTTCCGGAGGTGTTTCGGCTGGGAAGTACGACGTCGTAGAGCGTGTTTTGGCCCAGGCGGGTGCGGAGTTTTTCTTCGATCGCGTCCTCATTCAGCCAGGACAGCCGGTGGTGTTTGGGCGCGTTCTGCGCGACGGCGCGGCCAAGTTCTTCTTCGGCCTGCCCGGCAATCCCGCGTCGACCATGGTGACTTTCGAAATTTTCGCGCGGGCGGCCATCGAAAAAATGCAGGGGTTGCTCGATCCACCGCTGCGGTTACTGCGGGCGAGCCTGACGAGCGAGTTCCGGCATAAGCCGGGGCTGACCCGCTTCCTCCCCGCGCGGTTGAGCGCGGACGGGGTTACAGTGGAACCGGAGCCATGGAAGGGATCCGGCGACGTCGTGGCGTTGTCTCGCGCGAACGCGTTTATGGTGGTGGATTCCGATCGGGAGGAGTGGGCCGCGGGAGAGGATGTCCGCGTGCTCTTGAAATAAGCAGCCATCAATGAAGAAACTCTCGCACTACGACGACGCAGGGCAAGCGAGGATGGTCGATGTCTCCGCCAAAGCCGACACCAAGCGGACGGCGGTCGCACATGCGTTCGTGCGGATCAAACCGTCGGTGTTGAAGAAGCTGCCGGCAAATCCGAAGGGGAATCCGCTGGAAGTCGCTCGTTTTGCGGGGATTTCGGCGGCGAAGAAAACCTCCGAGCTGATTCCGATGTGTCATCCGCTGATGCTTTCGCACGCGGATGTAAACTGCAAGGTCGAGTCGAAGGGAGTACGCATCGAGGCGACGGTCTCGGTGGCCGGGCCGACGGGCGTCGAGATGGAAGCGCTGACCGCGGCGTCGGTGGCGGCGCTGACGGTATACGATATGACCAAAGCGCTCGATAAGGGAATCGAGATCCAGGATGTGTATCTGGTTTCGAAAACGGGCGGTAAAAGCGGAGATTATAAAAGAAAATGATCCGAGCAGCGATCGTCACCATCAGCGATGGAGTGACGGCGGGAACGCGGGAAGATCAATCGGGCGTGGATCTGGCTCGCCGGGCGACGGAGCTCGGGTGGACGATTGAGGATCGGCGCGTGGTTCCCGACGACGCGGGCGCCATCTCGCCGTTGCTGATTGCGCTGGCTTCCTCCGGGGCGATCGACGTTATCCTGACCACGGGCGGCACAGGGCTCGGGCCGCGTGACGTCACGCCCGAGGCGACACTCGCGGTGGCGCACCGGATCGTACCAGGATTCGGAGAACTGATGCGATCGGAAGGCGCGAAACACACGTTTCGAGCGGCCCTTTCGCGCAGCGGAGCCTATACCCGCGGGGCGGTATTGATTCTGAATTTGCCCGGATCGCCCAAAGGTGCGCTAGAGTCGTTGGATGCGGTATCAGCCCTGATTCCACACGCCGTGGATTTGCTGCACGGCCGAACGGAGCATAATGCGAAACTATCGTGTTAATCGAAGCATCTTCATGAGTGTGAAGGTGTTAATCGGATTCTTCGCCGCGGGTCTGCTGGTCGCCCAGCAAAGTACGCCGCTGGCCAACGACTCTCCGAGACCGCGTCTGAGTACGCCCCTCGCGCCTGGCGTGGAGCCGAGCGCCCCTCTATCGCAGCCCTCGGAGAGCCTCGATCCTAATTCTAGGATCGGCGGCGTAACGGTCCGCATCGTCATGGCACCGGTCACGGTGATGGATAACAATGGCAACATCATCGACGGACTGAATCCCGGCGATTTCCGGCTGTATGACAACGGTAAACTTCAGAAGGTGACGGAGGACATGACGTCCCATCCTTTGTCGCTGGTGGTCGCGATTCAGGCGAACGCGCAGGTGGAAAAGATTCTTCCGCAGATCCAGAAACTCGGGTCGCTGTTGCAGGCGCAGGTGCTCGGCGACAACGGCGAAGCGGCCATTCTGGCTTTCGATCATCGCGTGCAGACGCTCACCGGATTTACTTCGGATCCCGATAAGGTCATCGCGGCGCTCAAAAATATCAAGCCGGGAAGCTGGACCAGCCGTCTAGACGATGCCGCGCTGGAGTCGATTAACCTTCTGAAGACGCGTCCCGCCACGCGGCGGCGGGTTCTGTTATTGATCAGCGAAGCGACCGATAAGGGCAGCCAGATCAGGCCGCGCGAGGTTTTAGAAGCGGCTGAGTTCGCGAACGTCGTGATTTACTCTGTGGATATCTCGAAGATCGTTGCTTCGTTGACGGCGAATCCCGATCCTCTTCCGACCGACACGCGCCCGCCGGGAGCGGTCCACAACATCATGGGACAGGTGAGCACGTCTACTTCCGACACGCAGTTGCAGTTGGGTAATTGGGTGCCGCTGCTCAAAGACATTTTCGACGAATCCAAGGGCATTTTCGTGAAAGATCCGTTGCAGGTTTTCACGCAGTACAGCGGTGGACGCCAGTATTCGTTCATGAATCAGAAGGCGCTGGATCGGGCGGTTTCGGATTTCGGCGGCGAGCTCCACAGCCAGTACCTGTTGACATACGTGCCGAACAATCAGGATAGCCCCGGCTTCCACAGCATCGTTGTACAGGTGGATCGGCCCGAACTGAAGGTTCGCACGCGCGACGGCTACTATCTGGCCGGATCGCCGGAAGGCGCGAAGGCGAAGCCCTCCAAAGTTAAATAGCGGTTTAGATTACACCCTATTGCGCGGGCTCGACGACGGCGCTCATCGAGCCTTTCGAGTTGGGCATGCGCCAATCGGCGCCGTAGGCGTGGATCTGTTGACGGCCGAATTCGGCGGCCTCGCGATCGCAGGTCATCACGATTGTGCGGCCGCTGGAATCCACTTCGACGGCCCGTTGAAACGCCTGGGCTGATGTCATACAGAATGTCCGACACAGCATCTCGATCACGTAATCGTAGGTGTGGTCGTCGTCGTCCAGCAGGACAACGTTGAAGAGACGCTCGTGGCGCTCCTCGGTCGATTCGCCGGATTCGATGATGGTGCCTGGCCGAGGCGTCATAAATTGCAATTCCGAAAGCTTCTGCCTGTTCCGACCGCATGGCTGCGTCGGCGACGGAACCTTCAACATCAAATGGTAAGATGAAAGAGAAGGGGGGCGCAACGGATTCGACGGGATTGTATTCGTCGTGGTGAGTCGTGCCGGGTTCCGAGCTCCCGTAAAACGATCGGAAAACAACAACTGCCAATAATCAGCAGTTTGCTTACGCTGCTTAATTAATTAAGTAGCCGCTCTGAGGCCGATGGGCCTGCACTTGTCTTAAGAGCGTCATTTTGCAGGATAGGTCCAAGGCTTCCGCCTGGAGCCGCAAGCCGAGATCAATCAGGCTAAGCCGCCCCTCTCTTGCCGGTTCCTCATGGGGCGGTCGAAAAATACCGAACCGGAAACGCACGTAGTCTTTTTGCGATTGACTTTCTCGGACGCGGGTTCAACTCCCGCCGCCTCCACCAGCCTTCGCCAAGGCTACGGCTGGCAAGCCAGGCTGCAAAGCCATCGGCTTGACAGGCCGGAGCGTTGCGGGAGGCTGGTGCCCGCCATAGCCCAGTTTGTGGGCGAAGGTGGGCTAAGTTGCCAAGACTCCAAAATCTCGGCTGTCAGCCGGGCTTTAGAGATGGGCCGTCGTGCCTCTATAAAAGGACGGTCCAATGCATACGTTTATATCCTCCAAAGCCGTTCGCACCCCGACCAGCGCTACGTAGGTCTAACGAGCGATCTAAAATCGCGTCTCGCGAAACACGACGGAGGGTCCGTCACGCACACTTCGAAATTTCTCCTTGGGCTCTTCGGACCTACGTTGCATTTTCAACCCGCGAGCAAGCGGCGCTGTTTGAGAAATACCTCAAATCCGGATCAGGGCGTGCTTTCGCAAACCGGCACCTTTGGCAGAAGCAGAAGGCCGACCGTGCGAATGCGAACGGACGACACCTCGGATCGGTTTAGATCAGGCGTGTCCGTACTCTAGTCGCCTTTGAACGGCCTCTTCGAGCGGTCCAATCTTTTCCTCGATTTTTGCGATCCGGCCTAGGCTCGCCTGGCGTAGCCCCATCTCGGCAAATTGCTTCCAGCCTTCGTGGTCAATAAGGAGACGAATAAGATCGTTATCAATACCCGCGAACTTGTCGCGGAGCTCTTCCGTCATGAATATGCGGTTTTCGACTAGGTAGTTGTGAAATACCGATTGAGCCCCCTGGGCTTCGCGAAGCTCAATCCACGACATCGCATCAAGATAAAACTGGGTTCGGTCTCCCGGCATGACGGCCTGAATTTCTTCTTTTGCCGAATCAGGAAGGCGAGAACCCTTTAGGAACTCCTGAAATTGGGCCTGCGAAAGAACCCTTAGTTCGGTGTATTGTCGCAAAGCTGAGAGGGCGTGGGCGGCTTTGCCATAGGCATCGTGGAGGAGAAACCAAGCCCGGGGCAGCACCTCGAACTCCTTCTCGTGTATCTCCTTCTCGTGTATCTTGCTTATCCGGCTGAACGATGATTGAATCCTGTGTCGAAGCTGCTCTATTTCTTTCTGTTGCTCGTGTTTTAGGTTTCCAGCTGCGTCTTGAATCGCGGCTCAAGCCAACTTTGTCCCAGCATTTGAAGACGCGTACGCGATTGCAACCGACGAGCCGCCTACAGTAAGGGCGCCGAGGACCCACTTCGCGACTGCGGCTAGGAAAGCGTCCATCTCGTCACTGCTTCTTCCACGTCAGCCGATGAACTCCGCCGGGGACATCGTAAACCAGCGTAATTTCGCCGGGATGCGATGACAACTCATACTTGCGATGCTGATCCACGCCGAGCCATCCGGGACGCAAGCAGCCTTCGATGTGAATCGTGATCAACTGCTTCACTTCGTCGACATCGTATGTTCCCCAATACGCGAGATAACCGTCGAGGATCGCGAGCATCTCGGCCGGTGTCAGCGCGCTCGCCCAGTTCGGTCCCGCGGATGGGCGGTTGCCGGGGCGATCGGTCCGCATCATGTGCAGGGAAACGCGGCCCTGCGCGTCGAACATGAAGCGTCCCTTGTAGGCGCCGTTCCACTGCAATGAATCCGCGCCGGTGGCGTCGTCATGATGGGTCCAATGCGTGATGTCCCAAGTGCCGGGAAGCTGCTCGCGGACGGAAGAGGAGGTGGACATACCCACCCACTCTACCGTAGTGGGTTCCATCGCCGATGGTGGAAGACCGATGGAACAGCAGATCCCTCGCTCGGCGCTCGGGATGACGGCATAGAAAGTGGTGCGAAGGATCGGCGCCTCATCGCGCCCGTGCTCTACTGCGTCGCTCGAACGGCCGACGCCGCCGGCCGTGCCGCGCCCGATGGCTTTGCGGGAGCCTTGGTTTGAAGCTTGGAAACCGTGGGATCGCCGTACTTGCGGGTTTGCTCGATCCACGCGAGGCGCAAATAGGCGGCCGAGGCGCGCAGGCGCACCGGTTCCTTCAAGTCGTCCATCAAAGGCTCGATTTCTCCGATCACTTTCGTATCTCCGCGGATGGCGATGGAATGAACGGCCGCGGCCCGCACGGATGCATCTTTATCGGTGAGTGCGTCGAGCAGCGCGGCGCGCACCTCGGCCGTTTGATCCGTGGCCATCATTAACGCAGCGGCCGCGCGCCCGGAGACGCCGTTATCCGAGAGAATGGATTGCAAGGATGAAACTCCCGCGCCCAATCCAGGAACCGGGGCGAAGCCGACCCCATTCTTGAAGGCGAACAGAAACAGGTCATGCGGAGTGTGGAAGAGCCGCATGGTGTCGCGCATCTGCGAGCTGACGAAACCCGACGACGTCTTCGAATCCTTGCCGAGAATCGCGATCAACGCGGCGCGGCCTTCCGGATCGTTGAGCGTCCACAGAGCCTTGGCGGCCGCGAAGCTCACTTCCGGCGTCGGATCGTGCAGAGCTTTTTGCAGTACTGGAACGGTGTGCGGGTTCTTCAAATCGAGCAGGCTCGTGATGGTCGCCGTGCGCACCGGGACATCTTTGTCGTCGAGCATCTTTTCGAGCCACGTAAGATACGGCTCGTGAGCTCCCGCCAGGCTGAGGGCGACCACCGCCTGTTTGCGGGTCTCGGGGTTCTTGGCTTCGAGCGCCTGTTTCAGCGCAGAGCTCGCCTTGGCTTCTCCACGAAGCGGCGCGAACGGGAAGGGCGCTTCGGCGATCGCGATGGCGCCGAAGGCCAACATGAGGGCAAATGCGGCTCGCATATGAATCCTCCGGTTCGAACGGCTTACCGGTTAACTTACCAGCTAACGGCTGGCGATGCCAAGTTTGTCGCGCACGGCGGCGATGGAGAGATCCTTCCAGTGGCGTCCAAGATTGTCCATCGTCGCGAACGTACGCGTTTCCATCAGGTCGATGTACAGCCGGCCGTTGAGGTGATCGATTTCGTGCTGCAGGATGCGCGCGAACCAGCCGGATGCTTCGATCCGTTGCGGCTCGGCGTTCTCATCGAGATATTCCACGGTTACACGGCGCGAACGCCGGACCAGCGCGCTGAACCCGGCGACGCTCAGGCAGCCTTCGAAGAACTCGATGCTTTCGTCCGAGTACGAGACGATCTTGGGATTGAAGAGCGCAACATATTCGACCGGCGAACGCTCGCGCGCGGCGAGCGCTTCGGATGCAATACCGGCCATGTATTCGGGACGATCCTCGATCACGGCGAGGTGAATTCCCAGACCGACTTGCGGAGCGGCGAGACCTACGCCGGGAGCGTCGCGCATGGTTTCGCGCAGGTGCGTCAGCAGCTCGCGCATGGCGGGCAGGCGAATCTCCTCGGCTGAAAGCGTACGCGCCCCTTGACGAAGAACCGGTTCGCCGGCCTGAACGATTTTCAACCGCATGGATTCATTCTTGCTAATTCAGAAAAGCAGATTCCTCACTGCCGTTCGGAATGACGACGTGGATAATTTCTGGACTATTTATCCCAGGGATGTGTTTCGGGCTGGCGGTCGCGATCCACGACGCGATCGTACATGTGCGCTTCGCTCGTCGTTCCCAGCGAAAGATTGTACAGACTGGTGAGGCCGAGCGCCTCGCGCAGATCTTCATCGAAGGAATGCAGAGTCTGCAAATGCGTGGCGAGCGCGGGAATTTCCTTGCCGGACGGAGTCCGCAGGAACATCTGGTAGCCGGCGCTGAGCAGGATTCCGATCTCCTTGCCGATCAGCACCCCGGCTTTGCCGATGCCGACTTTCCCGTTGCCCTTATCTTCGATCACGGCTCCGCAGGCGCCGCGCGTCACACGGGTGCCTCCGCCGTTCTCCGGCGAGACCGCGAACCCGGCTTCCCGCAGGCTGGAAAGGCGATCGTCGAAAGTTCCACACTTTAGCTTTTACGTTGCGGAAGAACATAGAAACTCCATTATAAGTCCGACGCAGCCGCGCGGATCGCCTATTCGCCCAGGTCGGCCTTGATGGCGTCGGCGATGGAATGCGCGAAGTGTTCGACGCGCTTCAATTCAGGGCCTTCCACCATCACGCGGGCCAGCGGTTCAGTGCCTGAAAAGCGCACCAGCACGCGCCCTGCGTCGCCGAACTCGGCTTCCGCGTGGCGGATTTCTTGGTTAGCGCGATCCAATTCCTCAATGGGGCGTTTGCGCGCCACCTTGACGTTGACCAGAAGCTGGGGATAACTTTCGACCGGCGCCGTGAGGTCGTCGAGATTGGCGCCGGATGTGCGCATCACTTCGAGAACGCGCAGAGCGGTGAGCATGCCATCGCCGGTGGTGGCGTAATCGCTGAAGATGACGTGGCCGCTTTGCTCGCCGCCGAGCGGCGCGTGCCGGCGCAGCATCTCTTGCAGCACGTATTTATCGCCGACGGGCGTGCGCACCAAGCCGATGCCGTGCTGCCGCAACGCGCGTTCCAGTCCAAGATTGGACATCACGGTGGCGATCACTTCCGTCAGCCTCCCGCGCTCATGCAGAGGCAAAGCGCACAGATACAGAACGGCATCGCCATCGATGATTTTGCCGGAATGCGAGACGAACAACGCGCGATCGGCGTCGCCATCGAAGGCCACGCCCAGGTCGGCTCCGGTTTCGAGCACGGTTTTCCGCAGGCCTTCGAGATGCAGCGATCCGCAGTTGAGATTGATGTTGCGGCCGTCGGGCGCGCAGTGGATGCAATCGATCTTCGCGCCGAGTTTTTCGAACAGCGCCGGAGCGAGAAAACTGGCCGCTCCGTTCGCTCCATCCACGACGATCTGGATGCCGTTCAAATCGCGCGTCATGGTCGACGCGAGATGCTGAATGTATTCGCGGTCCAGCGTATCGTCGGCCGTCTGCGGCACGGGTTCGGGCGTGGACGCCATGGCGAGATAAACTTCGATGTCCCGCTCCAGAATGTCTTCCTGCTCATCGGGCAGTTTGTATCCCGAGTGATCGATGATTTTGATGCCGTTATCCTGATACGGATTATGCGAGGCGGAGATCATGACTCCGGCGGCGAAAGGTCCCGTGCGCGTCACGTGGGCGAGGCCCGGCGTCGTGATCAATCCCGCGAAATGGGGTTTGATGCGTTGGGAGATCAACCCTCCGGCCACGTGTTCGGCGATCCACGTGCCCGACTCGCGCGTGTCCGTTCCGATGACCACCTCCGGCGGCCCCTCGCGCTCGCGCACCCAGGTCGCCAGAGCGAGCCCCACGCAGTACGTCGTGAAGCGGTCGAGAGGATACTTGCCCGCGACGCCGCGCATTCCATCTGTTCCAAAAAACTGTCGCATTCTATTGGTCTTAATTTCCTATTCTTTCAATCGTCAGCGTAACCGTGACGATCGGGGTCGATTCAAAGCGGACTTGGGGATCGGAGATAAAAGCGTTCACTCGCCGTTCGGCGGGCTGCGTAATTCCGTCTAGATCGATCGCATCGGTTTCCACGCTGGCGATCGCGTCGACCCGGCGCTGAGATCCGGTGATGCGCAGCGTGGCGGGCGCGGCCGCCGCCGAAACAAAGCGATATCCGGGAGGCACTTCGCCGGTGGTGCGCACCTTCACGGGAACCTCCTTGGCGGCGATGCGCGCGATCCGCAGCCGCATTTGCGAAGGCATGGCGCGTAGAAACGTCACACCGCGCGGCAAATTCAGATTGTCGTTGGAGATCGTAAACGTGCGCTCGCCCGCGTTATCGATGACACCGAGATCGAAGAGTGCCACGGTCTCGGCGAGGCTCGACGAAGAGAGCTGCGACGCCGAGCCGCGAATTTCGATGCGCACATTTTCGGGCACGTCGCCGGTGACCAGAAACTGGGGGTTGAGATTCCGGTAAAGGATCGGCACGGCGCGCGCCGTCACCAGATCGGGTTCGGCCGAGAGCGCGATCCACAACATCACAGACAGCGTCAAGGCCGCGATTTTCCAGCCGATATTTTTGGGAAGCCGGATCTTCACGGCTGAACCTGCTTCCATTCGGGCTCGATCGCCGCCGGTGTTTTCCTCACGCTGGTGTGGCGCGTCAGCAATTCTCCCAGGCGCTCGATGGAAACGTCGGATTCCAGATCGCCGCGCAGCGCCGCCGAAATATGTCCGGTTTCCTCGGATACGGCGATGGCGAGCGCGTCGGATTCCTCGGTCACGCCGATCGCCGCGCGATGGCGAGTGCCCATCCGCCGCAGCATGACGGGATTAGTGGTCAACGGCAAGAAACATGCCGCGGCGGTAATACGATCGCCTTGTACGATGACGGCGCCATCGTGGAGCGCGCCGCGCGGGGCGAAAATGGCGAGCAGCAGATCGCGCGATACCAGCGCATCCAGCGCGACACCGCTTTCAATAAACGTGCGCAACCCGATATCGCGCTCCATGACAATGAGCGCGCCGGTCTTCGCCTCGGCCATTTGGCGGACGGCCAATAGAATTTCATCGGCGAGCTCGCGGCGTTCCAGTTGCCCGCCGAGTCCCAACCAGCGGCCGCGTCCGATTCTGGCGAGCAAGCGCCGGATTTCGGATTGAAACATGACGATCAGCGCGAATGCGGAATACGGCGCGAGCCCCGCCAGCACGGATCGCAAAAGTTCCAGACGCGCCCATACCGCAATCAGATACAGCAGCACCAGCGTGGTCAGGCCCGTGAGAATGTGGGCCATGTGCCGGCCGCGAATCATCAGCACGAGCTGGTAGATCAACACCGCGACCGCGATGATGTCCACGATCGAGGCGATCGTCAGCTTCGGCAATATTGGAAGCGCGAAGTAAGGCATTCGTCAGCGTTCGTTCGTCTGTACTTTTCGTTGCACCACTGTGCCGGGGTGTCGCTTATGGGGCGTGCCCGCGCAGACCCATGTTACTAGTGTATTAAGAGTTTTTCATCTGCGTCCACAAGCGGTCGCGGAGCCGCTGCGACGCCGTCGACTGCGGAGTGAACCACTCGCCCTTCCGCAAGACGTCCGGAGTGGGATAGAGTACAGGATCTTCACGCACCGAAGTGGGAAGTAAACTATACGCCGCGCCGTTACAAGTGGCCGTGCGCGTCGTCTGTACGATAGACGCCGCAACTGCCGGGCGGAGCAAATAATCAATCCAGCGATGAGCCGCATCCATGCGCCGGCTTTCCCGCAGGATCGCGACATTGTCGGCGAAACGCGCAAAGCCCTCCCTTGGATAAGCGAATGCAAGCCGGTCGGGAGCGGCGGCGATCGCCTGCGCGGCAGTCACGGCCCAGGCTTGGGCGACGGCTACATCGCCGGCGACCACTTGATCCCGAACTTCGGCATTGAGATACGCGCGCAGTAACGGCTTCTGACGATCGGCCTCCACGGCGGCTGCGCGCAATTCATTGGGATCGGCGGAATTCAGCGAATAACCGAGCTTCTTCAGACATGCGCCGAAAACCTCCGTCGCATCGTCGAGCATCGTGATCTTTCCGCTGAGCCGCGGTTCCCACAGATCCGCCCAATCCTGCGGCGCGGGAACCAGATTGCGTTGGTAGAGAATCCCCGTTGCTCCGTACATATACGGAATCGACCAATTTAAGTCCGGGTCCCACGGAGGACGACGGAAGGCCGGATCGAGTGCGTCTAAATTCGTCAACATCTCACGACGGATGGGCGCGAGCAATCCCAGATCGCGCATCGGTCCGACGAAATCGGCGGAAGGAAACACGACATCCCATCCCGAGTTTCCGCCCAGCACCTGTGCCAACATCTCCTGATTGCTTTCGTACGTCCCATAGCGGATGCGCAGGCCCGCTTCGCGCTCGAAGTTCGCGATCGTATCGGGAGCGACATAATCGGACCAGTTATAGACGTTCAGACGTGGACGATCGCCACAATTGATTAGAAGGGCGCTTGCCGCGGGAATCGCCGCGGTCTTTGCGATACTCGCAAGGAAACGTCGACGGTTCATGCTTTTCTCAATCTCTCGGAAATAAGGATGAGCGTCCCGAGTCCGGCGACGACGATCGTGGACACGGCGTTCAGCATGGGATTCACGCCGCGGCGCGCCATCGCATAGATCACCATGGGAAGCGTGCGCGAATCGACGCCCGCCACCAGACTGGTGATGACGTAATCGTCGAGAGAAACGGTGAAGGCGAGCATCGCCGCCGCGGCGATCGCGGGAGCAAGATACGGAAGCGTCACGCGATAGAACGCTCCAAATTCAGTCGCCCCCAGATCGAGCGCGGCTTCTTCCAGCGACGCGTCGAAGTTCCGCAGACGGGCCATGATGACCAACACCACGTACGCGAGCGAGAACGAAACATGCGCGAGGATCACGGTATGCATCCCCAAACGCAGATGCAGATATCGAAAAATCCATTGGAAAAACGCGAGCAGCGATATCCCGGTTACGATCTCCGGCGTCATCAGTGACAGGTATAGCGATCCGGCGAGCCATGCCGACGATTTCTTCCACAAGGCATAGGCCGCCAGCGTGCCGACAATCGTCGCGAGCATCGTCGCGGCAATCGCGATGATCAGGCTATTGGCCGCCGATTCCAGCAAGTCGCGATCGGCGAGCAACGCCCGATACCAGCGCAGTGAAAATCCTTCCCACACGGTGAAGCGCGAGGCGTTGACGCTGAAGATCGCAAGAATCGCCAGGGGCAAGTGCAGGAACAGATACGCGCACGCGGCGTAGAGCGAGAGTCCGCGTTTCACGGCAATTCCCCCGTCACAAAAGCTCCTCGCTTGAACCGCGCATGACCCAGAGCATCGCCATCGCGGCGGCCAGTAGGATCATCGACGCGGCGGCTCCGAACGGCCAATCGCGCGAACTCGTGAATTGATTTTGCACCAGATTGCCGATCAACACCGTCTTGCTGCCGCCTAGAAGATCGGACACGATGTACGTTCCGATGCATGGCACGAAAACCAGAATCGAGGCGGCCCAGATTCCCGGCATCGCGAGCGGGATCGTCACGCGTGCGAGCGCTTTCAGAGGCGAAGCTCCCAGATCGGCGGCGGCATCGAGCAGCGAGGGGTCCTGACGTTCGAGAGTCGCATACAGCGGAAGAACGGCAAACGGAAGATAGCCGTAAATCAGCCCCAGCAGGACGGCGCCCTGGTTGTACAGCATGGGCATCGGCGCGTGGATCAGGCCGAGCGATAGCAGGACGGTGTTGATCAAGCCGGTATCGCGCAATAGAAACATCCAGGCGTAGAGGCGAATCAGGAAACTGGTCCAAAAGGGCAGGATCACCAGCGCGAGGTAGAGATGCTTGCGCGCTTCCGACCGCGCGATAAACAGCGCGAGAGGAAATCCGAAGATAAGGCATCCGACAGTAGCGAGCAGCGAAATCCACACCGAGCGCAGAAAAATCGTCGCGTAGAGCGGATCGAGCAGGCGGACGTAATTCTCCTGCGTCCAGGGCGATTCCACGCCTCCGTAGGCGCCGCGCGACAGAAAACTGTAAGCGCCTATGATGACGACGGGTACGACCAACGTCGCGAGCATCAACAGCGCTGCCGGTGCGAGAAACAGCGCGCGCAGACGGGTCATAAGAGACCGCGCAGTTCGTCGGACGCGTTCCAGCACAGGCGAATCGATTCTCCGGATTGAAATGGCGCATCTCCGGACGGCACTTGCACGGTCGCGACGGAGCCGTTATCGAGGCGCGCCGTGACATGCGCGATCGGGCCGAGGAACGAGGTTTCTCCGACGGTTGCCGCAACGGTCGTCTCGTTCGAAGCAGACGAGCCGTTCTTCGAAATGCGAACACATTCCGGACGCACGCCGATATCGCCGATCCAGTTCATCGCGCCGAGGAACGACGCGACGAATTTCGTGCGCGGCTTGCGATAGAGCTCGGCCGGCGGACCCATCTGCTCGATGCGGCCCGCACGCATGACGGCGAGAGAATCGGAAAGCGACAGCGCCTCCTCCTGATCATGCGTGACGAAAAGAAACGTAACGCCGGTCTGCTTCTGCAGGTCGCGCAACTCGGCGCGGACCTGTTTACGCAACTGCGGATCGAGCGCCGAAAGAGGCTCATCTAACAACAGAACCTCGGGCGCCAGCACCAGGGCGCGGGCCAAAGCGACGCGCTGCCGTTCGCCTCCCGAAAGCTGCGCAGGTTTGCGGGATTCTTTTCCGGAGAGTTCCAATTGCTCCAGCACGCGGCGAACACGATCGGCTGCGGAAACCGCACCGTTTTTGCCGGCGCCAACCGTATTCTTCAGCCCGAACTCCACGTTGCCTTGAACGGTGAGATGCGGAAACAGCGCGTAGCTCTGAAAGACCGTGTTGACATTGCGCCGGTAAGGCGGCAGATGATCGATGCGCTCGCCGTTCAGGCGAATTTCACCCGTGGTAGGAGTTTCGAATCCCGCCACCAACCGCAGAGTTGTAGTTTTTCCGCAGCCGGAGGGACCAAGCAACGAGAAAAAAGATCCGCGGGGAATCGAAAGCGAGATTCGATCCACGGCTTTGTGCGCGGCGAAATCCTTCGACAGGTCGGATAGTTCGAGGACGGCGTCCATTTCTGCGAGGAGAGAAGGCTCTCCGTCACATCATAAAAGAACGCGATCGAGGAAACGAAATTGTCCGGTGAAACACGAATGCTAAGCCGCAATGCTAATCTTGCGTCGCAGCGATTGCCGGACGCGCAAAAGGCGCACACGAATTCCGGTGGGCGTGATGCCGGCGTCTTTGGCGATCTCCTCGGCGGAATAACCTTCCAGGCTTTTTTCCACCAGGTCGCGATCTCGAATGCTGCAGTGCCGCAGCAGGCCGTTCAATTCGATGGAACTCACGTCGATCGAACTGCCCGGACGATCGTGTTGCGGATCGAGCGGCACGGCCACCGGCATCCGGAACCGGGCACGGTACAGATTTCGGGCAATGGAATTCACCCAATATCCGACGAGCACGGGGTCGCGCAACTGCGCCCGATACTCCCAGCCGCGAACCCAGGCAGCTTGCGCTATCTCCTCCGCCTCTTCTCGTGGAGCCCCCCTCAATTGGAGGAAGCGCCGCGTGGCGGCAAAGCCGTTCTCAAAAGCCTCTGCGTATTCATTAGGATGCATAGTCGGAGCCATCTGGCTCCCACTTGGCAATCAAGAGGCCACTGCGTAAATATTACAGTATCAACGAGATGGAAATTCCTGCAGATCGTTCGTCGGTAAAAAATTCTTGGAGTGCAGATAATTCCTGCACCAAACCCGATCGGACTTAATAGTCCCAACGCCATAGGTTTGCACCGACCGTGAAACCAGCGCCGACGGCGGCGAAAAGGACCAGATCTCCCTTATGGAGCCTTCCTGCGTCGAGGGCGCTTTGCGTGGCCAGCGGGATGGTGGCTGCCGTGGTGTTGCCGAAGCGGTCGATATTAATGACCACCTGATCGCAACTCATCCCCAGGCGTTCGGCAGCGGCCCCGATGATCCGGCGATTGGCCTGGTGCGGAATCAGAAGCTTCACGTCTTTTGCCGTATACCCGTGCCGGCCGAGCAGATCGCTGCAACATTCGTACATTTTCCGCACCGCGAATTTGAACACCTGCTGGCCCTCCTGCTTCACGAAGTGCAAGCCCTGTTCGACGGATTCCTTGCTCGCGGGCATCCGGCTGCCTCCTGCGGGCATTTTCAGAGCATCGCCGCCGGAACCGTCGATCTCGTTGTGGAAATCGATGAAGCCCTCGCCTTCGCCCGCCGGTTCGACGAGCATGGCGCCCGCCGCGTCGCCGAACAGGACGCAGGTATTGCGATCGGTGTAATCGATAATGCGGCTCATGGTGTCGGCGCCGATCACCAGGACTTTCTTGTGCGATCCGCCGGAAACGAGATGCGCAGCGACGGTCAGACCGTAGACGAAGCCCGAGCAGGCGGCCACCAGATCGAATCCCCACGCGCCTTTTGCACCCAGGCGATCCTGCACCAGGCACGCCGTCGACGGGAACAGCATATCCGGCGTCACGGTGCACACGATGATCGCGTTCACCTCCGACGCACTGATGCCGCGATTGGACAGCGCGAGGCGCGCGGCCTCCAGCGCCATATCGGATGTCGCCACGTCGGGTGCGGCAATGTGGCGCTCCGAAATACCAACGCGGTCCATGATCCACTCGTTAGACGTCTCGACCATCTTCTCCAGGTCGGCATTTGTCAGGACGCCGGGCGGCACATAGGTGCCGAGCGCCGTTATTTTTGCTCCGGGCAAAAGACTCTCCTTGTGAGGACTTCTTTGATGCGAAAAACTCTTCGCGGGAATCATTCAGCATACCGCGCTGGGTCACATCGGAGGATTTTGGGTCCTCTCTTGGCGTGTTACATTCGGGAAAAGAATGCCTCTTGAGAGCGCCGCGGCATCCCTGGCACTAGACCAGACGGAATCACGCGTCCTGGATTCGCGACCCGTCGTTTTGCAACAAGGAGAAACCCCGCGAGGGGAAACGCATTCCGAGATTTACGCACGCATTTTCCGGCAGCTGCGTCCGCGCACTCCGGTTCCTGAGATTCGCGTGCAGTTCCGCCGCTACGCGAGCGCCAATGCGCAGGTAAGGCTCGACAAGGGCACGCTGCTTGTGCGAATCGCCGACACGCTCGAAGGCGCTCCCGAATCGGTGCATGAAGCTCTGGCGGAGATCCTCCTTTCCAAGCTTTTCCGCCGTCCCATACCCGCGCATTGTAACGATCGCTATCGGCGCTATCTCAATCGCCGCGACATCCGGGAGAACCTGAGCCTGATTCGTCAGATCCGCGGCCGCAAGCGCCTGGAGCATCCCGCCGGGACGCATTACAACCTGGAAGAGATGTTCGAGGAGCTGAATCTGCGCTACTTCTGGGGATTGATGGCGCGTCCGACGCTGGGCTGGAGCCCGCACGCTTCGCGGACGATGCTGGGGCATTACGATCCGTCGCATAATGCGATCGTCCTAAGCCGGATTCTGGATCGCGCGCAAACGCCGAGGCTTGCGGTCGAGTATGTGCTGTACCACGAGATGCTCCATCTGCGTCATCCGGCCGAGCATCGCGGCGTACGGAGATGCGTCCACACGAAGGCGTTTAAGGAAGAAGAGAAGAAGTTCGAGAAGTTTAATGAGGCGAAAGCGCTGCTGAAGAAGTTGTGAGCAAATTTGGGGGCCTTGGCCTTAAGACGAGGACGAAGAACCATACCATCCCTGCAGCCGGCATCACCGCGTACCTGAAGAACAAAGGCACGCCGGACGTTCAGCGCTAAAGCCCCACCGTCGGCAACCTCAAATTAAAGGTTGAAGTTCGTGAAAGCATCATCTTCGGTTCAGTCGAGTTCGATAGAATACACCCACCTAGAACCGCCACCCGCCACCTGAAAATCTCTCTCCGTTCGCCGCCTGAATCCTAGGCCTTCGTACAGGGCTTGTGCGGCACGCATTGATGGCTGAGTACAAAGTACCGTTATTCGGGCGCCCCGGCTCTTGGATCTGTTCAGACATTCTTCGACCAACTCGCGGCCGATACCATTACCTCTGGCCGCGTCGCGCACGGCGAGAAGCCGGAACTCGACCTCCCCTGGTCGAGCGATCTGGCGAAATTCGCTCTGATCGTCTAACACGAGAACCGCGCCAAGTATCGTCCCTCCAGAGGCCGCCGCAACGAGAAAGTCACCTTCGTTTTCCAGCCGATCTCTCGAGAAAACCTGTTGGGCGAACTGCGTCTGAGCAAAGCCTTCTCCGACGTAAACGGCATCCAGAAGTGCTACTGCCTGCTCCCAGTCCTTCTGCGAACTAGCGTCTCGAATGGTCCAGTTCCGAATCATTTCTAAAACCCTACAATGACTTCTAGAACTTTTCAAGCGAAGGTCCCGAACCAAGCGTGCTCGGCGCTCAGGCTGACTCTCTACGCATAGGACCCACAGCGCCAAGGCTCACCCGCGACCAGGCGCTCATGTCGCAATGTGTAAAGTAATTGCCGCCGCGGATAAATCCTTGTGTCTAGAAACGCCCCCGGAAGTTTGGCGGGCTGATTCCTGCCTACAATGGACGGACCCTCCGGGGAAAAGCCCCCGTTCTTTGGCAAAGGTAATTTCAAACCAGCTCGATCCGCAGATCACGGCCGACAGCGTGTGCCGCACGCGTTAGGGTTTGCAGCGTCACAGAGGCATTGTTAGGATCCAGAAGACGATCCAGCGCCGCGCGGCTTGTGTTCATGCGCCGCGCCATTTCCACCTTACTGATTTTTTCCTTCTCCATCGCTTGCTGAACCTGCCAGGCCAGCGTTTCTTTCAGCACGAGCGCGCGGGTCTCTTCGAGGATGCCCTCCTCTTTCAGGAAGTCCTCGAGTGACGATCCGAGATGCTTGTTGCGCTTTTTCATTTCGTAACCTCCATCATTCTCCGTTTCGCCAGGGCCAGGTCATCCCCAGGAGTTTTCTGCGTTTTCTTGATGAATCCGTGCAACACGACGAGCATCTGGTCGTGAAAGCATAGGATGAGCCGGGCTGTCCGCTGGCTCGGAAGCGTCGAGCGCACCTCCCAAAGACCATCTTTGAGGCTTCCCACCAGCGGCCTCCCAATGGGCCAACCGAACTGCACCCGCATGAGATCGAGTCCGATAGCGCGCCGGTCGTCCTTGTCGAGGCCGCGCAGCCAATCGAGCACCGGTAACCCGCCCGCTTCCGTGCTGTAGAACCGGACCGGTATCTCCGGATTTTGCTCTTCGCCCACCGTGTCTCACAATCCAGTGTGTACCACAATCGATACATTGTCCAGTGATGGGTTTCGGCCCGGGACACGCTTTCTTCAACCCGACCGTCGCATGTTCGCGATGCGGGCGAGTTATTTCGCCGTCTGGATCTTCACCAGCGGCTCGCCCTGAGTTCCTTGGGCCGCGTCCGGCATTCCCGATTTCAAATTCTGCGGGCCGCGCCAGAAATCGAAATACGAGACGTAGTGCACGCAGCTTACGGTGCAGTACGGAGCGCAGGGCTTTTCGGTGTGGTACTCGCGCCGGATATCTTCCTTCGTGTACTCTTCGAGAGGTGTGCCTGGATACCCGCGCTGCTGCGAGCAGTAGTGCACCAGGCCTTCCTCGCAGATGTACATGTAGCGCGCGCCGGCGCGGCACTTCCACGTAAGATTCGGCTCTCCGGCGGCGATCGAATCCTGGAAATAATTCAACCGGGCGAAGTGCCGATTCTCCATCGCCTTCATCTCGTGATACACCGCGCGTTCGCGCTCGCCGAGCGGTTTCAACTGGCCGTCGCCATCGTGAATGATTCCCACGGTCGCGGAGAATCCCAGCTCCAACGCCCTTCGCCCCACGACGAGAGCATCGTCCGGATTATGAATTCCGCCACCGACCACGGAATTGATGTTGACGTGAAACTCGGCGTGCTCGGCCAGGATCTGAAGCTTCTTGTCCAGCACCTTCAGGCTCTTTTTGGAAACGTCGTCCGGCATGACGTTGTCGATCGAGATCTGCAGGTGATCGAGCCCGGCGCGGTTCAGCCGCTGGACGCGTTCGGCCGTCAGCAGATACCCGTTGGTGATCATCCCGGCGAGGAATCCGCGGCGGCGCATGATGCCGATCACGTCGTCGAGCTCAGGGTGCAGCAGCGGCTCGCCGCCCGATAGCGTCAGAATGCTGGTGCCGAGATCGGCCAGTTTATTGACGCGGCGCTCCAGGACGTCTACCGGTACCGGCTTCGAATAGTCGTCATATTCGTTGCAGTAGGCGCACGATAGATTACAGCGGCGAATCGGGATGATGTGCGCCATGATCGGGTGATCGGTGGAGAGCGCACCGTGGGCTAAAAGGCGCAGCTCGCGCGCGCGGCGCTCGATGCCTTTCCACTTGCGTTTGAGTCGGATATCCCGGGATGCCATTGGCCTAAAGACCGCTGACTCTATTAGAACAGGGTAGGGAAGCCCCTTCAAGTAATCGTCGGCGAACGGGTATTTTTTCGAGGTAAACAGTCCCCCTGAGAGAATTTCCGTCTTCTTCGCACTCAATGATGTGATCAGACTGCTTATCTTGCTATTCCTCATAGCCCTGGTGAGCTGGGTCGAAGCCGCACACGCGGCCGATGGCCAAGGGGCCGCTCTCCATGTGAAATCGGTGGAGGGCGAGGGTGCGACCTATGCTCCCGGCTCCCGGGCCACACGCGGCGTGAGCGTCCTGGTCACGGACGAAAGCGGGCGGCCGGTGGACAGCGCGATCGTAAGTTTCACGCTCCCCATGACGGGGCCGAGCGGCGAGTTCGTCTCGGGCACCCGCACCGAAATCGTGACGACGAAGGGCGACGGCCGCGCCTCGGTATGGGGCATGCACTGGAATCGTTTGCCGGGACCATTCGAGCTCCGCGTGACCGCGATCAAAGGCCAGTCGCGAGCCGATCTTGCCGTGAAGCTGGAACTCTCGGGTGCGCCTTCGAAATCTTCCGCGCCATCATCCGTCGGTGGTGGCAACCACAAATGGCTGTGGATCGGCTTAGGCGGGATGGCTGCGGTGGCCGGCGCCGTGGCTGCGGGATTTGCGTCGAAAGGATCGTCGGGAAGCTCTGGTGGATCGTCAGTCTCTAACGCAGCCGTCCAGATCGGGACGCCGACCATCAGTCTGGGGCATCCATGAAAACGCACCGGCTTTTGGTGTGGACGCTGCTCGCGATCTGGATCTTGCCGGCGAAAGCGCAGATTCAACAGCCGCAGCTCGGAATCATCCTCGATTCCGATGGCGTGCTGCGTCCGGTCTTAGGCATTCCCGCGAGCGCGAGCTTGGGAGATCCGGTGCTGCCCAATGTCAACTCCTTCGCCTGCTCGTCCACGTTGTGTTTGGCGAAGACCGACGCGGCGTTGACGACATTTGCTCCCCGCACTCCGCAGGTTCTTGTCACCACGCCGTGCTCCTGCCCCGGGCCGGCACTGATCGCGCTCGATCGACACGGCGGTGCGTGGATTTACGTTCCGGCAACCGGCCAACTGTTTCGTTGGCAGGATCGCGGTATGTATCCGCTCGGGTCCTTGCCCGCGGGCCAAGTCCTCGGGCTGCGAGCCACGGCGGACGGAGTCGATTACGCGATTACTTACGATGTCCCCGAGCGCGAGCTCTCATTTTTCCGGGAGATTTCTCGTCCGCAGCTGACTCGCGAAAACCGACTCGTGCGGATCGAACATTATTCCACAAGAGACGGCAGCGTAACAGTCATTGACTCGTTCAATGCGAGCGGACCGGTCATGCTGCTCGATACCGGCATCCTCTTTGCATCCGGCGATCAGGTGACGTTGCGTCGGCCCAACGGTCAGGAATTGGCGTTCTCCGTAGCCGGCGCGAACACGTTCCAGCCTTCCGGAAATGGATTTGTCGAAATCTCCGCTGTGGGAGGGCTGTGGCTGCTTCGCACCGACCCGGGCAAGGAGCAGCTTTCACTCCTGCCGTTGACCCCGCGATTCATCACCCGGGGACGCCGATGAGAACAGGGATCTTATTTCTGGTCCTTTTAGCGCCGCTCGCGGCGCCGGTCGTTCTGCATGCTCAGGTCGTGCTCTCGACGTTGAACGGAAGCGTGGAAACTCCCATTACATCCTCGACCTTCAACTTCGGATCGATCGCTCCGCTGGCCACGGAGGACGTGACTTTTGTCGCGCGCCCGACGGGCAACGCGGCAGTGACCATTACGAAACTCGCGCTTTCCGGCATCGGATTCGCGATCGTCAACACGTCCACGCTGCCCTATACAATCGCGCCCGGCAACGCCTTCGATTTCACGGTGCGATTCACCGGCGGTCCGGTCGGCTCTTTCTCGGCGAATTTACAGGTCAATACCGTGATCGTCGCACTCGGAGGAACCGTTGCGCCGGCCGGTACGCTTACGGTGGCGTCTCCTTGCACTGGTCCCGATTCGCAGAGCAACATCAGTTTCGGACGTATCGCGCAAACCTTCCAGGTTACCTGCAACTTCACGCTTTCCAATCCCTACACGCAGGCTCTGACCGTGTCGCCCATTACGCTCACGGGCGCGGCATTCAAAACCGTCCAGGCATCCTCGGCCTCCATTCCCGCCGGACAATCGATTTCATTTTCCGTGATCTTCACCGCCGCGACCGCGGCCACCTACACAGCGACTCTCGTGATCGGCGTGCAAACCTATTACCTAAGCGGCACCGGATTCCTCAGCCCCTTGCCCGCGCCGATTTTGACCTTCGACACTCCGATACTGCACAGCGGCGAGCAACACACGCTGACCGCGGCTCTGCCCAGTCCCGCGCCGGCCGCGACCAACGGGACCATCACAATGAGCTTCACTCCGGGAATCGGCGGAGTGGCGGATGATACAGCCGTGCAGTTCGTCGCGACCGGTAATCGGTCGGTTCCGTTCAGCGTGGCGCAAGGAGCGACCGCGGTCCTGCTGAACAATCAAACCGGCGTGATTTTTTCCACAGGGACTACGGCGGGAACCATTACGTTTACGGTAAGCGCCGGATCGATCGGTATCAGTGGGAACGCCACCACGACCGTGTCGATGGCCGCCGCTCCTGTGGATGTCGTTCAGGCGAGTGCAACCACCGGAACGGCCGATCTCAACATCACGGTGACCGGTTTCGATAATACGTTCTCCACCGGCGTGATGACTTTCACGTTCTTCGATCTATCCGGCAAACAGATAGGCCCCCAGATTCCGGCCGATTTCACCACGCAGTTTCATCTTTTCTACGAGGGAACGTCGTCCAGGATCACGAGCGGCAGCGCGTTCCTCATGTCGATCTCGTTTCCCGTGACGGGTAATGCGAGCGCGATCGGAAGCGTCCAAGTGCAGATGAATAACATCGCCGGGACCACCACTGTCTCGGGGCTGGATTTTTCTCCCTAGGATAAGTGAGGCATCGTACACTCGATATGAATGACGCACGTCGCCCTCACCATCGCGGGTTCCGATCCGAGCGGCGGTGCTGGCATTCAGGCGGATCTCAAAACTTTCCACCGGTTCGGCGTTTATGGAGAAGCGGTGGTTACCCTGATTGCGGTCCAGAACACGCGCGGTGTCACGCGCGTCGAGCGCCTTCCGGCGGACTTGGTGATCGATCAAATCCGGGCGGTTTTCGAGGACATTCCGCCGCATGCGGCGAAAACGGGAGCACTGGGCTCGAAGGAAGTAGTCGCGGCGGTAGCGGATTGCCTCGCAGGGTTCGATTTCCCTCTCGTTATTGACCCGGTCATGATCAGCAAAAAAGGCGCCCGGCTCCTCGATGATCCAGCGGCCCAGGTTTTTATCGAGCGGCTGATTCCGCGCGCTTTTCTGCTGACGCCAAATCTCGACGAAGCGGCGGCGCTCACGGGATATATTGTCGACGATCGCGATTCGATGCTTCGCGCGGGCGAGAAGCTGATCGCCCTCGGTGCGGCAAATGTTCTGGTGAAGGGCGGACATCTCACCGGGGACGCGCTCGATATTCTACTGACCGGATCGGGCGAAGTTCACGAATTTACCGCGGCCCGCATCGCGACAGCGCACACCCACGGCAGCGGGTGCACCTATTCGGCGGCCATCACGGCCGGACTGGCCAAACAGGTGCCGCTCGTCGACGCAGTACGCGCTGCCAAGGAATTCGTCACCCGAGCGATTCTTTCGAATCCCGGGCTCGGATCGGGGCAAGGGCCGCTCAATCATCACGCCTGACCCTCGCTTTATTGAATTTGCCTGAGAAAACGGCACGGTTCGCGCTACTCATTTATTGAGTGATCCTGCCGGTTCCCAGTTGGCTGATGACCGTCGATCGCGCGATCGTGTGGTTGCTCGCGCCCCTGTCTATCATCTTCATCCTGAGCGGTCTCGACGATCTGGCCGTCGACGTCGCTTGGTTCACCGCCTGGTGGAAAAGGCGGACGGGAACTCACCTCGTGCGTCCGATGGAAGGAGCGGCCGAACGCCGCGTCGCGATCATGGTGCCGCTGTGGCACGAGCATGCCGTGATCGCGCGGATGCTCGAACACAATCTCGCCGCGGTTCGTTATGGAAACTATCACTTTTTTGCCGGTGCGTATCCGAACGATAGCCCGACCGAGGAAGCTGTTCAGCGCGTCGCGGAGCGTTTTTCAAACGTCCATTTGGCGCTGTGTCCCCACGACGGACCGACGTCGAAGGCCGATTGCCTCAATTGGATCTATCAACACGTCTGCATTTTTGAGGAGCAGACGAATCAGCGCTTCGACTTGATCGTGACCCACGACGCCGAGGACCTGATTCATCCGGAAGAACTCCTGTGGATGAATGCTTACGCTGAGCAGAACGATTTTATCCAGATTCCGGTGCTCGCCCTGGCGACGCCGCTGGCGGCGATCACGCATGGAGTGTATTGCGATGAATTCGCGGAAAATCACTCGCGTGACATGATCGTACGCAGCGCATTTGGTTGCTTCGTCCCCGGGTCGGGAGTGGGTACCGGCTACCGGCGCGCGGCTTTGGAAAAACTTGCGCTTTCGGCATCGAATCTTGTGTTCGAGCCGACCGCGCTCACCGAAGATTACGACATCGGTTTACGGTTGCATCGCCTGGGATGCTCGCAAGTTTTCGTGCCGCTCACCCGCACGAATGCGAAGGGCCGGGACTTCGTCGCGACCCGCGAATTCTTCCCGCAAAATTGGCGCGCGGCGCTCCGGCAGAGGACGCGCTGGGTGACTGGAATCGCGCTGCAAGGCTGGGAACGCTTCGGATGGCGAGGGTCGCCGGCCGAGATGTATTGGCTGTGGCGCGACCGCAAGGGCCTTCTCGGAAGTCCGCTCGGTGTGATCGCGAACATCATTTTCTTCTACGGCATCGCGACGGCAGTGTGGACGCGAGCGTCTCCCGCGGTGGCGAGCCTCTCGCTGATCGCGCTCCTGTTTCAATTGCTGCGGATCGGTGTGCGCATGGCGTGCGTCGCCCGAATTTATGGCGTCGTGTTTTCGCTGGGCGTGCCGGTTCGCATTTTTCACGCCAACTTTCTGAACGCGGCCGCTACCTTTGGCGCCCTACTCCAATACTTGACCGCGCGTGCTCACAAACGTCCTTTGCGATGGCTCAAAACCGATCACGCCTATCCCTCCCGCGCCGTCCTCCTGGCGCATAAACGGCGTTTGGGGGAGATCCTGGTGGGCTCGGGTCTGGTGAGCGCGTCAGCTCTGTTGCAAGCCCTCGAAACCCGGCCGAGCGGCGTTCGTCTTGGCGCGCAGTTGGTACGCCTCGGCCACCTTCGTGAAGATCAATTGTACGAAGCCTTGAGCCTGCAGCAAGGATTGCCTCTGGCTCGTCTGTCGGCGCAGGATGTCGAGCGCAAGTGCATACGCGTGCTTCCTTCGGCCGTGGCGCGCAACTGGCGCGTGCTCCCGTTTCGCGTCGCCGAAGGGAGCTTGTTCGTCGCCGGTCCGGATCTGCCGAGCCCGGAGATGAACGCCGTCCTTCGAACTTTCACTGCGCTCGAAATCCGCTTTCATTTGGTCACGCCTTCGGACTACAACTCGCTTACTCGCGCACTGTTGTAGACGTGCCGCGACCTCGCTTTGCTATAACAGGTCGAGATGCACGATCCGTCTAGGGAAGGTGTTTTGCAAGCCGCGCTCCAGGTCCGCGAGCACGCCTACGCTCCTTACTCGAAGTTCCTTGTCGGGGCGGCGCTGGAAGATTCCGGAGGACGCATTTACACCGGTTGTAATGTCGAAAACGCCAGTTACGGTCTGACGAATTGCGCCGAGCGGACCGCCGTCTTCAAAGCGGTTGCCGAAGGCGCTCGCCGTTTTCGCCGCATCGCCGTCGCGGCCGATACCGCGAAGCTCACGCCTCCGTGTGGCGCTTGCCGGCAGGTCCTGTGGGAAATCTGCGGCGATATCGAAGTGGCGCTGGTGAATCTACAAGGGCAGACCGAGACCCTTCGCTTGAAGGATTTGTTGCCGAGGCCATTCGATGCGTCCTTTGTGTAAATTCGCAAACGGTTTGATCCTGCTGGCCATCTTCGCGGCCGGCGCCGATGCCCAAACGCGGGTGGACTGGATCTGGAGCGCACGCTACGTCGTCACGATGGACGCGCAGCGCCGCGTGATCGAGAATGGCGCGGTCGCCGTCGCAGGCGATCACATCGTCGACGCCGGTCCGCGCGCCGACATCGACAAACGATACAGCGCGCAACAGCGAATCGACCATCCCGATGCGATTCTCGCGCCCGGCCTGATCAACACGCATACGCATGCGGCCATGAGTTTGTTTCGCGGCATCGCCGACGACAAGAAACTCCAGGACTGGCTGCAGAAGTTTATCTTTCCGGCGGAAGCGAAAAACGTCGATCGTGAATTCGTCGAATGGGGCACGCGCCTCGCCGTTGCGGAAATGGCTCTCTCGGGCACCACCACTTTTACCGACATGTACTATTTCGAGGACGCGGTGGCGCAGGTGACCAAGCAGGCCGGTCTGCGCGGCGTACTCGGCGAGACAGTCATCGGGTTCCCCGCGCCGGATTACAAGACGCCCCAGGCATCGCTCGCGGCCACCGAGAAGTTCATGCAGACGTATGCGAACGATCCACTCATCGTTCCGGCCGTTGCGCCGCACGCGATTTATACGGTTCCCGACGACATTCTGAAATTGTGCCGCGCCCTCGCGAATCGCTATCGAAAGCCGCTGCTGATTCACTTGGATGAAACCAAAACCGAACACGAGGAAGCGCTCGCGAAGCGCAAGAACACGCCGACGGCCGCGCTCGACGCCCTCGGAGTCTTGAGCGGCTGGACCGTCGCCGCCCACGCCGTGTGGGTCACTGACGCTGATATCGCCATCCTGAAAGCGCGTGGCACTGGACTCGCGCACAACCCGTCGAGCAACATGAAGCTCGCCAGCGGCGTCGCGCCGGTCGGCAAAATTCTAAGGGCCGGCATCGCGATGGGCCTGGGCACGGACGGTGTCGCTGGGTCTAACAACGACCACGACATCATGGAGGAAATGGATCTCGCCGCGAAGCTTCAAAAGGTAAGTACCTTTAATCCGGAGGCGCTGCCGGCTGAGTACGCATTCGCTATGGCGACGATCACCGGCGCACGCGCTTTGAAGCTCGACACCCTCACCGGCTCGCTCGAAAAAAATAAGCGCGCCGACATGATTTTCGTGAGCCTCGCGGAGCCGCACGCCGTGCCGATCTATAACGTTTATTCCCAACTCGTGTACGCGCTGAAGAGTTCCGACGTGACTGACGTCATGGTGAACGGACGCCGCATCGTGAAGGATCGCAAGATGCTCACGATCGATACGAAAATGGCGATGGCGAAAGCGGAGGAGTATCAGCAGCGCGTGAAAACTTCGCTCGGCATGAGGTGACCTCGCTTAGCGCGAGAAAGCTAGGAGCTGTTCCCCCAGCCTCCGCCGCCCGGCGTCTCGATGCGCAAAACATCGTCGGGTTCCACTTCGAATCGGGTCTTTGCTGGGACGCGCGTCGTCCGTTTTTTGCGCGTCAGCAGATTTCGTCCCGGCATCCCCGGCTTGCCGCCGGCAAGACCATAAGGCCCGCGAACGCGCCGATCTGTCAATAGCGTCACTTCGGCGGGAACCAGGAATTGATACTCGCGGACGATCCCGTCGCCGCCCGGATGCAGACCTTCCCCGCCGGAAGCATGACGAATCCGATAGCTCGTGATGCGCACGGGGAACTGATGCTCGAACGCTTCCACGGGCGTGTTCCAGCTGTTGGTCATGTGCGTGTGCGTCGCGCTATGACCGGCGCCGTTCGGCGACCCGCCCATGCCGCCTGCGATGGTTTCGTAATAGGCGAAAGCCCGCGGTAACGCGTCGCGCGCGTCCGTTCCGCCGAAACTGAGATTGTTCATCGTGCCCGAGCTGGCCGCGGGAATCCGATCCGGAGCGGCCTGCGCGAGCGCCCCGAGCACGACGTCCGTGATGCGTTGCGAGGTTTCCACATTACCCGCGGCCATGGCCGCCGGCAGAACGGCATTCACGATGCTACCTTCGGGGGCTACGAGGCGAATCGGACGGAGAATCCCGGCGGTGAAGGGAATTTCTTCGGGAACCAGGCAACGGAACACGTACATGACGGCCGACGTCGTCACCGCCAGATTCGCATTCACCGGCCCACGCGCCTGCGCGTCCGATCCCGTGAAATCGACGATCGCCGTTTCGCCGCGCAAGGTGACGGCCACGCGAACGGCAAGAGGTCGATCCGATCTGCCGTCGCCCTCGAGAAAGTCTTCGAATTTGTACGTACCGCGGGGCAGCCTTCGCAAGGCGGCGCGCAACATCCGCTCGCTATAATTCTGCAGCTCGCGCATATTCGATTGGATCGCTTCCTCGCCGTACTTCGCCGTGAGTTCATGCAGCCGCTGCTCGGCGCGGCGGATCGACATGAGTTGGGCGAGCAGATCGCCTTCGCGTTCCACCGGCGTGCGGACGTTGGCCAGGATCAGCCCCAGCAATTCGCGGTCGATCTTGCCCGCGCGCCGGATCAGAACGGGAGGAATGCGCAGTCCTTCCTGATAAATTTCCGTCGCCAGAGGCATGGAACCCGGGCTCATGCCGCCGACGTCGGCGTGATGCGCGCGATTGGCCGCGTAGAACGATGGACGTTGCGCGCCTTGCACAAAGATTCCCGCCACGGCCGTAATATCGGGCAGATGCGTCCCGCCGCGAAACGGATCGTTGACCAGCGCGACATCTCCCGGAGCGAGATCGAACGCCTCTCGAATCGCACGCACGGCCATTGGCATCGCGCCGAGATGCACCGGCATGTGATCGCCCATCGCGACCGCATCGCCGTTGGCGTCGTAAATCGCGCAGGAATAGTCGCGGCGCTCTTTGATATTGGCGGAATACGAGGTCTTGCAAAGAACGATGCCCATCTCCTCCGCAATGGACGCGAGCAGGTGACGAAAAACTTCGAGATCAACGGCGTGCGCCATCATTCACAGTCCGTCACGTGGATCGTGAAGCCGGCGATCCGATTCCACGTTCGGCCCGATCCTTTTTCGAGGATATAAGCGCCGCTCGCCGCATCAGTGCGCACGCGCAGCTCCGGAGGTTGAGTTTGGCTTCGATTCGGCGCGGTTCCATTCCGCAAGTGAATCGGCGCGCGATCCACCTGTTCCAGTTCCCAACTGTCGCCGCCCGTCCTCGTTTCATACAACTCCTGCCGGATGTTGTTTCCCTGCGAAGCATCCAGCACGAGCTCACCATGTGCAGGCGTGTCGAAGTGAAATTGCGCGACGGTGCCGTACTTCGTGTCCTCGCTGAGGAGTTTCTGCGTCCACGTGTTTCCGCCGTCCGTCGTCAGTAGAAAAAACGGATTGCGAGCCAGAGGATCGAGGGACTCGCCGTCGATCCAGCCGGTCTGAGGATTGATGAATTCGATCTGTTCGAACCCGGCGGCGCGCATGCGTTCGTGTCCTTCCTTCCATGTCGCGCCGTTGTCGTCGCTCGCGAGCAACAGGCCATACAGCGTCACGTTTTTGGTGTGCAGGTTTCCCGTCACCAGAAGCCGTTCTCCCGCCGCCGCGGCCCCCGCGAGTTCCAGGAAAACCGGGCAAGGATCTTCCATGGTGCAAGTCAGCCCCAGCGTATTCGCGTCGTCTTCCGTGCACTCATACCCGACTCGAACTGGTTCCTGGGCCGAAGCCGTTCGAAGAAAGGGGAGCGCGACACACACAATCGCGAGAAGCGTTTTCGCGCGTCCGGCGGGGATCGCGCGCTGACGGCACATGACGCTCATTCTAGCAAGGGAAATAACGGGCGCTCGCGCTCGCACCCGGCCGCGAAACTTCTACAATGGAGAAAGCCGTGCCCGCGCCGCATATCCCGACGCCGCTCGATCAACTGGGACATCGCCGCTTCTCGTTTTTTCCTTCCCTCGTCAACGTGGAACACAACGAGTGGCTGTTTCGCAGCTCGGATTGGGACGAGATCCAGGTGATGAACACCAAGACTCACGAGGAGTTGTGGATTCCGCGGCGCTTTCTGGGCGGTGTTTCCAGCACCGAAGAACCGGTCGTGATCGTCGGCCTGTTAAAGGAGCTCGAATACCGCGAAGGCGTCGTGGTGCCGCTGGTGCGCCGGGTAATCGAAATGCCGCGCGCGGTCAACGACGCGCCGCGTCCGCCGAGGCAAACGCCCATGGACGGAAAACTCGCGCCCGTCGTCGGGATTCGCACCGAAAGCGATTCGATCCCGTCGAAGGGGCGAGGACTATTGCCAAAAGTCGCCGCCGGCTTGCTGACGTGTGTCGTGGGGCTGGTCTTGTTTCGCGACGGCCCACTCTCGACGCGCGCGCGTTTTTTCACGGCATCCGCCCGCTTGCCGCTTCCTTACACGGCGAACGACGATTATCTGTCGATCGTCAGCCGCATCGGCCGTCCTGTTTCCGATTCCGTGCGCGTCCCCAAAACCGGAGGCGAAGTTCATTTACTGCGCTATCCCGATCGCGGCTACGCTGTGGTTCTGTTTGGCGCGGATCGCGATCAGGCCCGCTATATCGGTGCCGTGGGACGCGGTGGCCGCGTGGTTCACTCGGTGACGCTGCCGGACGGAACGGATTCCTCCGCGCTGCTCGCGCGTCTCACCGCGCGCTGACGGCTTCCCGCTCGCCTTCTTCCACATTCACGCGCGTCAGCACCGCGAGCCCGGCGATGAAAAAGATCACCAGCGACAGAATCGCGATCCGATAATTGTGGGTGAATTGCAGCGCCAATCCAAAAATCAGCGGGCACATCCAACTGGTTCCCTTGTCGCTGATCTCGTAGATGCTGAAGTATTCGGCCTCGCGTCCACGCGGAATCATTTGCGAATACAGAGACCGGCTCAGCGCCTGGCTTCCGCCCATGACGACTCCCACTGCCGCGGCCACTGCGAAAAACTGCGCGGTTGTGCGAACAGCCGCGTAGAGATACACCAGCGTGCCCGTCCACAGCACCAGACTCAGGATCACGGCGCGTTTGGCCCCCACTCGCGCTGCGATCCAATTGAATCCGAAGGCACCGAAAAAGCCCACGAATTGGACCATCAAGATCGCGAGCGTCAACTGCGACACTGGAATTTTCAATTCGTCGTTGGCGAACTGCGAGGCCAGCGCCAGTACCGCTTGAATCGCGTCGTTGTAAAGCAGATAAGCGATCAGGAACGTCGTCGTCTCCGGATACCTCCGCACATGGCGCAATGTCTCGCCGAGCTGGCCAAACGTCTGCCGGATCGCGTCGTGCAGGCTGCGCGCGATCTTCGCGGGGCCGCGATTGCGCAGCACGAGTAACGTCGGAATTGTGAAGAGCGCCCACCAAGCGCCGGACGAGCTCAGATTGATGCGCACCGCGAGGCCTTCGCTGATGCCGAGCTTCTTCACGTTGAGAAACAGCAGCAGATTTAGCGCGAGCAGCAATCCGCCGCCCAGATAGCCAATGCCCCAGCCTTTCGAGGAAACGTCGTCGCGTTTGTCGGGCGGCGCTATCTCCGGAAGGAACGAATTGTAAATCACCACCGAGGCGCCGAAACTCACGTTGGCGATAATGAATAAAACTCCGCCCCACAAATACATATCGCCGTGCAAAAAATACATCGCGATCGTGGCAGCAGCGCCCGTATACGCCGTGGCCGCGAGGCATTGCTTCTTGCGCCGTCCGTGATCGGCGATCGCGCCCGTGACCGGCAACACCAGCACCTGCAAGATCACCGAGAGACTGACTAGATAACTCCAATAACTGCGTGCATCGACGTTGAGCCCAAGTGGATGAACATAGCCCGCGGAATCGGCGGCGGCCTTCGCCAGCGCCGTTAGATAGGGGCCCAAAAACAGCGCGATCGCGGTGGTGGCGAACGCGGAATTCGCCCAATCGTAGAGATACCATCCGCGCTGTTCGCGCGCGCTGTAGGGCGTCACAGCTTTTCGATTTTATCCAGCACGAGCGTCAGACGCGACGCGGCTTCCGGCCGCCCGCCGAAGCGCATATCGTTGTAGGCTTCGGTCGCTTGCGCCGCCAGCGCAGCCAAGTCCGGTTTCGTCAGCACCCGGACGAACTCCGAAGGAGTCAGCCATGGCGGCTTACGCACGCCGCGCTTTTCGAGCAGCCGCAAAAATCTCTGATACAGAATCGTGGCGTCGGAAGGCTGGGTGTGTCCCCGAGCCACTCTTCGCGCATGGGCCCGATGATGCCACCAGCGCGTAGCCGCGGGACCGGCGAGAATCCACAACGCGACTGCCAGTACGATGAATCCCAGCGCGGGTGCCCAGCGAGCCACCGAGCCGCTGAGGGCACCGGAGATCTGATCGAATTGCGGAAATCGAAATTGCTTGCCGGATTCGTGCATCTGCGTGAACAACGCCATCTGCCGATCGGCGTCGTAGCTCACCACCCAATCCTGCCAAAACTGATCGGCTGTGTCCGAAAGCATCGCGAGCGAGGAAAGCCCTAGCAACCCCCCGGACGGATCCGCAGGCGTGGGATCGAAGGTCGTCCAACCCCGCCCGTCGAGCCACGCTTCCACCCAACTATGCGCGTCGGAGGCGCGGACCACCTGCCAGCCGGTCATCGAATTGTACGTGCCGCTTTGAAAGCCGGTGACGACGCGCGAGGGAATTCCCATGGTGCGCAGCATGACGGCCATCGCGGAAGCGAAGTATTCGCAATGGCCTTTTTTGCGCTCGAATAAAAAGTACGCCAGAGGATCGGGCACCGGTTTGGCAAGCAACTGGAGCGTGTAGCCGTAGTCGTGGCGCAAATGACTTTCGATCGCGCGCGCTCTCTCCGCTTCCGTCGTCGCACCGGTCGTCATCGTCCGTGCGAGCTGCGGAATTCGCGGATCGATGCGCGGGAGACTCAACAGCTCCTCGCGATACAGACCCGCGAGCGGAGCCGTTGCAAAACGCACCTCCGCCCATTCGTCCGGCAAAAATCCATAAACGCTGTAATTCAAACCCTGGAAGCCGTAGCGCTGGAAACCGAATCTCGGCGGAACGTGAAAAACTCCGCCTCGCGAATAGCGCAGAAAGGGCACATCGATGCGAATGGTCTCGGGGCTGCCCGCGAAAAATAAAGTATCCGAGATGAGCGGGCTGAGCCGCGCCTGGTAAATCAGGCTCCGGCCCATGCGCGTTCCCAGCACGGCGGTGCGTAACGCGATCACGCCTTTATCGACGCGCACGGGTTGATCCGGCTCGGGCGGATTAAACCAGTGCGTTCCGTCGAATTCGGTCAGCACCGATCCGCGCCACTTCACCGGAAGAAACGCCTCGTTCTGATAGGAGCGCACGTGCATCACGGGCGTGTTGTTGCTCTTTAATTCGCCAATCTCTCCGAGCGTCACGAATTTCGAGAATCCGGTTAGGTGGCGTTGAGGCCCCAGACGCGCGAAAGCCGCCCGCGCGGTGCGTGGCAGGATCAAAAACATGCCGGTCGTCAGCGTCAGGATCCCGAGGAAAAGAAATCCGGACAGCCATCCTAAGCGGACCGGGAACGAAGGCAGCGCGAGGCGGGAAACGGTGGCCGAACACGCGGCTCCCCGGAAAACTTCGCCGCTCGCGAAGGCGACAATCGCGAAGAACATGAAAACCGCGAGATAAATGAGAAAACTCGCGCCGCCGGAAAGCACGGCCGCGGCGACTAATTCCAATCCGGCTACGGCCTTCAAGTAACCGTAATCGCGCGCCGTTTTCGCCGTGACCAGCTTTAACACGGCCAGGAAAAACACCATGTGAACCGTGGCCAGCAGGAATGTACCGGACAAGTAATACCAGTCGATCGGAAAAAATCCAAGGAACAGGAGCGCGAGTGCGCCGGTGATGCGCGGCTGCAATTCGAATTCGACTACGCCCGCCGTCATCAGCCCGCGCAGAATCAATCCCGCCGCGCCGAACAGCGTAGCGGGCCAATCCAGCATGCGAGATCCCAGCACCGCGAGATAACCGGCCGTGAGCATGCCGAGAAGCGCATACTCAAAGGTTCGGCTGATCGCCTTGGGCACAGTGCTGGCGACGCGGTTGGGCACAAGTCCGCGGCTGTTCACAAATCCATTGTGCTACATCGTGTCCGCGCGCCACGTCTCGCCCGGACGCGGAACCATTCGCGCAAAGTAGGTGGTGCGCGTAAGATAGTACAGGTGCCGCGAACGATGCATCCGTGAATCGCGCCCGTCTTTAGGATCTTCACTCCATCATGCGATTCATCTGCTATGGCGAAATTTAGACCCGCCGGCTCGCGCAAGAAGCCGTCGTCGGCCGCCTCGAACGCCAAGGCCATTCCTTGCCTGGTCGTGATCGTCGGCATTATTGTCGTGATCCTGTTGCTGTTTTACGCAATTTTGAAATCGGGGACTTAATGCGAATCGACCAGCGAACGCCGGCGCAAATGCGGCCGGTGAAAGTAACAACGAATTATTTGCTGACTGCTGAGGGCTCCGCGCTCATCGAGGTCGGAAACACGCGCGTGTTGTGCACGGCTTCCGTGGAGGAGAGCGTGCCTCCGTTCCTGCGCAACTCGGGAAAGGGATGGGTGACAGCCGAATATTCGATGTTGCCGCGAGCCACCGCGACCCGCACTCCCCGGGAAGTGACCAAAGGCCGGCCGTCGGGGCGCACCATGGAAATCCAGCGCTTGATCGGCCGCGCGCTCCGTTCGGTGGTCGATCTCGATGTTCTCGGCGAGCGCAGCGTCGTTCTCGATTGCGATGTATTGCAGGCGGATGGCGGTACGCGCACCGCCGCGATCACCGGCGCCTATATCGCGCTTTCCGCGGCGATCCGGAAGCTTCTGAGGTTCGGGACGCTGAAACGCTCCCCGCTTCGAGATTTCGTCGCGGCCACCAGCGTCGGCATCGTCGGCGGCGTGCCCATGCTCGATCTTTGCTATCAGGAAGACTCGCAGGCCGACGTCGATATGAATGTGGTGATGACGGGCGCGGGACGCTACGTCGAACTGCAATCGACGGCCGAGAAGACTCCTTTCGACGACGAACAACTCGCCGAGCCTGATCGCGCTCGCGCGCCAGGGAATCGCCGAATTGGTCGCGATACAGCGGGACATTCGAAAAGTCTGACGGAAATCAATGATCGTCTACTGCGCCACCGGCGAATCCCGGAAAATTGCGGGAATTCCAACTGGCCGCGCCCGATTTCGACGTGCGGAAACTGCCGGTCTCCGTGCCCGCGCCGGAGGAAACCGGGCGACACGTTTGAGGCCAATGCCGCCGGAAAGGCGATCGCCTACGGAACCAACATATCGATGGATATCTGTTTGCCGACGATTCTGGCCTGGAAGTAGACGCGCTCGGTGGAGATCCCGGCGTGCGCTCGGCGCGCTTTGCGGGCGAGATGCGACCGACGAAGCCAACAACGCTCTGCTCCTCGAACGCCTTCGCGGCATAGAAAATCGAACGGCCCGATTCGTCTGTGTGATCGCGCTGGTGAAAGACGGACCGTTTGGTCAAAACGTTTCGCGGCGCGGTGGAAGGGCCGCATTCTCGACGGTCCGCGCGGAACCAGGCGGCTTTGGCTACGATCCGCTATTTTTCTACGAGCCGTTTGGATGCACCTTCGGCGAAGCAGCTCATCGAACACAAGATGACCGTCAGCCATCGCGCCCAGGCGCTGGACGCGATGTTCGCGTACTTAGTCGCTTGAATCCCGCTAGGAAATAACGCTTCCAACGGAGAAACCCGATGTTGGTTTTCGCGTCCAGGATTTTTTCCGCTTCGATCATCGTCATCGATTTCCTTCGCCGGGAACCATTGCGTTTCGATGCGCTCGTCTTCCATCGGCGTCGCTTCCCCTTGCGTCAGTCCCGTCGCCAGATAGATCGTCATCTTCTCGGTCAGAAATCCGGGGCTCGGATAAAACTCCGCGAGCTTCTACAATAGATTTCGCGCACGTAATCCCGTTTCTTCCTCGAGTTCGCGGCGCGCCGTTTGCAGAGGCTTCTCGCCCGGATCTACGGTTCCCGCCGGAAGCTCCCACAAATACTGGCGTGCGGGAAGACGATATTGCCGCACCAGAAGAATGCGTTTCTTCTCATCCACCGGCATCATCACGGCGGAGCCGCGATGCTGCACGATGGCGCGCTGGATTTCGAAACCGCCGGGATCGACGGCGTGATCCATCGTCACGGTGAAAATTCGATTGGTCGTGATTTCTTTTGAGGAAATAAGTTTCATTTGTGTTTGATGAGTTCCGCGAATTCGGCCGCCGACCGCGTGTTCACGACGTCCGCGGCTTCCAGCCACCCGCGCCGCGCCATTTGCACGCCGTACTGCATGTTGGCCAGATGCTTCGTTTGATGCGCGTCCGTCGAGATGACGAACTTACATCCTTTCGCTTGCCCCGCGCGAATGAGTGGAGCCGAAAGATCCAGGCGTTCCGGACTCGCGTTGATTTCGAGCAGCACATTGCGCCGGGCCGCTTCGGCCGCGATTAAATCGAAATCGAACGGATAGGAATCGCGATGCAAAAGAATCCGGCCGGTTGGATGGCCGAGCACGCGCAGGTGCGGGCATTCCAGAGCGCGCATCAGACGATCGGTCATCTCCGCGCTCTCCAGATTCATGTAGCTATGCACGCTGCCGATCACCCAGTCGAGCTCCGCGAGGGCGTCGTCTTCCAGATCCATCGTTCCGTCGCGGCGAATATCGCATTCGATGCCCGAAAAGAGGCGGATTCCGAATTCGTTCTTCTTCATCTCGCGAACCCGATGCGCGAACGCCACGGCGCGCTTTTCATCCAGACCGTTGGCCATCGCCAAAGCTTTCGAGTGATCCGTAATGGCGACGTATTCGTAACCGGTTTGGCGCGCGGCCTCTGCCATCTCTTCAAGCGAAGCGCGTCCGTCCGTCTCCGTCGTATGCATGTGCAGATCGCCGCGAATCTGCCCGAGACTCACGAGCTTCGGAAGCGATGCTCGGCGGCCGCTTCAATTTCGCCGGAGTTCTCGCGCAACTCCGGTGGAATCCAATCCAGTCCGAGCGCCGCGTAGATTTCTTCTTCCGTCTCGCCGGCGACGCGTTCGCTGTTTTCCACTTTCGCGAGCGCATATTCGTTGAGCGTCAAGCCCATTTTCTGGGCGCGCGACCGCAAGGCGACGCCGTGTTCCTTGCTGCCCGTGAAATACTGCAGCGCCGCGCCGTAGCTTTCCGAGGAAAGCGCCCGCAGATCCACCTGCAAGCCTTCCAGTCCGAATTTCACGCTCGCCTTATTGGGCCCTTTCCCGAGGATTTCTTGGACTTTCGGATGCGCAACGAATCTGTCGAGAGCCTCGGCCGCGCCCGGTCCCGTGGCTAAAAGATCGAGATCGCCGATCGTTTCCTTGCCGCGCCGCAGGCTACCCGCCGCCGTCACGAATTCCACGCCGGGAACCGCGCGCAAGTAATCGATCAACTCATCGGCGACGCGCTTGCCCGAAGGAAAGCAAGAAACGGCCTTGCGTTTGCCGATACGACGCGATCGAGCGCAACACTTTTTCTTCGAGCTTCGCTCCCATGCGTGGCAATTCTCGAAGTTTTCGTTCCTTGCAGGCGCGCTCCAGATCGTCGATCGTTTGCACGCCGTAGGTGTCATACAATGTCCGGACGCTTTTCGGCCCCAGACCTTGAATGCTAAACAGTTCGAGCAAGGACGCGGGATACTTGCTCAGCATCTCATCGCGGCGTTCGAAGCTTCCGCGCTGCTCGATTTCCTGAATGACGCTGGCGATGCCTTTTCCGATTCCCGGAATATCCGTCAGTTTTCTCGCGGGATCTTTCAAGATCGACGACAGCTGCTCCGGATAACTTTGCACGGCCTCCGCGGCGGTGCGGTAGCTGCGAATACGGAACGAATCCTCCGCGGCGATCTCCATCAGATCGGCGGTCTCCGCCAGCATGCGTGCGATGGCGCGATTTTCCATCAACTCACTCTTTCCCCGTCGGCTCTCTGCGCGCCGGCTGTGTCAATTTGACCGGTGAAAGGCTCCACGTGAACCAGAACGTCCTCCACCCAAGGGACGTCGGTCTTCACGGCGATGCGCACGGCGGTCGCGATATCGTGGGATTCCCGCACGGTCAGTTCCGGGTCGACTTCCAGGTGCAGATCGACATGATAGCGCAAGCCGGTTTTGCGGGCGAAACATTTTTCGACGCCGCGCGCGCCCGGAACGCGCAGCGCGGCCCAGCGAATCTCGATCATCTGTTTGGCATCGGGCATCGTGTCGGTGAGCTGCAATACGGTTTCACGAGCCACCCGCAAGCCGACGAAAATGACGATCAGTCCTACCGCCGCGCCCGCCCAATGATCGGCGGAGACATATTCGGGATGAAGCAGCGCCACCGATAATCCGACGAGCGCCACAAATCCGGAAGATAGATCGAGCAGATCGTGCCACGCATCGGCATTCAAGCTGGAACTTCCTGTGCGTCTGGCGGCACGAAACTTCGCCGACGCGAAAAACGCTTTGACTCCGATGGATAAAATGAGCGGCCAGATCGCATAGGCGGCAAGCGGATGCACCAGGTTGCGCTGATGGAGCGACTGCAGGCAAATGCCGGCGCCCACCGCGGCGAGCATCACACCGATGGTCAGTCCGGTCAGAATTTCAAAGCGCCCGTGCCCATAAGGATGGTCGCTGTCGGAAGGTTTCGCGGCGATCCATAGACCGAGCAGAACGAGCCCGGATGTCAGACAATCGGTGGCGGACTCGACACCGTCGGAGACCACCGCGGTCGATCCGGCCGAGAGCCCGACGCTGATTTTGATCGTCGCCAAAACGGCGCTGGCGGCAAGGCTGAACGCGGAAATCCGCCGCGCCGTGGCCTCTTGGCTGCCCATACTGTCGAGTGTCTCACGCGCGGGATGCAGCGCGTCCGCGAAAATCCGGGGTGTGCGAATCTGAGATGTGCGTGAGCCGCGAACGGTACTTCCCAGCGAGATCGATTCGGTTCCCGACCGGCCCGCGGTCTTTTTGCTGTGGGCCAGCGAAGGCCGGCCGTATCTTGCACGCACATCGCTGCTTCATCGGCGTTTGAAGCGGCTCCTCGGCGAGCCCGCGCGCGTATCGCGACTTCTGAATCTGGGTGGCGTCGTCGATCGCATCGATTATTGGCTGACGGGTTCTCAGCTTGAATCGGCATTCATTCATCTGGAACTGGCGAAGCATCACTATCCTGAAGATTGGGCGCGGATCACGCGCCTGCGTGCTCCCGCGTTCGTTCGGTTGACTCTGGATAATCCGTTTCCGAGGACGGTTGTGACCACGCGCTTCGGCCGAGGATTGCTGTATGGTCCGTTTGCGAGCCGCGCCGCGGCCGAGCGGTTCGATGCCGCCATGCTCGATCTCTTTCAAATTCGGCGCTGCGAAGAAAATCTCGATCCTTCGCCGCAGCATCCCGGCTGCATCTATGGCGAGATGAACAAGTGCTCACGTCCTTGCCAGCAGGCGGTGAACGTGGACGAGTATGGCCACGAAATCGCGCGCGTCGAACAATTTTTGCGCACGGAGGGAGCGTCGCTCCTGGAGCCGGTCGAGCAGGCCCGCGATCGCGCCAGCGCTGAACTGCAATTTGAGGAAGCCGCGCGATTACATGAACGCGCCGAGCGCATCAAAGAAACGTGTTCCCTCGCCGGCGATTTAGCCCGCACGCTCGATCGCCTTGCGGGCGTCGCCGTCACGCCGTCTGCTGCGCTCGAATGCGTCGACCTGTGGTTTCTGATCGGTGGCCGCTGGCAAAAGCAGGTGCGCCTCCCGCTTTCGGAATTGGCGGGAGCCGGGCAGTCGATGGATCACCGCTTGCGCGACGCGATCGCCGCATTGCAACCGGAAGGCGCACCTCGCGCCGAACATCTCGCGATCCTGACGCGTTGGTACGGATCGAGTTGGCGTGATGGCGAATGGATCGGCTTCGACTGGCCGTCGAAAATCCCGTACCGCAGACTGGTGAACGCCATCGCGCGCGTCGGCAAACCACCGGCGATTGCATGAGAGGAAGTGCGTGCCGAATGAACGGCGCGCAGTACACTGAGTCATGAGCCTGCTTCGCAGACTCCGCGCGCTGTGGCCCGGCGCTTTTCGCCAGCACGTGACCCGCACGGGTCTCATGTTCGCGATGAGCGTTCTGCTGCTCGCGTTCGTGGCCGTGCTCTCGGCGAACAATCTCCTGTTCCTGATCCTCGCGGCGATGCTCGCCGTGCTGGGTATTTCCGGATTCGCCAGTAAATTGGGGCTGGCGGGACTGGAGATCGATCTCCTTCTGCCCGAGCATCTTTCCGCGCGCCGCAAGTTTCGCGCCGCCGTGCGCCTGAAAAATTTGAAGCGCTGGATGTCCTCTTTTGCGATCCACGTGGCCGGCTCGCCCGACGCCGGTTTCGACTGCTCCTTATTTTTCCCCGTCATTCCCAAGGGCGCGACCGTCGAAGAACCGGTGGATCTCTACTTTCCCCGCCGCGGCCGCTGGCGCGAACGCAGCTTCCAGTTCACCACCCGTTTCCCTTTCGGTTTCGCGGAACGGCGCGAGGAGGTGACGACGCGCCACGATATTCTCGTGTATCCGTGCCTCGATGGCCGGCCTGAGCTTGAGAATTTGCTCGCCGTGATCTCCGGCGATCTCGAAGCGCGCCGGCGCGGTCTCGGACACGATTATTATCGAGTGCGCCCGTATGAAGCGCTGGAGAGCGCTCGCCACGTCGATTGGAAAGCCACGGCCCATACCGGCGCTCTCCAGGTGCGCGAATTCGCGCGCGAAGAAGATCAGGAAGTCTGCATCGGCCTGGATTTGAATGTGCCCGATGAAGCGCAGGTCTGGTTCGAAACCGCGGTCGATTGCGCGGCATTCCTTTCCTATCGCCTGAACCTGCGCGGAGCTCGCGTGAGATTTCGCACACAGGAAATTTCGATTTCGGTGCCGTCCGAAGGCACCGTTTATATGGCTCTGCGATACCTCGCGCTCGTCACCCCGCGCCCCGGACCCGCGCTCGCGCCCGATGCCGAATCCGGCGGCTTGGAAATTATCTTGACGGCGAATCCGCAGCGGTTACCGGCACAAGACGCGAGCGGGTTGCGCGTGCTGGACCCGGCGACGCTTCCGATTTCCTGATTTCCAGGTGACTTGTCATGCGATGGGGCGCACGCACCCGTGCGTGCCGCGTTCTCGACACTTTGCCGGCGCTAGAAAATCAACTTCAGACCGAACTGGATCTGCCGAGGCGTCGTCGCCTGCGTCGTAATCAGGCCCGCCGACGGACTGAACGACGTTCCGGAAAATGCGATTGCATTCGGCGTTCCGAAATTCGAGTGGTTGAGTAGATTGAAAAACTCGGCGCGAAACTGGAGGCTGACATTTTCCCGAAGGGCCGTGGTCTTCAGCACCGAAAGATCGGTTTCCGCCAAGCCCGGCCCCGAGTACACGCTGCGGCCGAGATTTCCGTAAGTCCCCGGCGTCGGTAAGATGAACGCATTCGGATTGAACCACTGACCGGGATTTCCCGTCACCACCGATCCCGTGAACGCCGGATTGAGCGAAGGCCGGTCGGGATTGCGCGTGTCGCCATCGCCCGAGCGATTAGCAATACATC
>CAVXVL010000043.1:0-91687 GCA_963765085.1 Terriglobia bacterium | reverse complement strand
TGTTGCATGGATGTCGATTTGAGCTAAGGAAATCTGACATTTCCCCTGATCTCCTAACTCACGAAACCATTATGGACAACGGATGGAGTCGGGCCGCCCTGCATGGAGCATGCGATTGAGCACGGCTACGCCAATGGCCGATTCGGTATTCTGACCAGCCGGGCTTCGTGCCCGCAAGGCGGGGCCGATGATACCCTTGTAGCGGCCCATCGTTGTCTCGATGCGCGACCGTTGATTATATCCAGTAAACTTTTGCCATCCACGGCACCCGATGACCCCTCGTAAGGTTAAATGTCTGTCTCGCTGAGAAACGATAGCATCAATGGTGTCGGGGCTCAGAACCGCCGTCACCCGGGGAGGAATAATCACATCGATATCGTCCGAGATTGCAGCCACTGCCTCATAGGTTGGAGCCCCATCATAGGCTCCATCCGCCGTGACACTCTCAATCTCCTCTTCGACCATGGAGAGCAACGGTTCCACTTGTGAAGAATCGCCTCTATCATTCTCCGTCAACATCGCGGCCACGATCATTCCGGTATCCGCGTCCGTGGCAAGATGCAACTTTCTCCAGGTACGCCTGGCTTTTGTGCCATGCTTCTCCTGAAGCCATTCACCAGCTCCATAGATTTTCAATCCAGTGCTGTCTAGCAATAGGTGGACTGGCCCTGCGGGGAGGGTACAGCCCTTTGAAATCGACTTCAGGTTCATCGCCCGGCGGCTCAAGGTGCTGTGGTCGGGCACAGCAAGCGAGACTCCAAGAAGTTTGAATATCGATGACATCAACCCTTCGGTTTGGCGTAGCGGAAGATGGAATACCAATCGTACCATCAAGCCCGTTTCGATGGCCATGTCCGAATAGCAGGGCTGCCCTCCCGGGGTGAGCCGAGGCGCGGCCTGCCAGTGAGCGATGGCCTCATCGGTGACCCACAGCGTGAGGCTCCCTCGTTTCCGAAGTCCGGCGTCGTATTCCTTCCAGTTTTGCACCCTGAACTTCTGTTTCGGGATGTGACGGCGGCATTTTTCGCTGTAGTTGGTTGGCATTGCTGAAATATGACAAATTCGGATGAGCTATTCCACTTGCCCACATGGCGGTATCCATGCAACAACGCCTACCTCTGTGCGATCCTCGATTGGTACTCGAGGAAGGTTCTCTCCTGGGAGCTCTCCACAACGATGGACAAACATTTCTGCATCGCCGCGCTCGATCGAGCGATGCGGGCCTATGGGATTCCCGCGATCTTCAACACCGACCAAGGCGCTCAATTCACGAGCCCTTCGTTCACAGGCGTTCTGAAAGACGCTGACGTCCGAATAAGTATGGACGGTAAAAATCGCGCCATCGACAATATCGTCGTCGAACGATTCTGGCGCAGTCTCAAATACGAGGAGGTATACCTGAAGGATTATGCTGATGTGAATGAGTGTAGGTTATATATTAATAACTATATCGCGAACTACAACTCATTTAGGCCCCATCAAAGAGTCGAGTGCTTGAGGTTGTCATCGTAGTGTTCGGAGGCGCTTCCAGTGTTGTAGGGCGGATCAATGTAGATGCACTTGACCCGACCGCCGTAGTAGGGAAGCAAAGCTTTGAGAGCTTCGAGGTTCTCACCCTGGATAGGAGGTTTCTCGGGGCATCCTTAGGATCGCCGACGATGCCTCCTCCCACGGCGGAATGAGGTGGCCCCCTTTGTCAAGACACATTTTTCAGAAAATTAGCGTGACCGATTTCATCTACGAGGCTTCTCAAGCCTGATTCATAAACAGTATCAGGGACGACATGGTCAAGGCTCCTCCGCGGGCTTTTGTCGGAGGAGGGAAGCATTTGGGTAACCATTGATGACAATGAGGCGCATTACTTGGAGTTGACAAAGGATATATCTACGCATAGTATCATTAGACGAACGTTCAAATAATCCGTTCGTATTCTCTTTACCATTTATCCGGAAATCGCGATTTCAATGGGGAATAATTACATGAATGAAAAATGGTTTCGACTCCGAAGGTTAATGGATGCCGAGACGGGCACGATGGCTCTCTTGCCTATAGATCACGGGGCAACCCTCGGTCCGATACCGGGCCTCCGCAACATAGGCGCACTGATGAAGGACCTCCATGATACTCCGCTCAACGGCGTCATTATGCATAAAGGTATCGCCGCTAAATGCTCGGGTATGCTGCCCAGCAATGCCGCACTGATCTTGCACTTGGGCTGTTCCGTACAGTCATCGCCCTCCGTCCTCCGGAAGACGCTTGTTTCTACCGTTGACGACGCCCTACGTATCGGCGCCGACGCGATTTCCGTCCACGTGAATCTTAGCGCGAGAGATCGGGCGATGCTGCAGGATTTCGGCTTCGTTTCCTCCGAATGCTATAAATGGAACATTCCGCTGCTCGCGATGATGTATTACCGGAACGAAGACGGGGAGAAAAATGATGTCGAGTCGGTATCCCTGATCGCGAGGGTCGCCATGGAAGTGGGAGCGGACATCGTCAAAGTATCATATACCGGAGACCCTGGGAGCTTTTCCGAGGTCGTCTCGTCGGTCGACCTTCCCGTCGTCGCCGCCGGTGGCCAGACGTACGACGACATATCCAATTTCTATCGATTCGTGGAGAGCATCATGGCCGCCGGCGCCGCCGGAGTCGCAGTCGGACGGAATTGCTTCCAGCGCGTCGATAGGAGGAATGTGCTGATCAATGTATCCGAGATAGTCCTCGGGTACCTCGAGCGACGAGCCGCCTCGCGCACCAATGCCAAGATCAGGGAGAATGCATGAGTTCGAGGAAGGAGCTCTGGTTCGGGTTCGATGACAATATCGATATCGGTGTCCTCGACAAGGTATTCAATCTGGAGTATTCCGTCCTATTCGTCGATGTGAAGCAACTGCCGTTCCTGGATTCCGTTAAGCCTGCCGGTGGGGATCTCGCTGGCCGTGTTAGTAGAGACCGATAAGCAATTCGAGATCATTATCGCTCAAAAGGCTCTCGGGGGGAAAATAAAATACGTTTTCGTCCGCAATCCCGCTCTGCTGTCGCGCGTAGGCGAGATGGGCTTCGGAACGGGCCTCTGCGGGAACATCGTCGACAAGGCTAGTTTGCTCGACGCTATTGGGAAAGCGTCCCTCGTCGATATCCTCCTCTTGGAATTCAAGGATCCCACCAATATCCCGCTCGAGCTCGTCCTCGCGAAGACGCAAGCCACGAATACCCGGGTCTTCAAGAAAGTACGCTTCGCCCAGGATGGAGAGGTCAGCCTGATGACCATGGAGAAAGGGAGCGATGGGATACTGCTGGTGACCGCGTCGCTCGCGGACATCGTGGCGCTCAATGGGGCCTATCGCAAATACAACATCGTATCCCTCGATCTGCGACCGGCTATCGTCAAACGGATCGAGCACGCTGGCATGGGCGATCGCGTGTGCATCGATACGACCTCGGAGCTCTTCAAGGACGAGGGCATGATCCTCGGGTCAACATCGAGCGGCGGGCTCATGGTGTGCTCCGAGACCCACTTCCTGCCTACATGCAGCTACGCCCATTCAGGGTGAACGCCGGCAGCTTGCACCTGTACGTCGTCGGTCCGAACGACTTCAACGCCTATCTTTCCGACCTTAGGGCGGGGACAAACTCTTCGCGGTTAATTTCAAAGGCGAGGCGCGGGTTGTCTCGGTCGGACGCACGAAGATCGAGCGCAGGCCGCTATTGCTGATCGCGGCCGAGATGGACGGGACGGAGCTCAACGTATTCATACAGGACGATTGGCATGTGCGCGTCATGGGCAGCAAAGGGGAGATCATACCCTCCGCTGAGCTCAAGGTAGGCGACAACCTGCTCGGATACTCTCAGGCGCCCGGACAACACGTCGGGTAGAAGATCGACGAGAAAATAATCGAGCGCTGACGGGAGACGGATTCGATGACGCGCAAAGAAATGGTCCAGGAAGTCTACGTCGATCTCTCCGACGAACGAGAATTCGATCATGGTACCAGGAAGAGATCCGGAATGGGCCCTGAAGTCCTACGGGCTGGACGGCGACACGATTGTTTATCTGAGAGATCCTGGAGATGTTCTGAGATGACGAACATCGCCATGAGCCTAGACGGCATCTCGAAGCGATACGCCGACCTGCTCGTGCTCAGCGGGGTAGCCTTCTCGTGCGGCCGCGGCGAATCGGTCGCAATAGTCGGGCGCAACGGCGCCGGCAAGAGCACGCTCCTCGGAATAATCGCCGGAACGATCCGGCCCGAGTCGGGAGCCGTCGCGCTATCCGGCGAGTCGGAGCCCGCCTCGCAGCGCGTAGCCATTGCCTTCCAAAGTCCCTGCCTTTTCCTCGAGGATACAGTCAAGGAATGCTTCGGCTTCTATAGTCGACTCCAGGAGGCGCGGAATTCCAGGAATGAAGAGCTCTCCCGCCTAATCTCGCTTTTCAAGCTGGGCCCGCTCCTCAACTCCAAGCTGAAGGAGCTATCCGGCGGCGAGCTGCAGAAAGTCAACTTGATCCTCGCATTGACCAAGGACGCAAAGGTGCTGCTGTTCGACGAGCCTACATCGTCGCTCGACGCGGAAAGCCAAGTCGCCTTCTGGATCGAGGTAGAGAGACGGAAAGCGGGCGGGACTGTCGTGCTCTTCGTGACCCATAGCGAGGAGGAGCTGAGGTTGCACAGCGATAGCCTCGTCCTGCTCGACAAGGGAACCGTGGCAAAGCGAGGGGCCTACGACGAGATTCTGGGCGCCTCGGGCTTCGCTGCGGCGTACCGATTCGCCTTCGACGATGTCCGGAGTGTGGACTTCTTCATCGGGAGCTACTCGGTCCCGGACGACTGCGTCCTCCTTCGCTCGGGGGAGCTGTCGCTGGATCTTTTCTTACCCGCATCCTCGGGGACGCTGAAGGAGTTCGGCGCCGACATCATGTCCCTCGTAAAGGATATCCGCGTAGACCGCTTCGGCATCTTCGATTCCCTCAATTTACCCGAGCTCGGCGGCGCGTCGTGAAGTTGCGGACGATAGTGACGCTGGCGGGCAAAAACCTCTTCGATTCCCTAAAGGATCCGAAGGTGATACTTCTCGGGTTTCTCGCTCCGCTTCTGCTCGTCTTCCTGATGGGCTCGCTGTTCAACTTCGAGGTTCGGCTCGATCGATCGTACAAGATCGGGTATTACGTGGACCCAGCCCTGAGCTTCGATATCGAGAAGCTGAATCCCTATGGCTTCTTCGTCCTCATGCAGGATGACGCCGACTCGAGCGCGATCAAGGAGAAGCTCGACAAGGGTACGTACGCTGGCTTCATCGATATACGACCCTCGATGGGCACAGCCCAGGTAACGTTCTACCGGAGCTCCAAGAACACCATCATGGACAGCGTCCTATCCGGCGTCATCAGGGCGGCGACGGAGAAAGAGAGCTTGAGCGATGCATACGTCGGCGCCTTACGAGCGCGCGGCATCCCGACATTGGAGGCGGCGGAGATCCAGCGCGCCGCCGAATCCGAAGTGAAGGTCGCCTTCAAGGACGCGAGGATCGACGGCAAGGGCGAGGACAACAAGTACACTAGATTCGCGATCGGCATGGCGGGGATGTTCCTGCTGTTCACGGGACTCTTCGAGAGCGTTTTCAAGATCCTCGAGGAAAAGAAAGACAAGGTGTTCAATCGTTACCAGATCTACGGCATCACGAACGGCGAAATACTGGTAGCTAAGCTAGTCTCGATATTCCTGATGCTCATCATTATCCTGTCGCTGTTCTTCGCGTCGACCGCGCTGTTCCTCGGAGTCTCGATCGGGGCGGCTCTCCGCTTCTGCCTCGTCTGCTGCCTGTATTCCTTCATGATCGCGACCATGTCGCTAATGCTGTCGATCCTCCTCAAGCGCTCGAGCGACGTGCAGACGATCCTTATGCCGATGATCCTCGTCCTCTCTCTGCTCGGCGGATTTTGGATACCTCTCGAGAACCTATCCTCGGTCCTGCAACGCGCTTCGCTGTTCCTGCCGACGGGCGCCTTCATGACGACGGCCCTGCGCGCCGCGAACGGCGCCGCCGTCGACTCCAGCCTCGCCCTCTCCATGGCGGTCCTGGCCGCTTATAGCGTCATATTCATCGCGATCAGCCTCCGTAAGATCGACTTCATTCAAAAGGAGGCGGCGTAGCCATATGGATAGAAGCTATGCACTCAGGTTCGCCGAATTGATCCAAGCCGAGGACATCGACGCCATAGAGCACGAGCTCGAGTCCCTCAAGCTCCGCGCGGACCCCTCGAGCCTATCATTCGAGGCTCTGCTCCATTTTTGCCTGTCCGACCTGTACGAGCTGCGGAACGACATGGAGGCCTCGGCCAAATCGTTGAGGCTCGCCTCCGAGTACGCGAAGGAAGCGGTCGGACTGTCGAAGGACGCCACCGGATACATGATTCTCGCGAACGCGCTCGGCAGGGAAATCGAGAACGCTCGGCCGGCCTCCGCGCCGGCCATGGCCATACAGGTCCGCCAGCTCCACGAGGAATCGATTAGGCGCGCGGCTCCCCACGAGAAAGCCTGGTGCGTCTTGTTGCGGGGGATCACGAAATTCCATACGCCATCCTTGTTCGGCGGCGGCCCCGGCCGGGCGCTCAAGGACTTCGCGAAGTCCGTCGAGCTGGACCCCGCGCTCTCGGAAGGGCATCTATGGATGGGCCTCGCGCATCAGAAAAAAGGCAGGTTGCCCGAGGCTCTAGAATGCTATTCGAAGGCTCGGCGGACGCGGAAGAGCTTCCGGCAGGCCGACATCCTCATTCAGGCCGTGCGATCCGAGATGGAGAATGTATGATCGAGCGTAATCCGTACATGCGCTTCATGAAGAAGAGCGCCGCGATAGAGAAGCATTTCCCCGAAGGCCTCAGGGTTCCCGTCGATCTATGGAGCGAAGACAAGCTGAGTGCTTATCAACGCGACGCCCTCAAGGAGACGATCGCCTTCGCTTACGAGAATAACGCCTATTATCGAGACAAGTTCCGCTCGGCCGGAGTCTCCCCCGATGATTTCCGCGAGCTGAAGGACATCGCCCGATTCCCGTTCCTGGAAAAGGACGAGCTTCGCGGGGAGCCGTGGGTCCTGCTCAGCGTACCCAGGGAGCAGATCAGCCAGGTGCACGTGTCGACTGGGACGACGAGCAAGCAAATGGGCGATCACATCTATAGCCTCTTCAGCTGGGACGATATCTACGTGAACGAGCTGGCCATCGAGATACCGATAATGGCGCATACGGCCAAGGGCGATGTCGTCATCATAGCCCTGCCCTATGAAATGAGCTCCGCCGCGATAGCCTTTCACCGCAGCTTCCAGCACGGGACTGGCTCGGCCGTCGTCAACGTCGGGAAAGGCGGCGTGTACGCGGATCCCTATAAGTCGCTCGTCATTATGAGGGATCTTCGGGGGGACGTGCTGATGACCACCCCGCCTTACGCCATGTACCTGTCCGAGATTGCGGAAGAGAATGGTATCGACGTCCGCGAGGATATGAGCTTCAAGTACATGTGGCTGACCGGCGAGGGCTGCTCGGACAATTATCGCCATCGCCTGGAGGATATCTACGGTATCGACGCGTACATGTACTACGGGTCGCTCGAGGGGGGGCCGATAGGCATCGAGTGCGTCGAGAAGGACGGTTACCATCTCACCGAGGGGCACGTCTTCCTCGAAATAGTGGACCCGAATACCGGCGACCCTGCGTGATCGCATTGCCGATGTCGATCTGCCCACAGGCGATATCGTGCGCGCGGCCATCCAGCGAAATGCTTTTCGTCAACCCGAGCACGGCATGTTTGGTGGACGTATAGGGCGCAGAGTTCGGGCGCGGGGCGTGGGCAGCGATCGAGCCGTTATTGATGATGCGTCCACCGCGCGGCGCCTGCGATTTCATCATGCGAAAGGCTTCCCGCGCGCACAGGAAGACGCCGGTAAAATTAACGGCGACGACATCGGTCCACTGTTCGTAGGTCAGATCTTCAAAGGGAACCGCGGGACCGAAGACGCCCGCGTTATTAAAGAGCACATCGAGGCGGCCGAACATCTCACGCACACGGCCGAAGAGCGCGCCGATGGATAAGGGATCGCGAACGTCGGAGGGAACGCATAACATCGGCGGCCCGTTCACGCCGAGCGCGGCCGTCGCACTGAGTTCCGCCTCGCGGCGTCCCGCGATAGCGACAGCGTAACCGGCTTCTTGTAAACCAAGCGCCACGGCGCGTCCAATGCCGGAGCCACCGCCGGTCACCAATGCGAACTTTTGAGGAGCCACTCCGCTATTGTGCCTGAAAGCTGGAAAGCCAGGCAGGCAACGAGGCGATGGAATCGAATACGACGTCGGGCGTCACGCCGCGTTCAAGATCGGAGGGCCGGAATTTGCCGGTTTTCACGAGTGCGCCCATGAGACCAGCGCGCTGCGCGCCGCCGACGTCCACTTCGACATCGTCGCCGATCATCAGAATCTTTGCGGGAGCGACGTGTAGCTTTTCCGCAGCAGCGAGAAAGAAGGGCGCGGCCGGCTTGCCGAGCACGATGGCCTGTTTACCGGCGGCGTGTTCGAGCGCGGCGACGAACGGGGCGACATCGAGCTGCAAGCCGTCTTGCGTTTGCCAGTAGCGCGTCATGCCGAGGGCAATCAATGTGGAATCAGGAGTCGAATGGAGCAATCGAAAAGCCCGGTTGATGGTGCGGAAATCCCAGGCCTCGGCGAGATCGCCAATGACCACATAACGGGCTCCCGTGTCCGCGTTTGCAGGGAGCACGTCGAGTCCTGCGAATTCAGCGCGCGCTTTCTCGGGAACGAAGAGCGCAACAGCGCCTCGCCCGTGCTCGCGGAGCCAATCGCCGGCGGCGGCGGGCGGAGAAAGAATATCATCTACGCTCGCCTCGATGCCGAAGGCGATCAATTTTTCGGCCAGCGTACCGCGGGCGCGGGAACTGGTGTTGGTGACGAACAGGTGGGGAATGTGCTCGCGGCGCACCCAGTGGAGCACATCGACGGCCCCGCCCATGATGACCTTGTCGTTATAAATGACGCCGTCCATGTCGAACAGCAGCGCGTGGGGTTTGGTGAGTGCCATGGGCCGAGGTCGAGAGGAGTCTCTTATCAGGAGGCCTGGTTGATCATGAAGGTCGACATGTTGTCGAAAAATTCGCGGATCGGTTGCACGGCGTCGGCAGGAAGGTCGGCTTCCATCAGGGCGCGATCCATCAATCGCATCCAGCGGTCGCGCGCGGCTTGGGAGATCGCAAAGGGCATGTGGCGGCCGCGCAGACGGGGATGCCCGCGCTCCTCGACGTACGTTTGAGGGCCGCCGAAACGATAGATCAAATAATCGCGGAGACGCTGTTCGGCTCCGGCCAAGTCGTGCGCGGGATACATGGGCGCGAGCAGGTCGTCATGCGGAACCTGGCGGTAAAAAGCGGCGACCAGGCGCTGGAATCCATCCTCGCCGACGCGGGAATAAACTTCGGGTTCGTCCATTTAAAATTGATCCGTTAAGTAATGATGCTAGCAAGTTTGACCGGGTTCCCGAGGGCAAAAATCGCGGAATGGGATGAAACATAAAGTCCCCAGCGCGTGGTGACGATGGAGGAGAAGTTCATTCCACGTCAGCGTGAGGAAGAGGAAGCGATGCGAGCGGTGTGCGAAAAGTTGTTCCAAAGGTATTTGAAGCCGAGTCCGGGCAAGGCCAACACGTATTATCAGAACGGGCAAATCATGGTGATGGTGGAGTCGCGCCAGTGGAAACTGGCGTACTCGCCGCTCGAAAAAGTGACGTTCGATGTGAGCGATGAACATGCGCTGCTGATCGACGTTCCGGGCGATCATGGAACCCACCTGGTGCCGTGGCACATGGTGCTGCGGATTACGGTGCATGAAGGCGCGCATCTTTAAAGAGCGGCCTCCAAAAAGAGCGGTCTCCAGGGCCCATGGTGTCGAGATGAGTCTCGACACGGCACGCATGAGTGCGCGCGCCACATCAGAGTGCGCCACATCAGAGTGCGCCACAAAGTGCGGGCGTCACAACGGGCGTGCGCCACAAGGGGTTAGTGGAAATCGTGCGAGGCGATGGAGGCTGCGTCGAGGCGGAGAGCGTCGATGCGTTCGGCTTTCACCGACGTGGAGCCGCGCTGATTCTGCAGAATTCCTTCTACTAATAAGAAGGGCTCGTCGACGATCGTCAATTTACGAGCCTCGAACAGATCCGGCAGGATGATGGCGTTGGAGATGCCGGTCTCGTCTTCGAGACTCAGGAATACAAATCCATTGGCTGTGCCGGGACGCTGGCGGCAGATGACGGCTCCGGCAATGCGCACGCGCCGGCCATGAGGGATGGACGCGAGGCCATCCGCGGGAATCACGCGCAGACGATTCATCTCGTCGCGGTGCAGACGCATGGGATGCGCGCCGATGGTCAAGCTGGTGATGCGATAGTCGGCAGACAAACGCTCCAGGGGACTCATGGGCGCGAGGGGCGAGGATTCTTCTTCGTCGTCATCGGAGGGGCCAGGGGCCAGGGGAAAGAGGTCAGGCGCGGGTTCGAGCAACTCGCCGACGGGACGCATGGCGAGTTCAGCGCGCCAGAGCGCATCGCGGCGATGGATCGAGGGGCCAGAGGGCTGGGAGGAAGTGGCCGGTGGCCAGTGGCCAGTGGTCAGTCCGGAGTGGGCATCCACTGACATCAGAGGATTTGTATCTGACGCGCCTGGCCTCTGGCCGCTCCCTATAAAATTCAGCGCTCCGGCTTCCGCCAGCGAATCGAGCTCCTCTTTGCGCATTTGAGGGACGCGACGGACGAGATCTCGGATGCTGGCGAAAGCACCGCGCGCGCGCTCGTCGACAAGCTTCTCGGCGGTTTCTTTTCGGAAACCTTTTAAGTAGTTGAAGCCGAGACGGACGGAATAGGGGACAGGGGACAGAGGACAGGGGACAGGAAGAAGGGGCGGGAGGTTACTTAATGACGAATCATGAACGTGCAATCTGTCGCCCAGCCTCTGCGCCATATTTAAAGAATCCGCTTCAATCTGGCCTCTGGCCTCTGGCCCCTGGCCCCTTTCTAGTGTGCACACCCACTCGCTGCGCGCGACGTCGACGGGCTTGAAATGCAAGCCGTGACGCTGGGCGTCCTTCACTAAAGTCGCGGGAGAATAAAAGCCCATCGGCTGATTGTTCAGGATCGCCGCGGTGAAGGCCGCGAGATAACGGCACTTCAAATAGGCGCTGGCGTAGGCGAGCAGCGCGAAGCTGGCGGCATGCGATTCGGGGAAGCCATAGGCCGCGAACGATCCGATGGAGCGCACGATCAGATCCTGCGTGTTTGTGTCGATGCCGTTGTTCGTCATGCCTTCGCGAAGTTTGCCCTCAATCTCCAGCATGCGTTTTTCCGAACGCTTGAAGCCCATCGCACGGCGCAGTTCTTCCGCTTCGCCGCCAGTGAATCCGGCGACGATCATCGCCATGCGCAGGAGTTGCTCCTGAAAGAGGGGGACGCCGAGCGTGCGCTTGAGCACGGGTTCGAGCGCGGGATGCGGATACGATACGGCTTCCAGTCCCTGACGCCGCCGTAAATACGGATGCAGCATTTTGCCGACGATGGGACCGGGACGGATGATGGCGACCTGCACCACGATGTCGTAAAACTTGTCGGGACGCATGGCCGGCAGGAACGACATCTGCGCGCGGCTTTCCACCTGGAACATCCCGACCGTATCGGCCTGCTGCAGAGCCGCGTAGACTTCGGGATCGCCGGCGGGCAAATGGGCGAGGTCCACCGGTTCGCCGTAATGCTCGCGAATCAAGCCGAGCGATTCCTGGATCACCGCCATCATACCGAGGCCGAGCAGATCCACTTTGACGATGCCCATGTCGGCGCAATCCTCTTTATCCCACTGGATGACGAAGCGTCCCGGCATGGTCGCGGGCTGCAAGGGCACGATGGAATCGAGCTGGCCGGCGCAGATCACCATGCCTCCGGAATGCTGGCCGAGGTGACGCGGAAGATCCTGCACGCGCTGATATAGAGAACAGAATTTCCGCACCAGAGGTTCGTTTAAATCCACACCTGCCTGCTTGAACTGACGCTCGGCGGTGTCGTCTTTATCTTTAAATCCCCAATAAGGGACGACCTTCGCCAGACGATCCAGCGTTTCGGTTTCGAAGCCCAGCACTTTACCGATGTCGCGCGCGGCGGAGCGTCCGCGATAGGTGATCACATTCGCGGTCATGGCCGCGCCCAATTTTCCATAGCGTTCGTAGACGTATTGAATGGCGCGCTCGCGCTCGTCGCCGCTGGCGAGATCGAGATCGATGTCGGGCCACTCGCCGCGTTCTTCGGAAAGAAAACGCTCGAAGAGAAGATCCATGCCGACCGGATCGATGGCGGTGATTTTCAACGCATAGCAGACGGCGCTGTTGGCGGCCGAGCCGCGTCCCTGCACGATCAAACCTTGTTCGCGGGCGAAGCGCACGATGTCCCAGACGATGAGAAAATAGCCGGCGAGGTCGAGCTTTTCGATCATGGCAAGTTCGCGCTCGATCTGACGCTGCGCTTTTTCGTGATAAGGACGATAGCGCTCGCGCGCGCCCGCATCGGCCAATTGGCGGAGATAGGAATTCATGGTTTCGCCGGGCGGCACGGGATATTCAGGAAATTTGTAGCCCAGATCGCACAGCGTGAATCCCAGGCGCGCGGCCAGATTGCGCGTGTTGGCAATGGCCTCGGGAAGATCGGCGAATAATTTTTCCATTTCCTTCGCGTGCTTGAGATGACGCTCGGAATTGCGGGCGAGCAGTTGGCCGGCCTCCTGAATGGTCGTCTTGTGATGCACACAGGTGAGCGCGTCGAGCAGGTCGCGATCCTGCTCGAAGGCGTGTGAGACACCGTTGGTCGCAAGCAGCGGCAGTTTCAATTTGCGCGCGATGGCGAGGGCGGCCTGATTGCGGAATTCCTCGCCGCGATCGTAGTGGCGCTGGAGCTCAACGAAAACGTTGCGCTCGCCGAAGATGGCGGTGAGTTGGCGGATTTGATCGAAGGCGTCGTCCTCTGGTATAAAGCGCGGGGCAGTTGTCGGCCCGCTCATTGACATTCGCGGTTCTGTGCTTCTCGCGGCCGGCCCGCTCATTGACATTCGCGGTTCTGCTTGAAGAGCGTAGGCGAGCGGGCCTTCGTCGCCGCCGGTGAGGCAGACCAAGCCTTCGGCATGCTCGGCGAGATCTTCGGGATGCGCTACCGAGTTTTCCTGTTCGCCATGCGCGGTGCGCAATTTGATTTTCGTGATCAAGCGGCACAGGTTTTGATAGCCCTTCTGCGATTCGGCGAGCAGGGCGTAGCGAAATCCTTCGGGAGCGGCGATCTCAGCGCCGATGATCGCTCGCACGCCGGATTTTTTCGCCTGCTGATGAAAGCGCACAGCGCCGGAGACGCTATTGCGGTCGAGTAAAGCGATCGCGGGGATTTCGAGCTCGGAGCAGCAGGTGATCAGATCCTCGGGGGTGGACGCGCCTTCGAGAAAGCTGAAGGCAGAGCGCGCGTGAAGTTCGATATAAGACATAAGCACAGGCGTCGAGAAAGTCTCGACGCGGCACGCCATGGGCGTGCGCCACATCAGACGGAGCGCGTGCGCCACATCGCTGGATCAATCGCTCCGTTAAGCACAGGCGTCGAGAAAGTCTCGACGCGGCACGCCATGGGCGTGCGCCACATCAGACGGAGTGCGTGCGCCACATCGGGCGCTCAAGAAAATTGCAAGCTAGTCATACACGCCTTCCAAAAACCATTCGCGCGAGGAACGGAACACCCGATACAGGCCGCCGTCGCTGAGCTCGACATCCCACTCCTCGCGGCTCCATGGCGAGGCGGTCCACCAATCGCCGGAGGATCGCCAGGGACCGGCCGACGCCAGCACGTCGCGCGTGTTGACGTGGGTTTGAAATTTGATCGTGATGGGCCGCTCGGATCGCAAGCGCACCTGAGCGGACGGCGCGGGGCGCGAGTAACGGAAGGCGAAGCGAAAACTTCCGTTTGGCCCAGAAAAAGGGGACAGACAGCTCTGTCCACGCAGTAATTCTGACTGTGAGCCGGGTGCTGCTTGTTGGGGACAGAGAAGTCTGTCCCCTTTTTCCAGACCGCTCTGTCCACGCAGTAATTCTGACTGTGAGCCGGGTGCTGCTTGTTGGGGACAGAGAAGTCTGTCCCCTTTTTCCAGACCGCTCTGTCCACGCAGTAATTCTGACTGTGAGCCGGGTGCTGCTTGTTGGGGACAGAGAAGTCTGTCCCCTTTTTCCAGACCGCTCTGTCCACGCAGTAATTCTGACTGTGAGCCGGGTGCTGCTTGTTGGGGACAGAGAAGTCTGTCCCCTTTTTCCAGACAGCTCTGTCCACGCAGTAATTCTGACTGTGAGCCGGATGCTGCTTGTTGGGGACAGAGAAGTCTGTCCCCTTTTTCCAGACAGCTCTGTCCACGCAGTAATTCTGACTGTGAGCCGGATGCTGCTTGTTGGGGACAGAGAAGTCTGTCCCCTTTTTCCAGACAGCTCTGTCCACGCAGTAATTCTGACTGTGAGCCGGATGCTGCTTGTTGGGGACAGAGAAGTCTGTCCCCTTTTTCCAGACAGCTCTGTCCACGCAGTAATTCTGACTGTGAGCCGGGTGCTGCTTGTTGGGGACAGAGAAGTCTGTCCCCTTTTTCCAGACCGCTCTGTCCACGCAGCGATTCTGACTGTGAGCCGGATGCTGCTTGTTGGGGACAGAGAAGTCTGTCCCCTTTTTCCAGACGGCTCTGTCCACGCAGTAATTCTGACTGTGAGCCGGATGCTGCTTGTTGGGGACAGAGAAGTCTGTCCCCTTTTTCCAGACAGCTCTGTCCACACAGTCATTCTGACTGTGAGCCGGATGCTGCTTGTTGGGGACAGAGAAGTCTGTCCCCTTTTTCCAGACAGCTCTGTCCACACGTCGATTCTGACTGTGAGCCGGATGCTGCGTGTGGGGGACAGAGAAGTCTGTCCCCTTTTTCTGACAGACTGTTCTGTCCACACGTCGACGAGGAAATTGGGGACAGTCCGCCCGCTGGCGGCTGTAGGCTGCCTGCGCCGGCTTCACGGTAGCTCGGGTCCTTCGTTAATTTTTCTGGCCCCAAATTCTTTTCTGGAGAAAACGTTCGCATCAGAAACGCATCCGGCCGGTGTGTGTCGAGTAATTCGGGCGATCCGGCGTTGCCTTCGCCCACGAGCGCGATCAGACGCGCCAGCGTCAGCGATAATTTTTCGGGCGCGGGAGCCTGCGGAATGAACAGACCATGCTGCAGAGCGCGCGGCTCCACTGGATTGAGATGCAACTGCACGCCGAGGATCGCAGCCTGCGGCGGATGCGCCTCCAGATCGAATTGCAATTGCTTCAGCACGACCTGCGGATCGCGCACGGGGACGGGAAATTCCAAGGTTCGAACTACATTGAAATTCGCGCACAACGCAGCCGGACGCGAGTGATTATTCTTTTTCCTGTGCGCGTCCGGCGCTGTGCGCTCCTGCTCCTGGCGCTTCACCAGACGCAAGCCGAGCGTGACGCGATTGGTCGCCAGTCCTTGCCGCGTGAGCGCTTCCATCAATTCCTGCAACATAGAAGACACCACGAAGAGCAGAGGTTCGAGCAGTGCGAGCGGATGCTCCAGCTCCGTGCGCCGCTCGTAGGTCTCAGGAGCTTCGCGCACGCGCAAGGTGCGCTGCGTTTCTCCACGAGCCAAGCGCAGCAGGCGCTCGCCCAATTCGCCGAAGCGCGCGATGAAGCCGAGCTCAGGAAGCGCGCCGAGTTCTCCCAGCGTCTTGATGCCCCAGCGATCCAGCGTGTCGAGGATTTGCAGATCTCCATCCGCGATGAAATGGCCGAGCACATGAAGAGGCAGGCTTCCGAGGCGATCCGCTTCCCTGCCCGGCGGAATCACCGTGAGACCTTTGTTATGCCGAGCGGCGATCATCGCAGCGTCGGGATCGGCGGAGATGGCGAGATTCGCTTGAATACGAGCCGCGGCGCCGGTGCGCGCGATGGCGGAGGCGATCTGATCGATGGTGCCGATTAATTTCGAAAGTCCGACGATGGAAAACACGACGACGCCGGGCGCGGTGTCCTCCACCAGCGGGGAGAAGGACGAAGCCAGCGCGAGCAAGGCTTCTTGCGGGGCGGGTTGTGGTGTCGGTAAAGCGACAAGACAGGCAAACATGCATGGACTCCGTGAGAGGCTCTAAAACGAATGATTTGCTTGTACCGCTCCATCACTGTCGCGGGCCGGTAACGGGCGGATTCTTGTTTCTTCACCGGCGCGGATTGATAACAGTAAACTCATCACACGTCCTCTTATCCCGCCAGCTGCGCTGGTTGTTTGAAAGCGCGTTGTTTCCGATCCTGAACTTCGAACTGAATGCCGCTGAATAAAAAGAGGGACAGGCAACTCTGTCCACGGCTGATCCGAAACGCAGGATGGCTGACTTTCAAGCGGGGACAGAGTAGTCTGTCCCGACATTCCTTGTCCCGACTTTCCGATCCACAACACGCCTTCACGCCGTGTTTCCAAAGGGAGGCGCGCGCAGGATTTCGCCAGAGGCACGTGGCTCACCACCACCAGCTTCCCGGGCGTGTTTTCCACCGCTCTGCGAAACCGGTACCAATAAGACAGCGGGATGCGATTGAGATCGCGCTCGGCGGCCTCGCATAAATCGAGTACGATCACGCCGAAGCCGCCGCCATGCAGAATCAGGTCGGCGGCTTTGAACGCAGCTTCCAGGCGTCCGTTCGCGCGCACCCATAAAAGATGCGGCAGATCGACGCCTGCCTCGGCAGCCGACCGCGGATCGAACGCGCTGGCACCGTCCACCAGGGCGCAGAACTCGCCGGCCTGGGTGGCGCGCGCCAGAATCGCATGGGTCAGCGTGGTGCGTCCCGAAGACAAGGCACCGGAAATCTCGGTAATAGCACCGCAAGGAAGAGGAACAACGTTCGCCAACATATTCGCCTTTTATTCGCCTCATCATTTTGAGCAAAATGCCGGTAAAAGTCAAGACACAAGGACTTCGGCGAGGGAGGTACCTCCCGTAACGACTGGATCTAAAAGGGGCTATCGAAAAAGCTTCAGGATGTCGATATCCATAAGCGAGCGTGGCGATAACCGAAACAGTGCAGCGTCGACGGGCCAACCGCAAAAAAAGCGGCGCTCAGGTGATTCGTCTGCAAATAACAGATCGCCTGGGACATCCGCGATGGCTCACCGCCGACCTTATGGACGCCTCGGCATCGGGGATCGGGATCTCGGTGCTGTCGCCGCTGGCCATCGGCTCCCAGATTCAAGTTCGCGGCAAATTCGGAGAAGATCCCAGCGATTTCGCGGGTCCCGCCACGGTCAAATGGTGCACCGAAAAAATCAACGGAAACTTCCACGCGGGGCTCGAACTCGTTGAGATTGGGTCAGGCACCGCGCCCGATCCTGAAGCATCCCCCGCCGAAGAGCACGGGGAACTGGATTGTTACGAAATCATGCAGTTGAGCCCCAATGCGGACGTGGATACCATCGGCCGCGTTTATCGAATTCTGGCGCAGCGCTATCATCCCGATACGACCGGTACGGGAAATAAAGAAATCTTTCTCAAGTTGTGCGAGGCGCATCGGATTCTGGGCGATCCGGAACGGCGTGCTCAGTACGATGCACGCTACCGCGAAACCAAACAGCTTCACTGGAAGATCTTTGACCGCGTGGAGGCAGCCAAAGGACCCGAGGCGGAACAGCGCAAGCGGCACGGCATTCTGGAAATGCTGTACGCCAAAACGGTTCACGATCCGGAACACGCCGCGATGTCCGTGTTCGAATTCGAGCAGTATCTCGGCTGCCCACGCGAGCACCTGGAAGCGGCGCTCTGGTACCTGAAGGGAAAAGGCTACGTGAAGCGCGGCGACAACGGACGCTATAACATCACCGTTCCGGGTTTCGACGAAGTCGAGGGCCACGGGCTGCCACGCGAACGCCGCAGCCAGAAATTATTGGAGTCCGCGGCCAATCCAGAATCGGGGCAGTGACCCGTACCCTTTTCGAATTCAGTTTTCCCTCAGCATGAAGGCTTGACTGCATCGCCCAACGGCCCTACGCTGGGACACAGATATGGCCATCACACTCAAGGTCAACGGCCAAAGCCACACGGTCGACGTTGATCCCTCCACTCCCCTGCTCTATGTTTTGAGCGACGAGCTGGCGTTGCGCGGTCCGAAGTTCGGCTGCGGCCTTGGCCAGTGCGGCGCCTGCACGGCGATCGTGAACGGCACGGCGATCCGCAGTTGCGTGACGCCGGTGAGCGCGGTGGTGAACAAGGAGATTACGACGCTCGAAGGGCTCGGGTCGCCGGAGAAACCACATCCGCTGCAGCAGGCGTTCATCGAGGAGCAGGCCGCGCAATGCGGCTTCTGCGTCAACGGCGTGATCCTGACGGCAAAGGCGTTTCTCGATAAGAATCCGAAGGCGAGCGAGAAGGACATTCAGCAGGCGCTTTCGGGTGTGTTGTGCCGCTGCTTCTCGCACGTGCGAATGCACAAGGCCATCGCGAAATACGCGGGCCTGACGAAGGGCGGAGCGGCGAAGGCGGAGGCGGCGCGATGAAGATCAACTTTTTCACACGCGACGCGCGAACGGCTCTAGAGCAAGCTGGGTTCGCGCAGAAGCGGGACCACATGTATCGATCTGGGTCCCGCGCAGGCCGGGGGCCTGCCCCCCCAAGTGCGTCTGTCAGACAACGCGAGATATTGCCACTGGCGGCGGATTTTTCGCGACGGGACTTCTTCAAGACTTCGGGCGCCTTGATCGTCGGATTTTCACTGGCGAACACGCCCAAGGCGGACGCTCAGGAGCGTGCGGCGCCTGGATCCCCGCCAGCAAATCAAGTGGATTCGTGGATCGCGATCGGCGCGGATGGGCGCGTGACCGGATACACGGGGAAAGAGGAACTCGGCCAGGGAATCGTCACGGCGCAAATGCAGTTGGTGGCCGAAGAAATGTCGGTTCCTTTCGAGCACGTCACGTTGATTTATTGCGATACATCGATGACACCGGACCAGGGTGTCACGTCCGGCAGTCAATCGCATCCCGCGAATTTCAATCATCAGAATCTGGCACAGGGCGCCGCGACCGCTCGCGAAGCACTGCTGCAAATGGCGTCGCGAAAGCTGGGAGTTCCCGCCGACCAACTTACCGCGTGGGATGGCGTGATTTCCGCGAGCAATGATGGCTCGAAGAAGGCCACCTACGCGGAACTGATCGGCGGCAAGAAGTTCATGCTGGCCGTGAATCCCGATGCCAAGCGCAAGCCGGTAAGCGAATGGAAAGTGATGGGCACTCCGGTTCATCGTGTGGATTTCCCGGAAGTGATGACGGGACGTTTCGAGTACGTCCACAACGTGCGTCTGCCTGGGATGCTGCACGGCCGCGTGGTGCGTCCTCCAGTGGTCGGCGCGAAAGTCATGAGCGTGGACGAGAGCTCGGTGAAGGATATTCCCGGCCTGGTGAAGGTGGTCGTCAAAAAAGATTTCGTCGGCGTGGTGGCCGAAAAGCAACTGCACGCGGCGCAGGCCGCGGCCAGGCTGAAGGTCGAATGGAGCGCGGGTACGGGGCTGCCCAAACAATCGGAAATCTTCGATTGGCTGAAGCAGCAGCCGGCGCGCGACGCTCTCATGGTCGATTCGAAGGATACCGCGGAGACGCTTGCGAGCGGCGCGACCCTGGTCCGCGCGACGTATCATCATCCCTATCAGATGCACGGGTCCATCGGTGCATCGTGCGCCGTCGCCGACGTGCAGGGCGACAAAGCGACCATCTATTCGCCCACGCAGGGTGTGTGGCATCAGCGCAGTAGTCAGGCGATGCTGCTCGGATTGAAGCCCGAGAACGTGCGCGTCATTTTCCGGCGCGCTTCCGGATGCTATGGGCTGAATGGCTCCGACGCGGTTACGTTCGATGCCGCTCTGCTCTCGCAAGCGGTCGGGAAACCGGTGCGTGTACAGCTCACCCGCAAAGACGAGATGGCGTGGGAAAACTACGGCTTCGCGTTCGTGTTTGAGGAGCGCGCGGCGCTCGACGCGAAGGGAACGATCGTCGCATGGGAGCACGAATCGTGGTCGCCCACGCGCGGCGCTCGTCCGTTGTATGCGTTTCCGGGAAATGTCGTCTCCGGTTATCTCGCCGGGTTTCAGCCGCAGGAGTTCAAGCCCGCTCCCGCGACGGAGCCTCGCCGATATAACAATAATCTGAATAGCATTCCTTCGTATGTCGCCGGAAAAGTCGGCGGCAAGGATCAGGGCACAGGGACCGTCAAGAGCGAGAAGGTTCTGACGCACGTGGTCGAATCGCCGTTCTGGACCGGGCCGCTGCGCTCGCCCTCTCGTCTGCAAAATACGTTCGCGCACGAGAGTTTCATGGACGAACTCGCGTTCAAGGCGAAGGCCGATTCCGTGGAATATCGTCTGCGCCACTTGCGCAATGAGCGCGTGATCGACGTATTGAAAGGCGCGGCCAAGCTGGCCAATTGGGAAACACGGCCGTCGCCGAGGCCCGGCAACAAACGGACCGGCATCGTCACGGGACGCGGCGTGGCGTGCGTGGCGTACGAAGGCGACAACGGCTACACGGGCATCGTAGTGGAAGTTGAAGTCAATCAGGATACCGGCAAAGTCTCGGTGCGGCGCGTGTGCGTGGCCATCGACGCGGGACCGATTTCGAATCCCGACGGACTGCGCAATCAGGCCGAAGGCGGGGCGCTGCAAGGCATGAGCCGGGCGCTCGGCGAAGAGGTCACCTGGGATGATCAGAAGGTCACGTCGATCGATTGGCGCACCTTCCATTCCCTGCCCCTCGGTTTCGACATTCCGAAGGTGGAAACGGTGCTGATCAATCGTCCCGACGAGGAAGCCACGGGCGCCGGCGAGACGGCGATCACGGTGATGGCGGGCGCGATCGCCAACGCGGTCTTCGACGCGACCGGCGTGCGAATCCGGCAGATCCCGCTGAATGCGGAGCGGGTGAAAGCGGCGCTGAACGCGCGCGGGTAGGCGAGTGATATCACTGATAGCAGTGATATCATCAAAGCGTGGCTAGCTTACTGATCCGCAAAATCGACGATCGAACCAAGGCTCGTCTGCGCGTGCGAGCAGCGGAACATGGGCGGTCCATGGAAGAAGAAGCGCGGACCATTCTCGCGGCAGAGTTGCTTCCCGAAGCGAAACCTAAGCGTAAAGAAAACCTTTATGACGCAATTCGACGACTCGCAGAACCGCTCGGTGGGTTCGATCTCGACATTCCTACCCGGGAGCCTATGGGCAAGCTTCCGGACTTTAAATGATCATCCTGGATACGAATGTCGTTTCCGAACCGCTCCGGCCACGGCCCTCGATTGAGGTAGCGAAGTGGTTGACGAAACAGGATATCGACGATCTTTTCATTACGGCGATTACCCAGGCGGAGATGTTAGCCGGCGTGTTAGAACTTCCCGAAGGAGCGCGCAAGAAAAAGATTGCACGCGCGGTGCACGACGCCCTCCTCCTATTCACGGGACGAACTCTTCCCTTCGACCAAAGGGCTGCTGAAGCCTTTCCTGCAATCCTCAACGCCCGCACGAAGTCGGGCCGTCCGGTTTCCAAGTTTGACGCGTTGATCGCTTCGGTCGCTCGCTCCCGCGCCGCTGTGCTCGCCACGCGAGACACGAGCGGGTTCGAGCATTGCGGAATCCGGATCGTCAATCCCTGGAAGGCCTGACCGGAGCGCTCACTTGGCGCTCGCGCTCGCGGCTGGTTCGTCGACGTGTTTGAAGTGCAAGGTCTCGGCCTTGCCGGCCGGCGTGATCGGCGCCGTCTCGACTTCCATTTCCGAGTCCGAGACTACTCCGAAGCGCCACTTCACCACCGTATCTCCGCGTGTGACGAGCATCACCAGCTTCGGCCCGTTGAAGTACAAAGAAATCTTCACCGGCTTTCCTTCCATGCGAACCGGGCACTCTTTGCCCTCGGTGTTGCATTCGAAGTCGGCGAGTTTCTCGGTACCGCGCGTGTAGGTCAGGTGAACGCCACCGGCTGGCGTGCCACGCACTGACCAAGCGGTGTTGCCTCCACCATCGAGGTTCCAAGTTCCTGCGAGTTTATTGCGATCGGCGCCATCGTCGGCGAAACAGGCGACGCCCATCAGCGCGAGCGTCACGATCATCAGGCGAATATGCATGTGCCCTCCCCGTCCGTATTTTATGAGACGGCAAAAGAGCGAGCCAGCACCATCGCTTCGATGCTGTATATTCGCCGCCCTGCCGACACCTCTCTCAGGAGAGGCGGATTCATGATCGCAGTTATTTACGCCGTGCGCATGCTCTCGGCCTTGTCGCCGGAAATCGCAGCCTGCGCCGCGGCCAATCGCGCGATGGGCACGCGATACGGAGAGCACGATACGTAGTTCATGCCCACGCGATAGCAGAATTCGACGGAGCTCGGGTCGCCGCCGTGCTCACCGCAGATGCCGATTTCGAGATTGGGACGCGTGTTGCGGCCCAATTCAATCGCAATCTTGATGAGCTTGCCGACGCCTTCCTGATCGATGGAGGCGAACGGATCGGCTTTGAAGATCTTCAGATTTTCGTATTCCTTGGAGAACTTCGTGTAGTCATCGCGCGAGAGACCCATGGCGGTCTGCGTGAGATCGTTGGTGCCGAAGCTGAAGAATTCGGCATACTTCGCGATTTCATCGGCAGTCAGCGCCGCGCGCGGAATCTCGATCATGGTGCCGATCATGTAGTGGAGCTTCTTCTTTCCGGCTTTCTCCAGTACTTCCGTGGCGACGCGCTCGACGATGGCTTTCTGATTTTCCAGTTCCTTGGCGTTGCCGACCAGCGGGATCATGACTTCGGGAATGACTTTTATGCCCTTGTTTGCCACTTGCACCGCTGCTTCAAAAATGGCTCGCGCCTGCATTTCCGTGATCTCCGGATACGTGATCCCGAGGCGGCACCCGCGATGACCGAGCATCGGGTTGAATTCGTGAAGCTCTTCGACGCGCTTCAACAGCTCCGGCAGAGCTTTCTTGAGCTGCCCAGCGGGGATGTTGTACTTCTGCGACATCTCCTTTTTCATCGGCGCGCCCGCATGCGGCAGACGTGCGATATCGACCATCAGATCTTCGCGCTTCGGCAGAAATTCGTGCAGCGGGGGATCGAGCGTGCGGATGACCACAGGGAATCCGTTCATGGCTGTGAATAGACCTGCGAAATCCTTACGCTGCATGGGCAGGAGTTTCAGGAGAGCTTTCTTGCGTGTTTTTTCGTCGCGCGCGAGGATCATCGCCTGCATGTGTGGAATGCGATCCTCGGCGAAGAACATGTGCTCGGTGCGGCACAGCCCGATGCCCTCGGCTCCAAAACGTCGCGCGGCCTTGGCATCGCGCGGGATATCGGCATTGGCACGCACGCCGAACCCCCCGCGGAATTCGTCGGCCCACTGCATGAGCTCGCCGAAGTAGGAGGAGTTGGGGTCGGGCTCGGTTGTATCGGCTTTGCCCAGGAAGACGTTGGCGCTGGTGCCGTCGATGGAGATCCAATCGCCTTGCTTCACGGTCAACTGCTTCCCGCCGGATTGCACGGTGAGCTGGCGGGCGCGTTCTTGAATATCGAGCGAACCCGCGCCCACCACGCAGGGACGTCCCATACCTCGAGCGACCACCGCCGCGTGACTGGATTTTCCTCCCACCGCCGTGAGAATTCCTTTCGCGGCATCCATACCGTGGATGTCGTCGGGAGTGGTTTCCTTGCGGACCAGAATGACGGGGCCCGATGCGCTCAGCTCGACAGCGTCTTCGGCGGTGAAGGCCGCTCGGCCGACCGCAGCTCCGGGAGACGCCGCGATTCCGTTGGCGATCAATGTAAGCCTCTTGAGCGAAGCCGCATCGAACAGAGGATGCAGGAGTTGATCGAGCTGCTGCGGCTGGACGCGCAGCACGGCTTCTTTCTTATCGATCAAGCCTTCTTTCACCATATCGACGGCGACGCGCACCGCCGCCGGCCCGGTGCGCTTTCCGTTGCGCGTCTGCAGCATGTAGAGTTTGGTGTCTTCGACGGTGAATTCGAAGTCCTGCATGTCGCGATAATGACGCTCCAGGTTATCGGTGATCTGGCGCAGCTGCGCGTAGGCGGCTGGCATCACTTTCTCCAGATCGTGAATGGGTTGCGGAGTGCGGATTCCGGCGACCACGTCTTCGCCCTGCGCGTTGATCAGAAATTCGCCGTAAAAAACTCTTTCGCCGGTGCCGGGATCGCGCGTGAAGCCGACGCCCGTGGCCGAAGTGTCGCCGAGATTTCCGAAGACCATCGCCTGGACACTGGCGGCCGTGCCGATCTCATCCGGAATCTTTTCCATCTTGCGGTAATACGCAGCCTTCGGATTCCACCACGAGCGAAACACCGCGTCGCGCGACATCGCAAGTTGTTCCTGCGGATCCTGCGGGAACGGCTTTTTGGTTTCCTTCTGGACGAGCTTCAGATAGTCCGCGATGATCGCTTTCAAATCCGCGGCGCTCAAGTCGGTATCGAGCTTGACTTTCGCTTTGGCTTTGCGCGCGTCGAAAATATGGTCGAACTTCTCCATATTGATATCGAGTGCGACTTCACCGAACATCTGGATGAAGCGTCGGTAGGAATCGTAGGCGAAGCGCGGATTCCCGGTACGTTCGGCAAGACCTTCGACGGTTTTATCGTTGAGACCCAGGTTGAGAATCGTATTCATCATGCCGGGCATGGAGAATTTCGCGCCGCTGCGAACGCTGACGAGCAGCGGATTGGAAGGATCGCCGAGCTTCTTCCCGATCTGCTTTTCGAGCTTGGTCAGCGCGTCCTTCACCTGCTGATTGATCTCCGCGGGAACCTTATTGCCCTGCTGAAATAGATATTGCAAACTTCCGTCGAGATGGTGAAACCAGGAGGCACGGGCACGCCGGCCCGGCTCATCTCAGCAAGGCCAGCGCCTTTGCCGCCGAGAACGTCCTTCATGGTTCCGTCGCCATCGGCTTTGCCGCCGCCGAAGCTGTATACGTAGTTCTTCATGGATCTACCCCTATTTGTTTAGGTCGCCCGCTGTTACGAGTTCCGAAAAATCGGCAATCGTTGAAAACTCTGTCAGGATGCCGTTCAAGAATGCCAGCCGGTTGGAACGAACATTCTCATCCTTGGCATTCACCAGCACCTTATCGAAAAACAAATCGACACTCGGCCGGATCGAAGCGATGGCCTCGAGCGCCTGTGTATAACTCTTCCCCTCGGCTTCGCTCTTGACGCGAATAAAGGCGTCATATAAAGCTTTTTCGGGACCGGCTTCCAGCAACTGGACGTCGAACAGCCAACTCTCCGGATCGAACGCCGCTTGCTTCAGGATGTTGCGAATGCGCTTGAAGCTGGCGGCCAAGGGCTCGAAATTCTCGGTGGGACGAACTGCGGCGAGGGCCGTCAGGCGCGCTTCCACATCCGCCAAAGTTCCGGTCCGGGAGGCGAGCACGGCGTTCACTTCGTCGTATTTGAAGCCGCGCACTTCGCGGAAATAATGCTGGATGCGATCGAGCAGGAAAGCGCGCAGATCGCCTTCGACCAGGATGTCGAGCTCGTAAAAGAGTTTGCCTTCGACCAGAATTTTGACCACTCCCTGGGCTGCGCGGCGCAGAGCGAAAGGATCTTTAGAACCCGTCGGGACCAGGCCGATACGGAAGCATTGCTGCAACGTGTCGAGCTTATCGGCAAGCGCCACGATTTGTCCATCCAGCGTCGCCGGGATGCTGTCTTCCATGCTCAACGGTTTGTAGTGATCGTAAATGGCGCGCCACACCGGCTCGGGTTCGCCCTGCGCTCTTGCGTACAAACCACCGACGATCCCTTGCAGATCCGTGAACTCCTTCACCATTTCGGTTGGAAGGTCGGCCTTGCAGAGAAGCGCCGCGCGCTGGGCGTTCTCGTCGCCCTTCAACTTTTTGGCTAGTTCCACGACCCGTTTTGTTTTATCCAGATACGAGCCCAATTTCGCGTGAAACGTTACATGCGAAAGATCCTCGACGCGGTCCGCGAGCTTCTTATGCTGATCGACGTCCCAGAAGAAACGGGCATCGTTGAAGCGGGCTTTGAGGACGCGTTCGTTGCCCTTCTTCACGAGCCCTTCGGGATCGCCACTCGTATTCATCACCGCAACGAAATGCGGGGCTAGTTTGTCTGGCTCCGATTCCACCGAGAAATACTTTTGATGATGCCGCATCACCGTCGTGAGGACTTCGGCGGGGAGTTCCAAATACGCCGGATCGAAATCGCCGCGGATGGCCGTCGGGTATTCGGTGATGAAGGTGAGCGTCTCCAGAAGTTTCGCATCCGGCTTCGCGCCAAGCGCAGCGACCTCCACTTCGATCTTGCTGCGTCTTTCCACTGAGGAAAGGAGCACGAAGTTGCGTCTTAATTCGCTCTCATAGTTGGCGACGGTGACAGGAATGGAGGAAGATCCAAGCTTCCGATGGCCTCTGGTAACACTGCCACTCTTGACGCCAGCTATCTCAAACGGAACCACTTCGCTACCAAGCAGCGCCACGATCCAGCGAATGGGACGAATGAATCGTGCGCCCGTCGGCTCCCAGTACATAGTCTTAGGCCACTGCAAGGCGAGCACCGCTGCGGGCAAAGACTCAGCGAGTAGCTCGCGCGTGGGACGCCCGGGAATCACTTTGGTCAATTCCCAATAATCTCCCGCCTTCGTCATGGCAGAAAGTTCGACGCCTTGTTTACGCGCGAAACCAGCGGCCGCTTTTTCGCCGGCGGAAAGCGGAGGACCTTTCACGATCTGCGTCTGATCGGGCGTGCGCTCGGGAATCCCGCTCGCGCGAACGACCAAGCGGCGAGGAGTCGCGTCCACCTGTGGAATCGCTCCGAATAGATCGAGCTTCTCGAGTTGCGCGAGCGCGGACGGGATCATCCAATCCGGAATTTCTTCGGTTCCGATCTCCAGCAGGAAATCCAAACCGGCGCTCATGCGGCCTCCAGAAAGCCGGATTTTCAACGAGCGTCTGTTGATCGAGCCAGAGTTTCGCCGTTCCGACGGCGAGATCACGAACGCGCTTAATGATGCCGACGCGCTCTGTGACCGAGATCGCTCCGCGAGCGTCGAGCAAGTTGAAAAGATGCGAGCACTTCAGGACCTGATCGTAGGTAGCAAGCACCGGGAAACGCAACTTGTCTTCGTAATCTTCGTATTTGGCGAGCAATTCCTTACACTCCGCTTCATACTCGGCGAAGAGCCGCCATAAGCGATCCACGTTGGCCATTTCGAAGTTATAAACGGAGAATTGTAATTCGTCGGCGAGGCGCACTTGGCCGTACTTTACGCCTTTGGTCCACTCGATGTCGTAGACACTTTCGACGCCTTGCAGAAACGCGACCAGCCGCTCCAATCCATAGGTGATTTCAGCCGGAACCAGATCCAGATCGATGCCGCCGCATTGTTGAAAATAAGTGAACTGGGTGATCTCGAGTCCATCGAGCATCACCTGCCAGCCGACGCCCCAGGCCCCGAGGGTCGGTGCCTCCCAATTATCTTCCTCAAACTTGATGTCGTGCTTCGTGAGATCGATGCCGATCGCTTCGAGACTTCCCAGATATTGGTCGAGAATGTCGTCGGGCGACGGTTTCAAAATCACCTGCAACTGCTGATGCTTATACAGCCGGTTCGGATTTTCGCCATACCGTCCGTCGGCTGGGCGGCGGCTGGGTTGGACATACGCCACCTTATAGGGATTTTTGCCGAGAACGCGCAGAAACGTTTCGGGGCACATGGTACCGGCACCGACCTCCACGTCGTAGGGCTCCTGGATAATCGCGCCGCGTTCGTCCCAATAGCGCTTCAGCTTGAAAAGAGTCTGTTGAAAAGTGTCCATATCGTCAGGGGTCAGAGGCCAGAGGTCAGGGCCGGGTTACAGAGCCTCCAAGAGCGGAACGGTCATGAATTTTCGCTCGGCGTGCTGTTCCATGGTTCGCACGAGCAGGCGGCGGAGATCGGCAGCGGTCGCTTTGGTCCACTCACGCGGCGTGAGATCTCCGATCGGAGTCGTGAACATCTCTTCGGCGATTTCCACAGATTCATGGCTCACGCGGAAATCGGGCCATACACCGGCGAGACGGACGGCCCAGATGCTGACGTAGGTAACGGCGGTCCACATGCGCGTCGATCGATCCGCATCGGTGGCTCCGCGCAGGTAGGCGAGCGCGGCGGCGAGCAGGCGATAGTATCGCTCGTTGGGCTCGTGCGGCGGCAGCAACTGTTCGGTGACCTCGGTAAAGTAATCCAGCGCCATGCTTGAGGCGTAATCGGATTGCAGCGCGAACTGCGATTCGATCAGTTCGCAGCCCGAGAGACTCGCCAACTCGGCATTCTCTTTCTGAAAATAAGCCATCCGAACCTGGGACAGCCGCTCCAGCCCCGAACCGAACGCGCTTTTCGGCCGGCGGGCCCTGCGTGCTATGCCGCGCAGCTTCCCCAGATCGCGGGTGAAGAAACTAACGACCAGATCCGCTTCCCGGAAAGGATACGTGCGCAGGACGAAGGACTCGCTTACCCGCGCTGGCATAGGGTACAGGCGTTAAAACATCAGGGTAACATGAAGCGCGTCATAGCTTCGACTTTTGCGGCTACTTTACTTCCTCGTGAAGTCTCTCGTCATACGGACTCCCGAGCCAGGGATATAGCTTCTCTCGAAAGGCCTTGGTGCGATCCAGACTTACATGAGCGTCATAGGCCGCGCGCGATTCCCAGACCTCGATCAGCGTGAAATGATTGGTATGTCCCGGTTCTACGAGAACGTCGACACGCAATGCGCCGGGGTCCTTGCGGGTTTCAGCTCCGTAGGTAAGTAGTAATTTGGCCGTGTCCTTGGCATATTGGGGAGTCACATCGACATGAGAAACGATGTGCAGACGGCCTCCTTGTGCGAAGACGGGAAGTCCAGCGCACAACACAACCGATAACGCGGAAAATATCAGGGTCGAAAAGCGCCTTCGGCGGTGGATCATATGAATCGGCCTCATTGGCAGCTATCATAACAGCGAAATGAAATCGGGCGTCGCTCTTGCCAGTTACACGTGCTACGATTTCGTAAGATGCCAATACAACAAATCGTTGATCTTTTGATTGCGGAACGCGACCGAATTAACGGAGCCATCGCCGCCCTTCAGGGAACATCACACAGCAACCCGACCAGTGGACGTCCCGCCAAAGCTTCGCCCGCTGTCACCGGGCCTGCCGTAGCCGCTTCGCCGGCTACTCCGAGACGCCGCAAATTCACGCCCGCGCAAAAGAAAAAGCAGGCGGAACGCATGAAAGCGTACTGGGCTGCCAAGAAAGCGGCAGAAGGCGCGAAGCCTTCCGCCAAGAAAAAGGCGAAGGCCGCGTAAGTATCTTCCGCGAGCTTCTCTCGCGACGCAAAAAACGAATCACGCAACTCGGTGGCTGGGTATATACCTATATACCCAGCCTTTCAGTCATTGTTCCACTTCGCGTCGATTTCCCGAATGACATCCTCCGGCCGCGTCGTGTAGAGCCAAAAGATCTGCACGGCATGAGATCCGCGAACCTGCATTTTTAATCCTCCGCTCATGGGCGTGAACTTCAGATGCGGTTGGCCGTTGCGCAACGGCGTGATGATTCCGAGCGCGATCTTCGTGACGTGCACGCACACCTTCGCCGCTTCCACCATGGGAACCGCGGTCGGGATCACGGTCGAGTGTTTGCCGTTGAACTTCGGGCCGCGAAGCAGACCCTTCAGGTGCGCCACTTCTCCATGCTAACGCGCCCCGCGCACCCTCATTTCGCGCAGTATTTCAGAGGTGTATACTGTCCGTTGCGATGGTGCATCGGCATTCCAGAGTGACTTTTCCGGTCATTTCCCAGGGTGATGGCAAGCTGTCCCCGCCGGCGGGCAGCCACGTAAAAGGAGCGTCAGCATATGAGTAGGGGATCGAAATTTCTTGGCATCGCTGTTGTGACGGCGATTGGCTTCGCAGCATGGATGGGCAGGAGCAACGCTCAACAGGCGGCCAGCGATATGAAGGTAAAGGCCGATGAAATCGGCGGCGTGGTCACCAGCAGCAAGGGCCCGGAGGCGGGGGTCTGGGTGATCGCCGAAACCACCGATCTGCCCACGCGGCTTATCAAAGAAGTTGTCACCGACGATCGCGGCCGCTATCTCATTCCGCAATTGCCGAAGGCCAATTACACAGTATGGGCGCGCGGCTACGGACTGGTCGATTCGCCGAAAACGACGACGCCAACCGGCAAAGTCGTGGATCTGAAGCCGACGATCGCTCCTGACAAGAAAACCGCCGCGATGCTGTATCCGTCGAACTATTGGTATTCGATGTTGAAGATCCCCGACGCGAAGGAATTTCCCGGCACGGGGCCGAAAGGCAACGGCATCTCCCCCGGTGTGAAGAGTCAGGCGCAGTGGATTCACATGGTGAAGACCGATACGTGCGAAACCTGCCATCAGCTTGGCAGCGAATACACGCGTACGATTCCGCCGATGTTCAAGGATCTCGATTCTCCGGCAAAGGCTTGGGAACGCCGCATCCAGTCCGGGCAAGCCGGCAGCATGATGATGAACGGCTTCACGCAGTTGGGAGAGCGCTCCATGCAGGAGTTTGGAAACTGGAGCGATCGCATCCAGCATGGCGAACTCCCGACGGAAGCGCCGCCGCGTCCACAAGGCATCGAGCGCAATGTCGTGATCACGCAGTATGACTGGGCCGATCCGAAGACTTATCTGCACGACGAAATCTCGACCGACAAACGAAATCCGTCGCTGAATCCGAACGGCCTGATTTACGGTTCGCCCGAAGAGAGCCGCGATTCGCTCCCGGTGCTCGATCCAGTGACCCTCAAGACCAGTTGGGTGAAGATCCCCTATCGCGACGCGGATACTCCGGGGCAGCCCAAGCCTCTCGCGGCGTCTCCGTTCTGGGGCGAAGAATCGATCTGGGACACGCATGTCACGGTGCACAATCCGATGTTCGGCAACGACGGGCGCCTGTGGTTCACGTCGCGTCTGCGCGGTCCGGATAATCCGGCATGGTGCAAGGAAGGATCGAACCAGCCTTCGGCGAAAATGACGCCCGTGGCGCGCTCGGGCCGACAGCTCGCGGTGTATGATCCGAAATCGAAGAAGGTCGATTTGATCGACACGTGCTTCGCCACGCACCATTTGCTGTTCGCCGAAGACGCGAACAATACGTTGTGGACCAGCAGCGGCGGCGGCGGCGGCGTGGTCGGATGGCTGAACACGAAGATGTGGGATCAGACGCACGACGCGCAGAAGTCGCAGGGCTGGACCGCACTGGTGCTCGACACCAATGGCAACGGTAAGCGCGACGCGTATGAAGACGTCGATCAGAACGTGGCCACCTTAGCGAACGGCGAAGCAACGGGCAGTTCCATGGCGATTCCGCACATCGCGAAGGATCCGAATAAGGACACGCGCCTCAACGCGGCATTCTACGGCCTCGCGATCGGCACGGATGGTTCCGTATGGGGAACGGTGCTCGGGTTCCCGGGTGGAATCGTGCGGCTGAATCCCGGCTCGAATCCATCGGAAACGGCGCTCGCCGAATATTACGAGGTGCCGTGGAACAATCCGAAAGCGAAGATGGAAGGCTTCTCGCCGCGAGGCATGGACATCGATCGCAACAACGTCGCATGGGTGGTGCTCGCGAGCGGACACCTGGCGAGCTTCGATCGCGGCAAGTGCAAAGGCCCTTTGAACGGTCCCAAAGCTACGGGCCAACACTGCCCCGAAGGTTGGACGCTATATCCGTCGCCCGGTCCGAACTTCAAGAACGTGAAATCCTCGGGCAGCGCGGATTCGCATTACTACGATTGGGTCGATCAGTGGGACACGCTGGGCCTCGGCAAGAATACGCCCATCGCCACGGGCAACGGCAGCGATTCGCTGCTCGCGTTGGTGAACGGCAAGTGGGTGGTGATGCGCGTACCATATCCGTTGGGCTTCTTCGCCAAGGGGATGGACGGCCGCATCGACAATCCAAACGCGGGATGGAAAGGGAAGGGCGTGTATACGACCTGGGGCACGCGCACTCCGTTCCACTCGGAAACCGGCAAGGGCACCATGGCGAAAGTCGTGCACTTCCAGGTGCGTCCGAATCCGCTGGCGGATTAGTCGGACAACGACAAATGCGTCATCCCGATCCCGCTTGGCGGGAGAGGGACCTGCTGTTCGTTTTGAATCGTGAGCCAGGGAGGCGCGTGTTGTGACAACCAACGAAATCAGACACGCGCTTCTGTGGTGTACCGGCCTGAACTACGCTATCCTCTTCGTGTGGTCCGGGACTTTTATCTTTGCCCATGACTGGATGTATCGGTTGCATGGACGGTGGTTCAAGCTCTCCGTGGAAACCTTCGACGCACTTCACTACGGTGGCTTGGCCGTCTACAAGATTGGGATCTTTCTCCTGAATTTGACGCCGCTCATCGCACTCTATTTGATTTCGTGACTGCGGCTTGTCTGACGTTTGGTTAGGATTTAATCATGAGAATTCTCAAGCTTCCACGAGCGTCGCTCGCTTGTGCGGCATCTCTAGGGATTTTGGTCGCGACCGCTGCCGTAGCCTTCGGCGCAGTGGCGCCCAACAAGCAATCAGACGAAGTTCAGACTTCGAAGGGCCCGCTGCGCGTCACGCCTCTGTATCACGGCAGTGTGATGCTCGACTTTAACGGCAAAGTCATCTACGTCGACCCCTGGGGCCAGGCCGATTTCACGGGACTGCCGCAGGCCGACATGATTTTGATCTCGCACACGCATGCCGATCATATGGATCCCGCGCTGCTCAAAACCTTGCGCAAGGATTCGACGCTCATCGTCACGTCCGAAGCGGTCAACGACACGCTGAACGGCTGCTGCGGAATTCCGGAGACGATTCGCAATGGCGAGAAGAAAACGTTTATGGGCGTGGAGATCGAAGCCGTCCCGATGTATAACCTCGTATTCGGCCCGACTCCTGACAAGCCGTGGCATCACAAGGGCATCGGAAACGGCTATATCGTGAGCTTCGGAAATACGCGCGTCTATTTCTCCGGAGACACGGAATGTACGCCGGAAATGAAGGCGCTGAAGAATATCTCGGTTGCGTTTGTGGCGATGAATCCTCCGCGCACCATGCCGGTCGCCGAGGCGGCTGCCTGCGTGAAGGAATTCCATCCGCAGATTGTGTATCCGTATCACTATCGCGGCCAGAACACGCAGGAGTTCGCCGATATGCTCAAAGGCACCGGCATTGAAGTACGTTTACGAAAGCTCGAAGGCGAGCCGTAGATTCAACAGCGGCGTCGATAACGGTCATCCCGATCCCGCTCGGCGGGAGAGGGATCTGTTGTTAGGTCCGCGGCGGGCGAAAAACAGATTCCTCGCTTCCGCTCGGAATGACGGGTCGTTTATCTTGAGGAATCGTAACGAACTACTTGATCGCCAGCGCCGAGGTGAGCGTGGGACCCGAGACTCCGCCTACGGGCTTCAGCATGCTCGGTCCCGACCGCACGAACATGCGAGAAGGATTATCTTTCAGATCCATCGTTAGACCGATGAAGCAGTTGCTCATTTCTTCCCAGTTCTGATAGCCCCAGCGAACTTCCTTCTGCGGGTCGGGATTAAAAGGATTATTCGGCGAGTTATCGAAGTGCGAAACGACGATCAGGCGCGTGCCCTTCGGCAGCGCGACAGGGTCTTTGAAATCATAACCCTGCTGCCAGTTGAAATCCCATTTGGATCTCATGAAGATCTCGGTCTCGCCGTTCGGATAGACCGCGCGCAATTCCATATCCTTGCCGCGAAGGTGCATGTGCGGCTGCGCGTAGACCAACTTCACATTGTCGAGCGCGACGGTCAGCTCGCTGACGACTTCGGCGTTATTATCTCCCGGCGCGATGACTAGATTCCCAGCCGAAGGTCCGGTGGCGAAAAAATAACGTCGCTGCGGCGGATTCTTGGAGAGCACCAGTCCGAGCTTGGAAACATCCGACGTCTCCTGGCCGTTGGCGGTATAGTGCATTTCGAACACGAGGTCCGAACCCTTGGGCACGAACTTCGCCGAACCATCGAGCGTGAACTCCTGAGGACCGAGGCCGGGGTTGAACTTACCTAGAATGTCGTTGCCCTCCGCCATCTGATTGCGGCCCAAAATATCGCGCTGCGTCTCCTGCTCATACGCCTCGCCGGGCACGGCCTTCTCCATCCAGTGCGATCCCGGAGGACGAACCCAAACCTTGCCATGATGGACGATCTTCGGATTGCCGGGGCGCATCTCGGCAGCCGTCACCCACATATCCTGCGGGAAGTTGGCTTTCACCAGAATGAACTTATAGTTGATGGTGCCCTTGGCTGGAATCTCGAAAGGCTTGGGCATCTCGACGATGACGTCAGGTTTAATCTGCCAGCCCTCCGGGAACGTCACGGGGGCGGGACGATCCTTCGCGTTACCTTCCACGGCGCCGCCATCCGCCCACGCGACCAACGTGTTGACGTCGGCCTCGCTCAGCGTGCGATCGTTCGTGAAGTGGCCGTACTTCGGATCTGCGAACCACGGAGGCATCTTCTTCGAGAGCACGGCGGCCCGGATCGCCTTGGCCCACGGCCGGGCGCTGTCGTAATCGACCAGCGACATCGGCGCGATTTCGCCGGGACGGTGGCACTCCTGGCAGTTCTTCTGGAGCACGGGAAGAACGTCCTTGTTAAAAGTGACCGGGGCGTTCGAGGCGGCGAAAGCCGCCGCTCCCATCAGGCAACCGAGGATCGAAATGTGGATGGTTCTCACAACGCGTGCCTCCTGCGGCAATCTCGGATTATCATACCCGACGCCCCTTCGGCGAGCAAGGGTCCGAAATTGACAAGTGACTTACGAGGCTGATCCAATAGCCAGCGTGTGATCCGTGAATCGCACGTTATTCTCCCGGCTGATGAGAGCCGTGCTCGACGCACGGCTTGGAAATCGACTGACCACCAGCCCAAGGTAAAGGTCATTCCACCGAGCCCTACCGCGTCTCGGCGAGAATACCGTCGAAGCTCAGCAGGAACTGCAACTGGCCCCACTTGTAATCGTTCTTCAGCACCGCGGTGATTTCGTCGCGACTTTTCTTCTGCGCCTGCATGTCGTGAACGGTGTTGCGCAGCTTCAGCGTGGTATCGCGGAAGGCTTTCATGTCAGCCTTCTTCGCGAGGTTGCCGTGGCCGGGCACAACGCTATCGAAGTCGAGCTTCAGCGCTCCATCGAGCGTCGTGGTCCATTCTTTCGCGCTGCCGCCGCCGGCGTAATCGATCAACTGCGGCGTCGCGTCGCCGAACGTGAAGATATCGCCGGCCGAGAGCACGCGATCCTGCGGAAAAAGAATCACGATGTCGCCGTTGGTATGCGCGCGTCCGAAGTAATAGATCTCGGCCGTCTTGCCGCCGAGCGTCACCGTCGCGCGATGCTCCACGGCGATATCCGGTGCGCCGGGTTGGTGCGCATCGAGCATATTCTGACGGGCCTGCTCCGAGGCAATCACCTTGACGTCCATCTTCTGCATCGCCGGATTGCCGCCGGTGTGATCGGCGTGATGATGCGTGCTGATCACGTACTTGATCGGCTTCGCGCTGAGCTTCTTTACTTCCGCCATGAGGTTGTCGTGATCCACGGCAAATTTGTCGTCGACCAGCAGAATGCCGTCGTCGGTGATGAGCGCCGTCGTGTTGCCGGGAACGATGTCGTTGTGGATCATGTACAGATCGTTCGCGATCTTGACCGTCGTCAGCTTCGCGGGCGTCTGGCCCATCTGACTGTAGGCGACCCAACATGCTCCGCCGAGCAGAATCAGCAATCCCAGACGAAACATCGAACTTTTGCGCATGGTGGCGAGTATATCAAAAACACGGGAGCGGGCCGGGCAGACAAAGAGCAGGCAGACAAAGTTGACCCGGCAACGAGTTGACCCGGGGAGCCACGGACGTAAACTTGAGTGAGTGGAAATCTTGAGTCCGGCGGAAATACGCGTCGTGGGCGCGCTCCTCGAAAAAGATATGACGACGCCGGAATATTATCCTTTGACGCTGAATTCATTGCAGGCGGCATGCAATCAGAAATCGAATCGCGAGCCCGTGGTGAATTACGACGAAGACATGGTCGCCCGCGCGATCGACCTGGCGCAGGACAAAGGTCTGATCGTTCGAGTGACAGGCGCGGGTCATCGCGTAGAGAAGTTTGGGCACCGGCTGGGCGAGAAATTGAATTTAGGCCGTCGCGAATTGGCGCTCTTGTGCGTGCTGATGTTGCGCGGACCGCAAACCGTCGGCGAATTGCGCGGGCGCTCCGAGCGCATGCACGATTTCACGGATCTGGAAGAAGTGGAGCGATGCCTGGAATCGCTCACTGCCCGCGAGCCCGAGCCATTGGTCGCGCGTATGCCGCGGGGCCGCTGGACGCAATTATTCGGAGGGCGCGGCCCCTATCGCTGAGGAGCCCCAGGAGGTCCTTTCGCGTCCGGGGATGGAATCGAAGCCGGAGATCGATTCCAGAATGGTCGGGCGCGTCGCGGCATTGGAGCTCGAACTTGCTCAAGTGAAGCGGCAATTAGAAGAAATCCAGCAACAATTCGAAGCTTTCCGCCGGCAGTTTCAATAGCTCTCGACAAAACGGCGGCGATGCGGTCGACGTGAAGAGCCCCAGCTCTCACTGGGGCTTGTATCCATCGAAGTCGATTTTGCGAGTGCCGATTAGTTCGGCTGAAGAACGCTGTCGATCACATGGATCACACCGTTTGACTGAGACACGTTCGCCTGCGTGATCTTCGCCATGCCGCCTTTTTCATCTTTGAGGACGATACTGTTGCCCTGCATCATCGCCCACAACGTGCCGCCCTCCACGGTCTTGAGCATCGCCGTGCCGTTACCGCTTTTCATCATCTTCTTCAGATCGGCAGCCGAGACATTGCCGGCGACTACGTGGTAGGTGAGGATCTTCACCAAAGTACTTTTATTCTCCGGCTTCAACAGGGTATCGACAGTTCCGGCGGGAAGTTTCTCAAACGCAGCGTTCACCGGCGCGAAGACGGTGAAAGGTCCTGGCCCTTCCAGTGTTTCGACGAGACCGGCGGCCTTGACGGCCGCGACCAGCGTCGTGTGGTCGGCGGAGTTGACGGCGTTCTCAATAATGTTCTTGCTCGGGAACATTTCCTTCCCGCCGACCACGGGGTTCTTTGCATGAGCGCTGACAGCCAACAGGGTAGCCGCGCCAAGCAACGCAAACAGACGAAGTGATTTCATTTTTGTCCTCTCTCTTTCCCAGTTCTTGGGTCTCACTCACTCTACGAAGTCCGCTCGAATTCGGATGGCGCCGCTGATAAAAACACGCTCGATCAAGGTATTCAATCCGATTCCAGCGCGGTCTCGTACAACCACTAGCGAACCAGGCAAGCTGGGTTTTCTGGTCGAGGACCGAAAGAATCGTCAAGGAGCGAACAGATGCAAGATACGCAAGCGATTTTGAAAGCGGCCGCGGATCCCGCGAGACGGAGTTTCCTCAAGGGAGTGGGCGTGCTAGGGCTGAGCACCACGGCAGCGGCGCTGCTTTTCAGCGATCCACCGAAACTGAAAGGTCAAAATACAGCAGCCACGGACACAGCGAATCAAATCTTCACGGCCGCGCTGGTCGCGGAAGATCTCGCGACTACTTTCTACTACAACGGCCTGATCGGAGGCGTGATCCAGGACCCGAATTTGGCCGGCCCGGGCGGGTCGGCGCTCAGCCTTCTCCGTCCGCCAACATTCCGAACATCGCTTACTTGCAGGGCGCCCTGAGCCAGGAGATTCAGCACGCGAATCTTCTGCGGGCGGTTGGGAACCTGGGAGCGAGTGCATCAGGCGATCCGTATCAAACCTTCTACTTCCCCGCCGGCACATTCGACACGTTAGGCGCGTTCGCCGGGATGCTGAATACTCTGGAGAACGCCTTCATCGGCGCGTATCTCACGGCGACACGCGAGTTCGCGACCATGGCGCAATCCACGTCCGGCAGCGTTCCGAATGGACCTTATGGCGGGCCGTACAGCGCGGCGCAGTTGGATTATTTCGCGCAAGTCGCCGCGTCCATCATGGGCGTGGAGGCCGAACATCGCGTATTGGGAAGGGTGATCCAAAACATCAATCTGGCAAACAATCTCAACTACGAACAGACGGATGGGTTGCTGACGGTCTACAGCGGTCCCAACTCAGCGGTGGCCGCGCTCACGCCATTTCTCACGCCCTCGACGGGCCCCGGGTTCTCACTCGCGACGGCTCTTGCGCAAGCGAACACGATCGGACTTCCGTCGACAGGCGGCCCGCCGGCCGTGAGCCCAGTCTCCTTCACGGCGAGTCCGAATCCCATTCCGGTTGCGGCGGGAGCCACGGTCGGCGTCACCACAGTTTCGTGGAATGCGCCGAGCGCTCAATACATCGAGGTTCGAGTCGGTAGTCCGACGGGTCCACTGTTCACGGTCGGCTACAATGCGGGATCGATGCAGACATTCGATTGGGTCACGAACGGCATGGTTTTGTACTTGCAAGACGTCTCGAACGGTTTGCCTCTGACGGCAGCCAATACGCTCGCGACGCTCACGATCAACTTGCAGCAGGCCTCCTAGACGTTCCGAAAGACAAAATGCCGCATGGCTTCCAAGTCATCCGGCATTTGTCCAGACGGCTCAATTTAAGGGGACAGACGATCCGCTTTGGCGATGGCGCACTTGGGGTCGTTACTGACTAATCTTTCCGGCAGCGGGATCTCGTATTCTTCTGTTGAAAGATTGTTCCTCCGACGGCACGCAAAAGATTTCGTTGAATTCGCCTGACGGAACCAACTTCAAAATTCTCTTTTCGCTCACCCAGGGTTTGGTGTACATTTTCGGGTCCGTGAACGTCATGCCGATTTCGAGCGTATTTTGATCGGGCCGGCGATAGCGTTCCTGCACGCGGAGCTCGTCGCTATGGGGCTGGCCAAAGTGATCGAGCCAGCTCCTCTCGTCGAAACCAACGGAATCGACCACGAAGGTGTCGCCTTCCCATTTGCCTACGGAATATCCCATCCAGGTGCACGAGCGTTTCGATCAGGTGTCGAGGTGGGAACCGTCACTCGATCGCTTGACCTTTGGAGTCCCGCTGTTTGCCATCCGCAAGCATTAGCCGATAAATCACACCGACGGGCGCGCCAACCTTGGAGGGGTGAACCTTCTCGTAACCGCGTTTACCATCGTCCTGGGGTCCGCTCCGGCAGCCACACCTGCTGTTTAGCGAGCTCAGTCCAAGCGCTCAGCGCGCCATCGCAGGCCATTCAGCAGCATGAGTCGTAAGGCGCGGCTTTCCCCGAAGGGGATTTCTCATCGCTTGCCCAAATGTTCCACGTCTTTTCGTTCTCGGTGCAAACGAATTCAATGATGTCTGAATGGGAATCAGGGTGAGCGTTGCTTTATTTGTGAAAGGCCGCGTGTAATATTTGGGATCTTCGTAGTGGATTTCCAGGTCGATGTGCCCGAAATCGCGGCGACGAAAACGCTCCGTGATGAGCATCGACTCGCCGCGCGGATGGCCGACGTTATCCAACCACCCCTCCTCTTTGAAGCCCGTTGTTTGCACAACCAGCGTGTCGTTGTCCCATCTTCCGATCGAATATCCCATCCATGACGGGTCCGGATCTTTGGGGAAGCCGCGCCCGTCGAGGTAGATCTGCCGCGGCGGCTCCTGGCTCTCGCCCATCATCATGAGTTCAAGCGGGGTTTGAACGATCTTAAAGGCGTAAACCATCATGACGCCGGGGACGCCCTCAGGCAAACAACGCACCTGAGGAGGCTGCTGATTTTGACGCTTGGAGAGGACTGCCCGTGCTTCGGCGGTCAGGGGCTCGTCCTCCGCTTCGTCCCAAAAAGACGTTGCGATGGATATCGGCAACGTCTGACTGATCGATTTGCATGCGGAGCGCATCGGCGTCGACTCCTCCTGTGTAGGATACGGTGGCATCGAGCCCGGGCCGAGCGGCCTGCCAAACTCCGGAAAGGTCTGGCTTGCCGTTAAGCCGTGGCGCGGGCGCCGTCAGGATCGGCCTGCCATCCCGAGTCCGCGGCGCGCGGTGTCCGGATGGAGCCACTGCGCATAAGTTGGCACAACTAGTCCGGCAAAGCGAAATGATACATGTGAGTCGCCAATTGCCCATCGTCACGTTAGCCACAAAAGCTATCATACGCGGGACCAGCCTTTCGCAATGGCGAATTCCGCGGAAAGCGAAGGCATCGCGGGACTCCAATGCAAGGGAAAGGATTGTGCGGTGCGCCATGATCGTCCGCTCTTTGAGGGCTGCCGCCCAGTTGCGCCGCCTACATCAAGTCGACTTCGCGACGGCCTGCTAAACGCGTCATCGGGGACCGTGTTGGTGTTAAGCTCGAAAAGCTGGGATGTGCCGGATGGCCACTGCGCGCATTGCGCTCGCTAATATTCGCATTCCGTCAACGCCAGAAGAATCTGTGGCTTTCGCTACGGGGGCAATCGCAGAAGCTGGCCGCCAAGGCGCGCAAGTCATCTGTTTCGCGGAGTGTTTCGTGCCCGGCTACCGATGGCCAGGAAAGCCCCTGCCAGCCCCGGATCAGGCGTTTCTCGATGACGCTTTCACGACGCTGGAATCAGCCGCCCGTAGCGCTGGGATAGCGGTGGTGCTCGGCACAGAACGGGTGACGGTGCGGGGTTTGCTGATCAGCGCCCTTGTGATCAACTCAGACGGTACAGTGGCGGGTTGGCAGGACAAAGAGCAAATCGATCCGTCTGAAGAGCCAACTTACGTGGCCGGTAAGGGCCGACAGATATTCCAAGCTGGGCCGCTCACGTTTGGCGTTGTTATTTGCCACGAAGGGTGGCGCTATCCGGAGACGGTCCGCTGGGCCGCCAGACGAGGGTGCTCACGTGGTGTTTCATCCGCACGCACATATCGCAGAGCCCGGGGGCTATCGCCCGACAGTGTTTGCAGATCCAGCGAACACGTTTCATGAGAAGGCCATGCTGTGCCGAGCTGCCGAGAATACGTGCTATTTCGCGTCAGTGAACTGCGCGAGTGACGGCTCCGGGACCACGTCGGCGATTATCCGTCCGGACGGGACAGTGCAGTGTTATCAACCGTACGGTGTAGAAGGCCTGCTGATTGCCGATGTCGATTTAGAGCTTGCGACAGGTCTGCTTGCTTCACGTTGCCGGACGTATGCACTTTAAAGGGAAATCCGCAAAATACATGATCGGCTCGCCGGTACTACTCTTTCTTAAACAACTCAAGCAATTCGGTCACTTCCGCGCGGACGGCGGCTTTGAGAGTCGGCTCGCGATCATCAGGAGCCCATTCGGGTGAATGTGGAGCAGGGCCGGGGATGCCGGTTCTCTGAATTTCCGCGAACTTCGTCGCGTTGACGGCACCAATATGCAATAACGCGGAAGGGACTTTGCCGGTGTTCCAGTATTCGCCGAAATCCTCGGACGTCATTTTTGCCGGCATCTCGACGACCATCTTTTCGCCCAGAGCGGTTTTGAGCGCGACGGCGAGACGAGCGGTCAGCTCCGGATCGTTGTAAACCGTCGTGAGACGGGCGGGGCCTTCGTCGCGCATGAGAATTTCGGGTTCACGAGACGCTCCCGCCGAGATCGCTTCGCCGCGAGCAATGCGGCGGATGGCGGCCAGGGTCTTTCGCCGAACTTCCAGCGTGTAAGTCCGCACCGAAAGCTGTAGGCGCACTTCATCGGGAATAATATTGGCCTGTGTGCCGCCATGAATCGAGCCGACGGTGATGACGACCGGGTCGGTGGGATTGTTCTCGGCGAAACGATCGTCTGGAGCGCAAGGACAATGCGCGAGGCGAGCACCACCGGATCGACCGTATTCATCGGCATGGCGGCATGTCCGCCGCGTCCGTGAACGACAATCGTGACGGTATCCGACATGGAACGGAACGGTCCTGGATGATAGCCGATGGTCCCGGCCGGCATGGTGTCGTCGTCATGCAAAGAGAGCGCAAAGTCCGGACGAGGGAAGCGCGTAAACAGGCCGTCCTTCAACATCGCCAAGGCGCCGCCGCCTCCTTCTTCCGCCGGCTGGCCCACCATCACGAGCGTGCCCTGCCAGCGATCCTTATGTTCCGCCATCAGACGAGCCGTGCCCGCCCACGCGGACATATGGATATCGTGGCCGCAAGCGTGCATCACCGGAGTCGATTGGCCGTTGCTGTTTTTCACGACCGCCTGGCTGGCGAAAGGCAGACCGGTTTTCTCTTCCACCGGCAAGGCGTCGAGTTCGGTCCGCAACATCACCGTGGGTCCCGGTCCGTTCTTCATCACCGCAACGATGCCGGTCCCGCCCACGCCGGTGGTGACATCGTATCCGAGGGCCTTCACGCGCGCGGCGAGTTTGGCTGCGGTTTGCACTTCGTGGAACGCCAATTCCGGGTTCCGGTGAAGATCGATATACAACGTTTCGATATCGGGATAGACGGCATCCACTTCGGCTGACGTCGGCGCGATCCAGGCAGTCTGGCTTACGCCGCTGTGAGCGAATGCAAGCAGCGCTACGAGCACGACTGCGGGGTATTTCATGGCGACTCTCCTCAGACGCAAGGGTACTGATTTTGCAAGCCTGCCCGCAAACCGAGATCCGCGACGTAGCTCGAACTCGTGTGGAATCGAAGGACGCGACGCGAACCGCGCAGTACTAATATTGGGCGGAATCGGGTCGTGCCGCGATGGAGCGGGTCGGCGCCGCGTGGGTGGGCACAATTCCGGGCACACTTCAAAATCGGCTGATTCCACGGAAAGCGAAAGCATCGCGGTACTCCAATGCAATAGAAAAGTTGTGTGGTACGCCCGAGAGGATTCGAACCTCTGACCTTTTGCTCCGGAGGCAAACGCTCTATCCAGACTGAGCTACGGGCGCAAATTCCAAGGACGGCAAAGTATGATCCCCAACCTCGCCTCTACATGAATCAGTCTACCAGAGAACATTCCGGCGAAACGTCGTTTTTTCACCGCCGCGGGAAGGGTGGCAACCCTCACGGCCGCCGTACATGCTCTTTGGTGGAAGAATCCGATGCGAGCGCCTCGCGAAACGATTTCTTGCCGGTGAGCACCTGGAAAAGATCCGAATCCGGATGATGATACATGTGCTCGTTCGTCACATTCGAGAGGCTGTTTTTAGGAGCGATATCCGATAGATCCACGGGAATCGCATGCACGTCGCCCAACACCGTCGGGTTCGTCGAGCCGACATTGGTGAGGGCGCAGCAACGGTCTTCCCATACGCGGACGCCGTAGTGACTCTTCCGCCCGGTACCGTAGTCCTGCCAGTAATCGATAAAGGTTTGATCCGGGCTGATCGTTTTCATGAATTTCGCTTCTGCCGATCCCTCACATCCCCAAACCGAATGCTGCGCACCGAGCCGCATGCCACACCTGCATGATTCGTCGTCCAGAGATTTCGTTTCGCGCAGACGCCTCTTGGGTTCGTCTCCCAATCACGCCGCATCAACAACTTCCGAATCCGGGCCCTCGCGCCAGGATTCGCCCCGCAGATCTTGAACGAGACCGACTTTGACCGGAATAAATCCCGTTTCCCTCGATCGGCTGCGCGACCACTGCACCCTCCAGAAGCTGCTGACGCACCCCGGGAGCCTGATCGAATACGCGCCCTCTTCCATGACGACTCCGAACCTGATATATTGACCCCCATGAAACGGAAACTATTGGTATACGTTCCGGCTGTGATCCTGAGCCTTCTGATCGCCGCCGTGGCCTATACGCAGAATCAGGCGAAGCAGCCTCCGCAGTTGAAAGTCAACAAAATTAAAGACGATCTGTTCGAGATCGAAGGAGACGGCGGCAACGTCGCCGTATACGTCACCAACGAAGGCCTCATCCTGATCGACGACAAGTTCGATTTCGATCATGATGCCATCATGGCCGGCATCAAGAGCTTCACCGATCAGCCCATCAAATATATCATCAGCACGCACTATCACGCCGATCACAGCGGCGGCAACGCGAAGATGTATCAGAGTGGCGCCGAAATCATTTCGACGACGCAGTCGCACAAGAACATCGTCGAGCATAAGCAATCCAACGCGCCTCCCGGCGTGGTTCCGGCGCGCGTCACCTTCAATCAGGAAACGACGGTTTACTTGGGAGGGAAAGAGGTTACGGCCCGTTTCGTGGGCCGCGGCCACACCAATGGCGATGCAGTCGTGTACTTCCCGGCCCTTAAAGTGCTGCACACGGGCGACCTGATGGCGGGCGATACGCCGCTGATCGATTATCCGGGCGGCGGAAGCCTCGTCGAATGGCCCAAGACGCTGACGGCCGCGCTGACGCAGTTCGATTTCGATACGGTGATTCCGGGCCATGGTCCAGTCACGACGAAGGCGAATCTGATGACGTATCGCGACAACGTCGAAAAAGAACGGAAGCGCGTGGCCGCACTCATGCACTCGCATAAGAGCGAAGACGAAATCGGCAAGGTCATGATGGCCGAGTTCCACTGGATGCCGAAGAGCCTGCAGATGGAGTGGAGCTTGCCGGGGTTCAAAACCGAGTTCAAGTAATTGCGGCGAAGGCGATCCGCTGTCAACCCGCGAATCGCTTTCTGAGATAACATATTCTCTGGCACTTAGCCCGGATCGTTCGCGTCGCGAAAAGTCTGGGAAGAAGAGTCATTTATTTATTAGGAGCTATTCATGGTCTTATCGAAACGAATGATGTACACGGGGGCGGTGGCGTGGCTGGGCACCGTGTTGCCGTTCGGGGGCGTGGCCCTCGCGCAGGCGCCAAAAAACCTGATGTCCGAAGAGGCTTTCAAGAATATTCAGGTTCTGAAAGGCATCCCGGTTGACGAGTTCATGGGAACGATGGGCCTGTTTTCCGCGGCCCTGAACGTATGCTGCGGAGACTGCCACGTCGGCGCGGGCGGATCGGATCCGAAGTGGGATGCCGACGATAAGCCGGAAAAGAAGGTCGCCCGCCGCATGGTGACCATGGTCAACAACATCAACAAGCAGAATTTCGGCGGCGCCCAGATGGTCACGTGCTGGACCTGCCATCATGGCAGCACCTTCCCGTCGAGCACTCCTCCGATCGATTCGATTTATAGCGATCCGACCAACGTTCCGCCCGACGTCCTGCCGGCCGCTCCCGCGAGCCTCGGACAACCTACGGCTCAGCAGATTCTGGACAAGTACATCCAGGCCTTGGGCGGGGCCGCGAACGTGGCGAAGATGACCAGCTATACCGAAAAGGGCACCAGCCATCTATTCGGTGAGGCCGCGAACGATCCCGCCGAGATTTACGCGAAGGCGCCGAATCATCTGGCGACGCTGGTCCACCAGCGCGAAGGCGATCTGGAGCGCACCTACGATGGCAAAGACGCATGGGTGATGCTGCCCTTAACGGTCACCTCGGAATATCAGTTGCACGCCAGCATGCTCGAAGGCGCGAAGCTGGATGCGCAGATGGCGTTCCCCGGCGGACTGGCGAAATTTTTCACGAACTGGAGAGTGGGCTTCCCGACCACGCTCGACGGTAAGGACGTTTCCGTGATTCAAGGAAGCAACGCGGGCCTTCTGGCCACGTTCTATTTCGACAGAGCAGACCGGATTACTGACGCGTTATATTCGCACCGCGAATTCGGCGGTCGGCCGCGTTCCCACGCAGGTCGACTATCAGGAGTATCGCGAAGTAAACGGCGTCAAGATGCCGTACAAGTGGGTTTTCGGATGGGTCAGCGGACGCGAAGAGTACGCCCTCACCGAAATCACTCCGAACGCTCCGGTCGACGAATCGAAGTTCGCAAGACCGATCCCGAAAACCAAAACGCCGTAGGCATCAATAAAAGTCCGGTCTGGAAGAAGGCAGGTGCGAAAATCGCCTGCCTTTTTTATTGGTGGGTGGAATTTCATTCTTGGTGGAGCGAGCTTCAGCTTGCAACGTTGGCTTTAGCCAGCGAACTGAGCGGCGACTCAAGTGTCAGTTCATTCAACCGGCGACTTAAGTCGCCGTTGCAGGCTGGAGCGCGCCCCACAACGCGCGTTCGTCTTCGCGCTGATCATTCCGCGCGTAACAATCTACTTCCCGCGCTTGTAAATCCGATCGCCTTCCGTCCAGCGCTCAATCACGGCTGTCACCGAGCCTTTGGCATCCCGAACGAAATCCACGCCGGTGCCTTCCATCGTGAAGTTCGACTCCGAATGCGCGATCAGTGGAATCTTGCCCGTCCCCATATCGATCATCAGCCGGCCCTCTTCGAGCGAAATCTCCGCCGGTGTGTATCCGGGCGTATCGTAACGCCCCACGAATGAAGCGAGTATGTCCCTCGGGATCTTCGCCTCCTCGCCTTTCTCACCCACCAGGTGCGGCGCGTCACGCTCGTTCTCACAGACGTATTCGATCAACTGTCCATCAGGGACCAGTTCAAATTCGAGCGGCAGCGTCCAGGGATGCTTGTACGCCTTCGGATCGTCAAACGTCAGCTGCAGATCCATGTGCCCGACGTCGCGGCGATGATAGCGCTCCGTGAGGCGCAGCGCTTCAGTGTGGGGATGCCCCGCCAGGTCGAGGTTGGTCTTGTCGTTGTAACCCGTCGTCGTGACGGCCAGAGTGTCGCCTTCCCACTTGGCGACCGAATAGCCCATCCAGGTCGGATTCGGATCCTCCGGCAGCCCGCGGCCATCGGTGAAAAACTGGCGGAAAGTCGTCTGGTATTCGTAAAGAACCGCGATGACGCCAGGTGTCTGAAGGATCTTCATCGGATACGGACCGACCGCAATACCTGCCTTGGGACCCGGCAGCAGACAGTGGATACCGTCGCTATCGCGGCGGTAATCCGCGGCGCGTTTCGAATACAACTCCGCGGCCCACGGCTGCATGTCCTCCAGCTTCATGTTCCCCGTAACGTAAAAAAGCGAGCCTCCGTAAGCCTTGACCAGCCAGACTCCGGATAGATCAGGCTTGCCGTCGGCGGATCGGGGAACAGCAGCCGAGAGATCGACCTTGCCATCCAGTGTGCGCGGAACGCCCGGAGTCGGATGATCCGGCCACTGGGCGCGGAGCGAAACGCTCACCATGCAAAGGATGATCGCGACCTTACGCATTGATCTTCACCTCGTGAGGCCGTTTATTCGACGAGCCGCTTCACATTGTAAGTACTTATTTCGCGGCCAGCAACGCCAGACGCCTCGGAACGAGCGGCCCCGCCTACTTGGCGTCGGGCAGCGCGAATACGAACAATCCGTTTCCGCTCGATGGATGATGCACATCGCCAACGATGACGCCCGGCACCTGGCGTGGACTACCGCCGCCGAGGCCCGTCGAGACCGCAATGTACTGTTTGCCATTTACCGTGAAGGTCACCGGGAATCCCTGCACCGAAGTGGGCAGACGCGTTTGCCACACGATCTTTCCGGTCTTGACGTCCACAGCCTTGAATACCCGATCCAGATCGCCGACGAAAGCGAGCCCTCCGGCGGTCGAAAGCACCGCAGTCAGGAACGGCGCGCGCTGCTCGAGCTTCCACATCTCTTTCATGCTATTCACGTCATACGCCGCGAGTTTGCCGACGTTGCCGTTGCTGCCCGGCATCTCAAAGAAGCGCCGATTGGCCGAGGTGCCGCCGGAGCCTTCCACCGGCTCGCTCTTGCGCCCGTACATTTCCATGCAGCTCTGGCTCAGCGGGATGATCAACTGATTGGTCGGCTGATGGTAGCTCATCGCTTGCCAGTTATGACCGCCCTCGGTCGACGGACACGCCTGCACCCACGTCTCGGGCTGCTGCTCGACGATCTCATTGCGATAATGCACTTCGCCTGTTTTCTTGTCGACGCTATCGAAAACGTTCTGAAACAACGTCTGTTTGTAATCCAGGAACTTGCCGGATTTGCGATCGAGCTTCCACAGAATGCCGGCTTTGCCGATGGTGAACAGCAAGTTCTGTCCGCCGGAATCCACGAGCACGCGTTCGAACACCTCGTCCAGATCGAGCGATTCCCCGGGGACGTGCTGGAAATACCACGCGAGCTTTCCGGTCTCCGGCTTCAGCGCCAGCGTCGACGTCGTATACAACGCTGCCGCGCTGGTTCCGCGGATCGCGCGCATCCACGGCTTGGCCTGCGCGACGCCCCAATACGTCAGGTCGAGCGTTGGATCGTAACTGCCGGTGATCCACGTGTCGCCGCCGGCGCGCAGCAGATTCGGAAGATTGCCCCACGTTTCCCCGCCCGGCTCGCCCTGGCGGACGACCGTTTCGAACTTCCACAACTGCTTGCCGGTCTCGGCATCGTACGCGCTTAGATAGCAGCCGGTCTCTTTGTAACGATCGCAGCCTCCCATGCCCTGAATCACAATGCCGTCAATAATCAGAGGTCCGCTCGTGTTGCTGTATCCCTTCTTGGGATCAGCAATGCGGGTTTGCCACACGATCTTCCCGGTCTTGGCGTCGAGCGCGGCGAGATTTTCGTCGGTGGTCGCGATGTAGACTTTATCGCCCCACAATCCGAGGCTGCGAATCGCGCCCAAGCCTCCGGATTGCTCGGGCCCCAGGCGATTCTCCCAAATCAATTCACCCGTCTTCGCATCGAGCGCCTGCACGATGTTACCGGTGTTGGGGAGAAACATCACGCCATCGTGAACCATGGGAGTGGGCTCGTTCGCGCCGTAATCGGCCATCGCCCACGACCACACCAATTGCAGATTCTTGACGTTCGACGCGTTCACCTGATTCAGCGGACTGAAATTCGACGCGCTGTACGTGCGCCGGATCATGAGCCAATCCGCCGGATCGGCATTGCGCAGCATCGCGCCCGTGATCGGCGTGTAATTCTTCACCGTCCCCGTGACGGTGAGCCCGTGAGGACCGCCCGCCGTGGCGGCTGCTTGCCCGCCGCCGGCCAATGCGATCGCCGGCTTGCCGTTCGCGCGCGAGCGAATGACGTAGGAAGTATCAGCCGCCAGCGCCTGCGCCCCGGGAGCCACACCGTTTGCGCCGAGCACGAATGCAGCGGCAGCCAATGCATCCTGCTCGTTCAAGTGGTTGTTGCCGGGAGGCATGGAAGCCTGCAGATACTGGATCAGCTCGCGTGTGGAGCGCGTGCCCCATGCGGCGATGAAGTTCGAGCCCGAAAGCTGCGGCGCTTCGCTGCCGCCGAGATCGACGCCGTGGCAGGTGGCGCAGCGCGCGCCGTAGAGCGCCCGACCCGCGTCGGCTTGTTGCGTGGATTGCGCGAACAGTCCCGTGCTCCCGCTCAGCGCGAGCGCCGCGGCCATCGTCAATGTCTTCGAAAATCTCTGCATCATAGCTTAGCTCCTGGGCGACAACCTAAATCCATCCGCTAATTCAACAACCAGCCCCACAGATTGCCGGCAGGCGCCTTCTGGCTGTGAATCTGAACGTACCACTTGCCTTTGTGCAGGGCTTCGATCTGGTCTGGGGTCAACTCGAACATGCCGGAAAACTCTCCGCTTTCCGCCTTGGTGACCGTCAAGGTGAGCAGCGGACCGCCGCGAACGCCCGGCGCGGTTCCTTGATGAATGTGAGCCGCCGTGGCCGGGCTTTTCAATCCCGTGAAAGTGCCCGAGATCATAAACTTATTTCCGTCGAGGGTCGCGGTCACCGTTCCCTCTCCCGCGATCACCGACTTCATGGCCGCATCCATCGCCACCGGCGCGAGCCGGACTTTATACGTGTCCACACGCTGCGCAGCCCCCGCTACCGCGACGAACACTCCAAATGCGACGGCCATCCACCGCTTGTGCATACGAGCCTCCTTCAGGCAATGATCATGATAACTGAGCGAGGGCCGTCGCTGTGGCTCGGAATCGTCAAAATCCGACGTCGGCTTTCACCGTGACGCGATTCCCTTGGCGCGAAACGTCGCCGGGTATTTGCGCGATGGCCATCAGTCCCTGCAAAGCATCGTGCAACTCCTGTGCGCTCTGCTCGGAGGGTGACGTCCCCGCCGCGCTGAAATGCAGTTGCTTGTCGAATATTGCGAAAAACTCCGCGCTCTGCAGCAGCGGAAACGCTTTGCGCAGATTCACAAGATTGCCCGGTAGATCCAGGTCCACGGCGCCGCCCGCGTACGCGCCCCATACCTCTGCTTCCAGCGGGATTTCGGCGAGCAGTGGCGCGAACCGCTCGGGCACATCGTGCTGCCGCGGCAATCCGTCCACCAGAGCCCGCAAAGCCGGTGCAGCGCCGATGGCGGTGGTCGAGGAATTAATGAACACCATCGCGTCCTGCTCGTTGCCGACCATCGACAATCCTTTGTAATCGAAGCGGCCGCCCGCGGCCCCGTAGCGGCTGACGTCCGGAGCCATCAGTTCGTTGGCGAACTTACCGCGCCCCAGCAACAAGCTTCCTGTTCCGTTAGAGACGAACAAAACCTGCCACAGCGATTTCTTGGGATCGATTCCGGTGATTTCAGCAAATCGGCGCACGGCGCGTTGCTTGGCCAGTAGATCAAAAGCGGGCTGTTTGGCGATCAGGTCGACACGAATTCCCGCGAGCACGGTCGTGTCCGGAGGAATAAGAGGAGCAAGCCCTGGATCGATAAACACGCGCTTCGGAGCTGGATGAGAACAACCCGTGATCGCGATCGCGAGTGCGATCGACACGATCGACAGGCCGAGCGCGTTAATTTTTCGCCGCAATCTTTTCCACCGCCTTCATGACGCGCAGCAAATTTCCGCCATAGATCTTGCGAATGTCCGCGGCCGAATACCCATCTTCCAGTAACGCCCGGGTCAAATTCGGATATTTCGAAACATCTTCCAGGCCCACGGGCGTGCATTCGATGCCATCGAAATCACTTCCGATGCCGAGCGCGTCGATGCCCGCGATCTTCCGAATATGATCGATGTGCGCCACGACGTCGGCCAGCGTGGCATGCGGCGGCTTGTCGTTGGTCAAGAAAGCACAATTGAAGTTCACCTGAATCACGCCGCCCTTTTTCGCCAGCGCGACGATCATCTCGTTGGTCATATTGCGCGGCACATCGGCCAGCGCCCGCGCATTCGAATGCGTCGCGATCAGCGGCGCGCGGCTCACCTCCAGCGCATCCCAAAATGTTTTATCGGCCACATGCGAAATATCGACCATCATGCCGATGCGATTCATCTCGCGCACGACGTCTTTGCCGAAATCCGTCAGACCGTCGTGATGCTGCACGCCGGGCTTGCTGATGTCTCCCGACGAATCCGCCCAGTGGTTCGTATTCGTGTGCGTCAGCGTCATGTAGCGCACGTCGTGGCGATAAAACTCGTGCAGCTTGTCGAGGCTGTCTTCGATCGCGTGGCCGCCTTCCAGGCCGATCAGCGCCGCAATCTTGCCCTGCTTGTGCGCGGCCTCAATTTCCGCAGCCGTGGTTGCGAGCGCGAAATCACCAGGATATTTCTCGACCAGATCGTGATGAATGGAATCGACGAAACTCATGCCGCGCGCGTGCGCCCCGTTGTCCGCGTATTTCGCGGCTACATAACTGACGAAGAAAACCGCGCCGACGCCGCCCTGTTTCAACCTCGCGAGATCGGTGTGGGCTTTCGGGTCGTTAAGGCCGATATCGAACGCACTTTCGCGATCGTTTCCGGCGATTTCGTTGGGAACGTCGTTATGCGTGTCGATGAGCAGCGCCGATTTATGGACACGCTCGACTTCGGCGTCGGTGATGGTTCGTTTAGTGGATTGCGCCATAACACGGGACATACCAGCGGCGGAAAGCAGACAGATGAGCGCGAGCCTCATTTGTTCACCACTGTAGCAGCACCTCGGAACCGGGCGAAATGCGCCAAGGGCCGATCGGGAGGAGGCTCATTCAGCCATCGCTCAACTCTTCAGCTCACGGATCACCATGCCGGTGACGTCGTCCAAACTCAGCGATCGAGTCAGGCCCTGTGGTCCCCACGCCTGCGCCTCAAATTCACCGTTCGCGAAAAACTGAACCTCGTAATGCGTCGTCGGGCTGACGACCGCCACCATCACTGCAGTACGCAGGCAGTGCAGGGTGAATTGAATATTGGCATCCTGCAGCCGCGACGTAAATCCCAGGAGCTGCTGCAAACTATTCGTTGGATTGTCCATTATTTTGCGTCTCTCCAGTTGTCTCCGACTCCCACATCCACCACCAGCGGAACTTCCAGCCGCGCGACGTTTTCCATCTCCGACTTCACCATCGCGCGCATTTCCTCCACTTCCGAAGGCGGCGCTTCGAACACGAGTTCGTCATGCACCTGCAAAAGCAATCGCGTCGCGAAGCCCTGCAGTTTGCGGTCGATCCGGATCATCGCGAGCTTGATCAGATCCGCCGCGGTGCCCTGTAGAGGCGTATTCACGGCGGTGCGCTCCGCAAATCCACGCGCGTTCGGATTGCGGCTATCCATATCGGGGATGGGCCGCTGCCTGCCGTGAATCGTCTTCGCAATGCCCGTGCGGCGTACTTCCGCGATGGTCGCATCGAGAAAGCGCCGCACGCCGGCGTAGCGCGCGAAATAAGCGCGAATATATTGTTCGGCTTCTCTGCGATCTACGCCAATCGACTGCGCGAGGCCAAATGGGGTTTGTCCGTACACGATTCCGAAGTTGACTGCTTTCGCATTGCGGCGCTGCTCGGACGTGATCATGAGAGGCGGGACCCCGAAGACTTCTGCAGCCGTGCGCGTATGGATGTCCTCGCCGTTGCGAAACGCCTCGGTTAAGACGGCATCGTGCGACATATGCGCGAGCAGTCGAAGTTCGATCTGCGAATAATCCGCGACGATCAGCTTCCAACCATCGCGAGGGACAAAAGCAGCTCTAATTTCGCGCCCGAGTTCGGTGCGGATCGGGATGTTTTGCAGATTCGGATTCGACGACGAGAGCCTTCCCGTGGCCGCACCAGTCTGATTGAAAGTTGAATGCACGCGACCGGTCGCGGGATCGATGAGCGCGGGAAGCGCATCCGCGTAGGTCCCTTTGAGCTTCGCGATCTGTCGAAACTCCAGCACCTTCGCGGCGACCGGATGATCGGCCGCAAGCTCTTCAAGGACGTCCGCCGCTGTGGAAATTGCCTTGCCTTTCGCGCCCTTTCCGGGCGTCGGCAAATTCATGTCCTCGAACAGAACTTTCCCCAATTGCTGCGGAGAGTTGATGTTAAACGTTCTCCCGCAGATGTCGTAGATTTCGCCCGAAAGTCTCGCGATTTCCGTGTCCATGCGCACGCTGAGCAGCTTCAATTGTCCCGGATCAACCCGGATGCCGAGCTTTTCCATCCGCGCGAGGACGCTCACCAGCGGCAGGTCGATGCTCTCGTAGATCTCCACGAGCCCGGCCTTTTCCACCTGCGGACGCAACTTGTGATGCAGTTGCAGAATCGCGTCGGCGCGCCCCGCAAGTTCGGTGTTGACGCGCCCGCCGAGATATTTTTCCGAAAGCGACGCGAGCCCGCAGCCCGTGGGGTCGGCGTTCAACAGGAAACCGTACAACATCACATCGTGCCGAAAATGGGGGAGTTCGCCGAACCGATGCAGGAGCGCTTTAATATCGTGCGCGACAAACTCGTGACGGTTCGTCAGACTCTCTGGAAGAGTAGCGGCGGTCTCGGAAAGCGCGAGCGTCCGAGCCTCGTGGGGACGCGCCGACATTCCGATCGTCGTCTCGCCCATCGCGTCTTCCACGGCCAGTGCCACCGGACCCGACGGCGGGAGCCAGGCGTCGAGTTCGTCCGCACCTGCCAGCGCGCGGTAATCGTGCGCTACGGCGGCAGGCGCGGCGGACTCCATGGCAGGCATCTCGCGGAGGAGGCGATGAAATTCCAGCGTCTGATACAACTCGCGCAGCGCCGTCAGATCAGGATCGCAGGCGATCAAAGACTCGGGCTCGAAGGGTAGTGGGACGTCGACATGAATCGTCGCCAGCTTCTTGCTCAAGAGAATGATCTCGCGATTGTTCTGCAAACTTTCGCGATACATCTTACGTTCCACTTCGGCGGCATGTTCGAGCGCGCCTTCCACCGATCCGAAGCGCGCAACCAGATCGCGGGCGCCCTTATCTCCGATCCCCGGAGCGCCGGGAATGTTATCGACGGAATCGCCCTTCAGCGCGAGTAAATCGGCAACCTGATCGGGCCGCACGCCCATGAACTTCTCCGTTTCGGAGGGATCGTAGACGAAATCGTCCTTCATGGGATTCAACATCGAAACGCGATCGTTGACCAACTGGAGCATGTCCTTGTCGCTCGAAACGATCATGACTTCCATGCCGTGCTCGGTCGCACGGCGCGCGATGGTGCCGATCACGTCGTCGGCTTCGAATCCTGGAAATTCCAATACCGGAACGCACATCGCTTCCAATGTTTTTCGGATCCACGGAATCTGATCGAGCAGGTCGGGAGGCGTTTCCGTGCGATTTGCTTTGTAATCCGCGAACGCTTCGTCGCGAAAGGTGGGACCGAAACTTTCGAACACGGCCGCAAGATAGTCGGGCTTGTGCGTCTCGCGAAGCTTCTTCACCATGTTGTGAAAAATATAAACCGCTTCCGTTTGAATTCCAGTGGATGTCCGCATGGGAGGCGCGCCCGTTCGCGCGCGCGCGTGGTAGGCGCGGAAGATGAATCCGAAAGAGTCGATCAAAAAGAGGCGCGGCACTCCACCATGGTAAGGGTTTCCTCCGCCGGGTCGCCGCTGGTGCGGGCAGGAGCGATAGACTAGATCAGATTGTTGAAAGCGAGATCGGGATGAATCTGAGAATCGATATGAATTTGAAATTTGTGGCGATCGCCGCCACGGCCGTGGGACTGTTGTTCGCACAAAGCGCGGCAGCCCAGGACGCGAAGACCGTGATCGAGAACGCGCAGAAGGCCATGGGAAATTTGAAGACGGTCGAGTTCTCCGGGTCGGGATCCGATTTTGTGCTGGGGCAAGAGGTCAACCCGAACGCGGCGTGGCCGCAGTTCAACGACAAATCGTATACGCGCTCCATCGACTTTGATCAACTCGCTTCGCATATGCACCGCGTGCGGACGCAGTTTAATAATCCTCCGCGCGGCGGCGGATTGCAGCCGATCGTGGGCGAGCGCCCGGAGGACCAGGTCATCGTCGTGGGCGCGAATACGCCGTGGGCGCAACAGCTCGAAATCGTCTTGATGCCGCAAGGATTTCTAAACGCGGCCGCGAAGAGCAACGCCACGGCGAAGACGAAAACCATTGGAGGCAAGAAGTATCAAGTGGTGAGCTTCACCGGCGGAAACAAGGCGACAGTGACCGGCTACATCAATGCGCAAAATCTGGTGGAAAAGGTCGAGACCAAGATCGATAGCTCACTGTTCGGCGACCTGCCTTGGGACGCCGAGTATAGCGACTACAAGAATGTAAACGGAGTGCAGTTTCCCATGCACATCGTGCAGCGTCAGGGACCTTACCCGATCCTCGATCTCAACGTCGCCGACGTGAAGGTGAACGCGGCCGTGAAGATCCAGGCTCCGGCAGCCCCGCCGCTCCGCTCCAGTGGGCGCGCAGAAATTGGCTGACGGCGTTTATCTCATCACCGGCGGCTACGCCTCGCTGGCGGTCGATTTCAAAGATTACTCGGTCGTGATCGAAGGACCGCAGAGCGAAGCCCGCGGCATCGCCGTGATCGAACGGACGAAGAAAACGATACCGAACAAGCCGATCAAGTACGTGATCAACACGCACAACCATATCGATCATTCGAGCGGCCTGCGGCCTTTTGCCGCCGAAGGGATCGTAGTGGTCACGCACGCCATCAACAAACCGTATTACGAGCGCGTGGGAAAGATCCGCATTCGCTGAATCCGGACCGGCTGGCGATGTCGAAGAAGAAACCGGTTTTCGAAACCATGACCGAGAAGAAGGTGATCACCGACGGCACGCGCACCATCGAGCTGTATCACGTCACCGGAAGCATGCATAACGACGGCATGATCATGGCGTGGCTGCCGAAGGAACGCATTCTCGTGGAAGCCGACGAGTTCAACGTCCCGCCGACGCGTCTGACGGCGACGCCCAATCCGATCCATCCCTATCATCCGCATTTCGCGGAGCTGCTCGATAGTTTGAAGATCGATCCGCAGACCATCGTTCCGATCCATTTACCAGCCGACAGAAGAACGGTGACGAAAGCCGAGTTGCTGCTCATGGCAGGAAAACCCGCTCAGGTCGCGCAGGTCCGTTAATAGGGGAAAACCAGGATTCGCCGCCGCGGAAAGCGCAAGCGATGCCGGATGTCCGGCCAGAACTCGGTAAGGAGATTCGTTATCGCGTCATTGCCGAGTTGCATGCCATAGCGTTCCGCCCATTCCGATGCGGAACGCTCATCGTTGTAATAGGTAGTGGCCAACGCGACGAAACCCGCATTGCCCACGATTTCCGAAAAGTTAAAGCCGCTCTGCCCGTTGTCTTTGCGATTGACGAAAATCCGGAAGTGGCATAACCGGCACGGTGCCAGAACCTGCCGGTTCCGAGCCGGAAGTATCGAGGGTCTTCGTGCAGCAGGGTGGGCAGGATCGCCTCGGTCACATAACTGCCGATAATCTGGTCGCCGAGCGCCCGCCCGTAAGCTTCGCCGAAACCTGGCATCCCACCGTTGTGACTGAACCCTCCGGCGGCCACTTGCGATTCCAAGGCGAATCCGGCCAACAGGAAATAGTTCGGCCAGTCAAACCGTCGCTCCGCGCGATGCGAAACTTCTCGGCCGTGGTGAGCGGCGTGTATGTGCTCTGCTTCTGGTCGGCGCGGTTATTCGGGATCACGCCAAACAGCCGTTTTGCGACGTGATCGGGACTAGCGAGTGGTGTTGCGATGGAGGGGGAAAAGTCGGATGGAGGCGGAGTCGAAACCTGACCAACGGAACTGTATTCGGTCTGGCCGGGGGCTGGATCTGCCGACTTTGCCTCTGCAGCCTTGGATTCCGGCGCTACAGGTGAAGCCGTGGTTGAATCGTTGGGCGCGCAGCGGCATCGGATGGGGTGAACAACGGTCCTTCGTGCTGCTCGGCGGCCGCAAGGGTAACGGTCAAAAGCGCAAGCCCAGCAGCGAATCGCAGAAGGTGTGGAGCCGTTAAAAACTTCGAAATCATAGGCTCGTTGATATTAAGTCGATCCTCTTCAACACATCTCTACCACCCGTCAATAAGTAGACGGTCAAACCGGTCCACAGTCTACACCTGTCGGGACAGTATTTTTTCGACCGCTCCGGAGCGTTTCAAGTTACGTCAATTGCGGTGTGCTTCGTTCTAGGCTAACTCCTTAGGAACCGCATGCTTCCACGTTATTTGTTCGGAAGAAACGCGGTTAGGCGTTATACCCCGTTTCGCCTCGAAGCGATTCTCGCCGCGTAGCCATTCCGAGAGCGGCCGGCTGCCGATTCGGATTTGGGCACGCCGGAGCATGGAACTGAGGAATCGGACCTCGGCGAGAAGATTCCTTTCCGGGAATCCGCGCGCCTGGCGCTTGATGCTCACATCCCGCCCCGTGACCCACAGCAATCCCCACTTCGGAGGAAGGTCCTTCACCTGGATCACTTCCGCTGGACACAGGTAGTAGCGGCGCTGCCCCATCCCGGTGCGCGGATTCTTGCGGACGGACTTCGACGCGTCCTTCAGGAAATCGCCACGCGTCAATTTACATTCGATCAGGATGGAACCAGCCTCCGGCGCCCACCCGATGACGTCGGGATTCTCATCGGCCGCCGTGGCGAACTCGTACATGACCACCGAGCACTTTCTGCCCAGCCAGCGAACTCCGATCGCAACTAGGGTTGTATGCTGCACGTTTCCGAATCGTTCAAACATTATACAACTGGAATGTTTCGATGATGGACGGGAAGCACGGCGGCCTCGTGAACGGCAAAGACCTTGTTGAACTGTAAAGATGGGATATGGACAACCGCACCGAGCCGAAAACGCTGCGCCAATGGATTCGTTACCTCCTTGTGGCGGCGATTGCCCTGTGGCTGGTCGTGTGGATGTTGCGCATCTCCGGCATCGACATTCTGTGAAGATCGTTTTGCCAGCCCCCACGCGTGAGCTTGGGGCTATCGCCACGGCAGTAAATTCCACGTGGGCTTGTCATAGCAGGCTTCCGGTACTCACGAGTAGCCCCGCGTGGGCGGGCGGCTAACCTGCGGCGGTCCGCGAACTGGCCACCGAAAGCCATCCTTCGAGCACCACCCGCGCGAGCGCTTCGGTATCCTCCGCGTTCGGATCGATGGGCTGATCCAGCGTTTCCACGTCGCCGCAGTTGGACGGCTGCGCGGACCAATCCACAATCATCGGGGCTTCGATTTCGGGATGGAACTGAACCCCATAAACATTTCTCCCGTGACGAAATGCCTGGTGCCGGCACAGATCGGAATACGCGAGCCACTCCGCGCCCGGGAAGATCGAACAGTCTCGCCGTGCCAGTGGAAAAACGTCGTCGGCGACGCACAACTCCCGAAGATGGGATCGTCTTTGGCGGCGTCGGTAAAGTAAACCGGCGCCCATCCGATCTCCTTGGCTGCGTTCTTATAGACCCGCGCCCCCAGGGCTTTGGCAATCAACTGTGCACCTAGGCAAACACCTAGGACCGGGACCTGACTTTCGATGGCCTTTTCGATCAGCTGGAGTTCTCCCGCAAGGCCGGGATCGGGATCGTTGGCGGATTGCGGCCCACCCATCACGATCACGCCGGTATAACCGTCCAGCGAGAGAGACTCACCTAAGTCCTTGTAGGTAAAAGGAATATTCTTGGCGTCCAGCAACCGGCTGAAATGGCCGAGATGCTCGAAGGGCTCATGACGTAATACGAGAATCTCCATTGTATTAGGGTAACAACAGTAGATCCTCCAGCTTTTGTGCCGATACCTCCGATGGAACGTCTAGGACGCGCTTATAATCGGAGAAAGGATCGAGCGCAACCCCTTGAACCGGATTCTGATCGCCGACGACAGTATCGTATCCCGGCACTTGCTGGACGCCACCTTGCGCAAATGGGGATACGACGTCGTCGTGGCCTGCGACGGCAACGAAGCGTGGCAGATTCTGCAATCGGAAGATCCGCCCAAAATGGCGATTCTCGATTGGGTCATGCCCGGCCTGACCGGACCCGAAGTGTGCCGCAACGTGCGCGCCAACACCAATGAGAAGGACATCTACACCTACATCCTGCTGCTGACCTCCAAGAGCCAGCGTGAGGATCTGATCGAGGGCATGGAATCGGGAGCCGACGATTATCTCACCAAGCCCTTCGATCAACACGAATTGAAAGTGCGTCTGCGTCCCGGCATCCGCATTATCGAGTTGCAGCAGGAATTGATCACCGCGCGCGAGGAGTTGCGCGAGCAGGCCACCAAGGATTTTCTCACGCGCATCTGGAACCGGTCCTCGATCCTCGATATTCTCGACCGCGAATTAGATCGCGGCCGCCGCGACAAGCAGCCGCTGGGCGTGATTCTCGCGGACCTGGATCATTTCAAGGCGGTCAACGATAACTACGGACATTTCGGCGGCGACGCCGTGCTGCGTGAATTCGTCCGCCGCATGTCCAGCGCCATGCGCCCCTATGACGCGGTGGGGCGCTACGGAGGCGAGGAGTTTTTGATCGTGTTGCCGGGCTGCGACGATTCGGCTACGCGCAAACAAGCCGAGCGTATGCGCGCGGCGCTCGCCAACGAATCCATGGCGTTCAACGAGGAATCGCGCACCATCACGTGCAGCTTCGGCGCCACCGCCTCCGTCCCGGGCGTGGACGTGACGGCCGAATCGCTGATCCGTTTGGCGGACGATGCGCTGTACCGGGCCAAACGCGCGGGACGCAATCGCGTGGTCTTTGTGCCGTCCTCGGAAATTCCGCCGGCGGCGGCGGAAACTCCCCCGGTAACGGTCAAAACGGTTGAGAAGCTGATACACTGAAAGTCCCCGATCAGAAGGGGACCAGGAAGTCACGATTCCAGAGTCAAAATGGAACGACGCGGCGAAGGGAAACGGCAACGTTTCCCTTCTCGCTTTTAGGGCCCACCTTTTTCGCGACGCCCGCCTGTGTCAAACTGATAAAAATGCACGCGAGCCGCATCGTCACATTTCTCTTAGGAGGCTGGCTTTTCTGTACGCTTGGGGTGGACATTTCCGCCTTCCTGAATCTGAAGCTGCCGGAACGCGTGCTGGCCAACCCCGCGCCCGTGACCGAGAAAATCGTCAAGGATTACGGGCCCGATCAAGCCACCCTGCTGCTGCGGCATTTCGCCGCCGAGGGCAATCGCTACTTCTTCGGACGCTGGGAAAGAACCGAAATTCTGCTCGGAATTTTGCTGATTCCCTGCCTGTATTTCGCGACGGATCGCAAGCCGGTGCCGCTGATTTTAGCGGGCTTTATGCTGATCATTGTCTGCTTCCAATACTTCGCTCTGTCGCCCGAACTCGCCTTCCGCGGCCGCGAAGCGGATTTCCCGCCGGGGATGGGCACCATCGCCGTCGAGCGGCGCGTGTGGCTGCTGACCGAGGTCTACATCGGCACGGAAGCGGCGCTTGTCCTGGTGGGCGGCGTTCTCGCGATTTTCATGATGTTGTATAAATCGCGCCGCAGAGTCCGCTCGTTGGAGAGTGCCCTGCTCACCGAAGACGTCGCACCGCGCAGAGTTTGACAGTCGGGCGCATCGCGCCCTGCGCTCATTTCCGCGATGACGAAGTGAACATGACGCCGGATCATCGGCGGCAGGGTTTTTTTGTGAACGGACTCCGCTAGACCATTAGCGCCGAACCAACATGTGGCAAAGGCTGGTCGAACAGCCGCTGGGAGGAGGTGTTTGGTGAAGTGCCCACAGTGCGATCTAACGTACGACGATTCGTCGCCCAGCGACCGCCGACTGCACCGTCGAGTGGACGACGAGGTTGTGAATGGCCCCCGCCGTCTGGGTCTCCGCCGGTGCAATCTCGTGTGGAGGCGAGGTCTGCGGGGTGTGGTCGCCATCAATAGCCAATCGCCGCGAATTCAGAGGTTATTGGCGCAGGAAGTCAGTCTCGTTGCCGCGGGCGACACCGATTACGCCGGCGTCGCCTATTCCGCAGACGAGCCGCCGGACGAGCGCAGAACCCACCTTTTTCTGGGGGTGAGCGACGACCGGGCACAGGCGTACGTCTGTTTTGAACTGCGTCGCCGTGTCTAGCAGTGCACTTGGTCCGAGTACGCCGCAGGAGCCGCGCACGGACTGGACGACCGGTCGATGTGGTCAATCGGTTACGCCTGGGTGAGCAGCGGGAATCGGCGGACAGGTTGGCTGAAGGATGTTCTCTCGGCGGCCAGAGGCCACTTGGGCTTCGGCAACGACTTCGGTTGGTACACTCCCTTCACCGAAAGTGGAGATGCTGCGGCTCGTGCCCTGTGCCCTTCAGGTATTTTTATCGCAAAGTAGTTTTACTGGACGATAAAGCACGTTATCGCCTAACAACAGCATCGCCACGTCGCTTAAGTGCGCTTCACTCGCGCGACCGTTACACAGTTCCAAAGGAAAAGCCTTTTATCTTTGATCTGACGGGAATCCGTTCCATCATCTTCCGGGGAAGGATGGACGCGCGCGCGGACGGCTTACGCAACCCCGCGGACGCGCATCGCTTCGTCGATCAAGGCGATCAATTGCTGGCGGGTGACTTCGAATCTTTCGTTACCTGCGCGCACGTCGTTTTCGGGCACGTCTTCGGCGGCGAGCGGATTTCCCGGCTCGAACTGATTCGGCACGCGAACGCCGTAGCGCTCGCGAGCGGAAAACAACTTGGCGATTTCCTGCCGCGGCAGAAGTTTCGCGCCGCCGAGCATTTCGGCGACGAGCGTAATGCGCGCCAGATGCTCCACCATTTCCATGCGCCCAAACGCGTGCGCGAGATCTTCCGCGTAGGCGACGGCGCCGTGATTCGCCAGCAGAATCGCATTGTATTTCGGAATAAAGGGAAGCATGCCTTCGACCAGCGCAGGCGTTCCCGGCTCGCCGTATTCGGCGAGCGGCACCGATCCGAAGGCGACGATCAGCTCCGGTAGAATGCCCTGATTCAAAGCCCTACCCGCCACCGCGAAGCCCGTCGCCGTAGCAGGATGCGCATGCACCACGGCATGAATATCGGGACGATCCTGATAGACGGCGACGTGCATCAGCATCTCGGTGGTGCGCTCACGTTCCCCGCTCAGTTTATTGCCCGCCAGATCGCAGATGATCATATCCTGCGGCTGCATGGCGCCTTTGCTCACACCGGTGGGCGTGGCCAGGATGCGGTCGGCGTCCAGACGCACACTCAGATTGCCATCGCTCGCCGCGATCCAGCCGCGCTCGTACATCATGCGGCCGGTGCGAACAATTTCCTCGCGATGCTGCTGCTCACTTTTGAGCATATGTGTGTAATGTATTCTAGCAGGTGAAACCACGGGGTCGCGCTCGCGCAGGGCAGGATGGAGGCCGCCGTCTCGGCCGGTCTCCCAGCCAACTCCGCGAACGGAAAGTTTTCGCCCCGAACACAAGCCGCTGCTTAAAATTCCTCGATCCTATGTCCTCGGCGCGATGCTCGATACAATGAAGCGTGGATAACCGCCGGATGTGCCCGAATTGCCGGGCTTTTATTACTACCAGTGACAAAACCTGCCCCTATTGCGATTTCAAAATAGGTCCCCGCGCCATTGAGCGCCGTGCGCCCGCGGACGTGCTGGGCGGTCTGATTCCCCACGCCCGCTTCACGACCGTCGTGATTCTATTGATCAACGCGGGATTGTATCTCGCCATGGCGATTCGCTCCATGAATTCCGAGGGCGGCAGCATCATGAATCTGGATCTGCGTACGCTCGCCGAGTTCGGAGCGAAATACGGGCCCTTCATTCGGGAAGGCGAATGGTGGCGCCTGATTACCGCCGGCTTTTTGCATGGAGGCCTGCTCCACATTCTGATGAACTCGTGGGTGCTTTTCGATCTGGGCGCCGAGGTCGAGAATACCTACGGGACCAGCCGCTACGTGTTTATCTACGTGCTCACAACCATCACCGGCTTCTACGCCAGCTATCTGTGGTCGCCGACTCTTTCGATCGGTTCCTCGGCGGGAATTTTCGGTTTGATCGGCGCGATGATCGCGCTCGGCGTGCGCGAACGTTCTTCTTACGGGGCGGCAGTGCGCAGTCTATATATGCGTTGGGCGATCTACGGGCTCTTGCTGGGACTCTTGCCGCTCTTCTCGGTGGATAACGCCGCCCACATCGGTGGACTCACGGGAGGATTCGTCGTCGGATATGTGGCGGGAACGCCGCGCCTCACGGGCGTTTCCGAAGCCGTGTGGAGAGCACTGTCGGGAGTGGCGATTGCGGTGACGATCATCGCCTTCGCTCTGATGTTCAAGAATATGGTCTCGGGCAGCAGCCTCTGATCGCTCTACGCCACGGCGGCCATGGTTCGCGGACGAACCGAGCCGACTTCCTTGCGTGTGCCTGGAGAGTTTGTCCCGATCATCTCTTCGCATTCGAACGACGGCAGAGATTCCCGCGATGCCGCGCGATACGCTTTCGCAAAGTGGGAGCTCATCTGGGCGCAAGCCGATTCGGGATAGATTTGAAAGAACAATTGCGTGACCGCCTTCGTGCGCAATCCCTTGCACACCGCCGCGAGCGACGTGGCCGAGTCCTCGGTGCAGCGCTTGCAGCTTAGTCCGACTTCCAGACAAATCCCAGGAATCTGCCCGCGTTCGTTGTTCATGTATGACTGATTATGCCCAGGGATGTAGCCCGGACCAAGGGTAATGAGGTGGGTTTTGGACGACTCCTTTGCGGGTATCCGTCACCCCCCTGTGAGATTTCCCTAGCGTCATTTGCGGTCTCGTAAGGTAAAAGTCGGTTTGCTCCGATTGACTTAAAGGATGCAACCGACAGACCAACTCGCCGGATTCGTGGATGCGGAACCCGGATTAAGTCCTCCGAAGAAGAAGACGGCGGGACTTCCTCTCTGGGTCGTGCTCACAGTATTGGCGATCAGCGCGTTGTGGATTATACTCGGTTCGCAGATCGTGGGGACGGCGCGGGTCCACGACTTCTTGAACATCTACACCGGAGCTTCCCTGGCCCGCGAGGGCCACTTCGCCGATCTACACGATCCAGCCGTTCAGCTCGCCCGCGAACATCTGATTGTCCCGCGGCTTCATTCGCTGGTTCCCTTTGTTCGTCCCGGATTTTATGCGGCATTCCTGATCCCTCTTTCGCTGTTGCCGTACGACACGGCGTTCGTCGTCTGGCTGGTGGCGCAGAGTTTGTTGTTGCTCGCGTGCTGGGTCTGGTTCTGGCGCCGTTTCGGCCCCGACGCGCTGGTCTTCGCGGCCTTCTCCCTGCCTTGCACTTTGGGCATCGCGACCGGCCAGGATTGCGTGATGATGCTCGCGCTGTTCATCCTCGCCTACGAACTCGCGGAGCGAAGCCGGTGGTTCGCGGCGGGGATGGCGCTCGCTCTGATGCTGATGAAATTTCATCTTATTTTGTTATGGCCCTTGGCACTGCTGGTGCAGCGGCGCTGGCGCATGTTGGCCGGATTCTGCGCAACGGCCGTCGCTCTCCTCGGCATGTGCGTGGCCCTGGGAGGAATCGGATCGCTGAAAACATACCTGGCGCTGCTGCAGAATAAAAGCCTCGATCGGCTGTCGCCGTCTCCCGAGCTGATGATCAGCTACACGGGCTTGGTTTCCAATCTCGGAATCGATGGACGCTGGCCGGCCGTCGCGTTGATCGGCGCGGTCGTGCTCCTTTTCCTGTGGAGCGTGCGGGGGGCGCCGTTGTGGCGCATGTTCGCGCTGACGTCGGCGGCTTCTCTGTGGATCGTCCCGCACGTTTACAGCTATGATGCATCCCTCCTTCTTCTTCCCATCATGCTGACGATTTTCCAATCGACAAGTCCCGCCGCCAGGATCTCCGCGACGCTTTTGTCCACCCCGCTGGCATTCGGATTCGCGCTCGTGGGCAAGCCCTGGGCGATCGTGTCCTCCGCGACGGTGGGACTTTTTCTACTGTTTCTTGCGGCCGAGCATTGGCGGAAGCCGGCGAAACTGCCGGAACGCCAAGTTCCCGCCTAGACGCATCCGCATGGGCGGACGGCTAGTGTGATGTATCCCAAGTGTCGATACCGATCTTTCGTCCACTCGATCCCATTTTCTGAGCCGCGCGTGTCAACAAGCGGTAACGACACTTCAGATACAGGAGACCAGCGCCTTCCTCGATACGGCCTCCGCTATGCTGGAAAACGTATGGATGAAAAACAGCTGCGCACGCTCCTCGACGAAGTGCGCTCCGGCGCGACGGGAATCGATGCGGCGCTCGAACGCATGCGCCACATGCCGTTCGAAGATCTGGGATTCGCGAAGGTCGATCATCACCGCGCCCTGCGCCACGGCATGCCCGAAGTGATTTTCGGCAAGGGCAAGACCGCCGATCAGATTTCTTCCATCGCATCGGCGTTGCTGGCCCAAGCGCAAAACGTTCTGGTCACGCGCGCCGAATCGGCGGTTGCCGCGCGTTTATTGCACGAGCACGCCGGCGGCGAATACTTCCCTGCCTCGGGCGCGCTGCGTTTCTGGCGCGATCGCGAGATGCGGGGCAAAGGGAAAATCGCGGTCGTGTGCGCCGGAACCAGCGATCTGCCGGTCGCCGAAGAAGCGCAAGTGACGGCCGAGGTGATGGGCAACGAGGTGTTGACGCTGCACGATGTGGGCGTCGCCGGAATTCATCGTCTGATGAATAATCGCGACCGGCTATCCGAGGCGCGCGTCGTCATCGTCTGCGCGGGAATGGAAGGCGCGCTGCCGAGCGTGGTCGGTGGTCTGGTCAACGTACCCGTCATCGCCGTGCCGACGAGCATCGGGTACGGCGCGAGTTTTCAGGGCTTGGCCGCGCTGTTAGGAATGTTGAACAGTTGTGCGAGCAACGTGACGGTGGTTAATATCGATAACGGCTTCGGCGCCGGCTACGCGGCCAGTCTGATGAATCGGCTATAGCGGGCGGCGTGAGCCATCGCTACGGAGCCGCGACAGTAATGGAGCGGTAAAAAGCGTGGATTCGTGCCGAATTTTGACATTCGCGGCTCGGCAAGCAGTTGTTATTTACGACGCCGCGCGCAGCGATTTCCGTTGCAGCTCTTCGATCCACACATAGAAGCTGAACAGCGGTGAGGATTCCCCCGGACCCCAGCGGTGCATCTTCCATTGGGTCCTCAGATATCGGATCTCGCGCTGCGCCGAAAGATCGAGCGTCACGGAATAAATCCCGCAGAAAGATTTGCGCAGGAACGCCGCGAGTGGTCTCCACCGCTCGCCGTCGGCGGAGCCGTAGATTTGGACGTCCAGGCTTTCGCGTTCCAGGATGCGGGTAATTCCCAGCGTCAGTTGAATTCGCTGCCGGCGGGATGGATCGAGAAGAATGCGATCGAGCACAACAGGCTCGCCCTGACCATCTTCAGAAGCGATCTTCTCCGGGAGGAGAAAAGCAGGCAGCATCATCAGCCTCCGTCACCCGGTCAAACGTTGCAGGCGGTTTTTCGCCTGCTCAAGAGTCTCATATTTTTTGCAGAAACAGAAGCGCACATTTTGCGCGCCCGAAGCCGGATCGCGGAAGAAGCAGGACCCCGGAACGCCGACGACTCCGGCGCGTTCGGCCATGTGCGCCATGAAGGTGATGTCGTCCGGAAAACCGAACGCGGAGATGTCCGTCATGATGTAATACGCGCCCTGCGGAGGATAACAGAGGAAGCCCGCGCCGGTGAGCGCGGCCAGCATCATGTCGCGCTTTTTTTGATATTCGCGCGCGATGCCGACGTAAAATTCCGAAGGCATCGAGAGGGCCGTGACACCCGCGGCCTGCAGCGGAGCGGCGGCGGCGACCGTGAGGAAGTCGTGAATCTTGCGAATGGAATCGCTCAGATCGGGACTCGCCAGCACCCATCCGACGCGCCAGCCCGTGACCGTGTAGGTCTTGCTGAGGCTGCTGATCAGCACGGTACGATCTCGCATGCCCGGCAACGTCATGATCGGGATGTGCACCGCGCCATCGAAGATGATGTGCTCATAAATCTCATCGGTGATCGCGAGCGCGTCGAACTCGTGGCATACGGCGGCGATCGTTTCTAACTCGCTTCGCGTGAAGACGCGGCCGGTGGGATTGTTCGGCGTGTTGAGAATGATCGCCTTGGTGCGCGGCGAAAAGGCCTTTCGCAGCTCGTCGGGATCGAACGTCCAGTCCGGGCCGTGCAGCTTCACCAGATTCAGTTTGGCTCCGCAGAAGATGGAATCGGGGCCGTAGTTTTCGTAGAACGGCTCGAACGCGACCACTTCGTCGCCGGGATCGAGGATCGCCATCATGGTCGCGATCATGCACTCCGTCGCGCCGCAGCATACCGTGACTTCGCGCTCGGGATCGAAATCCAGGCCATATTGCGTGCGATATTTCGCGGCGATCGCATCGCGAAGCGGTTTCGCGCCCCACGTGATCGGGTACTGATTGATGTTGCGTTCGATGGCGTCGCAGGCCGAGGCTTTGATCTCGGCCGGCGCTTCGAAATCCGGAAATCCTTGCGCCAGATTGATGGCTTTGTAGCGATGCGCCACGCGCGACATCTCGCGGATGACGCTTTCGGTCATGGCTGCGGCTCGTCCGCTGCGAAAGCGGCTCCTGGTTGCAGCGGCCGGGGGCAAATTGAAAAGCGTTTCTTTCGAGATTCGTTCCGGCGCGATCTCGCTGATGAGCCTGGCGGCCGAGGCTTCGTGGCTGATACCCATACTTTCAGGATAACTTCGCGGCACACCAGCGAGAGGGGACGAAGTCGGCGCCGTCAAGGCCGCAGCCCCTTCTTTCGCTCCGCCTCGCGAATCTGGCACGCCAGGCATAGATCCCTCCCGTCCTGCCGCAGCGCGAGCTTCGACATCGTCGGAATGCGCTGCCCGCAGGAATCGCACGTGCGTTGGCCGTCTTTTTCCATACCACCATTCTAAAGACGCACGCCGCCAGAACGGTTCGAAGCAACGACTGGTTTTAGGAAGCGTGGTCTTATAATGGCGGTGATGGCTGCGCTACCCGACTGGTCGGAGCCGCGAGTGGTGGAACTGCGCCATATTTCGGCTGCGGATCTGGAGCCCGTTCTCGCCGAGGAAGCCGTCGCGTGGCGCGCGGCGCTGGCCTGGGACCTTTCCTCTTCCGCCGAGCTCGTTCGCCGTTATACACGCATGCAGGTGTTGAACGGCTTTGCGCTGCTCGACGGCCCGCGAGTCATCGGTTACGCCTACTATGTTCGCGAGGAACACAAGGGCCTCATCGGTGATCTCTACGTGCTGGAGAGTTACCGCACGCCTGTACGCGAGAACGCGCTCATTGAGGCGGTCTTGAGCCAGCTGTGCCGCCTTCCCGGCGTTCGCCGTACCGAGGCGCAATTGCTGATGCTGAGCGGGCCCGCGGGCCGGTCTGTGCCGTTCTCCGAGATGGTACGCGTTCATCCGCGCTGGTTTCTGGAGTTCCCCCTGAAGAGTGTGGCTCTGATTCCTCACGAGCGCGCCGGCATTCGCATCCGGCCTTGGCGCGAATCCCATTTCGACGACTCCGCGAAACTCGTCGCCAGCGCCTATCGCGGCCACGTCGACAGCGAGATCAACGATCAATACCGCTCTCCCGCCGGCGCACGCCGATTCCTGGCGAATATCGTCGAATACCCCGGTTGCGGCATCTTTTTTCCGGCGGCCTCCTTCTCGGCCTTCGATGCGTCCACGGGGTCTCTCTGCGGAATCTCGCTCGCCAGCCTGGTCGCGCCGGATTCTGGCCACGTCACGCAGTTGTGCGTCGCGCCTTCTCATCGCAACGCCGGTTTGGGTGCCGAACTCCTTTGTCGGTCTCTCCTCTCGTTTGCGGCGCACGGTTGTCAATCCGCCAGCCTCACCGTCACCGACGCCAATCAAGGAGCTCTGCGCCTCTACGAACGCATGGGCTTCGTCCGCCGCCGTCATTTCGCCGCCCACGTGTGGAATTTCCGCTAACCGCAACGCATCCCCGCAGGCTCACACGGAAAAACGCAGACCGCTGCTCCTTTCCGAGCCGCGACAGTCATGGAGCGGTAACGGCGATCGTCTCGTTTTTACTCGCGTCGATCCTCTGTAATCCGCTACAGTAGAAAGAGTCTCATGGCGTGGTTTTCGCGGCAGAAACCGGGTGTCGAAGAGGGTTCCAGTGAGGGCGAAAAGCGCGTCCGCACGGAAGGCCTGTGGCTGAAATGCGAAAGCTGCGGCCAGGTCATCTGGAAAAAAGCGCTCGAAGAAAATAACGAGGTCTGCCCGCAGTGCGAGCACCATTTTCGCATCGGCGCGCGCGCCCGGCTGGCCATCCTCTTCGACGAAGGCCGCTATGAGGAAATGGATCAGGGACTCACCTCCACCGATCCGCTTCACTTCACCGATTCCAAAAAATATTCCGAGCGCTTGGCCTCCGTGCAGCGCCAGACGTCGCTATCCGATGCGTTGCTCTCGGGCTCCGGCACGCTTCTCGGTAGGCCGGTCAATATCTGCGCGATGGAGCTGAAGTTCGTCGGCGGCAGCATGGGCGCGGTAGTGGGCGAAAAGATTACGCGTGCGATTGAGCGCTCCATCGAAAAGCGCGTTCCCATCATCGTGGTTTCCTCTTCCGGAGGCGCACGCATGCAGGAGGGCGCCATCAGCCTGATGCAGATGGCGAAGATCTCCGCCGCCCTGGCTCGCCTGGACGATGCGAAAATCCCGTACATCAGCGTGCTCACCGATCCGACCACCGGCGGCGTCACCGCCAGTTTCGCGATGCTCGGCGACTTGAATATCGCCGAACCGGGCGCGTTGATCGGCTTCGCAGGGCCCCGCGTGATCGAGCAGACCATCCGTCAAAAACTCCCGCACGGCTTTCAACGCAGCGAATTCCTGCTCGAACATGGATTCCTGGACGCCGTCGTGAAGCGCAGCGAGATGAAGCACTACATCGGCCGAGCCCTCAACTTCTTCTGCGGCTGATTCTTCGGGGGCTGATCTCTTCGTCTTCTTCCGCCGATGTGGCGCGTCCCACTTGGCGGGATGCCGCGTCGAGACTTTTTCGACGCCTACTAAGAGTGCTTAGAGAACCGCGAATGTAAATGAGCGGGCCGGGAAAATTGGGGCCGGGAAAATTGGGACAGACAGGACAGACACCTTTTTCGCCTCGGCAAATGATTGACTCCACTGCCGGTGACGTTGCGAAAATGGCTGTCTGTCCCATTTTTCCGCCACCTCTCTCGGCGTGCCGCGTCGGCACTCTTGGCGACGCCTGCCCTATCGATCGCCGTTCTCCGCCCTCATCGGCACCACCGTGATCCCTTTGATCCTGAGCCGTTCGTGAAACGCGGCCCGCTGGACTGCCTCTTGGCCGGCGCGATGGGCTTCGATCTCCTCCTCCGTAGCCCGGCGGTGCGAATTCGCTTGCAGCAGCTTCGCCGCGGTTCCCGCGCCCACTTCGGCCATCCGCCCTCCGCGCATCCCGCGCTTCGGATCGTCGACGCTGACCAGCCACACGAACGCCGGCAGTGAGGCGGCCAAGGCGCGGATATCTTCCCAATACTTCTGGAGATCACGCATTGGGCTCATCCCCTCTCAAGACCCGCGAGATCTCCTCCATCGCCAGCGCCTTCGCATCGCTCGACATCCGCGGATGGATATCTTCCACCTGGATCGCCGAAAGCCCTCGGCGCGTTCCGAGTTCCTCCTTTACCGATCGCCGCAGTTCCTCGAGCAGCGGCTGCTCCAGGCCTCGGACCAATTCATCGAATTTTGAGTTCATGATTTCCTCGTGTTCTACGGTCTGGAGCCGTAGCTTTTTTCAAGACGATCCGCGTTTTCCGAAATCGTCACGCCGCGCCGGCGAAATTCGGCGGCCTGCGCCACCAGTGCCCCGGACACACCTTTCGACAGATCCACCGGCAGCACCACTTCCTCGGTCACCGCCTCGCGCAATTGCCCCAGAAGTTTTTCGGCTCGCTCGCGTGCGATCTGCTCCAACGCCTTGGCGCGCACCATCGCCGCGCGCGATTCCTCGCGCAAATGAGTAATTCGTTCGAGCGGCATGCGCGTCTCCACCAGACGTTCCAGCGTCCGGCTCAAATACCGCCCGCGGTGCTCCAACGTGAAGAGTTCAGCAAGCGGCTTGTAGTCCAGCTTCTCTCCGGCGCCCGCCGACTCGATCAGTGCATCGAGTGCAACTTCGCGCGCGCGCGAGGTGCGCTCTGCAATTTGCCGCGCGTGCCCGTTCAATGCGCGCTCCGCGCGTGTCAGTCTCGCCAGGCGCTCCGACGCCGTGCGTTCTCTTTCCTGAGCCGCGATCACCTCCGGCTGCGAGATCGCCTGCTTAACGGCCGCCTCTACGCGTTGTTCCAGATCCTCCACCAGTTGGCGTTCGTCCGCTGTCGCCACGGCCTGCAACGTCGGCGTTTGCGCAAGATCGATGCTCATATATCGCGTCTCTCCGGTCCGATCGTAGGCGAGCCATCGAGCGCCACTGTCCATAGATCGCTCATCGCGCCGCACGAAGTTTCGCGTCGACAAAGAGATAGACTTTCGATGCAGCCGCTTTATGGTTGTGATCGGCGATTGCATCTGGATAAAAACGAGAGCAGATGGCGTCGATGGGCAAGCTGTGAATGGGGAGCAGGCTCCCGGCCTGCGACCTCTCAGGCCGCCTCTAACCGATCTCGATTTCCATCCGCAGCAGCGCGGCGCTCAGCGTTTTCCCTTGCGCGTCCGTGCGCAGCGATACCGTCCCGCCGCCGTCGAGCGCTTGATGCAGCACGAAATTCAACGCGTGCAGATTCGGCAGTTCGTAACGCTCCACCGTCCCTCGGCACAATTCACGGAAGTGTTCTTTCACGCGCTCCGCCGTCACTTGCGCGACCAAAGCGGGATACAGTTCTGGTTGGTACGCGATCAAGCCAATGTTGGCGTCATCGCCCTTATCGCCGCTGCGCGCATGCGCGATCTCGCGTAATTGCACCCGAGCCATCCTCAAGCCTCCACGATCGTCACGCGCGGCGTAACTTCGCTCTTGGGAATCAAAGCGGGCCAGTAGGCAACGATCTCTTCGATTTTCGCCCGCCCGCCCGACGGATACGTGACCACCGGAGGCCCGTTCAAAGCCAGCGGAGCAAGCTCTCTGGTAAATCGCTCGATGGCCGCCACGTCCGTTCCGCGAACGCCGACGCGCAGCGTGACTTCCGCAAGATCCGGCGACGGTTCACCCGAGAGCGCTTCTCCATGGCAGGCGTTCGCCCCCACGAATTCGCTATGCAGCGCCTCGAACTTCAGGCCCAGGCGTTCCAGTCGAGTTCGCAGAATCCGATCCGCCGCGCGCGCTTTCTTATAAGCATCCGGCCATCCGTACGTCATCGTGCCGGCCGCTTTGAATCCAGCCGCGTAGCTGATGGAAACCTTGTAGAACTCAGTCGCCGGTTTGCCTTTGATGCCCCAAAACTGCACCCGGTCCGCTCCCGCTTGCTTCAACTGGATCGACGTGAAATCGGCGACGACGTCCGGCGTGATGTACGCCCGAGGATCTCCGATCTCGTAAACGAGCTGTTCGATCACGCCCGCCACGCTGACCCGCCCGCCCGTTCCCGGGTGTTTCGTAATCGCAAAGCGCCCGTCCGGCTCGGCCTCCAGAATCGGATAACCGACGGAAGCCAGATCGGGGATCTGCTCCCAATCCACTTGACAATTTCCTCCCGTCGCTTGCGCCCCACATTCGACGACATGACCGCCAACCGCGCCTGCCGCGAGCAAGTCCCAATCGCCCGGCTTCCATCCGAACTCATGAATCTCCGGCCCCAGCGACAGTGCGACATCCGAGCAGCGTCCCGTCACCACGATTTGCGCGCCTTGTCCCAGAGCTTTCGCGATGGGAAACGCACCCAGGTAAACATTGGCGCTGCGCACGCGCGGCAGAATGGTTTCGAGCGGCTCGCCCGTGTCCATGTTCCGCAGAGATAGGTCTTCACGCGAGGAGCCGCGAGCGACGAAATCCGCGAGACGGCTTAATATGTTGTCGCCCGTCACCACGCCGATCTTCATCCGTCCGCCGTAACCCGCGCGCTTCAACGCCGCGGCCGTCGCGGTCGCACAGGCGACTGGATTCACGCCGCCGGCATTCGCGACCACTTTCACTCCGCGCGTGACGATGTCCTTCGCCGCCCGCTCGATCATGTGCACGAAATCGCGCGCATAACCGGCTTCCGGATCGCGCGAGAATTGCTTTTGCAGAATCGACATCGTGACCTCGGCCAGATAGTCGAGCGTCAGATAATCGATGGGGCCGCCGCGCAGTTGCTCCAGCGGCGCTTCGAGCGAATCCCCCCAAAAGCCCTGTGCGTTGGCGATACGGATCATGGTGGAAGTACTTCTAGCTTACAGGGCGATCAACCAAGGTGCGTGATGAATCCGCGCTTGCGAAATCGTCTCTGTCGGACGGGCGCATGAACCGCTCGACCGCAACCCATCGCTTGTCATCCCGAGCGAAGTCGAGGGACCTGCTTTTGGCGCGGTTTGCCGGAAATGCTACTCCAGCTGCTTCATGTGCGCCGGAAATAAATTCGGAATGTCGATCTTCGGATTGAACCCGACTTCGAAATACGCGATGGCCATCTCTTCCCAGCTCTGATCGCCCCAACGGACTTCCTTCGACGGATCGGGGTTGGCTTTGTTATTCACCGAATTATCGAACGCGCACGACATCTCAAGCCGCGTGCCCTTCGGCAGATTCTTGGGCTCCGCGAGCGTGAATTCCAACTGCCAGTTGAAGTCGTAATGTGGCACGTTCAGCAGTATTTCCTTTTCGCCGTTCGGATAAACCGCGCGGAATTCCATCCATTTCCCGCGCAGATGCATGTGCGGCTTCAGCGAAACGAGCGTCGTGTCTTCCTGCAGCGTCGTCGATGCTTCCACGCGATAATCGGCCGCCCCAGGAGGAATCACGAACTGATTATTCGCGGCGTAGATTCTCGCGACGCGCATCTCGGGTGCTTGCTTCGCCAGCACCATGCCGAACTTCGTTCGATCCGTGGCAGCCGTGCCGTTGGCGGTATAGTGCATTTGGAAAACGATATCCGATCCGGCCGGAATCAGTTTCGCTTTCCCCGGCGACAACACGACCGTCTGCTTGCCCGGAACATAGCCAGCGACGTTTTCATCGGCCAAGGGAGCTCCCGCCGAAGAACTGGTTTTCTGTTCCTCCGGCACGAACGGAACGCCCACCGGATACTGTCGCAGCCACGGCGAATTCGGACGCCGGATATAAATATTCGCGTGATGCACCACCGCGCGATTGCCCGGCCGCATCTCCATCTGCTCCACCCACGTGTCTTTCGTGAAGCCCGTCGGGACGATGATGTACGTGTACTCCACGGTGCCCTTCGCGGGGACCCGGTACTCGACCGGCATTTCGATCACGACGTCCGGTTTCGGAATGTTCCATCCATCCACCCATAGCACCGGCGCGGGTTTATCTTTCGCGTCGCCTTCAACGGCGCCCGTATCCGCCCATGCCGTCAACGTGTCAATTTCGGATTGGCTCAGGCTGCGATCGTTCGCGAAATGGCCGTACTTCGGATCGGCAAACCACGGCGGCATCTTGCGCGAGAGCACGGCCGCCTTGATCGCTTTCGTCCACGGGCGCGTCCCTTCGTAAGTCAGCAGCGCCATCGGTCCCACTTCGCCGGGACGATGGCAGGCCTGGCAGTGCTGTTGGAGAACAGGAAGGACGTCACGATCGAAAGTGACCGTGCGCGCTGCCGCATCGCCCGGAACGTCGGCCGCATTGACAGGAACAATTGTCGTGAAAATTCCAAGTAATCCCGTTAAAACGACGGTGTTGACGTGTCTCCGCATGACAGGCCTCGCTGAGTGCGAGGCTAACATACAACGGCGACAGTGAGAAGCGTCGACCGTCGCCCGAACGCTGCGATAGACTGAGGTTGAGCATGTATCCAGCTGGCAATATCGTCAAGGATCCAGATATCCTCGGGGCACTCCCGTATTCGAAGGTACACGTGTGCCGTTCCAGGCTCTCTTGGATTATTTGGAAGGCGGCCAGACTCTCGACGAATTTCTAGACGATTTCCCGACGGTATCGAAGGAAGCCGCGGTCGCGGCCCTTGAATACGCAAAATCGCTCCTCGTCAGCCAGTTGGGATGAAAGTCCTGCTGGACGAATGTCTCCCCCGCAAACTGAAGAGCGCGCTGCCTGATCACGATTGCATTACCGTGCCTGAGGCGGGATTTGCCGGTCAGAAAAACGGCCACCTTCTTGCGCTCACGGAAGCTGCCGGCTTCGATGTTTTCTTGACCGTCGACAAGGGCCTCCCGTACCAGCAAAACTTGTCGGGACGAAAGATTGCCATCTTGGTAATCCGCGCAAAATCGAATCGGCGCCGAGACCTTCTGCCGCATGTGGAAGCATGCCGAACCATTGTTAATTCGATCCGTCCTGGCGAGTTGATCCGAGTAGGCGATTAGGTTGCGAATTTTATCGCACTGCCTTGCGTTTCCCGCGAGGCTTTTCATACCCCGCGGTCACCTTCGTGTGCACGCCGCCGCGCGGCATGAAATCGCCGACCAGCGTGGCTGCTCTCGGCTTGCACGCCTTCACAATATCGTGCAGCATGCGATTCACGACGTTTTCCTGAAAGATGCCGAGATTGCGATACGCCAGTGTGTACATCTTCAGCGATTTCAGTTCCAGACAGAGTTTGTCGGGGACGTAGCGCAGGACCAGGATTCCGTGATCGGGAAGGCCGGTTTTCGGGCACACCGACGTGAACTCGGGCATCTCGATTTCGATCTCGTAATCCGTCGGATATTGATTCGGCCAGCACTCGATCTCCGGCAGATCGGCCTTCACGCCCGCTTCCGCGTGCTCGTCGGAATACTGACGTTTCATGCGGATTCCTTGCTCGGTACTGCTTCCAGAACCGCCGTTTCGGAAACAGGCAGTTCCAGATTCTTCGCGAGCAGATCGAGGAACAACCCGACGTCCGTCACCACGCCGATCGCTTGTCCCGTCCCTCGATCGCTGACCTTCGTCGCGACCGCCGGATTGATATCGACGCACACCACCTTTACCCAGCTCGGCAGCATGTTGCCCGTGGCGATCGAATGCAACATCGATCCCAGGCACAGCACTACACCCGCTCCCTTCAACTGCTCGGCGTAGGCGTCCTGCGCCTTGTTCATATCGGTAATCGTGTCGGGCAGAGGACCGTCGTCGCGCAGGCTCCCGGCGAGCACGAAAGGAATTCCGGCCTTGACGCATTCATACATCACGCCGCGTGTCAGCTTGCCGTTTTCGACGGCTTTCGTAATTCCGCCCGCGTGATAAATCGCGTTGATCGCGCGCATGTGATTGCGATGTCCATGCTCTTCCTGACGTCCATCGCTCTGCCGAACGCCGAGCGAAGTGCCCAGCAACGCGGCTTCAATATCGTGCACGCCCAGCGCGTTTCCCGCGAGCATCGACTGCACCCAGCCGCCGTGAATCAGCTTGGCCATCGCCGCCGAGCCGCCCGTGTGGATCACCACGGGCCCCGCGACGATCACGATTTTCTGCCCGGCATCGCGCGCGGCGCGCATCAGTCCCGCGACCTGCCGCACGGCCGATTCCACCTGGCGTTCCGAGGACACGCCGTTGCTCATGAACGCGAACGACAGACGATCTCGTTCTTTCGATTCCGGAACCACGCGGATGCCGCTCATCCCGACAACGACCTGGTCGCCCTTCTTGAGATCGCGCAGACGCCGGCAGGCAGCGTGACGTTGACCGGCGGGGCCCTCGACTACGATCATCGCGTCCATGCGCTGATTTTCCACCTCGATCCAGTGGCCTTTGAAGCGCACCAGCGTCTTGTGATTCGTCGTCGAATAAAAATCCTCGGGTGCGCAGCAATCGCGCTCCACGGTGGAGAGCACGGCATCGCCCGATTCGGCGGGCGCGCAACCCAACTCCAGCAGCCGCAGCAAAAGCACCTGCATCTCGGCGTCGCTCTCGGTTTCCACTTTCAGCCGCAGATACGAGTTATCGCCGTTGGTGCGGCCGATGCGGAACTGCTCCACTTCAAACCGGCCGCCGTATTCGACCACCGTGTCGAAGATCTGCTCCATCACATGGGAGTCGATTAGATGGCCTTCGGCTTCAACAACTTCCTGTTCCATTTGTCCTGTCCTTGGGGTAACTTTCAGGATAACGCGGTTGGCGCACGAGGTTACGATGAAAGCATAGAAAAAAGAGGTGGAGCGGGCTTTAGCCTGCAACAGCGGCTTGAGCCGCCGAGGCGAACACGGAGACTAAAGTCCCCGTTGCAGGCTACAGCCCGCTCCACCGGACGAAAGCCCGCGTCACTCGTTGCATCATGATCGCCAAGCGAGAAATTCCACGGCTGATTGCCTTTGTGGCGCGCTGCGCAGGCTCGGCCGTGCTCGCGTATACGCTGGCCCGAACGCTGCGGCTCTCCTATCCCATTTGGGCGCTCATCTCCGCGATCGTCGTCTCGCAGGAGCAACTGGCCGAGACATGGAACTCGACGGCTCGCCGTATTATCGGGACCATCCTGGGCGCGTGCGTCGCAGTAGCCGTGAACGCGGTGCTCTCGCCGCACGCCGGCATCACGGTGCAAGTCGTACTCTCCATCACGATATGCGCCGCCGTCACGCACAGACTTCCCAAGATGCGCGTGAGCATGTGGACCTGCGCCATCGTCCTTCTGACCGCGAACCCTGCCGACCCGATGTTCGTGACGGGATTTTATCGCGGCAGCGAAGTCATTCTGGGGGCGTCGATCGGAGGCGCCTTTCACCAGGTGACGGAGAAATTTCTCGGCTGGTTCGACCGCCTCGAATACCCGCCCGCCAGGAGAGACGGGGTCGAATCGGTCGCGGAAGAAGACGCTTCCGAGTAATCGATGCGAATATTCGCTCGCTACGGATGAGCGAATCTCAACGCTTGCCCGTGTGCATCACGGCGCCATCGGCGTTCATTCGATCGCCCGGCTGCATTCCCGCCGGGCAACTGCTCACCCACTTCTGGTCCATGATCATGCTGCTGCCGTTCATTCCGTTCAGCGGCGGAGTATACGTGCTGTGGTTCTCCGTGTGCGTCGCCGTATCGCTTTGAAACGTCGTCGTTCCTTTGCTGTCGATCGTCGTGCCGCCGGGAATCGTGCACCGTGTTTCGCTCGAATACTTGCCGGGCACCAGGCTTTCGCCGATCACCGTGCAGCCCTTCATCGCTTTCGCGCGCGCCCGGATCGTTTGATCGTAGGCATGACTGCGGCACAGCGAGAACATCCCTTCACTTTTCTTATTTCCGGGACTGTCGGTCGATTGCGTGTGGATGGACCACAGGCCTTCTTTCATGTCCGGCGCATCCGCCGCCGTCGAGACGCCAATTGCCAATGTAAACGCCGCGGATGCGGAAATCAGCAGATTCTTCTTCATTACTTTTCCCTTCGTCACCCTTTCAGACGCGGGCCGTAACCATCCGGTCTCAAACGTATTGTCTCAGGAGTGTATTGTCTCCGTCTCCCGGTCGCCACGTATTCGATACCCTATTCTCCCAACCACGAAAGTGCGAGAATGTGTTTTGGTCATGTCGGGCCGTTGGCAGTTTTTGCGCCGGCTGTGGCCGGTAGTCGGGGGGACTGCGTTAGTCGCCGCGTGCGCGGTGGTGTCGCCGGCCGCGCCCGCACCTCTCAATCCTCCCTCGGCTTCGCTAACCGAATTAAAAATAGCGGTAGCGCAACTCCAAGGCAAGCAAAGTGGAAACGGCGTCGCCACGCTGAAGCCTCTTTCCGCGAAGCTTCCCAAACTCGCCGATTACATCGCCTGGTTGACCGCGTCCGCGCAGTTCGACGCCCAGTCGTATGCCGACGTTCCCGCAACACTCGCACCGGTATGGACGCAATCGCCGCCTTCGCCTCTGATCTGGCGAGCCGCTTTGCTCGCCTCGCGCGCCGACCTCCAGACCGGCCATACGCACGAAGCTCTCGAAGTGCTGCGTAAGTATTACGACAAGCTTCCACAGCCGCAGGGCGATCTCGCCATGGCAACGGCTTTTGCCGCCGATAACGACCCGATCGACGCCGCTGTCTACGATCAGCGCGTGTACTTCGGCTACCCCACGGCGAATGAGGCCGCGCAAGCGGAATCCGATCTCGCGGCGCTGCGTGCGAATTTAGGCGACCGGTATCCGCCCGCTCCCGGCAACGTCATGCTGGCCCGAGCGGTGAAGCTCGTCGAGCAAGGGCAGGCGGATAAAGCGCGCCAGGAACTCGTCGAGTTGGTGAATGAACTCGGCGGCGCGGATCGCGATCGCGCCCGCGTCGAGATCGGCGTGGCCGAATACGAGCGCAAGAAAACGGCTGAGGCGCAGAATTATCTGGAATCCCTCGCTCTCGATTCCGGCGAAGCTGACGCCGAACGCCTCCACTATTTGCTGTTGTGCGCGCGACGCCGCGACGATCGCGCCGCAATGAACGACATCGTCGAGCGCCTCGCGCAAAAATATCCGGCATCGCGATGGCGTCTGGAATCGCTGTGGGCTCTGGCCAACGCGAATCTTGTGGATAACCAGCCGGCCAATTATGAGCCGCTGTATCGCGCCTGCTACGAATCGTTCCCCAACGATCCGCGCGCGGCCGAGTGCCGCTGGAAAGTCGCCTGGGCGCATTACATGCGGCGCGCCGACGATGCCGCCGCTTATCTTCGCGCTCATTTGACTGCGTATCCCGGATCCGACAACGCTCCCGCGGCTTTGTACTTTTTGGCGAGACTCGCCGAATCCTCGGGCGACGCCGCGTCGGCGCGCGTTTATTACAACGAGATCGTACACGAGTATCCGAATCATTACTATTCGCCGTTGGCCCGCGACCGTCTGACATCCATCGCGGCTACTGCGCCCGCCACCAGGTTGGCCGCTGCGCACACCTCCCCCGCCGAAGAGTTTCTGCGTACCGTGGCGTTTCCTTCCCGCATGCGCGCTCGCGATTTTCAAGCGAACGCTGTCGCTAAAATCCGAGTCGAGCGGGCCCGCATGCTCTCCGCCGCAGGTCTCGACGATTGGGCGGAGATCGAACTCCGTTATGCCGCGCAGAACGAGGACCAGCCCCACGTGATCGCTCTGGAGCTCGCGATGGAGGCCAGCCGCCAGGATGCCTATCCGCAGGCGCTACGTTATTTGAAGCGCTATGCCAGCGACTATTTGTATTACCCGATCGAATCCGCGCCCATGGATTTCTGGCGTCTCGCGTTTCCGTTGCCGTATCGCGCGGATTTCGAACGCTCGGCGCGGCAGCATAACCTCGATCCATTTTTGCTGGCGGCGCTGGCACGCCAGGAATCCGAATTCGATCCGAAGGCGATCAGTCCTTCGAATGCACGCGGCCTGACCCAAGTTCTTCCCGGCACGGGACGCGAGTTAAGCCGCAAGCTGCAACTGAAGGCGTTCTCGACGGCGCGCCTTTTTCAGCCATCCGTGAATTTACAATTGGGCGCGTACTATTTGCGTTCCATCGCCGACAATTTCGAAGGTCTGTGGGAAGAGACGCTCGCCGGCTATAACGCCGGGCCCGCGCGGGTGAAAAGTTGGCTCTCCTGGGCGGAATTTCGCGAACCCGCCGAGTTCGTGGAATCCATTCCCTATCGCGAGACGCGCAACTATGTGCAGATCGTACTGCGCAATGCCGATCTCTATCGCCGCATCTATGCGACCACGCCGCCGATCCCGGTGGTGAAGACGGCTGCTGTCACGCCACCGCGATCGGCGAAATTGGTTAAGTAACGAAACAACTCAACCGCAATCTTCCCGCTGCTTTCGAAATCCAGCGAACGCCGGCTAACCTTTGCCGAGCGTCTTCAGCATATCCGTGTACGGCACGACGCGTCCGTGCAAAGGAGCAATCGTCGTGATGTCGAGTTTCAGGCGCTGAAGGTTGTCGTACAGTTCGTTGGCGAAATTCAAAGCGACCGGCGGTTGAGGGCCCGCGCCGGGGTTGCTGGGCGTGAACAGATCGGCCTCGATCAGAACCTTTTGCTTGGGCAGATACCCCAGCATCATGTCGCCGTTGTGATCGTTGCCCTCGATGAAATGCAGCTCCAGCGTCTGCGTTCCGTCGGTGATGACGTACTTATCTTTCACCGTGATGAACGTCGGCTTCTTGTGATTCTTCGAGAGCAGGTCCGGCTCCAGCGTGTGCGGATTCTTCCACGCCTGCTCGTAGAAAGCCTTGTTCTGCTCATTGGTAATGATCGGAATCCCTTCCGCGGCGACGGCGCGGAGCCCGCCGGAATGATCGAAGTGATGATGCGTGTTGACCACGTACTTGATGGGCTTGTTCGGAACAAGTTTTCGAGCCTCGGCCAGCACGGCCTCGGCGCGCTCCTCCGTGAGAGGCGTCTCGACGACGACGATGTAATCCTTGAATTCGACGACGACGCTATGATGCGAACCGCCGCCGAGCCACCAGGCTCCGCCGCCAAGGTCCACGGTTTCCACTTTGACGGGAGGAACCTTCGCCTGACGCACGGCATCCGTCACGTTCAACGCGAGCGGGCCGGGATTCGCCTTTACGTCGGTCACGGCGAGATCGAAAACGGAATGACCTCCCTGGTTCTGCACGATGTTCGTGGGGAATTTCACCGTGCCGAATTCCTTGTAATTGGTGTAGAGCGTTTCGACGAGCATGTCGCCGAGCACGGGATTGGGCAACCAGGTATCCACTTTCGTCACCATGCCGCGATCGTCGATGGTGCCGACCACTTTATATTTGCCGAGCGCGGTAAAGGTCACCTGCGTACCTCCCTTGCCCTTCTTCATGGTCGCTTTATTTTCGAGCGCGCCCTTCAGGAAGCCCTGCGGGGTGAGCCAGATTTGCAGTTGACGCTCGTCGACCGCGCCGGGCTGCGGCTGCGGCTGCGCGCCCGGTTGGTTCCAGGCGTACATCCCGCTCACGATGTTGACTTGCTTCTGTTGGCCCGCGAAGGGAGCGCCGCCGCCTTTCGAAGGAGGATTATCCTGCGTGCGGGTGAGTTCTTCGCGCGAGGATTTGTTGGCGAAATCGACGGTGCGCGTGTACGCGGTTATCGTCGTTTCGGGATATGGGCCGTTCGGCATTTGGTTCTGTCCGAGGGCCGAAGCGTGACCGGTGCCCGAGAACTGAATCGAGTTCAGATTCGTCGCGCCCATGGCAATCGAGGATTTCTGCAATACGGCGTTCGCATCCTGCGCGAAAGCGAAAGTCGCGGTGAGACCTGCAAGCAGCGCGGCCATCCATAGCTTCTGTTTCATATACACTCCTTGCGGAACGGGATCAACGAATACGATAGCAGACGGCATCGAAGCGCTGGCTGGCTTACGAAAGGCGTCGCGAGAGGTCGCGACGCGGCACGCAAAAGTGCGTGCGCCACATCGGCCGGATTCGGGTCGTGGACGGGCGAGAGCCGCCGTCTATTTACCCTTCAGCATCTTCTTGATGCCGGCGCAGGCCTGACGTGTGCGCTGCGGATTTTCGATCAGCGCAAAGCGCACGAAGCCTTCGCCGAGCGGTCCGAAGCCGATGCCCGGCGACACCGCGACCAGCGCTTTTTCCATCAGCAGCTTGCGAAAATTCGAGCGAGCCCATTTGCGTGAAATGGCTCCGGGATCGGCGCCCACAGGAACATGGACCCTCGCGGCTTTTCCACCGGCCAACCCGCGCGTTCAAGCCCTTCGACCAGCACGTCGCGGCGCTTCTGATACATCGGCGCAGATCTTCTTCGTATCCTCTTCGCACTCGCGCAGGGCGATGATCGAGGCGATCTGGATGGGCTGGAAGACGCCGTAATCCAGATAGCTCTTGATGCGCGCGAGCGCGCGCGATCATCTTCGGATTGCCGAGGCAGAAGCCGACACGCCATCCCGCCATGTTGTAGCTTTTCGACATGCGAGAAAATCTCGACGGCGACATCTTTCGCGCCCTCCACCTGCAGGATGCTGGGCGGCTTGTAGCCGTCGAAGCCCAGATCGGCGTAGGCGAAATCGTGGACCACCATGGTGCCGTGATGGCGCGCCAGGCGCACAATCTCCTTGAAGAAATCGAGATCCACGCACACGGTGGTGGGGTTGTGCGGGAACGAAATCAGGATCATGCTTGGCGGCTTGCGCCGGATGCGGTACACGTCTTCGAGCGCGTTCAGAAAGTCGCCGGCGTCGGGCATGGGCAGCATGCAGGCATGGCCTTCGGCCATGATGACGCCGTATTGATGGATGGGATAGCAGGGATTGGGCGAGACCACGACGTCGCCCGGACCGATCGACGGCGAACAACAGATGCGCCAGGGCGTCCTTGGCGCCGATGGTCACGATGGCTTCGTTTTCCGGGTCCAGCGTGACGCCGTAGTTGCGCTCGTAGCGCTTCACGATTTCGTCGCGCAGGCGCGGAATGCCTTTGGACATCGAGTAGCGATGATTGCGAGGATTGCGCGCGGCCTCGACCAATTTGTTGACGATCGCGCGGGGCGTCGCGCCATCCGGATTGCCCATGCCCATGTCGATGACATCGTGCTGGGCGGCCCGCGCCTTGGCCTTCATCTCGTTGATGACGGCGAACACGTAGGGCGGGAGTTTGTTGATCCGGTAGAAATCGGAAGTAGGTTCCATCAGCGCTAGTTTACCTCGAATTCTCGTGTGCAATGGGCCTCTTTCGCTATATCTTCTCCATTTTGGATGCTTTTTCTGGATTAAACAGGCGAACATATAAAGAAGATGTCGCTTTTCGAGCGCATGGTAATAAACTAATGACGATGTTGGGAAAAACGAGATTCGTCTTCCTGCTCCTGTTGTTCGTCGTGGCTTGCTCGCTGAACGGGCAGGTCGTTTTCAGCCGCCGCGTGTACCAGGAAGAGGGCCACAGTTACCAGCAAATCTGGAATTGGAATCCGGCCGATGGCGCTCTCAAAAGCCCTGACTCAGTCGCCGCGCAATCATTATCTTCCTGCTTGCACGAATGGCAAAATTACCTTCGTCTCGCCTGAGCCGTATGAGGAAAATTCGAAGTTGTGGAGCTTCGATTCGAAGACGGGGCAAGAGCGCGTGCTCGGCCCGGCGCCCATGCCGTCGAGCGGCGAAACGAAGCCGCAGAACGGGTGTGCTCACTTTGTAAAAGCCGGGGACGTCGAAGCTTGCAGTAACGACGAAGAATTGTCGGTTTCGCGCAGTGGCAAGGTCGTTGGTCACTTCACGATTGAGACCGATATATGTCCCATCGATAACCACGGGACGATCGGGAAGTGCGACACGCCGATTCTATACATCGGGTGGTCTCGCGATGCGAAATGGCTGCTGGTGGGAGAACTCGGCCTCGACACGAACAGTTCGGCTCCGCAATTCGATTACTACGTGGTTGAGGCTGCCACGATGAAACTGACCAAGGTCGCGAGCGCCAGCCAGGGTGACATTCTGTGGGTGCCGGGACGCGACCAACTACTCTACGTCACGCCACGAGATCTTGCGCCATTGCCTGGCGGGCGGCAAGAACGCACCGTGTGGGTACAACATTTGATGTTGTTCGATCCCGCTGCCGGGAAGACTACCGCGATTACCTCCGGCGTGTCCAATAACTTGGATGCGTCGGTGTGCCGCCCGTAGCGGTAGCCCTGGCAGTGTCTTCTGAGATACACAAATCTTTAAAAGCAGGTCCCTCTCCGCTGCGCGCCTCGGGATGACAAGTTTAGTGGGTTTGGCTCGTGGGGTTTCGATTTCCGGTAGTGGTCAGACTGACCCCCTACCGTATTTCCGCGCACGAGGCCTATCATAATCAGGTGGCCGCGAACCCTACATCGGCCGCTGATCGAGGACTTATGAAATCTTTTCTCTTTGTACTGGCGATGACCGGCGCCCTCGCGCTGCCGGGATATGCGCAGGCTTTGAAAGCCGAGACGCAGCCGAATCCGTCCACCGCGAATAGCTTGCAGGCGAGCTGGTCGGTGGCCGCCGACGGCAGTCCTTTATTGAGCTGGATTGAACCCAACCCAATCGGACATTTACACGCTGAAATATGCGGTGCGCAAGGGCGGGCAATGGTCGGCGGCGAAGACAGTCGCAGCGGATCGGAAAGTGTTTCGCCATGCGGCGGAGCTTCCCGAAGTGATTGCGCTTCCCGATGGCGCGCTGTTCGCGCATTGGATCGAAACGCCGGGTGACGATCCGGACGCCGAGTTCCTGTATGTATCGGCCTCGAAAGACGGCGTGAAATGGACCACGCCGATTCTGGCGCATAAGGATCGCAGCATGGTGCAGCACGGGCTCGCGTCGGTGGTGGCGAGCGGCGAGCATGAAGCCTCGGTGATTTGGCTCGAGGCGCTGAAGGGCGAGGACGGTCCGGTTTCCATGAAGCGCACGATCGTGAATTCCGACGGTCAGATTCTGAAGGAAGAAACGATCGATAACGACGTATGCGCGTGCTGCCCGACGTCGATCGTGAAAACCGCAAAGGGTCTGTTGATCGCGTATCGCGATCACACGCCGGGGGACATCCGCGACATTGCGACGATTCGATTCGAAAATGGAAAGTGGACGGCGTCGAAGAATCTGAATCCTGATAACTGGAAGATCAACGCCTGCCCGACCAACGCAGCCGCGGCCGCGGCGAAGGGCGATCGCGTGGCGATCTCCTGGTGGACCGGCGCGGGGACGATGCCGCATGTGCAGATGGTGTTTTCGACCGACGACGGCGTGACTTATAGCAAGCCGGTGATGGTGAGCACGGGACATTCCTTCGGATACACGTCGATCGCGCTGAATGATGAGGGCGGCGCGTACGTGTCGTGGCTGGAGCAGAGCGCCAAAGGCGCCAAGATCCTGGTGCGCGAAGTCTCGAGCGCGGGCGTTGCCGGTCCCGGTCGTGCAGGTCGCCGAAGGCGGACGCAGCACACTGGGCTATCCAAGGATCGTGCATGCGGGCGATGAGACGCTGGTCGCGTGGGCGGGCGGCGGAGCGAAGATTCAGACGGCTCGGCTAACGAAGTAGAAATTGAATTCATCGAAGGCGAGGCGTCGACGAGAGCGTCGACGCGGCACGCCACGGGCGCGCGCCACATCCTCGATGCGCTGATATACTTCCTCGACGAATGCGATTGAGATGGGATCGGCTGCGGTTTCGCAAGCTGCCGACGAAAAAGCAGGTCCCTCGACTTTGCTCGGGATGACATGCGTGGGAGGTTCGGAATGAAAGTTGCGCCTCTGATCTTCGTAAGCTCGACGGCGGTCTCGCTGGTTGGTGCTGCTTCGGGGCAGGAGACCAAGGCGAGTACTTCTAAGACTCCGGATGGCGATTGGCCTATGTACAATCGCGATCTCGCGGGGACGCGCTACTCGCCACTGAAGCAGATCAATGCGTCCAACGTTACCAGGCTCGAAAAGGTGTGGAGCTTTCGTTTTCGCACCGACGAAGAGCGCAAGGTATTGCGTGCAAATTTGGGTGCTTTTTCGGAAGTGACGCCGATCGTGATCGGAGGCGTGATGTATATCACGACTGGCCATCGCGTGGTCGCGCTCGAACCGGAATCCGGCAAAGAACTGTGGACGTACACTTCGAAATTTCCGGTCTCGAAGCGCGGAGTCGCGTACTGGCCGGGAGACAAAGACGCACCCGCTCGATTGCTCGCGACCACCGGTTCGAAGATGGTCGCGTTGAATGCGAAAACCGGCGCGCTGATTCCAGGATTCGGCGACGAGGGCGTGATCGAGATGACGGTCCCGTACGATTCCCCGCCGACCATTTATCGCGGGATGGCGATCGTCGGGGCGAACAACGGCGAAGCGCCGAACGGGCCGCCGGGAAACACGCGCGCTTACGACGTCCGCACGGGCAAGAAGATTTGGGAGTTCCATACAATCCCCCAGCCCGGCGAACCCGGCCACGAGAGTTGGAAGAACGACGGCTGGAAGAATCGCGCGGGCGTGAATACCTGGGGATTCACGATGACGGTCGACACCGAGCGGGGCTTGGTTTATATGCCGCTCGGTGGACCTTCGGCGAACTATTGGGGCGGCGACAGGCCGGGCGATAATCTATTCGGAAATTCCGTCGTCGCACTCGATGCGATGACAGGAAAACTCAAGTGGTATTTTCAGGCGATCCATCACGATATGTGGGATTACGATCTGCCCCTGCTCCTGGGCTGGTCGACATCGTGCAGAACGGGAAGAAGATTCCAGCGCTCGCGCAGGTGGGCAAGTTGGGCTACATGTTCATCCTGGATCGCGTCACGGGCAAGCCGGTATTCGGCGTCGAGGAGCGTCCGGTCGCCAAGAGCGAAGTTCCCGGTGAGGCCGCGTCGCCCACGCAGCCGATTCCTCTGAAGCCTCCCGAGATGTCGAGCCACAATTTCACGATGGCCGACGTGGTCACCGCCGAGGATACGACGCCCGAACATGCGGCCGCCTGCCAGGACGTGATTAAACGCAGCGGCGGCATCGTCAACAACGGACCGTATACGACCTATCCGTATCGTGCCCCAGGAACGCCGCCGCATAGCGCGGTTCTTTATCCCGGCAATATCGGCTCGTCGAATTGGGGTGGGACGGCGACCGATCCGAAGCTCGGATATGTGTTCGTCAATACGCAGGAACCGGGGTCGATCGGATGGATCGAGAAGATGAAGGACGGCGCGGAGAGTCCTTACGACAAGAACAGTATTTTCGGAGGCGGCCCGCCGCCGCGCTTCGAAGCCGTGGTGCTCGATCCGCGCGGCTTGATCGATCGCGATAAGACGTGGCCGTGCCGCAAACCACCCTGGGGAAATCTCACGGCAGTGAATGCGAGCACCGGAGAGTTCGCGTGGCGCGTCCCGCTCGGCGTGACCGACGAATTGCCCGAGGGCAAGAAGAACACGGGACGCTACAACATGGGCGGGCCGATCGTTACCGCTGGCGGACTCGTCTTCATCGGCGCGACCAACGATCATCGCTTTCGCGCGTTCGATTCGAAGACGGGGAAAGAGCTGTGGGTGACGCGGCTCACCTATAGCGCGGCGTCGGTGCCGATGACGTACTTGGGCAAAGACGGGAAGCAATACGTCGCGATCGCGGAAGGCGGAGGGATGGCGGTCGGCGGCGGGGACGATAATAACAACGAGTCGCTGGTGGTGTTCCGGTTGCCATAAGACAATCTATTGCATGTGATATCATTTGGCATGGTGTGCGTACCGTATTCGATACGAATGTATTAGTGGCGGCGTTGCGGAGTGACCGAGGCGCGTCTCGCAAGTTGCTGCTGGCAGCGTTGGATCGCCGAATCGAAGTTTTGATTTCGGTGCCTATCATGCTTGAGTACGAAGCTGTGCTGACAAGAGCAGAACACTTGGCCGCATCGGGTCTTACGATTTCCGAAACAAACTCCGTTCTCGACGCGTTGGCTGCGGTCGCGGAGCCCGTCGCGCTGCGTTTTCTCTGGAGGCCTTCGCTGAAAGATCCGGCCGACGAAATGGTCTTGGAGACTGCCGTCAACGGAAGGGCTGGCCGGCTGGTTACGTTCGACGTTCGTCATTTAAGGTCGGCTGCGGGTAGATTTGGGATTCGAACGCTGCCCCCTCCCGCAGCGTGGAAGGAGTTCGAGTCGCGTGAGAAGAAATAATGTGGCACTGCGCCTGCAATCGTCACTGCTTGAGGAAGCCAAGAAGGTTTCGTCGAATGAAGGTGTCGCACTAAATCAATTCATCAATGTGGCCGTGGCGGAGAAACTTTCGGCGCTCCGGACCGAGGATTACTTTCGCGAGCGAGCGGAGCGCGCTCATATCCCGGCGGCGAAACGAATGCTGAAAAAAGCGGGGAAAGGGAATCCTCCTGTTCCAGGCGATGAAGTCTAATCCCAAAAAGTGACCCACGTGGCGCCGTTCGGCTCCTCGCGCGTGTCATCATAGTGGTTTGCCCGGCAAGAATCCTCTTCTCCCCATCTTCCTGATCGTCGCCGTGGACGTCCTCGGCTTGACGCTGATGATCCCCCTGCTACCGTTTTATGCGGAGCGCCTCGGCGCGACGCCCACGGTCGCGGGCTGGCTGGTCGGCGTGTACGCGGCCTTTCAGTTGATCTCAGGACCGCTGCTCGGCCGCATGTCCGACCACATGGGCCGCAAGCCGCTGCTGATCGTCAGCCAGATCGGAACATGCATCGGATTCCTGATCACGGCCAACGCGAACGTCCTGTGGTTGGTTTTCGTCGGGCGCATCATCGATGGCGCGACGGCCGGGAATCTTTCGCTCGCACAAGCCTATATTTCCGACGTCACGAAACCCGAAGAGCGAGCGAAATCTTTCGGGATCATCGGAATCGCGTTCGGCCTCGGATTCCTGATCGGACCCGCGATCTCCGGATTTCTCGCCGGGTACAGCTACCGCTATCCGATGTACGCGGCGGCGCTGTTATCGCTCACGAGCATCCTGGCGACCACGTTCCTGTTGCCGTCGGTGGAGGTGAGCCAGAAATCGCGCGCGGACAATGGCGCGGGGCCAGCCGCTCCCGGAGGACGCCGCGTTTCGATTATTCAATGGGGCGAGTACGCGAAATATTTCCGCATGCCGGTGCTGTCCACCTTGCTGATCGAATTCCTGTGCTTCGCGTTCTCCTTCTCGATGTTCGTCGCGGGATTGCCGCTGTTCGCCGAACGCCGCTTCACCTGGCACGGCCAGCCGTTCGGCCCGACGCAAACCGGATACGCGTGGGCGTGGGCTGGATTTCTCGGCATTCTGTTGCAGGGCCCCGGCCTCGGCCGCATGGTGAAACGCTACGGCGAGCGCGCGCTCAATCGCACGGGCTTCGCCGCTTACGCGATCGGATATTTCATGATGGCCTTCGCGCATTCGATTCCCATGCTGGTGGGCGCGATCACCGTGCTCGCGATCGGCGGGCTGGTGCGTCCGACGCTGACCAGCATGATCACGCACGCGGCGCCGCGCAGCGAAACCGGCAGTGTCTTAGGGCTGAACCAATCGCTGACATCGATTTCTCAGATCGCAGCGCCGCCGCTCGGCGGTTTTCTGATCACGCATTATTTGCTCGCTCCCTGGGCGATCACGGCGGCCTGCGTCGCCGCCGGGGGATTGGTGCTCGCGTCTAAGAAGTCCGAGCCGGCAGTACCCTCAAGTGTAGAAATCGATACTTAGTACCTATAGTCTCCAACCCTCTGCGGACGATTGTATGGTCCTAAGGGAAATGGGTGCGAACTTGATCAAGGTATTTGCCTGTGCACAGCGAGAAGACCACTTGCGCATTTGACAGCTTGCCGAAGTCACCATCGACGACACTTGGGCAATCTCGGAGGGGGAGGCTGCATGACATGCCGATCATTGTCCGAATCCGCCAGCAACCTCCGTCCGCTTGCCGGGCATCCGCAACTGCCACACCGGCTACGAATCGTATGGAAATAGACGAACGCGACAACGAATCGGGACAGCCAACTTCGGGTGAGCTTGGAAGCATGCAACACTGTGAGGACCTCTTGTTTGCGCCTTTGAGCGAGACAATCATGCGATCCTGACCCATGTGCTGACCTGCGATGGCTTGCGCCAATGGGTGTTCTACGCGTCCGACCTTCAGGAATCGGCCCATCGGATCAACGATGTCCTTCCGCACGACGAGCCGTACCCGATTGAACTGACGGCCGACCCCGACGCTGAGTGGTCGGAGTACCTTGATACGCTCGGCAGTTCAGGACTTTAACTGGCCACCACGGCGTGTTCGCTACTCCATTGCGCGGACGGCTTCGCTTTCGAGCCTTTGCCATTTTGTATTTGAATTTGTTTCGGATTTCGACATTCGTATTTCGGATTTTTCCCATGCTCGTCTCCTGGAACTGGCTACAGCAATACGTGCCCCTCACCATGTCGCCGCGGGAATTCGAACAGCGGCTGATGATGGCCGGGCTGAATCACGAGGAGACCCATGAGGTCGGCGACGATCTGGCCATCGACATCGAGGTGACCAGCAACCGGCCCTATTGCCTGGGCCATATCGGCATCGTGCTGGAAGTCTCGGTGCTGTGGGACTCCGCCCTCTCGATCCCCGGCCGCACGACCCGCTGAAGGCAAGACGCGCGTGGAAGACCTCGTGCGGGTGCGCATTGATTGCCCCGATCTCTGTGGGCGTTACACGGCCCGCGTGATTCGCGGCGTCCGCGTCGGTCCGAGTCCCGATTGGCTGGCGAAGCGGCTGGCGACGCATCGGCATCGCGGCGATCAACAACGTCGTCGATGTCTCGAACTACGTGATGATGGACAGCCGCCAGCCGCTGCACACCTTCGACGTGACCTCGCCGGCTCAACGGCCCCTCGTTGTCGTCCGCCGCCCGCGGGCCGAACAAGACCATCGAGGCCATCGACCACAAGACCTATTTTGCCTCGATGGACAGATGTGCGTGATTGCCGACGCCCGCGTGCCGGTGGCCATCGGCGGCGTGATGGGCGGAGCGGCGACGGAAGTTCAAGGAGCAAACGCTGCGACGCGTGGCTCGAGGCGGCCGACTTCGATCCGGTTTCCCC
>CAVXVL010000042.1:0-12895 GCA_963765085.1 Terriglobia bacterium | reverse complement strand
CCTGATTATTTACAAGCCCTCGCAGCCGCTTCGCATCGTTCGAATCATTCACGCGAAGCGGGATGTGAAGAAACTCCTGAATCGGTAGTGCCAAGCCGAAGGTGCGGTTGACTGCCTTCCCGAGGCCCGAATCATTCTGATCCAGGGAGTGTGCCATCGGATGCGCTGGGCTTTAGGATTCTTCGCGGTCGTCGCGATTCTCTTGGCGGTGACGCCGATTGCGGCGCATCATTCGTTTGCCGCCGAATTCGATCAGAACAAAACCATCACCTTGCGGGGCGCGGTCGCGAAGCTTGAATGGACCAACCCGCATATCTGGCTCTATCTGGACGTCAAGGACGAGCCAGCCTCCGCGGGACGTTGGCAGTGCGAGGGCGGAGCGCCCAACACGCTCACGCGCAACGGCTGGAGCAGGGAATCGCTGAAGCCCGGCGATCAGGTCGTCATCGACGGCTATCTTGCCAAGGACGGATCGAAGACCTGCAATATGCGCTCTGTAAAATTCCCGGATGGCCGCAGCGTTCCCACGGGCACTTCCGCGCCCGAGACGTCGGAAAAATAGGAGCGACGGGTGAGCAAACCGGCAGTCCCTCTGTTTTTGTTTCTGGCGTTCGCGGCGATGACCGTGAACGTGGCGATGGCCCAGCAATCGTCTCAGCCTCCGGCGGACCCGACGCCTCGAACCCCTGCGGGAAAGGTCGATTTCAGCGGCGTGTGGGAACGTCCCTACGTTCCCGATATGACCAGGGACGGGAAAGAATCAGAAAGGTTTCGCGCCGCTGCGCCTTCACGCCGTGGGGCGAAACCGAATGGAAAAAGTACGACCCCGACTCAGGGCGATTACGCCGGAGCCTGTCTGCCCTTCGGGATGACGCGCTCGGTCGACGCACCCGAGCCCATTCCAGATCATGCAAAGCCCGACGTATTTCACTTTCTTGTTTGAGGTGAATAACGTCTTTGTCGTCGTCCCGATCGATGGACGTCCGCATCGCAAAGCCGATCCGACCTGGTACGGAGACTCGATCGGCCACTGGGATGGCGACACGCTGGTGATCGAAACGGTCAACTTCAATACCAAAACCAGGCTCGACACAGTCGGCCATCCATTAAGCGAGCAATTACACGTCATCCAGCGCTACACGCGCACGGATCTCGGGCACATCGCTTTCGAGATGACCGAATCGACTGGAATCCGAAGAAAGCGTGTAACACGCCCGTGGAAGAACACGCGCACGTTCACCCTGCGTCCAGACTGGGAAATGCTCGGAATACTCCTGCGAGGAAAACAACAAGAGCTTGTGGGAAGGGCGGATCAAGCCGCCTAAGTACTAACTCCGTGCCCTGCGCGGGGCCAACCGCACGTCGCTGCCGTCAGCGCTCCGCCTGAAATTCTTTTCGAGGTCTTCGGGTACGATCCCGTGCCCTACAAATTCATTCAGCCGTTTATGTGCCCTCATCATTTCCTTGCGGGCGACCGCGAGCCGGTTCGATGCTTCCGTGGATACGCTCGGCTCCGTCGGAGACGGGGAATCGGATCGGGATATCTGTCACTACGGCGTTGAATGCTTCGTAAGCTGCATTCACCTGGCACGCGCGTCCACGATCTCTTGCACCAGGACGGCCGTGACCTCCCGTTCCTCAGGAGTGAGTCTGCGCGGTGACTCTCGTTCTTCCGAACAGCGCACGCAGATGGGTACGTCGCCATCGAACAGTTCGGTTTGGGCATTGCATTGAGAGCACCAGGCCATCGGTCACCTTTGCCAGCGCCTGAACCTCCGAGTGTCAACGGCGATTGCCCCAACGGCGGGGGACACGATCGCCGCAGCATCCAAAGTTCAGAACCTACACCCTAGCGACCTACGCCCGCTGGCCGCGTCTGCTCGCCAGCGGATTCCCGAATTAACGGTGTGCGTCTGTCGGGAGCAGGCGGCCGGCTTTTTTTATCGGCTTTCACTTCCAGGCATTTTAAAACAGACCGGAACGCCGCAGTGATAGAAACCCGTTTCACGTTACACGACTAATATTTCCCCATGTTGCCTCGGAGGGACGGACACTGTATCGTACAACGCTTCCCAGTACATTAGAACTCGTAGTACTACCAGTCGGTCGCGGCGCGGATCTTTTTTCGCACCTTCCGCTGGAACGTTTTAATTTTCGCTCCTTTGCCCAGTTGGATCAATCCTTCCCATGGGCCTAGGGTTTAGTACACGATCGCCGCCGAAGTTTCCCGACTCGGCGACCCGCTCTCGCAGTGCGTTGGTCCCGTTGACAATTCCCAAATCGGCTAATCTAGTGAGCTGAACGTCACGCACGGAGAAGGTCTGTCTACATGAAAACCGCATTTCCCTCGCCGGAGGACATCGCGCGCAACTGGCATCGTGATCGACGCCGAGGACGCCGTCCTGGGCCGGCTGGCCAGCAAAGCCGCCATGCATTTTGATGGGCAAGCACAAGCCCACCTATACGCCGTTTATCGATACGGGCGATCACGTGATCGTGGTGAACGCCGCCAAGGTCAGGCTGACTGGCCGGAAAGAAGAGCAGAAGATTTATCGCCGCCACTCGGGTTATCCCGGCGGATTGGCGGAACCAGGCCCGCAAGGTGCGCGCCACGCGTCCGGCACGGATGGTCGAAGACGCCATCCAGGGAATGCTTCCCAAGAACTAAGCTGGGCAAGCAGATGTACCGCAAGCTGAAGGTTTACGCGGGTCGACAAGCATCCGCATCAGGCGCAGAAGCCGGTGGCGTTGGTGCCGAATGGTCCTAAGATAAGGAGGATTTAGTGAGTGGCAGTTGGTTCAACATTTGGGTACGGGCCGCCGCAAGACGTGCGGTGGCGCGCGTGTTCCTGCGGCCGGGCAAGGGCCAGATTACGGTCAACGGCCGCCCGTTCGAACACTATTTCCCGAGCGAGCGTCGCGCGCGATCGTGCGGCAGCCGCTGCTGGCCACCGAGACCGCCGATAAGTTCGATATTTTGATCATCGCCAGCGGCGGCGGGTCTGACCGGGCCAGGCCGGCGCGGCGAAGCTGGGCATCGCGCGCGCTCTGCTCGAGTTCAATATCGAACTGCGCGGCAAGCTGAAGGAGCTCGGATTCCTGACCCGGGACGCCCGCCAGCACGAGCGCAAGAAGTACGGACAGAAGGGCGCTCGCAAACGCTTCCAGTTCTCCAAGCGCTAGCCGCTTCGGCCGTGTTGGTGCCTTGCTGCCACAGTCCGGGTACGCGCAGCGATCTCTTCGTGGACAGTGCTGGCGGCTCTGACGGTCCGTCGCCCTTCATTTGCGCCCTGGGCCGCAAATTCCGCTTTGGGCCGCGTACCCTCGAGCCAGATCTCGCATTTAGGACCGTGTCGCGGCCTTTCAAATGAAGGAGGCTATTTGCCGTCAATTAGCATGAAAGAATTGCTCGAAGCAGGCGTTCACTTCGGGCACCAGACCAAGCGCTGGAATCCAAAGATGAAAGAATACATCTTTGGCGAACGCAATGGCATCTACATCATCGATCTGCAGAAGACGCTGAAGCTGTTCAAAGACGCGATGCGGTATGTGGGCGAGATGGCCGCGCAGGGCAAGACGGTGCTGTTTGTCGGCACCAAGCGCCAGGCGCAGGAAGCCATCGCCGAGGAAGCCGACGCGCTGCTCAGCAATATTATGTGAACCAGCGCTGGCTGGGCGGCCTGCTCACCAACATGACCACGGTGCAGAAGTCCATCAAGCGGCTGAAGGAACTGGACGCGATGGCCGCCGAAGGCAACTGGGACGGCCGCGCCAAGAAGGAAGTCGTCCGCCTGGAGCGGGAGCGCAAGCACCTGAACCAGAATCTGGCGGGCATCAAGGACATGAACGGGCTTCCGGACATGCTGTTCGTGGTCGATTCGAACAAGGAAGCGATCGCCGTGGAGGAAGCCCGCAAGCTGGGCATTCCCGGTGGTAGCCGTGGTGGATACCAACTGCGATCCCGACAAGGTGGATTACGTGATTCCGGGCAACGATGACGCGCTGCGCGCCATCCGCCTGTTCACGAACAAAATCGCCGACGCTGTGGCCGAGGGCCGCGCAGCTCGCCACCGAGCAGGATTTCGCGGCCGAGAAAATCGTGGCGCGGACGAACACCGCGGACCGGAGGAGATCCCGAGTACGCGCAGTACTTCGATCCGAAGTACGCCGAGCAGCTTATGTCGGAATCGCTGTCGGAGGAGACCTGCCGTCGATGTCCCTGCCGCGCAAGGGTCCGGCGGCCGAGCGGGCGTGAGCGAAGTCGTACAGAACGTCTAGCTGCACCCGCTGGATTTTTAACCGTCCGACTGTTGAGGCTCCGGATGCGGGATCCAGGCGGATGCAGCGAGGGGTCAGCCCGTGACCGTCCGCTCCTCGAAAAGGAAACCATGGAGATCAGTGCAGATTTAGTCAAGCAGCTCCGCGAGCGCACCGGAGCGGGCATGATGGAATGCAAGAAGGCGCTCGTCGAGAGCCAAGGGCGATCTCGACGGAGGCGGAAGTGGTTCTGCGCAAGCGCGGCATCGCGTCGGCGGCAAAGAAGGCCACGCGTACCACCAAGCAGGGCGTCATCGGCAGCTACATTCACGCGGGCGCCCAGTTGGGCGTGCTGATCGAAGTCAACTGCGAGTCCGATTTCGTCGCGCGCACCGAGGATTTTCAAGGTCTGGTGCACGATGTCGCCATGCAGATCGCCGCCGCCGATCCGCAGTTCATCCGCCGGGAAGACGTCACCGGAAGCGGTCACTCGACAAGGAACGGACATCGCAGCGCGCGCGCGCCCTCGCCGAAGGCAAGCCCGAAAAGATTCTCGACAAGATCGTCGAAGGCCGCATCGCAAATTCTACGAGGAAGTCTGCCTGATGGAGCAGCCCTTCATCAAGGAGAACACGACTCACCATCGCCGACTGATCAAGACCAAGATCGCCAAGCTCGGCGAGAACATCACGGTGTCGCGCTTCGTGCGCTTCAAAGTCGGCGACGCGGCCGCGGCTGAAGAAGCGCCGCGAGAACGAGTAGCCGCACGGCTCAAGTGAGCGCCGGAGGCGATACGCATGCCCCAATACCAGCGCATTCTGCTGAAACTCAGCGGCGAGGTGCTGGCCGGCGGAGCGTCCTTCGGCATCGATCGCCGAACGGGTGAAGGCGCTCGCCGCCGAAGTCGCCGAAGTCGCGGCAGCCGGCGTGCAGATCGGCCTGGTGGTCGGCGGCGGCAATTTTTTTCGCGGCGTGGCCGCCGCGGCCCGCGACATGGACCGCGTCACGGCCGATCACATGGGCATGCTCGCCACCGTGATCAACGCGCTCGCCTTGCAGGACGCGCTCGAAAAGAAGGGCGTCCCCACGCGCGTCATGACCGCCATCGAGATGCACGCAGTGGCCGAGCCTTACATCCGCCGCCGCGCCATCCGCCATCTGGAAAAAGGCCGCATCGTCGATTTTCGCGGCGCGGCACCTCGAATCCCTATTTCTCCACCGACACGGCCGCCACGCTGCGCGCGCCTGGAGATTAAGGCCGACATCATGGCCAAAGCCACCCGCGTCGACGGCGTCTACGATAAGGACCCGCTGAGCTCCCGACGCCGTGCGTGTACAACGAAGTCAGCTATCTGAGGTGCTGGCGAAAGACCTGCGGGTGATGGATGCCTCGGCCGTCGCCATGTGCCGCGACAACCAGCTGCCCATCGTCGTTTTCAATTTGACCGTCGACGGCAATATAATGCGTATGGCGATGGGCGAACCGATCGGCACACTGATTCATTGAGAGACGAGATCATGAAACCAGAACCCAGCAGCCACCCGACACGCTTTTCAAAACGTCGAGAGCTCGAAGCCCACGCCAAGACGCGCATGGAAAAAGTGCTGTCGGATTTGCAGCACGAGATGGCCACCATCCGCACCGGCCGCGCATCGGTCGGCATCTTCGACAACATCGCGGTGGACTACTACGGCACCCCGACGCCGCTCAACCAAGTGGCCAACCTGCATGTGCCGGAGCCGTCGCTGATCACCATTCAGCCCTGGGATGTTTCGCAGATCGGCGCCATCGAGAAGGCCATCCGCAGTTCCGATCTGGGCCTGAATCCCGGCCAACGACGGCAAACTGATCCGCGTGCCCGATCCCGGCGCTCACCGAGGAGCGCCGCAAGGAAATCGTCAAGCGTCTGCATCACGTCGCCGAAGATCATCGCGTGGCCGCGCGCAACATTCGCCGCGACGCCAACGAGCATCTGAAGAAGCTGCTCAAGGACAAACTCATCAGCGAAGACGAGGAACGCAAGCGCGCTCGACGACATTCAGAAGATGACCGACGCGAGCATCGGAAAGCTGGACGAAGCGGCCAAGGCCAAGGAAAAAGATATCCTCAACGTGAAGTAGCTTCCTTCGGGCTCAGGCCGTTAGCAAGCGAACCCGAACGTTGCGGTGATTCCGGAAACCACCGTCGAACGTGACGACCGTGAGCCCAGCGGCGGCGGCGAATGCGGCCAGGTACGCGTCGGTCCAGAAGTTGGGTCCTCCATCGTGCCGGCGTGTCGTTTCGCGCCAGACGGCTTCGAGTTGAACAGGTTCACTTGCAAATCTGACCCGCTCATCATCCAGAAGGGAGTCGTAGAATCGCCAGGCGCCTTCCGCGTCCAGCGTGTTGACGCCCATGATTCTCCGGCTCGTCAGAAGACGCAGGAAGCCGCTTTGCGTCACACGACAAAACAACAGACGGGCCCCTCCCGACCCGTTCTCGTCGGGTGCTTCGAACCACGCCCGAGCAACTGCGTGGTGCACGTGCCCCACCAAGGCGAACGCTACCCACACATTCACGTCAACCAAGTAGTTCATCGAAATCGAAATTGGTTAAGTCTAGCTTGGGTCCCTTCCAGGATTTCATCAAGGGCAGGCAGGCTCGTTTGGCCTTAGGCTTCGGGGAGGGCTTCGAGGCGCTAACCTCGCGCTCAACGGCTTGAACGATCAAATCCTTCAGACTTGAACCCCGAAGCGCCGCGACCGCTTTGGTGCGGCGGTATAAAGCGTCGGGCATGTCGATCGTCGTCCGCATAAAAGCATCTAGCATAAGCCGATCGGCAGGCCCGTCGAGCCGCTTCGCGCGGATCGCTACTTAACGAGGATCGTTTTCTCCGCTTCGATCGTCACCGACTTCGTCACTGGATTCTGCCCGCTGCGAGGCACGATCTTAATTTCATAAGTCCCCGGATTCAGCGCGAGCTTCTGCCCCGGATTGCTGAACTCGTCCGTGTGACCCATGAACTGATCGTTGATATAAACCGCGGCGAAGTGATCCTCGTTCTCGGTCCGCAAATATCCGAAGGGCGGCTTCGGCACGGGTAGTTTCATCATCGTTTCCGTCACGACGAGCTTCTTGCCGGCCACGATGGTAATTTTCTTTTCGATCGGCTGGTAGCGGGGATCCACCAGTTTCAAATCATGCTCCCCCGCCGGAAGCTCATACGTCTGACCGACCTTGAAGTTGGCGGCCGGACCGAGTATTGCCATCGACGAAAACGCCAGCCCGTCCAGGATCTACTTCCGTTTTTAAACGTCCGGTATCGGCCGCAAAGCAGGCCACGGAAACAAGGCCAGGACTGTTAAAGTTCGCATCTTACCCCCTGAATTTCACTGCGGTTTCAAATCGCGATCACGGCCTCGGATTCCAGGCACGACCGACCGCACTTTGGTCGAAATTTGACTGCGAGTTCGCCTTCAAGTATACCCCGTCACCTGGCACGGCGCTATCACGCGGCAACGTGATCATCGCATTTCTCTGGCCCACTGCTACTCTGAACAATCTGAGGCTCCGTTTCCCTCTCCTGTCCCTGCCCCTGGCATTGTCCGCGGCGCTGATTTCCGCAACGCCTTCTCCGCTCTCCGCTCAATCGCTAAAGGATTTCGAGAAGAAGGTCACTGATTTCACGCTCCCCAACGGCCTGCACTTCCTCGTGATCGAAAGGCATGAAGCTCCGGTCGTTTCGTTTCACACTTACGTGAACGTCGGATCGGTCGACGATCCCGGCGGCCAGACGGGCCTCGCGCACATGTTCGAACACATGGCCTTCAAGGGGACGCCCACCATCGGCACCACGAATTGGCCGGAAGAGAAGAAAGCTCTCGACGTGGTCGACGCCACCTACGCACGTCTGGACGAGGAAAGAAGCAAAGGCAGGTCTGGCCGATCCCGAGAAGGTCAAGAGACTCGCCGCGGAAGTCGAGAAAGATATCGATAAAGCGGAAAGCTACGTCGAGTCGAACGAATACGATCGCGTCGTCGAAGAGAACGGCGGCCTCGACATGAACGCCAGTACCGGCGAAGATTCCACCAATTATTTTTATAGCTTTCCTTCGAATCGCATCGAACTTTGGTTTCTGCTGGAATCCTCGCGATTTCTGCACCCCGTTTTCCGCGAGTTTTACAAAGAGCGCGACGTCGTGCGCGAAGAGCGGCGCATGCGCGTGGAATCGAGCCCGCAAGGAAAGCTGATCGAAGCGCTGGTGGCGCAAGGCCTTTTTCGCGCATCCCTATCGCAACATGCCGGGCGGATGGGCCAGCGATATCGATCACTTCCGCCGTCCCGACGCCGAGCGTTTTTACAATCAGTATTACGTTCCCGCGAACATCACGATCGGCATTGCCGGCGACGTCAATCCGCGCGAGGCTCGCCGCATGGCGGAGAAATATTTTGGCCGGCTTCCCGCTCGTCCCTTGCCAATTCGCAAGTTGACCGACGGACCGGTGCAGGAAGGGGAGCGCCGCGTGGCCGTCGTTTCGCCTGCGCAGCCCTTTCATGATTATTGGATATAAACGTCCCGATCAATACTCGAAAGACGACGCCGACGCTCGACGTTTTGAGCGAAATCCTCTCCGAGCGGCCGCACCGTCAACGATTTATAGGGATATGGTTCGCGATAAGCAGATGGCCCTCGGCGCGGGCAGCCCAATCGACATTCCCCGGCGGCAAATATCCTTCGCTCTTTCTGTTTTACGTCGCGCCCTCCCGCGGTCATTCGGTGGAGGAAAACGAAAAAGAATTTTACACCCTGATCGAGCAGGCGAAGAAGGAAAAGCCGGACGAAGAAACGTTGCAGCGCGTGAAAACAAAACTGCGCGCGGACCTGATTCGCAGGCTCGCGAAGCAACTCCGGCCTCGCCTCGGAGCTGTGCTCCTATGCGGTGAACTTCGGCGACTGGCGCAGATTGTTTACCGAACTGGAAGACTACGACAAAATCACGGCCGACGACGTTCGACGCGTCGCGCGGATCTATCTGATCCCGGACCATCGGACGGTCGCTTTCACGTTCGTGCCGCCTGGAGCCGGCGGCGCTTCCGGAGCCGCGGAAAGCCTCGATGGAGGTGCAAAATAATGCGGCGTAGCATCCTGCTTACGGCGTTGTTGTCGACCCTCTTCTGCACGGCCGCGTGGCCGCAGGCATCGCCACTGAAGGAGGCCGCGAAGGCGCCCATCGCCTCTCGGCGATTCCTTCTTATAAGGATCTGAAATTTCCGCCTTTGCGCGCAGGTGCAAGCATCCCGCAGCCTGCGACGTTCACGCTCTCAAACGGCATGCGCGTCTTCCTGCTGGAGGATCACGAACTCCCGCTCATCGACGGCTTCGCGCTGGTCCGCACAGGGAACCTGTTCGATCCTCCCGATAAACACGGCCTCGGCGAAATCACCGCCGACGTGATGCGCTCCGGCGGCACGCACGCCAAAACCGGCGATCAGACTCGACGAGGAGCTCGAGAACGTCGCCGCGTCGGTGGAAAGCAATCTCGGCGAAACCAGCTGCGAGCGTGAGCTTCTCGGCGTTGAAGGAGACCGTCGATCCCGTACTCGGCGTCTTTAAGGGCGTCCTCACGAGAGCCCGAATTCCGCCAGGATAAAATCGATCTGCTCATCGCGCAAACGCGCAGCGGGATCGCGCGCCGCAATGACGATGCGCAGGGCATCGCCGATCGCGAGCTGAGCGCTATTCTTTACGGCCGCAACACACCTTATGGATGGCAGGTCGAGTATGCGGACCTCGATCGCATTCACCGCGAGGATCTCCAGCAGTTTTACCGGCGCTACTACTTCCCGAAGAACGTCATGCTCGCCATTTACGGCGACTTTTCGACGAACGAAATGAAGGACAAGCTCGAACGAACTTCGGCGATTGGAAAGTCGGAGCAGGCGCCCGTGCCGCCGTTTCCCGTGGTGACGGCGAAAGCCGCTCCCGGCATCTACCTCGGCGAAAAAGACGACGTCACGCAGACGTTTTTCTCTTTCGGGATTGCTCGGCGGCACGCTCCGCGATCCGGATTATCCGGCTCTGGAAGTCGCATCGGACATCCTGGGCAGCGGCTTTACCAGCCGCCTGATGAGCCAGATTCGCACCAAGCTCGGCTACGCGTATTCGATCGGCGCGGGCTGGGAGGCCGGCTACGACCATCCCGGCACCTTTCCGCATTTCCGGCAGCACGAAATCCATGACCACCACCGAAACGATCAAGGCGGCGCGCGCCGAAGTGGAAAAGATGCGCACCGCGGAGGTCACCGAGCAGGAATTGAAAGTGGCGAAGGATACCGTGCTGAACAGCTTCGTCTTCTTCTTCGACAGTCCTTTGAAGACTTTGAACCGCTTGGTGATGTACGAATACTTCGGTTATCCGAAGGATTTCCTCTTCGAGTATCAGAAGAAGATCGCGGCCGTGACGCGCGCCGACGTGCTGCGCGTCATGCAGGAGCACATTCGTCCGGAAGATTTTTCGATCGTCGCCGTCGGGAATCCCAAGGATTTCGGCGAGGCTCTGACGGCCGCCGGAAAAGTCGAGAAGCTGGACTTGACGATTCCGGAGGCGAAAGGGGCGAGGAAGTGATCTCCTTTGACATTCGGAAAGAGGATCGGTCATTCGGGCCTCGACTTGGATCGTCCCGCCGAACCGCGGGTCATCCCGAGCGAAGTCGAGGGACCTGCTTTTTGCCTTTCGTGATGTCGACCGCGCCGCTGTTCGCCCAAGGACCCGTGCAATCGGGACCCGTCGCGGGGCCCATCCTAAACTCGCCGGCCGTCTCGAATACGGGCGTTGTCCCCTCCTCCAAATTGCCCGCTGTTTTGACGGCCAGCCGACCTGCATGCACGCAAAGTAATCGACGACGCGATCGCCGCGCTCGGCGGCGACAGGTTTCTCAACATGGAGGATCGCGTGGAGAACGGACGCGCGTACTCGTTCTATAACGATCGTCTCAGCGGCCTGAGCATCGCCAAGATTTACACCCGCTACGTCACCGTCGCGGAAGGGCAAGCACGGGCCACGATCTCGGCGTGCGCGAGCGCCAGGCCTTGGGCCAGAAAGAAGAATCCGCCACCGTCTTTCGCGAAGACAAAGCGCAGCCGACGTGAACTGGCGCGGAGCCAAGGAGCTGCCCGACGAACAGTTCGAGCGCTATCCGCGAAACGACTCTACGAGTTCTTTATATTTTGCGCGTCCGGCTGCACGAGCCCGGCCTGACGTTCGAATCGCGCGGCGTCAGACGTCGTGGATCATCTTCCGGTAGATGTGGTCGATGTGTTCGATTCCGAGGATCGCGTAGTCACCGTGTACTTTCACCAGTCCACTCATCTGCCGTGAAGCAGAAGTTCACCCGGCGCGATCCGAAAACGCACGATCCGAGCGAAGAGGTGACGGCCTTCGCGCGCTATCGCGAGAGTGACGGCATCCATGGCCTCAGGAAATCACGCGCGAACGCGATGGCGAGAAAATTTATCAGATCTTCGCCGAGACCGTGTCGTTCAATCAGAATCTCACCGACGAACTTTTCGACACGACGGCTCCTACGACGAGTAAGAGCCCCAAGCGAAAGTAGCCAGCGGTCGAGGGTTCACGTTTTTGCCATTTCCGCCGGCTCGTTTATCCTTTCCGCCGTATCCGCCCTCGCGTCGCGAGCGCCGAGCCACTGGGCGAGCACTTCCGCGAGCCGTCCCAGGTCCACGGGCTTCGGAAGATAACCGTTCATCTCGGACGCGCATCGATCCTGGTCGTCCTGCATCGCGCCGGCCGTCAGCGCGATGATCGGAATGCCCGGACGAATCGAGTTTCGAATGCGGCGAGCTGCTTCAAATCCATCCATCACCGGCATCTGACAGTCCATCAGGACCAGATCGTAGTTACCCTGTTGCACGGCTTCTACCGCCTCGGCGCCATTGTTGACGGCGGTCGCTTCGTATCCGAGCTTATGCAGTTGTGCGAGGGCGACGAACTGATTCGTGAGATTGTCCTCGGCGACGAGGATTCGTGCCGCTCGTCCCACGATCGTCGCCGCGCTGCGCTTCCCGATGCGCCCGTCTTCCCGGCCGCTCGCCAGTGGAGGAGCCGACGCTACTTCGAACACCGCGGTAAACCAGAACGTCGAGCCTCGGCCCGCCTTGCTTTCGACGCCGATGCTTCCCCCCATGAGCTCGACCAACTGTTTGCTGATCGCGAGGCCGAGTCCCGTTCCGCCGTAATTACGCGTGGTGGAGGCGTCCGCTTGCACGAAAGGCGAAAAAAGCGCCGCGGCCTGTTCCGGCCGAATTCCGATGCCGGTATCGGTGACCGTGAAACGCACCGTGACTTTCCCTTTCTCCTGACCCTCGAGAAATGCGCTCGAGCGTAACTTCGCCGCACCGCCGTGAACTTGATGGCATTGGCCGCGAGATTCGTCAACACCTGGCGCAGGCGTTGCGCGTCCCCGCTGAGAAATTGCGGGACTCCGGCGCGATGCGCGAGTTGAGACAGAGCGCCTTGGCGTTGGCCGATGCCTGCAGAACTTAAGGATCTCCGCGATGGTACGGCGCAAGTCGAAGCTCAAATTTTCTAAAGCGATTTTGCCGGCTTCAATTTTGGAAAGATCCAGAATAGCAATACATC
>CAVXVL010000041.1:0-19927 GCA_963765085.1 Terriglobia bacterium | reverse complement strand
GGAGCGGCGGTTGGGTCTCCATCGCCTTCGTAATTCACGAGGCTGCCGTCGCGCGAAGGAAGATTCGTGACGTTCGGATCGTCGGACTGAATATGAGGACCCGCAACGGTGGTCGCATTCCACAATCCGTTCAGATCGGGATGACCGTCGGCGGTGCGAGGGGTTTGCGCCATGACTGGGAAGGCAAACAACACGGCCGCCATCCCGAACACGGCGAGGGACCTGCATTTCACAAGGGCGGAAAACACTAGTGATGCTCCTTCGTCACGAGGTGGGACAAATCGCGTTCGCTGCAAGGGAGCGTTTCTTCGAGCGTCGCTTTTGGGTCGGAGTTAAGCCTCAGCTCCCGTTCGTTCATCACCCAAGGCTTTACCAAAACGTCGGGATCTTCCACCGTCGCCTGCCATGTGAGCGTATTTCCTTCCCGCCGCAAACGTTCGATCACGCGCATGTTTTCGGAATGGAAATAGCCGCCGATGTCGAGCCAACTGGTGTCGTTGAAACCAATGGTATCGATCACCATCGCGTCACCGTCCCAATGCCCGATTGATTCGCCGCGCCACGTCCCATCGAGATCCTTCAGCGGCGTGTGCTGCCGGCCATCAATCGGAATCGCGCGATAGGTATCCTGCGGTCCCGCGTAAAGGAATATCAACTCATCCGCGGTCTGCACGATTTTCAAAGGAGGTCCCATGCGCGGGACGCCGAGAGGCATGCAGGAATACGAAGGATCTTCCTGATTACCGTCCTGATCGAGCTTCTGAACTTTGTCCCAAAACTCCGGCCGGTAAATCGGCTTATTCGGGTCCATGCGACGAACCAGCGCATTGTCGCGTTCGAAATTGACCAGCGTTCCTCCGCGAGCAGCCAGAATCAAACCGACCTTTTCGCCGGAGGCATACACGCGCGCCGGGACCGCCCCGTTCCATACCCCACTGAGATTCGGATGGGCGGTCTGCGCGAATGCGGATGCATCGAGGCAGAGGCACGCGATCAGCGAGAAACCTAGAATCCGGTGGGTCATATGAACCTCCCTTCGCGGATGATTCCGTGCGCTACTTGGCGTTCGGGTCGTCGGTCCAGATGGTGAAAACGCGGCCGTCGGACATGGTGATCGTCTTGACCAGTCCGGAATCGGTACCGTCTTTGGCCAGAACTCCGTTGACCGTAATCGTATCGCCAGGCTTCATGCCGCCGCGATCGGACCGGCTCAAGCCGGCTTTGCGCAGCGCCCCAGGACCGGCCATTTCGAAGGCCCAATGCTTTACGTTTCCGGATGAATCTTTGACGTCTATAAATAGATAGGAGTGCGGATTGATCCACTCGACTTTGGCTACGGTGCCGGTGAGCTGGATCGGCTTGTCCAGATCGAATTGAGCCTGCACGGAGTGGTGGGCGAGCAACGGAACCGCCGCCATACAGAGGAGACCCAATTTCATAAACCCGCTAAAGCGCGAAGACATTTGCCTCCACCTCCCCTATAGGGGTTAACAGATGGGGAAATCGCTGTCAAGGACGTGCCTCGAAAGTGCCTTCGGAAGTCCTCATTGATAGTGGGCCATGAAGGTGATTTGACCGGACTTCTTTGAAATCTTTACAAAGGCGGCCCCTCCCGGGCATGGAGGAGGAGGAGCGGTGTCGCATTTTACGGTTCCCTGCACTACCCACTCCGATCCGCGCAGTGCCGCGTTAAACGGACGCTCTTCAGAAATGACCCTCTCACCGTAGAATGCCGCCAGCACAGCTTCACCAATTTTTCTGGCGGTTTCGGCGTCGGGCACAAAGCCGCCCTTCGGAAGCACGCCTCGGTATGGCGGCGCGCCTGCTGGGGGTGGGGGCGGAAGCGGCGGTTGCGCATCGCCGACGAGCAACACGAAACTAAACGCTGCACACCCCCAAATCGAGTGTTTCATGCCGACTCCAATTCTATTAGCGCGCCACGTCCAACAACGTTGCGTAGCTTCTCCCAGTTCGCGATTCGCCAGTAGACCAGCCCTTGCACGAGCGTCAGTGCTCCGATGAATCCAAACGCTCCCACATATTCACCGTGCGAGATGCCGATGAACCAGCCGACCGCGGCCGGCCCCGCTGCGCCCAAAATGTTTCCGACGCCCACACAGAGTCCGGTCGCACTTCCGATCTGATCGGGCTCGACGAGCTCGTGCAACAGTGCGGTATTCGCGGCTCCCTGGGTGATCGGCGCGGCCATCGACGTGACGAGCAGTAACATCGACAGCAGCGTCGAGGGAGCGGTGACGCCCGCGACAATAAAGATCGCCATGGCGAAGCTGACCCAGGCGCCGACGGCCGCACGGCGAATGAGTCGAGCGTCCGCAAATTGTCCGATCCATAATGTGAGCAATACCGGGATTAGGTACGCCGAGGCCACCGACCAGCTCATGGTCGCGAAACCGAGGCCTCTGACTTTCGTGAGATAGCTCGGGATCCAGGTGGTAAGTCCGAAGAACGACGCGACCAGACAGGCGTGACAGAACGCGATCATCCAGAAGACGGGCGTCGCCAGAAAGCGCAAGCCGTGCGATCCGCCCCGCGTCTTCGAAGGGCGATTTGCCTCGATATAATTGCGCTCTTCGGCATTCACCCAGCGCGAATCCCCCGGCTCATCGGGAGCGAGCCACTGAAACACGGGCAGAAGTATGAGCGCGGAGATCGCTCCACACGCCAGAAAAACCACGCGCCAACCGCCGATCAGTAGAATCGACGTCACGAAAGGGAGTCCGATCGCGATGCCGATCTGCGCACCATTGAACCAGAAGGCCTGAATCCGGCCATGTTCGCTTTTCGCAAACCAGCGGCCGACGTACTTGTTGCACACCGGCCACATTCCGCCCTCGGCGAGACCGAGTGCGAAGCGCGCGCAATACATTTCCGTCAAACTTCCGGCCCATGCGCACCAGATCGTGGTGAGCACCCAGCCGATCACGCCGATCAGTGCGGACTTTCGCGGCCCGATACGATCGACGACAAATCCCCAAATCATCAGGGAGATGCCATAGCCGTAGAAAAATGCGCTCGAAATAAAACCGAGCCGCGCGTGCTGGCCCGTCGCGCCGAAATCGGCCGCGAACTTCGCGTCGGCGATCAGCACCGAGACGTTGGATTTATCGATCTGATTGATGATCACGAAGATCAGGAGAATGGGCGCGATCAGCCACCACCGCGTTGTCGTGGCCGTCGTCCGAAGCGGGGCGCCTGCGCGTTGGTGACCCTCGTTGGGCATGCGCTAAACCGGAAATACCAGAAGTCCGGGAATCAGCGACGTATCGTAAATCACCAGCAGTTCCTGAAAGAGAGGGCCTTCCTCCGTGAACACAATCTTCGCGCGATATTTCCCGACCAGGAACACTTTGCTCATTTCATCCTGCGAGGTCTCGAACGCGGAGAAGCTCGATCCGGCGGAATAAATGCCGTCCGATACAGAAAAGATCCTCACGCCGCCGGCCACGTGCCGCATATAGCGCGGCGAAAAGACGCTGGCATTTCGAATCGCCACCACGCGATCCTGCATCATGCCGCGGCTCAGGCAAGACCACGTAGCGAGCGGAAGATCGCGCTCGACGTTCTCGCGGGCCACGATTTTATAGACGCCGTTTTCCAGGAAGAATTGAGGCCATGCCTCGAAGCGCTCGTCATCAAGTGCATCCATGTAGGAATCGAACAGGCTCTGTATGGCCGATTTCACGGCCGTAGCGTCCCCGATCTGCACTGTTCCCATTTCGCGTGATCTCCTAAAACTGCATGAAATCGCGATAGCAGCGATACATCGCGCGAATCGCCGATTCCGTGACCATGTGATTCACGTTTTCCCAGCCATGCCCGCCCAACTCGACAAACGCGCTGCGATCGGCGCTTTCAGCGAAGCTCTTCTGGCAGACTTCGAGCGCTTCGGTATCGTCGATCGAAACGAGCCCCGAAGGGCCCATCAGATTGGCTTGTTTCAGCCGGAAACCCTTCATTTGTTCGTCGTCATCGGCATAGCCGAAGAAATCCCAAATGAGATCGAACTCTAGTGGACCACGCGGTACGATCTGGCGTAGCGCGAGCGTATTGGTTTGCTGCTGGACGATGAGAGCCGGGAAGATGGTCTGCATCACCACAGTGTTCTCGTCGGGAAATTCCTTGCGGCGATCGAGCAAGGAAGGATCGTGCAGAACGTAATCGGCCTTCAGATTGGCGATCTCGGCGGTCGCTCCGCCCGTGTGTTTCTGTTCGCCCTTGCGGGAAACCAGGACGGCGTGGCCGCCCGATTCATCCATCTCGACTTTCGACTTTTGATCCGCGCGGAACAGGCCGAAAGAGACGAGGAACACATGCAAGAGGCTCGCATGATACGGGTCCTTGATGTTTTCCATCATCAGCTTCCAGTTGGAGCGGACACGCTGGCTCATACGGCCGAGCAAGCGCAGTGGACGGCCATCGAACACCCGTTCAAAATACGACGTCATCAGCGGACCGAGATATTCGCGCACGGGCACCATCGTCAGATCGAAGGAGGCGAAGACCACGCCGTTGACGGATTCCACTTTCAGACTTTGCAGATTGTGTTCGTTCATTTGAAAGTCGTCGGGCATACCGCCGACGCGCGCGTCGCCATCGGGAACACCGCGACGAAATGGAACCGCGACCAGTTTACCGGCCAGATCGTAACGCCATTGATGGTAAATGCACGTGAAGTCCTTGGCGTTGCCGTAGCGCGAGCGGCACACAGCGGAGCCACGATGGGCGCAGCGGTTCACAAACCCGTGCAAGGCTCCATCCTTCGCTCGCACGATGACGACCGGACAATCGCCGACAAAAGTGGATTTGAAATCGCCGGGATTCGGAATCTCCGCTTCGAGGCCGGCGTAGTTCCAGGTCGGTCCCTGAAAAATGCGGCGCTGTTCGCGCTCGTAGACGCCAGGATCCAGGTAAACCCAATACGGGATGCGGCTGACGCCCTCGGCGGGCCACACGTGCGTGAAATTTGGTGGTCCCGGACGCTCCGGAGGCCGTTCTGTGCCCATCATAATTTTCTCCGCGGTCTCATCTTGCATATGTTGAGGGCCCGCCCGTGCCGACGCAGCAGCGATTGCCATTATAAGGTGTCCGTCGGCTTAGCTTCAGAAGTGGCGAGCCCTCGCGCAACGGACAGGATTCGGAGATCTCCGAATTCACGCGCAGGCTGCGCTCGCCGATAATAACGAGTTGGGAGGGCAATCGGGAAGCGCTCGCCTGATCGGATTGCGGAGCGGTCTTCGGCAAGGCCGGCGACGCGCAGCGGGAAAGAGGAAACGGAATGCTCGAAAAAAATACGATCGTGGAACTGGCGCAGCGGCTCGATCAGGCGGAAAAAAGTCGCACCCAGATTCGCCAGTTTTCGCTCGATCATCCGACGATCACGATCGAGGACGCCTATGCCGTGCAAAAGGAATGGATTCACCTGAAGACGAAAGCGGGACGCGAGGTCCGCGGTCACAAGATCGGCCTGACATCGAAGGCGATGCAGGCTGCATCGAATATTAGCGAGCCGGATTATGGCGCGCTGATGGACGATATGTTTTTCGTCGATGGATGCTCGGTGCCGATCAAGCGTTTCATCGCGCCGCGCGTGGAAGTGGAGCTGGCGTTCATCCTGGGAAAGCCGCTGAACGGTCCGGGCTGCACGATTTTCGACGTGTTCGACGCGGTCGAATATGTGACGCCCGCGGTCGAAATTATCGACGCGCGGATTCACCAGGTCGATCCCGCGAGCAAAGTGACGCGCAAAGTGACCGATACGATTTCCGATAACGCGGCTGGCGCGGGACTGCTGCTGGGCGGGCGGCCGTTCAAGCCTTTAGACAACGACATGCGCTGGATCGCCGCCTTACTTCACCGCAATGGTGTGATTGAAGAATCGGGCGTCGCGGCGGCGGTGCTCAACCATCCTGCCAATGGCGTCGCATGGCTCGCCAATAAGCTGGCGCCTTATGGTGAAACCCTGAAAGCCGGTGAAGTCATCCTCGGCGGCTCGTTCACTCGGCCCGTTTATGCCCACGCGGGCGATACATTCCACGCCGACTATGGCACCTACGGATCCATTTCCTGGCAGTTCGTTTAAAACATAATCACGGTAAATTGGTAGTAGTGGCACCTGTACGGCGGACGCTCCTCCGCGCGACACTAAGAGACTGCCCTCGCGAAACGGAAGATTGTGTTCGCTCCTACTCCCCGCACCTTCATCACGGCAAACATCGCGGCGAGCCGGCAACTCCGCCGCGAGTTTGACGCCGCCCGCAAAGCCGAAGGCGCTCTCCTCTGGGATTCCCCGGATATTCTTCCTCGGGACGCATGGCTGCGCCGTAGCTGGAATGAATGCGTTTGGCGGGAACCCGCGGCCACGCCGTTACTGTTGACTCGCTCGCAGGAACTCACTCTGTGGGAGGAGGCAATCCAGGCGACTACACGCGACGTGCTTTTGAATTCGCGCGCGACGGCGTTTGCAGCATCGGAAGCCTGGCGGCTCTTGCACTCATGGCGCGAAGACATTTATCCTGGCGCCGCGGTTTGGGATGAAACGAGCTTCGATTCTTCGGACGACACCCGCGCGTTTTTCCAGTGGATGCGAAAAGTGCGTCAGCAGCTTCGGGAACGCGACTGGATCACGATGGCGGAGATTCCCGGGGAACTGCTCTCGCGGGTGTCGCCAGGAGCCATGGAGTCCAGCCATTCGATCACGCTCTACGGCTTCGACGAAATCGCGGCCGTCGACCGGCGTCTGTTCAACGCGCTCGGAGCGGTCGAGACGAGGACGCGGAATGAGATGGGACAACGATCCCGTGTCGCATGCCATGATCGCGCGGATGAGTTGACGCAGGCCGCCGCGTGGGCGCGCCGTAAGCTTGAAGCGGAATCCGGCGTCACCGCGAACATCGGCATCCTGGTCCCGGATCTGGCATCGGTCGCAAGTCTCGCGGAACGAATTTTCGACGACGTCCTGCATCCCGCTTACGGATTCCAAGATGGGTCCCGAGCGTTCTCCCTGAACGCAGGCAAATCTCTGGCGGAGGCGCCGATCGTCGCGACGGCGCTGCTCGCTTTGCGTCTTCTGAACGGCATGCCGCGCGAGGAATCCGCCATGCTCTGGCGCTCGCCCTTTCTTGGAATCGAGCCGGGCGAAGCGGCTCGTCTGGACGTCGAACTTCGTCGCCGAAAGGTCGAATTCTCGGATCTGCATGTGGAATCGGTGAGGCGCCGCTTTCCCGAAATGGCCGTTGCGGCCGTAGCTCTTCCCGAGCGCCTGCGGCCAAGCCAGTGGAGCACCGCGTTTTCCCGTTTGCTCCGGGTCTCCGGCTGGCCCGGAACGCGCGCGCTCACGCCGGTGGAGAACCAGGCACTCGAAGCGTGGAGGGACGCGCTGTCGGAACTGGCCCGCTTGGACCTCGTTGTCGGCCCGATATCGTGTAGCGGTGCGATCTCACGGCTGGAAACAATCGCCCAAGGAACAAGAGTCGCGCTGGATGACGACAACGGCCGAGTGTGGATTCTGGACATCACGGATGCAGCCGCTCTGCGCTTCGATGCGCTGTGGATCGCAGGTCTCCACGCCGGAGCGTGGCCGCCGCGCGCTCGGCCGAATCCGTTTCTGCCGGTCGCCCTGCAACGCGCCGCGGGAATGCCCCACTGTTCGGCGGAACGGGAAATCGTTTCCGCGAAGCGTGTCATGGAGCGTCTGTTCTCATCCGCCAGTGAAGTTGTGTGCAGCCATCCCGCACAAGCCGCCGACGAGCAACAACGTCCCAGCCCGCTGATCGCCGGGCTGCCCTTGTCGCCTGAACTGGCGAGGCCCGACACGCCGATGCGAAGGGTATTTCTGAACGGCCCAATCCTCGAGCTAAGGCCCGCCGAAGCGCCGCTCCCGTTGCCGGCGGGAACGCTGCAACGCGGAGGAACGTCCGTATTGGCGAATCAATCCGCGTGCCCGTTCCGTGCATTCGCCATCCACCGGCTGCGCGCGCGGGAGATGGACGAAGTGGACGTCGGCCTATCGGCGATGGAACGCGGATCGGTGGTTCACAAAGCTCTGGAACTCCTGTGGAGGGAACTCCAATCGCAGGAGCAACTGAGGACGCTGGAGCGCGACGCGTTGGAGTCGCTGATCCGATCTTCCGCCGACGCGGCGCTCGGCCACTTCGTCACGCGACGGGAAGGCTCGCCCGCGCTCGATCAGTTTCGCGCATTGGAGCAGGCTCGCCTGGAAAATCTGCTGCGGAATTGGCTGATGGTGGAAAACAATCGCCAGAATTTCGTGGTCATTCGCAAGGAGGATGAGCGAACGATCGAAATCTCCGGATTGACGATCAAAATCCGCGTGGACCGGGTCGACCGGTACGACGACGGAACGCATGCGATCGTCGACTACAAGACCTCAAAAAAGATTTCCACGGATATGTGGGAGGGCGATCGCCCCGAAGCGCCGCAGCTTCCGTTGTACGCGACTAAGAGCGATGTGCCGATTTCAGACGTCGCTTTCGGACAAATCACGACGGAGTCGGTCGAATGGAAGGGCTTGCAGGGAAGCGACCTCCGCCCGCAGCTTCCGATTTGGCGCGATGTTGTCGGAAAGCTCGCCAAGGACTTTATGGAAGGACGGACGGACGTAGATCCTCGCGAGAAGCCCGATCCCTGCCAGTTTTGCAGCTTGTCCGCGCTCTGCCGCGTGACCGAATTCAAGAAAATCCCCGCGCGAGCACGCAACGATGAGTAGCCCCTCTTATCGACCCTCGCCCGATGCCGCCGTGCGCGCGGAAGCGATCGACCCTCGCGGATCTTTTCTGGTCCAGGCGCCGGCCGGGTCCGGCAAAACGGAGCTCCTCATCCAGCGCTTTCTGCGGCTCCTCGCCATAGTCGAGCGCCCGGAGGCCATCGTTGCGATTACCTTCACGCGCAAAGCCGCCGGGGAAATGGTCCAACGAATCATGGATGCCCTGCGCGGAGCGCAAGAACAGGCACCGGGGGAGAAGCCGCATCAGTTGCTGACGCGAACGCTCGCCGAAGCCGCGCTCCGCAAGGATCGCGAATTGGGCTGGAACATTCTGGAACATCCGTCGCGGTTACGCGTGCAGACCATCGATTCGTTGTGCGTGTCGATCGCCTCTGAGATGCCATGGCTTGCGAGATTGGGAGGGATGCCTCGGATTGAGGAGAAAGCTCAGGACTTGTACGAAGAAGCCGCGCTCCGTACGGTTCTGCTGTTGAGCGACCCTACCTACGGCGACGCCATTTCGGTTTTGCTCCGTCATCTGGACAATAGCGCCGCGCGCGCGCGCGATCTGATCGCGAGCATGCTGGCAACTCGCGAACAGTGGATCGAACTCGCGGTGCAGGCCGGGCAAGCGGCGCGCCAGCCGCTCGAAGAAGCGCTCGGCGACTTGATCGCCAGGCACTGTGAAGCCGCGAATAGGCTGATCCCCACGCCGATTCGCGAACGGTGGCTCAGCCTCGCGGCTTACGCCGGCCGCAATGCGGATACGTGGCCCGTCACGGCGAATCCCGACGCGTGGAAGGAACTGATCGACATCGTCCTCACCGGAAGCGGCGAGTGGCGCAAGCAGGTCACGAACCGAGAAGGATTCCCGGCGGCGAACCGTATAAAGAAGCAGCAGGCGATGCAACTGATCGCGGATCTCCAGGACCTGCCCGGCTTACAAGAAGCGCTCTGCGACCTTCGGGCTCTGCCGCCTCCGGTTTATGAGGAATCGCAGTGGGCCGTGACGCTCGCGTTGTTGGAGTCGCTGAAAGTGGCGGCCGCGCAACTGCGCCTCGTATTTCGCGAGAACGGCACGACGGATTTCGCGGAGGTCGCGATGGCCGCGCGCAACGCGTTAGGGGCCGGCGACCAGGCGACGGATTTGGCATTTCGTTTGGATTCCCGCATCGAACACTTGCTGGTCGACGAATTTCAGGACACCTCGCGCGGCCAGGTGGAATTGATCAGGCTCTTGACCACGCACTGGCAGCCGGACGACGGACGCACGCTTTTTCTGGTCGGCGATCCCATGCAGTCGATCTATCGTTTCCGCCAGGCGGAGGTCGGAATTTTTCTGGAAACGCAGGAACGCGGCATCGGCGAGGTGCTTCTGAAATCGCTGAATCTCGTTTCCAATTACCGTTCGCATGCGGGGATCGTGGATCGGCTCAATTCGATCTTCGAACAACTGTTCCCCAGTCACGAAGATTCCACCGAGGGCGCCGTGCGCTTTCACGCCTCCGAAGCTTCCGCGCCCGCGGCCGAAGGCGGCGTTGCGATTCATGGCTTCTCACTGGGAGAAGATCGTCCAGAAGCCGAGAAAGTCGTGGACCTCATCCGCGAGGCGCAAACAAGTGCGCCCGAAGATACGATCGCGGTCCTCGTCCGCGCGCGTACGCATTTGCCGGCGATCGTCGGGTGCTTGAAGTCGGCGCAGATCCCTTTTCGCGCCGTCGAGATCGATCCATTGGCGGAGCGCACCGTGGTGCTGGATCTGCACGCCTTGACGCGCGCCATGCTGCATCGCGCCGACCGGATTTCATGGCTCGCCATTTTGCGCGCTCCCTGGTGCGGATTGAGCCTCGCCGATCTCGAAAAACTAGCCAGCGTAGATGGCGATATTTGGGATGCGCTGCAGAACGTGGCCGCCCTGACGGAAGACGGAGCGCGGCGCGCCGCACGATTGCGCGATATCTTCTGCGACGCATTCGCACAACAAGGCCGATGGCCTCTGCGCCGCTGGGTGGAACGCGCGTGGACGCAGTTGGGAAGACCGCGTGCCTGGCGGGCGACGAGGAAAATTTCTCGAACGCCTCCGCGTATTTCGATCACCTGGAAGCCCGGCAATCCGGCGCCGACTTACCCGACTTGCAGCAATTCGAAACAGGTCTGGAGGAATTGTTCGCGCAGCCCGATCCACACGCTTCCGACCGTCTGCACATCATGACGATTCACAAGGCCAAAGGTCTGGAGTTCGACACCGTGATCGTTCCCGGACTGGGCCGCACTGAAAGGATGGACGATTCACCGCTCGTGCTCTTTCACGAATGGGGCGAGGGGCAGGAAGTCGAACGTTTGCTGGCGCCGTTTCCGAAACCCGGCTGCTCCGATCGTTTATACGATTATTTGAAAAAGGTCGAAAGCCGCAAAAGTAATCTGGAGCGAGTACGCCTTCTCTACGTGGCCGCCACGCGGGCGAAGAAGAATCTCCACTTGCTGGGACAAGCCGGCGTGAAAAGTAACGGCGAGCCCACGCCCGCCAAACGTTCCATGCTGGGAGATCTGTGGCCCGCGCTTTTCGATGACGAGCGCGACCGCTTCCGCAACACCGCCCCGGGGGCATCATCTTCCCCGGCAACAATGAGCCGCCCGCCCCTGCGCCGATTACCAGATTCGTGGACGCTTCCGGATCTGCCCGTTAATTTGGCGGCGGGTGCAAGTCCCACTGCAACTCACGAGCCGACCTTCGAATGGGTGGGCGAAAGCCTGCGCATCGCCGGGACCGTAGTGCATGAGCTTCTGCGGCGCGGAAAGATCGAGATCCCCTCGGTTCTCGTTTTGCGCCGCTTACTCGCCCATGCGGGCGTGATTCCCGCGGAGATCGGAATCACGCTGGAACGCGTGACGCAAGCGCTGGAGCGCATGCGGAATAGCCCGCGCGCCCACTGGATTCTCGCCGAGCATCGTGATGCTCGGTCGGAATACGCGGTCAGCGGCGTGGACGGCGTAGCGATCGTGCGTGGAAAGGTCGATCGCACGTTCGTCGACGCCCGGGGCGTTCGCTGGATTATCGATTTCAAAACCAGCGAGCACGAAGGCGGGTCGCTCGACGAATTCTTAGAGGAACAGCAGCGGCGGTATAGCGATCAATTGACGCGCTATGCCCGCTTGCTCATACCTCTCGGACAGCCCGTGCGCGTGGGATTATATTTCCCGCTGCTCGATGAGTGGCGCGAATGGGCGCCGTAACTTCACCCGCTGCGGCCACCACGCCCATCCACGCAAAGAAAAATGCCGCGAGGGCCGGCCTCTGCTGGAACGGATAATCGATCAGACAATGCAAAAACACCGCGATGATTCCGAGCCCCCAGATGAGGCGCACGGCCGGACGGAAAATCAAAATCGCGATGGCGAGCATTACGGCGAACAATGGCAGCCCACCTTCCGCCGCCCACTGCAGCCAGTCGTTGTGCGCTTGATTCACGAATTGTCCATCGTCGTACAGCGCGTATTGTGGATACGCGACCGACCATGTGGCGAGTCCGAAGCCGGTCCATGGACGCGCGCGGAACATCGCAAGCGACGAACGGACTAGATTGGCGCGGAGTGCATACGGATGAGGTTCCTGCAGACGCATCCAGATCGCATGCCACCCCGCGATCAGGACCCCGATGGCAATCGCCGCAAAGCTCCCCGAGACTGTCTTCCAAAACGACGCCGCCGGGATGAACTTCTTCCCAAACGCCACCGCGGGAATGAGAAGAATTTCCGCGAGGCGCACGGATCGTTCCCGTGCGCGAACCGGCCACCACCACCGAGGCAAACAGCAGCACCGCGACCGGCGCGTAGACCATGGCGCGTCCACGATCCTGGATCGCGCGGAGAATCGCCAGTGGCAGAATTACTTCGACGAACGCAGCGTATTGACTGTGGTAGACGAACGGCCCGAACGTGGTGACGTCCTGCTCCACGGGGAAAATCCAGAACGCGTAGCCCGAGCGCGAAGTCAGCGTAGTGAAGATCGCGAGTACGGCCACGCTTGCTCCGAACCATAGAACGATTCGCAGGAAGCGCTCGCGTCGGCGGGCGTCGCGAAGTTCCTCGAAGGCCAGCGAAAAAGCAGCCAGGTTGACGACGCCATCGAGCACGGCTTGTTGGGGTGTTGAGGACCTGGACCGACAATCCAGCCGCGGCTTGTAGAACTCCCCACAGCACGATCGCCGCCAGCAGCATCGCCACAGGTTGAATCAAATCAGAGAGATTTGCCGCGACGCTCATGATTCCGAAGAGCGATCACGATGCGTGCCATCGCCAGCGCGCAGATCGCCACTTGAAATGCACTCAGCGCCCAGCGGCCGGGGACCCGCAGTGTGAGAATGCCAAAGATGAGAATCGCGGCGAGCATTAATACGCCCCATCGCCGAGAATCACGGCTCGCAGAGTACGCGCGAGGATATGCACGTCCAGCCAGACCGACCAGTTCCTGACGTAATAAAGGTCGAGGGCGACGTGTTCCTCGTAAGAGATGCGATTGCGTCCGGATACCTGCCAGAGCCCGCTTAAACCGGGAGTGACTTTCTGATACAAGGCATAGCCCTCGCCGTAGCGCAGAACTTCTTCGGCGAGCACAGGACGGGGCCGATCAAACTCATCTGACCCACCAGAATATTCCAGAATTGAGGAAGTTCATCGAGACTCGTGCGCCGTAGAAATTTACCGAGCCAGGTTACGCGCGGATCGTAGCGCAGTTTTTGGCTTTGGCGCCATTCTTTTCTCAGCTCCGCATCGCGCTCCAGGCAACTGGCAAGAAGGTCGTTTGCGTTGACTACCATGGACCTGAATTTCCAGGCAGTAAACGGGCGGCCGCCTTGGCCGTATCTAGGCGAGCCATAAAGAATCGGACCCGGCGAGGAGATTTTGATCAGGATTGCGATAAGGGCCGCGACCGGAAGCAAAATCGCGCTGCCGCAGATTACTAACAAGAGATCCATGGCGCGCTTGATGAAGCGGGCGCTCGGCAGGAGCAGCCGCTGGTGCACGGCCAGACCGAGAACGCCGTTCATATCTCTCGCTTCCACCCACAGGCTCGAGAATCCGGCGAGATGTGGAACCATCGTGACATGCGGAAACAATTCCGCGCAGCACTCGAAAAAGTCGAGCGCCGTGTGGTGCGGAATATCTTCGAGAACGAGCATGGCGTGCCGCACGGGCGTCACGTGCCAGCGGCGCTGCCAGGTGCGGAGTCGCCAGAATAGCGACGGGCCGCAGGCCTAGCGCCGGCTGCTCCTCCAGCGTCTGGGCAACGCGATGGGCCGCCCCGGCCGGCTCCCACGACCACCACGGGGTAGCCCCACCAGAATCGCGACGCGCAGGCCGATCTCACCAGGCTCCGGAAGAAAGGCACGATGGCGAGCGTTTGTATCCACGCCAGGGCGAAAATTCCGCGCGAGTACGTCGCGGAATCCTTCAGCAAAAATATCGTGACCGCCAGCGCCGTGTAGACCAGACTACTGGCTGCGGAAAGCTTGCGCAATTCATCGGCGGGGTTTTGTCCGAAGCCCGGATACAGCCCGGCCGCCGCATACGCGCCGGGAAACAGCAACAGGACCGGCCACAGCTTCCAATAGAAGTCCGGATCGAACGGCCTGCCGAAGTGCCTCCATACGAGAATCCCGATCGCTCCGGCAAGCGACAGCGCAGCCAGGTCGGAAAGCAAGAGATTCCCCACGCACAACCACGGCCGTGCAGCCTGCGACCTCGATAAAGCAGATGGGTCTGGAACGCCGCGTAAGGCGGTGAGGCGGGCGATTGAACTCGGTTGCGCGGTGGACATGGGGTGTAAGGCTAGCGCGACGCGGCGACTTTCAAGTCGGACGCTACCTGCGGATTGTCGGGTCCGTACACGAGGTGCTGGTAATAACCGATGGTCTGCTCGATCATTTTGTCGAGCGAGAAATTTTGGGAAAGTGCGCGAGAGGCCCGGCCCATCCGGTCGCGCATTTCAACATCGCTGGCGAGACATTGGAGGGCCTCGGCGATCTCGCGCACTCCACCTACGGGCGCGATAAATCCATTGATCCCGGGTTGCACGATCTCAGGTATTTGGCCGACGTCAGTCGCGACAATCGGGAGGCCATGAGCTAGACCTTCTAGCGCGACGAGTGGAGTTCCCTCAGAATTGCTGGTGATACACAAGATGTCGAACGCATCGAGCAAAGGGCGCGCGGCGCGCGATCCTGCCCAGACGACATCCGACTCAATGCCAAGGTGCGCCGCTTGTTTTCGTAGTGCTCCAGACAGAGGGCCGTCGCCCACCATGACGAGTGTCGCTGACGCCGAATTAAGCCGGCGAAAGGCCGCAAATGCCTCTAACATTGTCCGTGGAGATTTCACATGAACAGCCGCCCGATAAAACCGACGAGGAGCCCGTCGGGCGCGGCTCCGATCTCCTGACAAACAGATATTCGGTCCGTTGGAGGCGCCCCGACGCGTGTCAGCGCCACTCCATTTGAAATAAAGCGGAGGCGAGCGGCTGATATCCCTATCCCAAGCGCATGGGCAAGTTCCGTTTGCGAAATGACCAAAACTCCGTCGCCCATTTTCGAAAGTAACGATTCGGTCCGCGCTGCGACACGCCGAGCAAAAGCGGAATTACTATGGTCCATTGTGAAAAATCCGTGCGGCGTGTAAACGGACTTTACCGGCAAGCCAGCCGCGCTCAAGCGGCCTACAATGCCGGCCTTGGTGCTGTGGCAATGAATCAAATCGAACGGACCCTCGCCGCGAAGATACTGGCGAAGCTCCCGGATCGACGCCAAATCGCTAAGACTCGGCACCCGGCGCATCCTCAACTCTCGGTGCCGAAGGCGGCCCCGCGCGGTCAGGCGCCGAATTCATCTGCAAAAATTTGGTCCGCTCTGATACCTGAATAGACGAGATGCACTTCGTGCCCGCGATCAAGTAGACCCTCGGCTAGGTCGACAACGTGGCGGCCAACCCCGGCCGACGTGGCCTCGACGTGCTGCAAAACTCTCATGATGAGGATCGCTCTGAAACGGCCGGGTACACGAAATCGAGACGTTATCTAAGTGCCGGCTCAGGCCGGTATCGTGCCCGTTGGATGCTCGCGCGTGTTCGACGGGACGGCGGTGAGAATGAATTATCAAAAAACTGATAATTCCAAGCATGATGGGGAGAATCTGCATTTTATATCTGACACCGGAGCCTAGGTCCTTATACACCACTACGCTGTAGGCGAGACCCCACGTTACCAGAAGGGAGACTCCCCAAAGGAAGATAGGGCTGCGAAAATGCCGCAGCCTGACCTCGAAAAAAGCCCAGGTGCTCACAAAAGAAGCGCAAGATTCTCGAACCCAGCAAACCAACCGAAGGCGGTCGAGACATCTCCCGGAAGCGGTCGGAAAAACGCAATGAAAAAACTTTCCGGCGTAAACAACATAAGGTCCCAGGTCGAATTCAGTTCCACGTCGCGCTTCAGGGATGAATTCGCACGATCCCAGCCGTTCGTCAACGTTTTAGTCGCTTCCAACAAGTCTTCCGCTCTATCTAATCGAAGGCGCTCCGCAGCGGCAGGAGCCAGCACGCCGAAGAGTCAGCCCGACAAGCAGTGCGGCCACGAACCGTTTCACTGGCGATTGAATGCGCAAGCCCAAAATAAGCAAGCATGGCAAAATCAAAATGGGCCCCATCCAAATGCGGACAGCGCTTGCGGCGCAAGCCACAAGAACAGCCACAAGACTTTTGCTTTGGCGGCGAACGATGAACTCCACTAAACCCCACGTGTTCAATGCGATCGCCGCGAGAATGAGCGGATCTTTCCCAGAATCGTCGACCAGAAGAGGATGCTGCGGATACAGCAGGAGCGCCCAAAAGGCCCATGGCGCCGAACGTCCGAGGAGCAACTCCGCAGCCCTGTAAAACAGATAGATTCCCACCAGTCCCGGAAGCGCAAACGAAAGCTTCATCGCGTGGTACGAATCGGGACCGATCGCCAAGTGCACCCCCCTGCCCAGATGATCAAATCGGAACTCCCGTTTACAATTCGTGGTGTCAATTCGGACAGACCAAAATGGGCTTGTTGAAAATACGTCCAACAGTCGGCACCTGGATAATATTCTTCGTACGGCAACATCAGTACGAGCGCGACAAAACATTTCACCAGCCAGCCCAGCGCCAGTAATTTCTTGTGCGCCCAGCGAATCGGACAAGCAAGGATAAGGACGAGGAGAAGACATGCCCAGACAACGCCCCACGCGTAATCGCGCACCACATCGCTGGTCGGAATGTTGACCCCGGAATTCTCGATGAATTGCTGGACTCCCGACACGGAAAGAACACAGCCCAACGCTATTCCCGTAATCGCCACGGCGGTCCAAACTAACAATGCCGTCCGATTCATGAAGAAGTCGCCAAAACTTGCTCGTAGAGACTCGCGTAGCTCTGATGAGCGGTGTCCAGAGTAAATCGCTCGATGACGTGGCGGCGCGCGCGTTCGCCCATCCGACGGACGGACTCCGAATCTAATTCGATCAACCGGATCATTGCGTCCGCCAACACGTCGGCGTCGCGCGGCGGTACGAGCAATCCGGTTTCGCCGTCAATCACTGCCTCCGGCGTCAAGCCAACCCTGGTCGCGACAACCGGCTTCCCGACCGCCGCCGCCTCCAATACCACCAGCGGGCCGCCTTCCCAGGCGGAACACATCACGAACGCATCGCACGCGTTCATCAACGCGGGGATATCGTCGCGTCGTCCAAGGAGAGACACCACCGAGGAAAGTGAGTACTGCTCCACCATCCGTTCGATCTCGGCGCGGCATCGGCCCTCCCCGGCGATGGCGAGCCGCGTCGCCGCGGACTTCCCCTGAACTTTCTCGAAGGCGCGAATTAAGGTCGGATAGTCTTTGGCTAATTCGAGGCGTCCCACCGCGAGCCAGACGAACGAATCATTCCACCCGAGCGCCGCACGAGTTTCGGCGCGCTGTTCCGCACACGGTTGAAATCGATTCATATCGACGCCGTTCCCGATCACTTCGATGCGATGCGCGGGAACGATATTTTCGCGGATATAACGTTGCTTGACTCGTTCGGAAACAGCGGTCGTGCGACGGCACGCCGCATCGGTGATGCGATAGATCCGCTCGCGAAGCCAGCCGGACGATTTTCGATCCGAGCATTCGATTTCGCTGTGAATTGTGCAAATGGCGGGCGTTCGCAATAGCATCTGCGCGACTCTCGCCAGAATGCTGGCGTGAAACATGTGACCGTGGATAATATCGGGACGAAACTTGCGAACATACACAAGAAAACGCAGTATCCCTCGAATATTCGGACCTCTCGTTGTCATTCCGAGCGAAACTACTTCGACGCCTGAACTCTCCAACTCCTGCACGAAGGCGGTAGGCGTCAGCATCGAAACGACCGCTACTGCTGCACCACGACGGCTCAATGCGCCTGCGAGTTGGGAGACGACGGTTTCCGCTCCTCCAGGCGACAGGCTGGCGGTCAGCAACAAGATCCTTTTCGCGGATGTCTGAGTACTCATGAATCCACTTATTGACGTCAGAACTTCTCGGGCAGATCAATGCGTGATACCTGGAACATCATCCTGACGAAGGGTCTTAATGAGTGAGCGGGAGAAAGTCTGCTCGCGTCGATTCGTCATCGTTCGTGAGAACGAGAAGCGCTTCCAAATGAAATGCATCCGAAAAGCGCCGAGATCGACGAAAAGTCCATGTTCATAAAAAGGACTTATCCCCATTTGTGGAGATCCAACTTTTCTTGTAGAAGATGAGGATGGGCTCGCGTACCTGTGCGCAAGATGCAAGGTTGACGTGGGTGGTTCTCTCGGAATCCAAGGCGCCAAGATCGAGCGGATTCGGAGCAATAAGTCGTCATTAACTACCGCCGGCGCTGCGCGGGAAATTGTGGGATCGACCGCGTACCCATTGGTGGAGCAGCGTGACCACCGTGCATCTGCAGGGGACCCGCTCAAAGGGGTTGGTGTCCGAGAAGATCTGCAGCTTTATCCGCCGCATCGCAGACGTGTTCCACTTCGAGGAGACCGTCTTCCGTACCCTGGCGAGGCGACGTGGCTGGATGGGAGTTCGGCCCGGCGGGGACGATTACACCACCGATCCAGGAAAGAAGAAGAACGTTGCACCACCGCAATGGTACTTGCTGATCGATTCGGGCAAGAGATCGGATGGCTCCGACAACATCGAGCGGGTTTCGGGAGACCCTATCCATTTGGGGAGCTCGGAATGGACGTATCTCCCCGGAAGAGACGCTGAACAGAGATTATCTACAAGTTGTGGGGCACCAAGGAGTATCCCACGTATTTTGCAAGAAGGACTATCATCGCCTTCGAGAAGAAGGCCAAGGACAGTTCTACCAACCTGTGGGCAGAATTGCGCACAAGGCACTCCAAGAGAGCTGGCCGACAAGATCGCCCGGACACAGGACAAGCTACGAGCGGAATTCGATGCGGCTCGGACTCCGAGGCCCTCGAGCAGGATCGACTCGAATATCCGACAGGTGCATCGCCCACGAGATCAAAGTCCGGTTCTTCTAAAGTTCCAAGAGACATCGCCAGAGCCTCGCGTGGTCAAAATGGCAATGGATGAACTCCTTTGCCCACCAAAGTACTGGAAAAGTATTTAAGATGCCAGTACCTCAACAGTGTAGACTCTCGTTGTTCGAAGGTCCAATCCATTAGGACCCAGTTGGCAAGTGTAGACGGTCCGAACCGACAATGTTCTCTGGCATCGCATACCTAACTCCGAACATCGTTATGTCCGTCTTGCCCGGAAACTTCAACTGGCAACGACGCTAAAGGGAAGCGCACGTCTCTCGAGCCCTCAGTCGGCAAGTCGGTTGGGAAGAACATTTCCCCGAAAGTGCCATTCCCGGAAGTCAGGCCCGGCTGCTTTTTCTCGCGGAGTCCTTGAGGTTTCAGCCTCAACGTAACGGCTGCGACAGAGGTGGATAAGGACTCTTAGAGCCATGATCCGAGAGCGAGGGTTCATCTTTCTAAGGTCGGGGCACCGTCCGCGTCCATAGCAGATCCGTCGATCGTCCCGGAGTATCGCACAGCGGCGATGCCGACGTGCGAGGATCGTTCGAGGTGATCCTGTCTATGTTGCTAAGAATCGCGCTGGCCGATCAGCCCGCCCTCAAC
>CAVXVL010000040.1:0-79412 GCA_963765085.1 Terriglobia bacterium | reverse complement strand
TCACATCGCGGTGCGCGAATCGAAAGCGACACTGTACAATGATCGCTCGGTGCTCGAGAATCATCACTGTGCTATAGAATGTTCTTCCTGCTGCAGCGCGAGGAGAACAACATCTTCGGCAACATACACGGCAAGGACTACATGACGCTGCGGAAGCTGATCATCGAGCTGATCCTCGCGACCGATGCTCGCATTTCGATATCATCTCGGACTTCAAAAACATTTTGATCGGCACCACGACGGCGGCGGCCACCACGGGTGCGGCAGCCGCTGCAGCGGCTGCGGTGGCTACTTCACCGGCTGGCGCACCCGGTGCAGCAGCGGCCACACAGGCGATCGCGGCTTTGAGTCCCACCGCCACCACCACAGCTGGTACGACAACAATAACGACAGGCAACTCGCCCCGAACATCGCACTGAGCACATTTTCGTTATCGATGGGGCGACATCAAAAACTCGAGCGCCTCACGGTTGCTCATCATGAAGATGGCACTCAAATGCGGTGATTTGGGACACTGGGTGAAGATTCTGCCGCTCCATGAAAAATGCACGCTCAGAATCACGGAAGAATTCTATCGACAAGGTAACTATTCTTCAATTCTTTTTTCTTTTGTTTAAGCTTTTGATTGCCATTTATTTATTCTCATTTTCCCCTGTTTTTGTTTCCTCTTTTCTGTTTTTGCTGTTATTGTTGTTGTTGTTGTTGTAGGTGACGAGGAGCGTCGTGCCGGCTTGCCAATTCCTCCGTTCATGGATCGTTGGAAGGCGACGCTGCCTCAATCGCAAATCGGTTTTCTCATTTTCTCGTCATCCCGATGTTTGCCGTTTGGAGCAAATTTCTCGACTGGGACGGCACGGAAGTTAATGCTGCCCACGCCAGCGCTGAGCCGAAGTACCCGGTCATGAATCAGCTGAATCAGAATCGCGCGCACTGGAAGGCGAACATCGAGGCGCTGGCGGGCCACACGCTCTCGCTCGCCAACTCCGCCGCCGCCACAGCGAGCTGCACAATCATCAACGACAGGGCTCCACGCTCGGGCCAAACGGTACACCCATCAACAGCAACAGTTATAGCGGCATCGGGCTCCATCATCCAAGCCTCAACAATAATAATAACAACAGCGCCTCGCCCGCCGTTCGAACGAAATCGATTCAACCGCTCGCGTTTCAACAACAGTTACAGCAGCAGCAACAGCAACAACTACCGCAAGCACCAGAGCCTTCATCTTCCTCTCCCTCCTTTATTCCTTCATCTGCTCTTATCATTCCCGCTGGTCCGTCGCACACGATTGTGCCGATTGAGATTCGAACAGCCATGCCTCCACCACTACGGATGTGCTTGTTCCTCTGTCGTCTCCGAAACCGACCTCGCATTCGTTCGTGTTTTGGCTGCGTCTTCTTCATCAGCATCGGATTCTGCCTTTTCCACTTGCGTTACCCGACTCCATCCCGTAGAGAGACGGAGCAGCCGGCGCCACCAACCGAAAATCAAATTGTACTTCGCTTCACTTCGACTTTCTCTTTTTTCACCTGCTTTCCTCTAAACGTTTTGTTTTCTTTCCCAATCTTTTTGTCTGTTCGGTCTGGAAAGCCTGCTTCGCTTTTTTCTTTTTCAAAAAATGTTTTCATCTGATGAGATTATTACTGTTATCTCAGCCTACATCAAAGTCAACTAGCTCGGCTCGCGAATTCTACTACTTGTTGTGTAATTTCTACGCAAAAAACGAAACGGTTGTAAAAACTCGTCATCGAAAAGTGAGCATGTTGCGCGTCCGCATTCAACATGGCGAAAAAAAGGCCCTTTGAAAGGGCAGTTCTGCCGCAGAAAAAGAAAAAAGTTCGGAAACGATAGAAAAATGGGGGAACAGCAGGACAGCGAGGCGAAGGAAGGCTCTCTTCGCTCAGATTTTGATGTAGAAACGATGCAAATGACACCACACGCCAACTCACACAACAACAACAACGCACAAAAAAACAAAAAGGAAGAGCAAAAAACAAATGAGAGAGATGGACGAAGAAGACGGCGAAATTTGTTGTTTTTTTTGTTGTCGTTTGCTTGTGTTACCATCCACATGAGCACATTGAGTGTGTGTGCTAACATCCGATCCGGCATGTTTGTTGCTGTCACTGGTGGCGTACGAGAACGGAAGATAGGACGACAGCACAATGGAAGAGCAATAGAGAAGCAGAGAGTTCATGCCGATGTAAGAGAACGGAGTGCCGCTCCACCACTAACAACAACAAAGAAAAGGAAAACAAGGGGAGAGGGAGGGGGAAGAAATTAGTGAGTTTTGAGACTAAGCGTTCATGCGCTGTGCGTGTGCCTGTGTGTGTGCGTGTGTGTGCGTGTGTGTGCGTGTGTGTGCGTGTGTGTGCGTGTGTGTGCGTGTGTGTGTGTGTGTGTGTGTGTGTGTGTGTGTGTGTGTGTGTGTGTGCGTGTGTGTTACCCCAAACACATGAATGGTGACATATAGAGACTGATGCACGTGCGAGTGCGATTGCGGCACTGACCAACACGAATGATAGCGACATGAGTGAGCGATTGAGCGGAATAACCGCCATCGCACCGTCGCCGCTCACACTGCCGCCACACAGCAATGCACCGAGCACGGCTAAGATCACCGCCATGATGAACCAACGAACGATGATGGAACGATGACTCGCCACCACCGCGACAGAAGGGAAGCGGCGACTGGATTATTAGCAGCCGCAGCTTGAGCTTCCGCTTGTGCTTTTGCTGCCTTCGCTTTCGCAATTCGATTGTTGGTGCCGCTGTAATACAGCAAGATTCGCCCCGCTGTCACACCAAGATAGATGAAAAACAGATCGGAATGTACGTCATGAGACCATCCGGATCAAACGGCTCACTCAACTGGTACACAAGGGAAGTGGCAAACTGTAACGGCGGCTGGGTCGCGTACGGGGCAGGGACAGTGGTGGAAGGGGAGTAAAGGGGAGAAATAATAAGGAAAAGCAGAGGAAGTGGAGGACGGAGTGGGAGGAAACACAGGATAATTGGCGATGTGATTGCTGCCGAACACGGCTAGATCGATGTAATTTGCCGCACCGCCGACGGCATATTTGCCGCCATCCGCGATCGCACCTGCTGGACCTGCACACTGGTTTGAATCAGCACCAGTGACAGTACTGTCGATTCGATTGGGCAGCGCGAACGTGATTGAAAGCGACACAATTAATAGCGCGACAATGACGAGCCATTCCCAGAAATGAACGGAGGCGACAAGAGGGATACTTACGCCAGCAGGAATTCGAATTGCTGCTGCCGCCACAAAAGCAACAGTGTGATGATGCGCGCCTGTGTGGTGGTCGGCATGAAACACACCAGCAGCGCGATGACGAAGTAGGTGACGGACCAGCGCAGCAACACCGACGGGGATGCGCCAGTGCGAGCTGTCGTAGCCGTTGTTGAGAAACAGGCCGAGCACCGCCAGCAGCACCGCGCGCCGCACGATGTGAAGCAACATCTGCCAACGGAGCAATCGAATGCGGCGAATCGATTCTCTGTCGCTGCTGTGCACCAGATGAGCCAAATCGTCCACAGTGTCATGATCGTCCAAATGATGATACGATTGCGAAGTGCGACGAGAGGCAGAGGAAGAAGAGGACGACACAGCAGCAGCTGAAGCAATCGGATCGTTGCCGTCAGCAAACAATGGAGGCGACGAGTAAATCTCTGAAAAAAACTTATTGGAATTCAAATCGATCACAGCTGACACAGGACCTGACGACCCTGTGCATGCTGCGGTTGCTGCTGTGCTTGTTGTGGCGTCTGTCATCGTTTCCGTTGATTGTAGCATCGTTCGTTGTTGTTCCCTCGTGATCTGTTGTCGAAACGTGTGCGACGTGACACTGAGCGCCAGTCCCATCACGAACGCATACATCGGGACGATGAGATCGGCGAGAAGTGACGCCGTTCCAGCTCGAATAACCGAACAGCGAATAATAATTGCCGCCACCGGCTTGAACGAACAACATGCAGCAACAGACGAGGCCGCGCAGACTGTCGAACATCAACACGCGATGTGACGGATGCGAATGATTGTTCGACAGCGAAATGATGTCGTGCACGTGTAAGGAGTACGTGTTCGAATCAGAGGAAGAGGAGGAGGAAGAAGGACGGGCGGAACAGGAAGACGAAGACGAGGAAGAATCAGCAAGAGGAGGTGGCAGCGATTCGTGATTACTACGAGCAAGCGTGTCCAAGTATCGACGACGAAGAAAGCGAGGACACATCCGTGATGGCAGGAGAAGATGGATGAAAACATAATGATGAGAGGAAGAAGAAGAGGAACCAGACGCAGTAACAGCAGCAGCAGCGCTAGTGGTTGGCGAGAACTGCGGTGAATGATTCGTGTTATTACTGATACTGTAACGATGCGATTTTTGTCGCGCGATACGAGGTGAATCAGTTGACGACGAGGGAGAAGAGATGAAGATGAAGCTGAAGGAGCGCCGCCACTGTTGCTGCGAGCGGGACTCACGATCAGAGGAGGAGGGTGATGGAGCGTACAAAAGAGGAGAAGTCAAGGAGGAGGAAGAGGAAGAAGAAGAAGACGATGAGGAGGAGGATGACAGAGGAGACAACAATGAATGTGCTGGAGTGACTGGCGATGAGAACAGAGAGAAACTATTCACCAACGGCTGTTGATGATAAAGCTGAGAAGACGGACGACGACGAACTGAAGCTGAAGCGGAAGCTGAAGCACTGGAAAGCGATGGAGAACCGCTCGTGTGAGACGGCAATGGACGAACATAGTAATGACGATACAGATAAAACGAAAACACCCAAACAACACGAAGCGCAAATAAAACGACAATCGTGAGAATCAACGGCAAATAGATGTCTTGCGGCTCTGACTCGATGAAGATTTGAACCGTCGAAGTTGAGACGGGATTCGCTAATGACACATCCGCATTCAACAGAATCGTATAGCCGCCAAAGGCACCAAAATGATAATGAAATGTGGCAAGGGGAATGACAGTGACGGTGGAGTTGACGGTGACATAGAGTGAGAAGAAAACGTTTGAGCGAAATTGGTGTCACTCAAATTGAAAGCATTCCAATAACCGCTCGAAATCAAATAAAGCGGCAGCGGCAAACATGAATGACAGTCACTTGACACAACACTCACGAGAACAGGAGACGGGAAGTCACTGCAAACAAACGAGGGACGCAGAAACAGAAACAGAAAAAAAGTCAGCGGCGGATGTTAGCGGATCTGTGTGTGTGTGTGTGTGTGTGTGTGTGTGCGTATGTGTTACCATTGTTCCAAACTCGAAAGGCTGCTGTATCGAGTGGAAGAGTGGTGAAATCAAAGTTATCGATGCGAACATCGGACAGAGAACGAGCGCCACCCACACTCACATTCGCACTCACATTCGAGGAAGACGAAGGACACTCACGTTGGCAGCAGGATACGAGTTGAGAGAAGAATAAGTTAGGAAAGGCAAGTTGGTGGCAGTGGCTGTGACGGACATGAATGAAACACAGGCGAGCAAGACAGTGAGCGCCATTGTGACAACGACGCGCACGCGGCCCGACCGAGTCATGTCGGATGGTCTGGCTGCAAGCAGCAGTGTGATCTGAGCGAAGAAAAATCGCTCAACAAAGTGACCCAACACACAGACGTCAATCTGCTACCTCTTTTTCCTCCCTTCTTCCACTCTCTTGTTTACACACCTCTGTGATCTCTTCTTCTCTTCTTCGTCTCCTTCTTCTCTTCTTTTTGGTCCTTGTCGTGCTCGTTCGTGGTTGTTCGTTTTCTCTCTTTTTGATTTTTTTCTCATTTTCTCGTTTCCTTTCGTTTCGTTTCTTTTTTCGCTTCGAAATTCTTTCTCTTCTTTCTTTCTCTTCATGAGTTACACTTTCGGCGGTGGTGGCGGTCATCATCAACAACATCAACCGCAAAATCCTCGCGTAAATCCTCAAAAATACGGTCAAAGCGGTGGCGATGGCGGCGGCGGCGGAAATACGAATCCGTCGAGAACGAAAAGCTTGCTGTAACACACACACACACACACACACACACACACACACACTCACTCACTCGAATTCTTCCTTTCATTCATTCATTCATTCATTCATTCGAATTTTGCTTTCTTTCTTTCTCTCGTTGCAGTGATGGAATGTGGCAAAGTTGGTCGTGAGGAGTACGACGGTTATTGTCACGGCTGTCATTTGGCGATTTTGAATTCCATCGCCGATGCGCCTGTGTCAGGTGACACAGACTCGTTCTGGAAGCCGGTCAAAGCAACGGCGAAAGGAAAGAGTGTGTCCAAATGTGAATTGCACAGGAACAGGATGGCGCAGGCCATGGCGGTACGCTTGTTGCCATCGACAAAGGGTTGATTTTCGGCCACGTGAAAAGCATAGGCCGCCGCCATGCCAAAAGGATAGCGATGAAGATGCTCTCCTCCGAAACCGGCCTTGGGCATTCCGAGGGCGGACCGGAGCGCGTTCATATCGCGGACACCATCCTGACCACCATAGCGCGTCAAAACCTCATGGTGCAGAAAAAGAACCTCTTCCTCGCTTAGAAAGCGCGGGTCAGGAGTGGCCACGATCGTATTCCGCGAGCAACTTGAAGGTCTCGTGGTATTGCTTGAAGACCTCTTCGGTGTGCTTGCGAAATTCAGGCCCGACGGCAGATTCTCGGACGGGAGAAACCAGCAACTGTTCCCCATTGGTGGAAAGCTCCAGCTCCGTCCCTTTGTCGATGTGCAGCAACTCAAGAACAGGTTTATCGATCACCAAGGCGAGACTATTGCCAATCTGCATAAGGTGTTTTTTCATATATACCTCCGCTATACGATAAGTATATATTAAATATTTACGTTTTCAAGGGGCAAAAAAAATCCCGGTGTTTATTAACCGGGAAAGTGAGAAACTGGGGTGTTCGAATTTTTAAGTACATATACAGTATAGCACACTTTTTTCAGAATAGCAAGACCCATTTTTAAAATATCTGAGCCGCCTACTTTTTGAGTGGGAGTTCTTCTTGTTTGTCTTCTTCGTCGTCTTCTTTGGCGAGAGGGGTGATGGCGGCCAGCTTGTCGCCTTCTTCCTGGCGGACGAGGCGCACGCCCTGGGCGTTCCGGCCGATGATCGAGACATCCTTGGCGGGCAGGCGGATGGACATGCCTTTTTCGGTCATGATCATGACGTCGTCGCCGTCATTGGCTTTGATGAGTCCGACCACGGGGCCGTTCCGGTCCGACGTCTTGATGTTGATGACGCCGTGGCCGCCGCGGGACTGCAGGCGGTATTCGTCGATGTCGGTGCGCTTGCCGTAGCCATTTTCGGTGGCGATTAAAATCGTGTCTTTGGCCCCCACCGCTTCCATCCCGACCACGCGGTCGCCCTTGACGAGCTTGATGCCGCGCACGCCCATCCCGGCGCGCCCGATGGGACGGACGTCTTCTTCCTTGAAGCGGATGGCCAACCCCTCCCGCGTGCCGATAATGATCTGGGATTTGCCGTCCGTGTGCTTGACGCCGATGAGGCTGTCCTCGTCGTCCAGCTTGATGGCGATGATGCCGCCGCGGCGCGGATTGGCGAACTCCGACAGCGGCGTTTTCTTTACCGTCCCGTGCGAGGTCCCCATGAAGAGGAAGGTCTCCTTGTCGCCCTTGGCGGCAAAATTATCGCACGGGGATAGCGGCCGTGATCTTTCTCGTCCTGGGAGGAAAGCTGAATGAAATTGGCGATGGATTTCCCCTTGGCGGCGCGGCCGGCTTCGGGGATTTCAAAGACCCTCGTCCAGTAGACCCGGCCCTTTGTTGGTGAATAAGAGAAGATAGGCCAGGGTATTTGTCACAAAAAGCTGTTCGACGTAATCCTCTTCGCGCGTGGTCATCCCCGTGACGCCCTTGCCGCCCCGGCGCTGGGAGCGGTAAGCGGTGACGGGAAGCCGCTTCACGTAGCCGGCGTGCGAAAACGTCACGACGACCTCTTCGTGGGCCACCAGGTCTTCGATTTCCATCTCCTCGGCGGCGGCGGTGATCTTTGTGCGGCGCTCGTCCCCGTACTTCTCCTTGATCTCTTTTAGCTCTTCCTGGATGATCCCCAGAACCTTGCGGGAATCGGCCAGGATGCCTTTTAAGAGGGCGATCGTCTTGATGAGCTCAGCGTACTCCTCTTCAATTTTCTTGCGTTCCAGGCCTGTCAGCTGCTGCAGGCGCATGTCCAGGATCGCCTGGGCCTGAATGCGTGAGAGCTTGAAATTCTCCATCAACCGCTGGCGGGCGGTGTCGGTGTCTTTGGACTCGCGGATGGTCTTGATGATCCGGTCGAGGTTGTCGAGCGCGATCTTCAAGCCTTCCAGGATATGCGCGCGGGCTTCGGCGCGGGCCAGCTCGAACTTGGTGCGGCGGACGACGACTTCCTTCCGGTGCTCCACGTACCCATGGAGCATTTCCCGCATCGAAAGCACCCTGGGCTTGCCGCCGACCAGGGCCAGCATGATGACGCCGAAGCTGGTTTCCAGGGCCGTGTGCTTGAAAAGCTGGTTTAAGACGATCTGGGCGTTACCCTCGCGCTTAATTTCGATGACCATGCGGATCCCGTCGCGGTCCGATTCGTCGCGGATGTCCGAGATGTCCTCGATCTTCTTGTCGCGCACGAGGTTGGCGATCGATTCGATGAGCGAGGTTTTATTCACCTGATAGGGGATCTCGTTCACGATGATCGCCTGGCGGCCGCCGCGGATGTCTTCGATTTCGGTCTTGGCGCGGATGGGGATCGAGCCGCGGCCGGTTTCGAAATAGTCCTTGATCCCCTGGCCGGCCCATGATGAAGCCCGCAGTCGGGAAATCCGGGCCTTTGATGATTTTGAGGAGCTCGGCGGTCGTGATCTCCGGGTTCTCGATATAGGCGGCGACGCCGTCGCAGACTTCCGTCAGATTATGCGGCGGCATGTTGGTCGCCATGCCGACGGCGATCCCGGAAGAGCCGTTGACCAGAAGATTGGGGAGTTTGCCTGGGAGCACAAGCGGTTCGACCATGGACCCGTCGTAGTTGGGCCCGAAATCGACCGTTTCCTTGTCGATGTCTCCCAGGACCTCGTCGGCGATCGCGCCCAAGCGCACTTCGGTGTAGCGCATTGCGGCCGGGGGGTCGCCGTCGATCGATCCAAAATTCCCCTGGCCGTCCACCATCGGGTAGCGCAGCGAAAATTCCTGGACCATCCGGACCATGGCATCGTAAACCGAGAGATCCCCGTGCGGGTGGAATTTACCCAGGACGTCTCCGACCACGCGCGCGCTCTTCTTGTAGGCGGAGCGGTGGGTGAGGCCCATCTCCTTCATGGCGAAGAGAATTCGGCGATGAACGGGTTTAAAGCCGTCCCGGATGTCCGGCAGAGCCCGCCCCACGATCACGCTCATCGCGTAATCGATGTAGGAGGTCTTCATCTCGTCTTCGATGTTCCGCGGGATGATCCGGTCGTTCGGCTCTGCGGGTAAGGTCGGGTCAGCCATAAATTAAATGTCCAGGTTCTTCACTTCGAGCGCATGACTTTCGATGAAGAGGCGCCGGGGTTCCACGCGGTCGCCCATGAGCGTATTGAACATCTGGTCCGCCTGCACGACGTCGTCGAGTTTGACCTGCAGGAACCGCCGGGTCTTGGGGTCCATGGTCGTTTCCCAGAGCTGCTGGGGGTTCATTTCTCCGAGGCCTTTGTAGCGCTGGATGTAAGCGCCCTTGCGGCCGAAATCCTTGATCGCGGCCAGCACTTCCTGCACATCAAAAAGATCTTTTTCATCGCCGGCGCCCTTGACGCGGTAGATGGCCTGCCGATCTTCCTTTTTCCTCCTGGATCTTCTGACGCCATGGTGAAGCCCGCCTCGCTCAGCTTCCCGACCAGCTGGTCGATTTTGGGAAGTTCCCAGAGGTCATTGACTTCAGCGCCCAGGTCTTCGCTTCCCTCAGCGACGGCCGCCGGCTTCTTCCCCTCAGGCGTCGCGACGGCCAGGAGCTTTTCCTTTTCGCGCTTGACCTTGAGGTACGCCTCCTTGAATTTTTTCCATTCCTTATCGGTGTAAATATAGCGGGGCCCGGCGTCTTCGTTGATCCGGTACAGGGGGAGCTTGTCTTTTTTCTTAAAGGTGAAGTAGTCGGCGATGGTAAGGCCCTTGCGCGAGAGTTTTCGCAGCAGGCTTTCCAACTCGGTGAGCCACTTGAGGGCCGTTTTGAGTTGAGCGGTTTCGATGAGTTTTCCCAGCTTCCCTTTGGAAAGCGGGTAAAGTTCGACTTCTCCAAGCCCTTCGGCCAGGAGCCATTGATCGAGGGCTTCGTCTGTGTCGAGGTACAACTCCTTCTTGTCCTTCTTGATCTTGTAGAGCGGAGGCTGGGCGATGTAGATGTAGCCCTCTTTGATGAGGGGCGTCATCTGCCGGTAGAAAAAGGTAAGAAGCAGCGTCCGGATGTGCGCGCCGTCCACATCGGCGTCGGTCATGATGATGATGCGCTTGTAGCGCGCCTTCTCCAGATTAAAATCTTCTTCCCCCACGCCGGTCCCGATGGCCGTGATCATCGTGCGGATTTCTTCGTTCGCGAGCACCTTCATGAGGCGGGATTTTTCGACATTGATGATCTTGCCGCGCAGCGGCAGGATCGCCTGGAAGCTGCGGTCGCGGCCCTGCTTGGCCGAGCCGCCCGCGGAATCGCCTTCAACGATATAGAGTTCGGAGCGCTCCGGATCCCGGTCGGAACAGTCCGCCAGCTTGCCGGGAAGGGAGGCGCCGTCCAAGGCTCCCTTGCGCCGGGTAAGTTCGCGTGCCTTGCGTGCGGCTTCGCGAGCCTCGGCCGCCACGATCATTTTCTCACAGATCTTGCTCGCGATCGGCGGATGCTCTTCGAAGAAAGCGGAAAGGGCATCTCCCGTCACCGATTTGGTCAGGCCTTCCACTTCGCTGTTGCCGAGCTTGGTCTTCGTCTGACCTTCGAACTGCGGGTTGGGAACCTTGACCGAGATCACTGTGCATAGGCCTTCGCGCGCGTCGTCTCCGGTCAGGTTGATGGTCAGGTCTTTCAGGAGCTCTTTCTTTTTCACGTAATCGTTGATGACGCGCGTCAAGGCACTCCGAAACCCCGTGACGTGGGTACCGCCTTCGGTCGTGTTGATGTTGTTGACGAAGGAAAACACCTGTTCGTTGTAGCCGTCGTTGTACTGCACGGCCGCTTCCACGATTACACCGTCCTTTTCCTTGCGAAAATAGATCGGGTCGGGATGCAGGACGGATTTGTTTCCGTTGAGGAATTTGACGAACTCGATGATTCCGCCTTCGTAAAAAAAGGCGTGTTCCTTGTCGTCGCGTTCATCGATGATGGTGATGGTGGTCCCGGGATTTAAAAACGCCATTTCGCGCAGGCGGTTGGAGAGGGTATCGAAGGAGACCGTGATGTCGGCGAAGATCTGACTGTCCGGCTTGAAGGTTACTTTGGTGCCGCGGTCGTCAGTCGTTCCCTTCTGTTTCACGGGCGCCAAGGGCTTTCCGCGCGCATACTTCTGCGTATAAATCTTCCCGTCCCGGTACACTTCGACTTCCAGCCACTCGGAAAGGGCGTTGGTGACTGAGACGCCGACCCCGTGCAGGCCGCCGGAGACCTTGTAGGTATCCTTGTCGAATTTTCCGCCCGCGTGCAGGACGGTCATGACGATTTCGAGCGCCGATTTCCCCTTCAGCTTGGGGTTTTCGACATCATGCTTGGGATCGACGGGAATTCCCACGGCCGTCGTCCAGGATCGTGATGGAATTATCCGTATGAATCGTCACGTCGACATTCTTGGCAAAGCCGGCAAGGACTTCATCGATCGAGTTGTCGACGACTTCATAGACCAGGTGGTGCAGACCGGTCGGTCCGGTCGAGCCGATGTACATCCCCGGCCGCTGGCGGACGGGGTCCAGGCCCTCCAGGACCGTAATTTTACTGGCGTCGTAGTCGGCGGTTTTAGCGGCCATCGGGCTGGCTGATCTTGACGGTGATGTGTTCAATGAATGGAACGGGAAGGTGCCGGTTGAGTTTGCGCACCAGCTCCCGGCGCCTGAGCGAGATCTCCTGCATCACGGCCGCGGAGTCCGCTTCGATCACGAGGGACGAATGGTCCAGGGCAACAATACGGGCAACTCGCGCATGCTACCAGCTTCATGGTCCCAGGCCTGTCCCAGAACCATGAGGTCCGAAGAAAGGCCCAGCTTCCTGGTGAAGTCCGGCAGAACATGGGCAATGGAAGCCAGCGTCATGGGGCCTTAAACCCGCATCGGCATGATGACCGAAATCATCTGGTCATCGCCGACCGGCCGGATGACGCCAGGATTAAGCGAGGTGGTCAGTTCCAGCCACACCTGGCTGGAGTCAATATTCTTCAGGACGTCCTGCACGAACTGAGGATTAAAAGGCGATCTCAAGGCTGTTTCCGGAGTAATCGACGGGTAATTCATCCTCGACTTCAACCCGGCCCTGCGCTGTACCGGTCGCGCGAAGTTTTCCCTTTTCGAGGTTAAATCGGACAGCCCCGCCGCGGTCGCCGGAACCCAAGGCCGCGCGTTGCGTCATCGTTAACAGATCCTTGGAGGCCATCTGGATGCGCACATCGGCGGATTTGGGGATCACCTGCTCATAATTCGGGAAGTGCCCATCGATCAACCGGGAGATGATTACCGTATCATTAATTTTAAACGCGACCTGGTTTTCCGTCACGCTGATTTTGACTGAATCGGTACCCAAACCTTCCGTCAGAAGGAGCCTTTCTACTTCACGAACCGCTTTAGAAGGATGATCACCGCGACGTTAAGCTTCTTTTCTGCCACTGGACGCGCCATAAAGGCCAACCGGCGTCCATCTGTAGCCACCATACGCGCCGTGCCTTTATCAAGCATGAAATACACACCGTTTAGAATATAGCGGGTTTCATCTGTCGATGCTGAAAAAGAGGTCTTTTTAATCATCTCCAAAAGCGTCTTAGACTCCATGACGACGGAATTTTCTTCAGGAAATTCTGGCAGGACAGGAAAGTCTTCCTTGGGGAGCCCCAACAAAACACAACGCGTCTTCCCAGAACGCACTTCCATCCGGGTCGCATCCTCCATCATAATTTTAATTTCCTGCGTATCGGGAAGGGTTTTCACGAAATCGCTGAATGTTTTCGCCGGACCGTGAGCGCGCCTTCTTTAACAATCTCCGCCTTTATTAAGCAGCGAACACCAACTTCCAGGGGCAGTCGCGGCCAGCTTTAATTGATTTGCGCGCGTTTCAATTAAAATATTGGACAGGACTGGAAGAGTACTTTTGGAAGAGACGGCTGATTGGACAATCTGAATCCCTTTTAGGAGCTCAGATTTTGAGCAGACAATTTGCATCAGCTGGTTTTATACTGTTCTCTGTACTTACCATATTGTATTAAAAATCGTAGTCGTAGTCGTAGAGGACTGTATGGGGAGTATAAGAGTTTTTTATTCTCTTAAATTAACTATTCTCAACGGCTTTACAAAGAATCATGATGCGGAACTTCCTCTGGATAACCCGCCCCGTTTGTCCCCAATGTCCACAACATGAAAGGTTAACGTTCACCAGGGCACTTTTGCGCGCCATGACCTGAGCGAAGTTGAAGCTGACGTCGTCCGCGTGGATGCCCCAGGGTTCGGGGTGGCTGGCCAGGTGCAGGACTTCGGCGGCGTAGAGCAGGGCCTTGGTCGGCATCAGCCGCGCAGGCGCAAAGGCCCCCGACCTCCTCGCCACCCTCCAAGACCACCGTCTTGAGGCCCTCGGCCGTAGCGGTCCGCGCCGCGGCGTAGCCGCCGCTGCCGCCACCTAACACCGCGAGGTCATAATCGAATTTTGCTTCCGTCGTGCTCATGGTCGAAGCATGCGCCAGGCGTTTCCGGGTGGCAAGGCGGAGGTGGGTCGAAGCGAGGATTGATGTTGGAGGATAATTGACCGGCAGGAGCAACCGGAAGGCGACTCAAGCAAATGCGGTCCTCTTTGAATAGCAGACGAAACGGCGCTGGCGAAGCTATGCATGAGCACTGTGAGACCAATGTGGCACCGCGGAAATCACCCGCGTGGAAAACGAGGAAAACAAGAGGAGTACGAGCGGAATACAAGCGGAAGATGAGCGGAATACAAGAGGGCATCACCTGTGCTCTTTGGGCAGGAACTGGTGGAGATCGTCACCCGGCTCGCCGACGGCGGCAAACAGGTGATCGTGGCCGGACTCGATACGGATTATCTTGGGCGTCCTTTTCCTCCCATGCCCGATCTGCTGTGCGTCGCGGAATCCATTACCAAGACGCTGGCCATCTGCATGCGTTGCGGTCATCCGGCGAAACATACGCAGCGGCTTGTCGAATCGAACGAACTCATTGTCGTCGGCGCCGCGGGAACCTACGAAGCTCGCTGCCGCAGCTGTTTCGAGGCGAGTTTCTCGCGCCAGGAAGTCATGGAGTTCGTGCGGCCGCCCGCGCCCGTGAAGCGGACATCGTGAACTACGGTTCCTGTTTTATTCCGTAAAAAGGATGTAATCTAAGATACAGATAGGAGTTACCCTTGTTTTCCATAAGAGGAGCTAGCCCCACAGGAGATGCGCCCGTGAACCCTTCCTACGTCCCACCGCCCCCGTCCGGCTCGGGCGGTCTCGCTAAAATTCTGCTTGGCCTGGTGATTGTACTCGCCGCCGCTACGGGCTACCTCTACTACCAGATGACGCAGCTCCAGGCGGATGTTGCGGAAACGCGCAACTCGCTTCTCGACGAGATGTCGAAGTTCCGCGAAACCTCCGCCGTCACGACGCAGACCAGCAGAAAGTCCGTCGAAGTCCTCAAGGCTGAAGTGGCCGCCGCACGCGCGCAGGCCAGCCAGCTCGCCGGTCAAGCCAAAATCGACGCCGAGAAGCACGCCGACGATCTCAGTGCTCGCCTGGAATCCGAGCAGCAGAAACAGGCGCAACGCGTCTCCGCCGTGAGCACCGAAGTGGGTCAGGTCAAGGAACAGGCCACGACCGCGAACACCCGCATCACGGAGGTTTCCGGCGACGTGACGAACGTGAAGAGCGACGTGGCCAGCACCCGTAGCGAACTCGAAAAGACGATCGCGAATTTAAAAGCCACGCAAGGCGACCTTGGTGTGCAGAGCGGCTTGATCGCCACCAACGGGAAAGAGCTCGCCGCGCTGAGGGCGCTCGGCGAGCGCAACTATGTCGAGTTCAAACTGGCGAAGACCAAAGCTCCGCAAAAGGTCGGTGACATCGCCGTTCTGTTGAAGAAAACCGATCCCAAGAAGAATCGCTACACCATCGATGTGATCGCCGACGACAAGACCGTGGAGAAGAAGGACAAGACCATAAACGAGCCGGTGCAGTTCCTGCTCTCTCGCGCCTCCCAACCTTATGAGCTCGTCGTGAACGAGGTTCGCAAGGACATGATCGTCGGCTACGTCGCCGCTCCTAAGGTCCAGGCCCCGCGAAATTAACGGCGCCGCGATTCGACCGCCCGATGTTACGTGCGGCCTGCAAGTACTAAGTTCTGATCAATTTGGACGCATTTCGAACACGAGATTGCGCACTCCCATGCCTTATACAGTCTATTTCCTTTCCACCTAGGGCATAACCCTGAGGGTATACCCCTCTTAAAACCGCGACGCTTAAGAATAGAGATTACGGCATTGCCCGAGTAGGCGGCAATCACCTCAGACTGAAGGCGACTTTTGCCGTTCAGTACGCACGACGTGGACTTAGGGATGTGCGCGCACTAGCATGGGGACACAACAGTTACCGACGAAAACGCTCGGCCTGATCGGCGGCGTGCTCCTTCTGGGCGCCGTCGGACTAGGCATTGCCATCGCGGGCTGGGAATCGCCGGATCTGGTGAAGTTCATCGGATTTCTGACGGCGGCGCTGTTCACCGTCGGAGCGCGGCTGACAGTGCCCGGTCCGGCCGGCAATCTCCCGCTTACCTTCGTTTTCGTGCTGATGGGAATGCTCGATCTTTCGAGCTCCGAGACAGTCGCGCTCGCGGTGGTCGTGGCGATCAGCCAGTGCTATTGGCATCCGCCTCAGAAACCGCAGCTTCTTCAAGTAGCATTCAACGTCGGAACCATGGCGCTGGCGGCGAGCGCTGCCGCCGCGATTTACGACTCGTCGTCGGCCGTTTCCGGTTCACTGCCGCCGGTCGCGCGGTTCGCGATGGCCGCCCTTGCGTTCTGCGTGCTCCACACCGCTCCGATCGCGGCCGCCGTGGCGCTCAGCGAAGAACTTTCTTTCTTCGCCACGTGGCGGGATTGCTATCTGTGGACCACGCCGTATTATCTCGGCGGCACCATGGCGGCGCTTCTGTTCAGCGTCGTGAGCCGGGTGGTCGGCTGGCAGACGGTACTGTTGAGCGGCCCGCTGATCTATTTGGTCTATCGCTCTTACCGTCTCCACGTTTCGCGTTTGGAAAATCAAAAGAAGCACGCGGAGGATGTTTCCTCTTTGCATCTGCGCACCATCCAGGCGCTCGCGCTCGCGATCGAAGCCAAAGATCACACCACCCACGACCATCTGGCGCGCGTGCAGGTTTACGCCCGCGAATTAGGGCGGGCGCTGGATCTGTCGCCCTCCGAACAGGAAGCTCTGCTCGCCGCTTCCCTGCTCCACGATATCGGCAAGCTGGCCGTGCCCGAGCACATCATCTCGAAGCCGGGACGCCTTTCGCCCGAAGAGTTCGAGAAGATGAAGATCCACCCGATCGTCGGGGCGGAGATTCTGGAGCAAGTGCAATTTCCCTATCCCGTCGTCCCCATCGTGCGCGCGCATCATGAACGCTGGGATGGCGCAGGGTACCCGACGGGGCTGAAAGGCGAGGAGATTCCGATTGGGGCGCGTATTCTCGCCGTGGTTGATTGCCTGGACGCGCTCGCTTCCGATCGCCAGTATCGGAGAGCGCTGCCGCTCGACGAAGCGATGAAAGTCGTGCAGAAAGATTCCGGCAAGGCGTTCGACCCGAAGGTGGTAGCCGTTTTGCTGGACCGTTACGTCGAGTTGGAACAGATGGCCAAGAGTGAAAGCATGACCGAGGCGCACCTCTCCACGGAAGTCAAAGTCGACCGCGGCGACGCCCCGGCCGCCGGTTTCGAAGCTCACGCTGCTTCACCGGCTTCCACAAAGGAAGCTCCCGTCGATTACGTAGGTCTCATCGCCGCCGCCCGCCAGGAAGTGCAGGCGCTGTTCGAAATCACCCAGGAGTTGGGCACCTCGCTCAGCGTCGACGATACGATGTCCATGTTGGCGGTGCGTCTGCGTCCCATGGTTCCGCATCACGCGCTCGCCATTTGGGTGCGCCGCGAAAACCTTCTCACCCCCGCCTTCGTCATCGGCGACGATTTCCGGCTGTTTTCCTCGCTCGAAATTCCAGTAGGTCAGGGATTGTCGGGATGGGTCGCGGAAAACCACAAGCCGATCGTGAATGGAAATCCCTCCGTCGAATCCGGCTATCTCGCGGATCCCACGCGGTTCTCCACGCTGCGCTCCGCCATCGCGGTGCCGCTCGAAGGACTCAGCGACGTTACCGGCGTCCTCGCTTTGTATCACGCCGATCGCGACGCTTTCTCGAAGGAACATCTTCGTCTGCTGCTCGCGGTCAGCGGAAAAATCGGAATCTCCATTGAAAACGCCTTGCGCTTCAAACAGGCGGAATCCACGGCGTCCATCGACACGCTGACGGGCGCGGCCAACGCGCGCGAAGTCTTCGTGCAGTTGGATCGCGAATTATCGCGCGGACGCCGCGAGAGCCTGCCGGTCACCGCCGTGGTGATGGATTTCGACGGCTTTAAGCAGGTGAACGATCGCTTCGGTCACCTGGAAGGAAATCGCGTTCTGCGCGGATTCGCGACCGGTTTGAAGACCGTATGCCGCGAATACGATACGGTGGGGCGCATGAGCGGCGACGAATTCGTTGTGCTGCTTCCCGGCGCGCGCCCGGAAGAAATTGAAAATCGCATCGCGCAATATCGCTCCGTGCTGGCGAACATTTGCCGCGATCGCTTCGCCGGAGAGCTGCTCACGCTGAGCACGGGAATCGCGAGCTTCCCCGCGGACGGCGCGGATGCCGAAGCGATCCTGGCGCAGGCGGATCGCCGTATGTACGCCGAAAAGAGCGCACACCACCGGCAATCGTCGGTGCTGACCGCGCGCGCGACCTCCGTTGCTTCCGAGCCCATGGCCTCCCGGGCCATTCACTAAGCGCCCGAAACATTCGACCCGAGCCGCGATCCGGAGGAATCGGTTCAGCGCTGGACGCCACACTGGCGCTCGGAGTTCGAGGAGTTGCACAATGAGAACCTGCCTTCCCTTTCCAAACACTTCGTTTCCGCGATGCTCGTAGCGGCCGCGACCGCCGGTCTTGCGCTCCTGTGGCTGGTCGCCGATGTCCAGCTCGCCGACGAAGGGCATCTGAACGGATTGTTCTACACGGGCGCCAACGCGCCGCTTCCTTCCGGGGCATTCTCCGATCACACCTATCGAGTGCGCGACAAACTCGGCTACGATGGACAGTTCTACCACCTGATCGCGCACGATCCGCTGAACCGCCATGGATATCTCGCGTTCACGGATGGTCCTCGCTATCGCTGGCGCCGCATCGGACTCCCTGGACTCGCCTATCTTTTCGCTTTCGGAAACGCTTCGTGGATCGATGGCCTGTACGTCGCCTGGGAGCTCGTCTTTGTATTTCTAGGAGCGTATTGGCTCGCCGCCTACGCGCAACGCAACCATCGAAGCACGTTATGGGGCGCGGCCTTTCTCCTGATTCCCGCGGTCGCCATTTCGTTGGACCGCATGATGGTCGATCTGCCCCTCGCCGCCATGTGCGTCGCCGTGTTGCTGTACGGTTCGAGTGGTCGTCCCCATTGGATCGCCTACGCCGCGCTGGCCGCCGCGCCGCTGTTTCGCGAAACCGGGATTCTTCTCATTCTTGCGTGGTGCGTGTTCTGGACGGTGAAAGGCCTGCGCGGATTTGCGCTTCGCGAGGATGCCGTTGCCGGAGATTCACGCACAGACTTTCGATACGCATGTCTCGGAGGATTATCCGCACTTCCTGTGCTCGGCTGGTGGTGGTACGTCGCCGAGCACACGGCGCCCGATCCCATGAGCTTTCTCGCGAGTTTCCCTTTTCACGGTCTGATCGAGTGGACCTTGCACGCTTTAGCCGCGCCCGTCGCGGCGTATGGACCTCGCGCGAATGCGGCGCTCGAATTGGTGGCGCTCGCCGGGATCTGGCTGGCCTTTGCCCTGGCGGTTAGGATCGCGGTCAAGCGTCGCTTCCACGCCACGAATTGGGACTTACCGGAGCTCACGGTGCTCGCCTTCGCCGCGTTCGCGTCGCTGATCGGATATCAAGACATCTGGGCGTCGGCGTATGGAATCGGCCGCACGCTCTCGCCGTTACTGATCGCGCTCGGTGCGATCGCCCTGCGCGACCGGCGTCTGCTCTTCGCCATGCCTACGCTGTTGACCGTTCCGCGGATCGCATTGCAATTCGCAGCGGAAATTAAAGTAGCGTTGTCCGCGCATTCGTGACGGCAATCCGCATCGGGCGAGTGCGGCCGGTGCCCTCTGACTCAACTGCCTAAGCGTGTTCGAGCGATATCCCTGCGTAACCTACGTGATTCCCTACGGTGAATACCTTGCTTATTGTAGGGATTGATTGTATTCCATGCTTCAGTAAACGGATGATACTTTCATATTACTGCTGCTGCACTGGATAAGGATTATTCAACAACCGGGAGAGGATTCTAAGAAATGCTGCTTCTTCAATTGATGTTTCAAGCCCATCGAGTTCTTCGGAATACCCGGGGCCAAGATCTGATCGAGTACGCGCTGATGGCCGGCTTTGTCGCCGTCGCCGCCGGCGCCATCATGCCGGGCGTCGCCAACTCCATCATGATTATTTTTCAGAATGTCGGCACTGTCCTAACCTGCGCCGCCGGAGGAGCCGACTTTGCCTTAATAGAGGGCGGTGCCTGCCCTGCGAACTAACGGAACCGACGGAAAGCTGTCGATCTTTGCACGGTGCCGATTCGTGCAATCACTTCGTTTGAATACTCATCAAGTAACGCGTCAGGTTGTCGATGCGGACGCGGCCCATATCGCGGTCGTTGTCGACCTGCGAAAAAATGGGACCCCATACGGGCATGGCACTCGAACCGTGTCCGAAGGCAGGCAGTTCCTCGCCCGAGATAAACCGCTCCATGCGTTCCTTGGGGAACGCGCCGCCGTTGTGCGCGGCGATGTGGGTTAAATCCGAAGGCTTCACTTTGAGGGACGCCACCATGGGGCCGCCGCCCTTCGCTTCCGTGCCGTGGCACGACGCGCAATAAGCGCGGAACAGGGCCGGCCCTTGTATGGACGTGATCAGCGGCGCCGGTTCCTTGGCGTGTCCGTCCTTTTGCGCAGCGTGCATTTGCCCTACTTGCCGGTCGACGGCGGCCATCACCGACAGCATCAGCAGCATTCCGAACAATGTGGATTTCATGGAAAAGCTCCGCCATGGAAGGAGCACTCCAGTAGCCAAGTTCGAAATCTCCCCGACGGCTCTCGTAACGGCCTTCCGCTTGCACCCACCTGTGGGCAAAGGAGACGAATTTCATGCCCGCAATGAACATCCCGCTGAAGCAACTCGATATAGAGGAAGTGCGCAGACTGTCTCACCTGCAGGGTCCTTGCGTTACGATACAGGTGCCCGATTCGCACCCCGGAGCCTCGGATGTTCCGCGTATGGCGCAATTGCGGCAATTGACGCAACAGGCGGTCGACGGCCTGGGGAATTTAAGCCGCACCTCCCGCGCGGCGTCGCTCGCGACCGCGCTGAAAGGATTTATCGAAACGATCGAGGACGGCGGCGGCCCCGGGTTCACCGTGCTCGTGGCTCCCGGCCTCGAAACCATTTTCGCCACGCCGGGCGTTCGAGCGAGCGCCGTGGCCTCCGAACATTTCCACATCGTTCCGTTGTTGGCGGCGGCATCCGCCGTGAAGGACTTTTATGCCCTCGCGTTGAGCCGCAAGACAATTCGTCTGTGGCGGGTGACGCCCTTCGACTGCGAAGAAATTGTGCTGCCGCACTCCGTCCCTGCCAGCATCGATGTGGCCGGCGCCGTCGATCATCCTGACCACCGGATCCAAAATCGAGCGACCGTCGGTTCGTCGGGAAGCGGAGGCGCCGCCAAGGTCAACTCCATGCGATTCGGAACGGTGTCCGAATACGATTCCGAAGCCGAGTATCTGCACCACTTTTTCGGCCTGGTGGCGAAAGGCTTGAAAGACGTGGTGCAGGACACGCCGGTCTTTCTGATCGGGACGCATCCGGACATCCTGGAGTATCGCCGGGCCGCGCACGGCGCCCATTTGTTCGAGGCCGAGTGGCACGCGAATCCCGCTCACTGCACGGTGGCCGAAGTGGAGGAGCAGGCACGTATCGCGGCCGCCAAAGAGGTTTATACCCGGGCTGAAGCCGCGGTAGAGCTTCTCTCGGAAACTCGGGAAAGAGTAATCGTGGACGCGCCCGCGATCTTCAAGGCCGCCTCGGAAGGTCGAGTCCATCAGTTGTTCCTGGCCGAATCCGCACAAGCCAAAGCCGTGCCCGCTCAGCCGGGCGCTACTCTACCAGGCCCCGGCGGGGATATTTTCAACGCGTCCGCCATTGAAACCCTGCGTACCGGCGGAAGCGTTTTTGTCTTGCCCGGAGAAGTCTTCCCTATCGGAGACCGGGCGGCGAGTCCCATCGCCGCTGTCTTGAGGTATTAAGTTTTCTCCGACCAGGGCCTTGACTATTCGCCTTCTCTTCGCTATTATGCCTTTAGGCAAACAAAAAGCGAAAAGGACCTGCTTATGTCCACCTCCCTTTACATCGGAACCGCAGGCTGGTCGTATCCTCACTGGAAGGGCGTCGTCTTCCCGAAGTCCACGCCCTCCGGTTCGCATCCCCTGGAGCTGGTGGCCCGGACCTTCGACGTCGTGGAGATCAACAGCTCTTTTTATCAGCCGCTTAAGCCGGAAATCACAAAGTTATGGATGAGGAAGGTGGAGCATAATCCACGCTTCCAATTCACGGCCAAACTTCATCAGCAGTTCACGCATCAGCGGATTCTCGAAGACCGTGAAATCGCCGCGTTCAAGGAAGGTCTATGGCCGCTGTTACGCGCTCGCAAGCTCGGCGCTCTGCTGATGCAATTCCCGTGGGCGTTCCGCTTCACCGCGGAGAATCGCGAGTTCCTCATTCGTCTGCGGCGCGCGTTCCATGAATTTCCGCTCGTCGCCGAGATGCGCCACAGTAGCTGGCTGGCGGAAGAAGCCGTCGGCACGTTCCTCGATTACCACATCGGCTTTTGCAACATCGATCAACCCGAATACACAAGCGCGATGCCGCCGACCGCGTTCTTGACCAGCGGCGTCGGCTATGTGCGGCTGCATGGAAGAAACCCGAAGAACGCCATCGGAGGCTTCGAACGTCAGACGAACTCCGCGGATCGTCAGGCAGCGACGCGGATGCGCCAGCACAACTACCTTTACGCCGAAGCGGAACTCGAGGAATGGGCGAAACGTCTCGACAAGATCAATAAGTTTGCCGAGTCCACCTTTGTCGTTTTCAACAACGACGCGGTCGGCAAAAGCGTCGTGAATGCGCTGCAGATGCAGTCGTTGATGGGTATGCGCGCGCCCGCTCCGCGCGAGCTTCGGCGCAGGTATCCCATGCAGCTCGAAGGCTTCAGTCCCGCTCGTTTCGAACAGCAGTGCCTGTTTCCGGCGGCGTAACCAACCCCGTGTCGTCATCCCGAGCGACGTTCGCGAGGGACCTAGTCGCCGGCTTTCCGAGATAGCTGGTTCAAGCGACCCAACGCGCCCGCAAATCCGCATTAAAGTAGAGCTATGAAGATTCCGCTCTACCAGGTGGACGCGTTTACCGAGAAGCGCTTTCATGGGAATCCGGCCGCAATATGTCCGCTGGATCGCTGGCTGCCCGATTCCGTCTTGCAGGCAATCGCAGCCGAAAATGATCTCTCCGAGACGGCGTTTTACGTTCGTGGAGAGAACGCCGCTTCGAGCAGTCACGTCGCCGGAGGCGGCGATCATGTGACCTTGCGCTGGTTCACTCCCGGCGTTGAAGTGGATCTGTGCGGCCACGCAACGCTCGCGACGGCGCTTGTGATCCTGGATGTCCGCAAAGAAATTCTGTCGGATTCCGTCGAATTCGAGACGAAATCCGGAACGCTCGTCGTGCATCGCGATGGCGATCGTTTCGCGCTCGACTTCCCCGCCCGTCCCGCGTCCTCTTGCGAAGTTCACCCGAACTTGGTGGCGGCGTTGGGAGCCGAGCCCGCCGAGGTGCTCGCCGCTCGCGATTATCTGTGCGTCTTTGCGAGCGAGGAAGAAGTACGGGCGCTCAAGCCCGACATGGCCAAGCTCGCGACGCTCGACCGCTTCGGCATGATCGTCACCGCTCCGGGTTCAAACTGCGACTTCGTGTCCCGTTTTTTTGCGCCGGCGAAAGGCGTTCCCGAAGATCCTGTCACCGGTTCCTCGCATTGCACGCTGATTCCTTATTGGGCGAATCGCCTCGGCAAAAATTGGCTGCATGCCCGCCAGATTTCCGCTCGCGGAGGCGAGTTGTGGTGCGAGCTGCGTCGCGAACGCGTCCGCATCTCGGGACACGGGGTGCTCTTCCTTACCGGCGAGATTGAAGTGGACGTCGCGGATCAAGCGGGGCACTAAGCGCAGCCGCTCCCTGGTCTAGTGCGACGGCGGCTCATCGCCCACAACGAGGACCGGCGCGGAAACTTCGTGCCGCACGGCATTGATCGTGTTCCCGAAAATTAAATCCTTCAATCCGCGATGACCATGCGCGCCCATGACGATCAGATCGGGTGAGATTTCGCGCGCCTTGGCGACGATCGCGGCGCTCGGCGAGCGGCCATGTTCGATGTCGAGTTCGGCGGCGATACCGGCCGCGGCGAGCGTTTTCTTGATTCCTTCCAGATACTCGCGGCCCGCTATGGTTTCGGCGCTGGTGGAAAGCGCTCCGAACACCTGGCTCGTCACGTCTTCTTCGACGTGCAGCAAATACAGCCTCGCGCCGTGTGGAATCGCCATGGCGGATGCATGCGCAATGGCCGCACGATCTCGATTAGAGTGATCGAGCGGGACCAAAATGCGCCGATACACCGGCGGCGCCAAACGCGTGGGGACGGCAGCAGCTCCCGCGCCCGCTTCATCGGCCACAGGCTGCGGCTCCGGCTTCGCAATGCTGATCTTCACCAGCAGCGCGATGACGGCAATCAGGATCGGACCGGCCACCGCGACACGCCAAACCGCTTCGAACATCCATGGTCCCAGCGAGACCCAGATCAGCCATGCGTTCAGGCCGACGATCACCACCGCTGCCGCCCAAGCCAAGACGCGCACCCATCCGCGATTCGCGAACTTTCCCATGCGCTGTTTATCGTTGGTGAAACGGATGAGGGGGATCACGGCAAACGGCAGTTGCATGCTGAGGATCACCTGGCTCAGAATCAGCAATCCGTAGGTTCCCTTTTCGCCGACGAACCAGATCGTCAGAGCCGCCGGAACGATGGCGGCCGTGCGCGTGACCAGACGGCGCAGCCACGGGCGCATCCGGAGTTCGAGAAATCCTTCCATCACGATCTGCCCCGCGAACGTTCCGGTGAGCGTCGACGAGAGACCGCTCGCGAGCAGAGCGATGGCGAACAGCACGCTCGCCACAGCGGTCCCGAGCACGGGCGTCAGCAGCAGGTAGGCCTGATCGATCTGCGTGACCGTGATGTGCCGCGTGAAGAAAACGGCCGCCGCTAACACGAGGATCGCGGCATTCACCAGCAGCGCTCCATTCAACGCGACCACCGAGTCGATCAGATTGAAGCGGCAGGCTTCGGCCTTCTGCAGGAAGGCCGATCCGAATTTGCGCGTCTGCACCAGCGCCGAATGCAGATACAGATTGTGCGGCATGACCGTCGCACCCAGAATTCCGACGGCGACGTACAAACTTTCGTTGTTCAGACGCGGCACCAATCCGCCCGCCAATAATCCCAGCGCGGGTTTCGCGAACGAAAGCTCGACCACGAAACATCCCGAGATGACGGCGATCAATCCGAGCACCATCGCCTCGATCAAGCGAATTCCGTAGCGCGAAAGCCACAGGACGAAGATCGTATCCAGGCCGGTGATCAGAACACCGGGCAGCAGCGGCAATCCGAAGAGCAATCGCAATGCGATCGCGGCGCCCAAGACTTCAGCCAGATCGCAGGCGGCGATGGCGATCTCGCACAACACCCACAGCGCGTTGCACACGGGTCGTGAATAATATTGGCGGCAAGCCTGCGCCAGATCGCGCCCGTCGACGATGCCGAGCCGCGCGGCCAGCGTCTGCAGCAGAATCGCCATGCCGTTCGAAAGCACCAGCACCCACAGCAGTTGGAATCCGAACCGCGCGCCGCCTTCCAGATCCGTGGCCCAATTGCCCGGGTCCATGTATCCGACGCTCACTAAGTAGGCGGGACCCGCATAGGCGAGCAGCCGTCGGAACAACGTCGGCCGATGAATCGAGACGCTGGCGTGGACCTCCGGCAGCGAACTTCGCGATAGCGCTGGTTTCATCCCGTAACTTAACTATAGTTTACTAGAGCGCAAATTTGTGAGTCATAAGGGCTCATCGATGAAAAAGCGGGAACGAATCGCGCTCGGCTCAATCTGGAGCACAGATACCGGTTTCACGGAGCTTTCACTTCTTTCGCGGAACCCAGACGCGCCGCGACCCGTAGAATAAAATAGGAGTCTTCATGAAACCTGCTCTTTTGCTGGCGATGCCTCTGGTTTTCGGACTGGCCACCGCGAACGCGGCGGTGAATCCGGCGTTGCTCGCACTGATGCCGCCGGATTCCGCCATGCTGTTCGGTGTGCAGGTGCAGAGCGTGCTGGCATCGCCCTTCGGGCAATATGCGATCACTCAGCTTCCCTCGAACAACGGAACGATGATGATCGCTGCGGCCACGGGTTTCGATTACCAGCATGATCTGCAGGAGATCTTAGGCTCCTCGAACGGCTCGGGGTCGCGGCCGTCCCTGGTCGTCGCGACCGGGAAATTCCAACCCGATAAGTTTCTCGCGCTGGCCACAACCACGGGCGCGAAGCTGACCGATTACAACGGCACGCAGATCATCGCGCTGCCGGAGACGTCCATGGTGCTTGCGTTTTTGGATCGTTCGACCGCGGCCTTTGGTTCCGAGGCATCGGTGCAGGCCGCGATCGATCGCTTTGCCAATCACGTGCAATTCGGCGGTCCCTTGGCCGACAAAGCCAACGCCGCGAGCGGCACCTCCGACGCATGGTTTGCGACGGTCACTCCCGTCAGCCAATTCCTGCCTCCGAATTCTTCGGGAATGCCGATCCCTCCGAACGTTCTGCAGCAGGTGCGGGAAGTCTCCGCCGGGGTGCGGTTTAACGATATGGGAATGATCGCGGCCGGTGAATTCACGACTCCCTCCGCCCAGCAGGCGCACCTGTTGCAAGGCGTACTGCAATTTGTCGCTGCGATGGCGCAATCGAAGACCATGCCGAATCCGGGTGCGGCCCAAGCGGCGGGACTGATTTCAGCGGCGCAATTTTCGGTGCATGGGACCGCGCTCGATATTATGGTTCCCGTCCCCGAACAGATGCTGGAGAAGCTCTACTCCGCGCGTTCCAAGCCGGTGGACAAGGCGTCGCTGCAGTAAACGCGCCGCACGAAACGCTCTCGCAAAACGAGTCGAATTCCGCGCTGCGTTATCATCGTCGGGATGAGTCCCCGCAACGCTTCCGTTCCCCACCGTTCCATGGGTCGTACGGGAGTGCAAATTTCCGCGCTCGGCATCGGAGGCTGGCATTTCGGCGTTCCCGCGACGCAGGAATTGAGCACGCGCATCGCGCGCGAAGCGTTGGATGCCGGCGTGAATTTCTTCGACAACGCGTGGTGCTATCACGACGGCCTCTCGGAAGAGCGCATGGGCCGCGCGCTCGAAGGGGTCCGGCACCAGGCCGTCCTCATGACCAAGGCCTGCACGCATGGACGCGGGAAAGAGTTCGCCATGCGGCAACTCGAAGACTCCCTGCGCCGTCTGAAAACCGATTACCTGGATGTATGGCAAATCCATGAAGTGATTTACTGGAACGAACCAGAGGCGATCTTCGCGCGCGGCGGCGTCATCGAAGCGATCGATCAGGCGAAACGTCAGGGGAAAGTGCGTTTCGTGGGCTTCACCGGCCACAAGCATCCCGATATTCATCTTGCAAGTGCTCGCGCACGATTATCCTTTCGATACGATCCAGATGCCGCTGAATTGCATGGACGCGCACTTTCATAGCTTCGAGCAACGCGTCCTGCCCGAAGCGGCGCGGCGCGGGATGGCGGTGTTCGGGATGAAGAGTCTCGGCGGCGGCGGCGAGATCGTGAAAAGCGGGTCCGCCTCGGTGGAAGAAGCTCTGCGCTACGCGATGAGTCTTCCGGTCGCGACGACGATCAGCGGAATCGATTCGCTTGACGTACTCGATCAAAATTTAAAAATCGCGTGTGGGTTCGTACCCATGAGCGTCGACGAAATGCAGGCTCTCCGCGATCACGTCCGCGGCGTCGCCGGCGACGGGCGCTACGAACTTTATAAAACGTCCATTGCCTACGACGGCGCGGAAGCGCGTCGCCAGCACGGTTTTCCTCCGATGACTCAAGTGCCTGCGTGAACCGCTGTGGTTCCGATAGTCCGTGCCGTTCGCACCAAATAGATTGCCACACGAATTTCTTTGGCGTAGTTCAGTTCTGGTGATATCCTTGTGCTTCCGCGAGACTCGGCTTTTAACGGGAGGACTCTTTGAATACGACGCGCGTTGTACCTGCACTTGCGATTTTGCTTTGGGGGGTCGGTGCGGCCCCGGCAGAGGCAGCCTCCGTTCCCTATTATTTTTCGCACCTCGTCTTCAGTGGAGGCTGGCAAACCACGCTTACCTTTGTGAACTACTCGCCGCAAACGATCACCTGCGTCACGAACTTTTATTCCGATCTCGGCGCCGGTTTGCCGGTCCAGTTCAGCGAAGGAATCGTGACCACGCGCACGGATGTTCTCCAGCCGGGACAAACCGTTCACGATGAGACCATCGCCAATCCAAGCGCGACGGTGGTGCAGGGCTGGGCGGTCGCCACCTGTACCGGGCCGCTGCAAGCCAGTCTGCTCTATCGCTACTATCAAGCGGGAACCGCGCTGGGAGAAGCCAGTGTGCTTCCGGAGGCCGCGCCCACCACGGCGTTCATGACGTTTGCGCAGACCGCGACGGGCGTCGCCTGGGCGAATCCCTCCACCACGCAGGCGGCGCAAATTACGTTCGAGGCCTACAGTGCGTCGGGCAGCGTGCTGGCGACTGCGGCCGTCACGGTCGTCCCGTTAGGGCATGGCTCTAAAAACCTCAACGCGCTACTGGGGCTCCCTAGTTTTTTGGGAAGCGTAAAGATTACCTCGACGATCCCCATCCTCAGTCTGTCGCTGAATGCGGAAGCTTTCCCGTCGTTTTCGTCGCTGCCGGCGGGAGATCTACCGGGCGGGACGGCTCTCGTCACGCCGTAAGAAATTTGCCGAGCGCTGCTTCCTAGTCTCCTGTATCTGAAGCGTCGTTACCGCTTGTTGACACGCGCGGCTCAGAAAATGGGATCGAGTGGACGAAAGATCGATATCGACACTTGGGATACATCACACTAGCCGCGCCGGCGCAGCAACAGCGCTCCCATCAGCGCTCCGATGGAGAACGCGATCGCGAGCGGACGAAGATCCAGGAACGGAACAAAACGCGTTTCGCCGTCGGTGATCTCCAGCGCACCCGCCGGAAATGCGCGCACGCCGCCGCCGCCTCCCCCGCCTTCGCCGTGACGCCCTGGCGCTCCGCCGTCATGAGCTTCTTGAGTGCCGGCTTCGTGATCCGAAAGATGTTTGCCGTGGCCTGAACCGAATCCCGCCCCAAAGCCGTAGGCCACTTTCGCGATAGGAATTACCGTCTTCCCATTCGCGTGGATGGGCTCACCGTAGACCGTTTTCACCGTCGCCGTGGACCCGAGTTGGTCACCGATTTTTTCCAGTAGATCTGACGCAGTCATATGAGGACCTCCTATGAGACCAGCATAGCGGCTATGCCCGCGCATGTGTCCAAAAGAAACAGACCTGAGGCGTTTGGATCGCGTCGCTACGCGATGAGAATGAGACGGAGGGGTTCCATGGGTCGCCAGAATACGATTCCATCGCATGAAGCCACTTCGAAACCATGAATCTACAGCGAAAACCGAAGGTCGTTCATCGACGTGCAGTCACTACAGTCTAGTCGGTAAGCGCGGTGATCCGGTTGCTCGAACGAAGCTACAACAAAGAGGATTCGTGAAAATTCATCCGTTGGGTCTCGCTCTGTGTGGAGTGTTGCTGACAGGAAGTTTTGCGTTCGCGCAATCGCCGCAGGGTATCACGGAGTATCAGATACCGACCGCCGCAAGCGGTCCTCAGTCCATCGCCACCGGGCCCGATGGAGCGCTGTGGTTTACCGAGTCGAACACCATCGGGCGGATCACGACCAGCGGGACATTCACGGAATACCCGCTGCCGGGTCAAGGCAGTGATCCCTTCGCGATCACGGCCGGGCCCGATGGTGCGATGTGGTTCACCGAGGCGTACCACCTCAAAATCGGGCGCATCACGACTGCGGGAGTAATCACCGAGTTTCCGCTCCCCGCCGGCATCGACATCGGGGAAAGTCCGATCATCACAGGGCCGGACGGAGCGCTGTGGTTTACCGTTGGTTCGAATATCGGGCGTATGACGACGGCCGGCGTCTTCACGCAGTACGTTGTACCCATCAACGTCAACGGCGGACTGGCAACCGGGACTGCCAATGGCATCACGGCGGGACCGGACGGAGCAGTTTGGTTCACCGAGGATTATGCCGGCACGATCGGACGGATCACCACCGACGGCGTCGTGAGCCAGTTCGCGCTTCCTGGCGGCCCTTCTTCGGTCAGCGGTCTTTCTCCTGAAGCGATCACCGCCGGTCCCGACGGGGCGCTGTGGCTTACCGAACTATACTTCTACGGCGCAGGCGGCTACACGATTGGTCGCATTACTACCGGTGGAATTTTTAGCCAGTACGCCGTGCCCAACGCTTCCCAAGACGGGGGTGTCCCGGGAGGACAGTCGATCACGACCGGGCCGGATGGAGCGCTGTATTTCGGGGTGCGCAATTACGTTGGGCGGATGACAACAGCCGGAGTGCTGGGCATGTATCCGCCACCGGCCGAAGCGATTACGGGAGCGAGTGGAGTGAATGGCGTCACCACCGGGCCGGACGGAGCGATATGGTTTACCGAGTTCGCCACCAACAAGATCGGACGACTCCCCATCACGTCTGGATCGCTGCAAATGTCGGCGTCTCCTACGCTCCCCACCGGCGCAATCGGCGGTGGATATTTTCAACCCATCGGAGCCACGGGAGGCACTCTGCCTTACACGTGGTCCGTCGTCAATGGAACGTTGTCCTCGGGACTCTCGCTCTCGCCGAGCGGCGTCATCGCTGGCACTCCACTTTCCGCCGGGACGCAAACCTTTACGGTGCGTGTTGCCGATGCGGCGTCGTCGACGGTGACGCAAGCCTTCAACCTGACGATCGGAGCGGCGGGTTGCTTCTATACCCTCAGCTCCGGCGGCGAAATCTTCACGGCCGCGGGCGGTTCCGGATCGATCGCCGTCAGCGCCCCCGCAGGCTGCGCGTGGAGTGTATCAGGCGCTCCTTCATCGGTGACGATCACAAGTGGATCGAGCGGATCGGGGAATGAAACAGTCAGCTTTTCGGTCGCGCCCAATTTCCTTGCGAGCCCTCTCGATGCGACGCTCACCATCGCCGGCATCCCTTTCACCATTGACCAGGCACCCGCGGTTGCGGAGTACATCTTCCCCGGATTTCCTCAGCCCCTGAGCTTCATCGGAGCGATGCCGCACATCGCGGCTGAGGGAGGATGGAGTACGACGTTCATGCTGGTGAACAAAGGCGCGCAGTCCGCCGTGGCGCGGACCAGCCTGTTCGCCTCCGATGGCTCGCCGGTCAGCGTTCCTGTGAACCTGCCGCAGCAGCCCGAGACCTCGCAGCCGCTGCTCGCATCAGCACTCGATCAAACGATCGCTCCCAACGCGCTCTTCGTCCTGCAGGCCTACGGCGCGTCGAGCGTTCCGGATGTGGAGGGCTCGGCGCAGCTTGCGGCAACCGGGACCGTGGACGGCTTTGCCATCTTCCATCTGGACCCGACCGCGCAGGAGGCCGTCGTGCCGATCGAGACCCGCAACGCTCCCTCGTATTTGCTGGCGTTCGACAACACGAACGGCGTGGCGACCGGTGTGGCGCTGGAAAACAGCTCGCAGCAGCCGGCCGTGATTTCCATCGTGCTTCGCGACGATACCGGCGCGCAAATCGGAACAGGGTTGGTGGGGCTCAATGCCTCGGGCCATGCCTCGTTCGTCTTGTCCACGCAATATCCCGCGACCACGAATATCCGCGGCACGGTCGAAGTCGACACACCCACAGAAGGCCGGATCAGCGTGCTGGGCATTCGCTATACACAACCAGGAATGCTAACGACGATTCCTGCCATGGCGAACGTGGGAACCGCAGGCGGATCATTCGCGCATGTGGCCGCGGGCGATGGATGGGAGACGACTTTCGTACTGGTGAACACGGGCGCAAGCGCGGCGCAGGCAACGCTGAGTTTCTTCGACGATAACGGAAATCTTTTACCGCTGCCGCTGTCTTTCCCACAGACCAACACCGCGTTGGCGTCACGAGAATTGTCGTATTCGGCAAATATCGCCGCCGGTGCATCGTTGTGGATCGAAGGCACGGGCCCGTCCATGAGCGCGCTCACAGGTTCGGCGCAACTCGCGACGACAGCAAACATCAGCGCCTACGCGATTTTTCGCTACATTCCGAATGGACAGGAAGCGGTCGTGCCGCTTGAAACCCGCAATGCCGGCGCCTATCTCATCCCCTTCGATAACACCAACGGCATCGCGACCGGCATCGCCATCAGTGCGACCTCTCCACAGGCAGTAACGGTCCCTGTCATTGTTCGCGACGGTACGGGCGCGCAGATTGGCGCCGGATCGATCCCGCTCGCAGCCAATGGGCATCTTTCACAACTACTGACCACCCAATTTCCCGAAACTGCGAATATTCGAGGAACCGTCGAATTCGATGCCCCTGCAGAAACCACGATCAGCGTGCTCGGCATCCGCTCGCCTCCGGCGCTCACGTTTACGACGTTGCCCGCACTCGCGAAATGAAATCGAGAAGAAGGATCAACGTGAACTGCAGAGATCTAGTCGCTATCGCCATCGCGACAGCGTTCACAGGAAGTCTCGCGCTCGCGCAAATTCCGCTCTCGATCACCAACTATCCAGTGCCTTTTACCGGCAGCCATCCGCAAGCGATCACGACCGGACCCGATAATGCGTTGTGGTTTACCGATCCCGGCACGAACTCGATCGGCCGCATCGCGCCCTCCGGAACGTCCTTCGCGATCACGGAATATACGATACCCACGGCCTTGAATATCGGAGGCCAAACCTTCACGATCCAACAGCAAGAGGGACCGTCGCTTTCCAACAACCTCGTTGGTGTTCCCGCGCCTTTCAATTTCGTGCCGCATCTTGCCGCCGAAGGCGGGTGGAGAACCACATTCACGCTGGTCAATCTGGATACGACGGCGGCGAACACCTCCACTGTTCTCTACGGCAACGACGGCAACCTTCTCAATTTGCCGCTGACGTTTCCCCAGCAGTCTTCGCAAACTCCCGTCACGGAGGCGTGGGTGAATCAGAATCTGGCACCGAATCAATTCTTGATTTTCGAAGCCTCGGGGCCGGCGAGCGCACCATTTACCGAAGGCTCCGCGCAACTCTGGGCCGTCAACAACGTAAGCGGGTTTTCAATCTTTCATTACGACCCCAGCGGGCAGGAAGCCGTCGTTCCGCTCGGCGGAAGCGGCTATGTGATTCCGTTCGACAATACGAGCGACGTCTCGACGGGAATCGCGATGGAAAGCACCACTCCCTTCGAATACACCTTCCCCGTGACTCTGCTCAACGACGCCGGCGTCGCGATTGGAACCGGGAAGGAGTCGATTACCCTGCCCGGCTACGGGCACACCTCGTTCGTGCTCTCGACGCAATTCCCTGTGACCGCGAACCTTCGAGGCAGCGTGATCTTGGGCAATTGCTCCTACGTTTCGAACCCAGGTCCGGGGTATCCCTCGCAAAGCTGCACTCCGATCAGCACTCTCGGCATCCGCTATACGCCGCCGGGAACTCTGACCACAATTTCTTCGCTGAACGCATCCACCGGGGCCCCTGCCTTGTTCCCGCATATCGCTTCGGGCGACGGATGGGAGACGACATTCGTGTTGGTCAACACCTTTACAGCCGCACTGCAGGCGCAGCTGACTTTTCTCGAGAACAACGGCAATCCCCTAACGCTGCCCCTGACGTTCCCGCAAACCGGCGCAACATCAATCGCCTCCACCGTCGCGCAAACGATCGCTCCCGGAGCTTCTCTGTGGATCCAAACCTCGGGAGACTTGACCACCGCGCTCCTCACCGGATCGGCGCAACTGACTGGCGTGAGCGGTTTCGCTATTTTCCGCTACCTGCCCAATGGCCAGGAGGCCGTCGTACCACTCGGGACAGGCAACGCAAACTCGTATGTGCTCGCCTTCGACAACACCGGTGGAACCGTCACCGGCGTCGCCATCAGCGACATTTCGAGCGTGGTCCCTACTCCCGCTTCGGCGCAGATTAACGTGGTGACCATTCCGCTGGCGGCGACGATCGTTCCCGTCACTCTTCGCGACGATACAGGCGCGCAAATCGGCATCGGAGGCGTCGGGCTGGCACTGAACGGCCATGCGTCCTTCATGCTCGACGCCCAATTTCCGGCGACCGCGGGAATTCGGGGCACTATCGAATTCGATGCGCCCCTCGACGCCCAGATCAGCGCGCTCGGCATCCGCTCGCCTCCGGCGCTGACGTTTACAACGTTGCCGGCGTTGGCGAAATGACTTATCGAAGAACAGTCGTTTCGATTATTTTTGTTCCAGCGCCGCGACGCCCGGCAGTTCATCGCCCGCCAGAAATTCAAGTGATGCGCCGCCTCCAGTCGATACGTGCGAAATCTTATCCGCCACGCCCGCCGATTTGATGGCCTTCTCCGAATCTCCGCCGCCCACCACGCTGATCGCTCCCGCAGCCGATGCTGCTGCCACTGCTTTCGCCAGGGCGACCGTGCCTCTTGTCGAATGGCGGCATTTCAAACACGCCCATCGGTCCGTTCCAGATGATGGTCTTCGCACCCGCGACCACGATCTCGATACATCGCGATCGTCTTCGGTCCGATATCTAAACCCATCTTGCCGTCGGGCACGCGATCGACGATTTCATTTTCAGCGCCCGCTTTGAACTCCGCCGCGACCACGTGATCGACCGGCAGCATCAGCTTATCCTTCGCTTCCGCGAGCAACTGTTTCGCAAGGTCGATCTTGTCTTCCTCGACCAGCGACTTGCCCGTGGATTCGCCGCGCGCGCGCAGAAACGTATACGCCATCGCCCCGCCGATCAGCAGCTTGTCGACGACCTTCATCAAATTCTGAATCACTTCGATCTTGTCGGAGACCTTCGCGCCGCCGAGAATCGCGACGCATGGCCGCGCCGGATTCTTCGTGACCTTGTTGAGGTACTCAGCTCTTTATCCATCAGTAGACCCGCAGCCGCTTGTTTGACGTACGCGATCATACCGACGGTCGACGCGTGCGCGCGATGCGCGGAGCCGAAGGCGTCGTTCACGTAAACGTCGCACAGCGATGCAAGCTGCTTTGAAAATTCGGGATCGTTCCTTTCTTCTTCGGAATGATAGCGCAGGTTTTCCAGCAGCAGAACTTCGCCCGGCTTCGGCAGCATCGCGACGACGTCCGGCCCGATACAATCGGGAGCCATCGCGACCGGCTTCCCCAGCAGCTTCGCAAGGCGCTCGGCGCAGGGCGCAAGACTCATCTCCGGATTCGGCTTGCCCTTGGGACGGCCCAGATGGCTAGCCAGAATGACCGCGGCGCCATGATCCAGGGCGTATTGAATGCTCGGCAGCGAGGCCTTGATGCGCTTATCGCTGGTGATTTCTTTTCCGCCGGGTGCGAGCGGGACGTTAAAATCCACCCTCATGAAGACGCGTTTCCCCGAAAGATCGAGGTCGCGGATAGACAGTGCGCTCATGCTCTATTATGCGTCGAAATCGCTAAACTTCGATGCCAAATGCGGACCAATATTCCTTGGGCAGCTTTTGCGGACGAAAATCGGAGCCGCACCAGATATGCTTCGTCGAACCGGTGGCGATTTTTCGCCCTGTGGTTACCTCCGCGATCTCATAATCGAAGCGCGGCATGCGCGGACTCGCGTCGCCCAGCGTGGTCGAGATCACGATTTCGTCGTCGTAGCGCGCGGGCGTGAGATATCGACAATGCGCCTCCGCGACCACCAGCAAATAGCCCCCTGCTTCAATATCGCGATAGCGAATTCCAGATGTGCGGCAAAACTCGACGCGTGCCACCTCCATCCAAATCAGGTAGTTCGCGTAATAAACCACGCCCATCTGGTCGGTTTCGGCGTAGCGCACGCGCAGGCGGGTTTCCACAGGTTCCATCCTGTCAGGGTAACGGAAATTCGCGAAACTAAAAGCGTTCGGAATCAGTCTGTTACTATGACCAGAGAGCACGCGATTCGGCGTGCGCCCATCACGTTCAAGTGCGCATTCAAGTTCTTTTTTTGGCCCGGTTCGCGACCTGGTAGGTCTTCGCGAGGACTCGCTCGACGTCGCCGAGGGTGGACGCCTGGAGCAGGTTTTCGAACATTACGCCTCGCGATTTCCCAAACTCCGTGAAATGGCGGGAAGCATCGTCTTAGCGCTGAATCAGCAGTTTTCCCCGCCCTCGGCGCCGCTCGCAGAAGGCGACGAAGTGGCACTGCTGCCGCCTGTAAGCGGAGGCTCCGGCCTTTATACGCACGAAATCGCCGATCCGGCCGGTCACTTCTTTGCACTGACCCGTCAACCGATCGACGGCACCGCGCTGGCGCATCGGATTCTGCGTGGTGAAGACGGCGCGTTCGTGAACTTCGAAGGCGTGACGCGAAATAATAGCAAGGGTCGCGCGACGCGTTATCTTGACTACGAGTGCTACGAGCCGATGGCGGTGAAGATGATGGCGCAGATCGGGCGTGAGATTGCTTCCTCGCACGCGATCAGCCGCATCGCCATGGTGCACCGCTTGGGGCGCGTCGAAATCAGCGAGACCAGCGTGGCGATTATCGTCACGGCGCCGCATCGCAAACCGGCTTTCGACGCCGCGCTCGAAGGGATCAACCGTTTGAAGCGCACGGTGCCCGTGTGGAAGAAAGAATACTTCGCCGACGGCGAAGTGTGGGTCGACGGGGAATGGGACGAGTCCATCGTCAAAGCGCGGTGATTAGAAACCTCTCGAGAAAGCTGAGACTACCCGCGATTCTCAAGCGCTTCGTCCTCTTTACCGCGATGCTGGCCGCCGGCGGCGGCCTCATTGCGCCAGGATCCGATTTACAGAGTCGACGTACGCCTTGTCCGTCTGCTGGTCACGGTGAAAAACGCAGCCGGCGATTTGATCGGTTCTCTCGATCGCAATCTTTTCGGCGTTACCGATAACGGAGTTCCGCAGGAGATCGCGGTGTTCGAACGGGATACCGCGCAGCCTCTTTCCGTCGCCTTACTCGTCGATACGAGCGGCTCGACGGGTAAAGATCTGAAGTACGAAACCACCTCGATGAACAAGTTCCTCAGCGCCCTTGTCTCGGAAGGCAATCGTCAGGACGCGGCTGCCCTGTATACCTTCAACTATCAGGTGACCCTGCTGAATTCGTTCACACGCAGTATCAATCGCATCGAAGACAATCTGAAACTGCTGCATTCCGAAGGCGGCACGTCTCTCTACGATGCCCTGTATCTGGCGGGCCCGGAGATGCGCAGACGCGACGGGCGGCACGTAATCGTGGTGGTCACCGACGGCGGCGACACCACCAGCATGAAGAGTTATCGCGACGCGGTGGAATCCGCACAGAGAGCCGACGCGGTGGTTTACGCGATCGTGGTGATCCCGATTCCCAACGACGCAGGCCGCAATACGGGCGGTGAACATGCGCTCGAAACCATGGTGGATGCGACCGGCGGCCGCATGTTTTATCCCGCTCTCGGAGCGGAACTCGATAAGGCCTTCGTGGAAATCCTACGCGATTTGCGGACACAGTACCTGATCGGATATTACCCGCGTGGAGTGCCCCAGGGAGATCGCAACTTCCACACTGTGCACGTCGGTTTGCAGAACAAAGATTTGCGGGTCTCCACGCGCACCGGATATTATGGGGATTCACGCTAGGTTCAGCAAGGGGACAGACTACTTCTGTCCCCTTTTGAGTAAGGAAATTGTGGCAGGAAAAATAAGCAACGCGAAAGCGCCCGCACATACTCTCCGGGAAAGCGGATACCTTCAGGAACTGATCGATAATCGCATTCCCGTGCGCATCCATCTGGAAGATCATAGCGAACTCGAAGGAACCATCGAGTTCTACGACGCCCGTTTTCTGCGGCTCACGCGCGAAGGTGAGCCGAATGTGTTCATCTACAAGCACGAGATCGTCTACATCTACGAGACAGGCGAGTGAGCGAGTTCGTCGATAAGGCCGCGGCCATTGCCCGCGAAGCCGGTTCCGTGATTACGAAGCTCGCCCAGCGCGGCATCGGGTTTGAGCTCAAAGGCGCGTTCGATCTGGTCACCGAAGCCGATCGCGCCAGCGAACACCTCATCATGGAGCGCTTGCGCCAGCACTTCCCTTCGCACGCCGTGGTTGCGGAAGAAGGCGGCGCGCAGAAGGGATCGTCAGAATATCGCTGGTACGTCGATCCTCTCGACGGCACCACAAATTTCGCGCACGGATTTCCGGTGTACAACGTCACGCTGGGACTCGAGCGCGCGGGCGAGCTCATCGCCGGTGTGATCTACGATCCCACGCGCGACGAAATGTTTCAGGCCGAGAAGGGCTCAGGGGCGTTCCTCAATGGGAAACGCATCCACGTCACGAAGACGGAACGCATCGAAGATTCGTTGTCCGCCACCGGCTTCCCTTCCCGCAAACGTCATCAGAATATCAACGTTCACTTTTACTATCAGTTCGCCATGCAGTCGCACGGAGTGCGGCGTGCGGAGCAGCCGCGATCGACCTGGCCTATGTCGCCTGCGGGCGACTCGATTATTTCTGGGAGTTCAATTTAAATCCCTGGGATATGGCCGCCGGAGTTTTGTTAGTTCGTGAAGCGGGAGGCACTTGCACCGGTATGCAGGGCGAACCATTCGATCTGCGCGGTCCACATGTGCTGGCCGACAACACCGTGCTTCACGAACCGGTCGTGGAATTGATGCAGAGAATCTTCCGCGGCGACTTTCCGGTGCCCCTGCCTGAGATTGCCTCGCGTTGACAGTCGCCTATCGAGAGCCGTCCTCCGACGCGCTTCCCGCGCCACCCGCCTCCCACTACAATAAGACCTGACACAGCGTTTTATCGGCGTGACGGAAGGGCGGCATGGGCGATCAAGTTACCAGACTCGGGCTTCTATTTGCGGGATCTCTGCTTTGTGCGCACGCTCAGTGGTTGAGCTATCCGACTCCGGGAACTCCCCGCACTCCCGACGGTAAGCCGAATCTTTCGGCGAAAGCGCCCCGGATGTCCAATGGAAAGCCGGATCTCTCCGGAGTCTGGCAAACGGCGTACGCTCCTCCGGGCGAGAACGAACGGCTCATCGGTGAAGAAACGAAAACCTTCGCCGTGCTGGGAGACGACCCCACTCAATTTTCCAAGTACCTCATGAATATCCTGGTGGACTTCAAGCCGGAAGACTCGCCGCTGCGTCCCGAGTTCGTAACTCTGTTCCGCAGAAATTCGGATCGGAAGGCAACGGAGAGTCCCGTCGCGCGCTGTCTGCCGCAGGGTCTGCCGCGGGCCGATCTGCATAATTACGCGCCGTTCAAGATCATTCAGACCTCCGCGGAACTCGCGATTCTTTACGAGATCGACAACACGTACCGCCAGATCTATACGGATGGCCGCAAACTTCCCGCCGATCCGCAACCGTCGTGGCTCGGCTACTCGGTCGGTAAATGGGATGGCGATACGTTGGCCGTGGATGCCGCGGGATTCAATGATAAGAGCTGGCTCGACGTCGCGGGCCATCCGCACAGTGAAGATTTACAGATTCACGAACGTTTCCACCGGCGCGATTTCGGCCACATGGATTTGAGCATCACCATCGAAGATCCCAAGATGTATACGAGACCATTTACGGTCACAGCCTCGCTGGTCCTGGTTCCCGATAGCGACGTTCTCGAGCAGATTTGCAACGAGAACGAAAAGGACCGCGTTCATCTCGCCAAGCCGTAAGATGACGCGTTTCCGCGCGGCCCGGCTCCGCGCGGATCGTGTGGACGTCCTCGCTAGTCTCCCGACGCGTGGGCGATTTCCGGTTTCTGGATCTGCGTCAGAATCGCCTGTGCTTCGGCTTCCGTGAACTCCGAGGTCTTGTTCGAATGGTTCATCGAACAGAACTTCGGACCGCACATCGAGCAGAACGCAGCGTCCTTGAAGCCTTCTTCCGGCAGCGTCTCGTCGTGATACGCGCTGCGCCGTTTCCGGATCGAGCGACAGCTCGAACTGCTTTTTCCAATCGAAAGCGAAGCGCGCGCGGGATAGTTCATCGTCACGATCCTGCGCGCCGGGACGATGCCGCGCGATATCGGCCGCATGCGCCGCGATCTTATACGCGATCAAGCCCTGCTTCACATCTTCGCGATTCGGCAGGCCCAGATGCTCTTTCGGCGTCACGTAGCATAGCATCGACGCGCCGTACCAGCCGATCATCGCCGCACCGATCGCCGAAGTGATGTGATCGTAACCGGGAGCGAAATCCGTCACCAGAGGTCCCAGCGTATAGAAGGGCGCTTCCTGGCAAATTTCATTCTCCTTTTCGACCTGCATCTGGATTTGATCCATGGGGATATGCCCAGGACCTTCAATCATCACCTGAACGTCGTGCTTCCAGGCGATCTTGCGTCAATTCACCCAGCGTATTCAGTTCGGCGAACTGCGCGGCGTCGCTCGCATCGGCAATCGAGCCGGGACGCAGGCCGTCGCCGAGCGAGAAAGTCACATCGTACTTCTGGAAGATCTTGCAGATGTCTTCGAAATATTCGTAGAGAAAATTCTGCTTGTGATTCTTCACCATCCACTCGGCGAGAATCGCACCGCCGCGGCTCACGATGCCCGTGATGCGGCGCGTGGTCAGAGGAATGTATTGGACCAAGACGCCCGCGTGGATGGTCATGTAATCGACGCCCTGCTGGGCCTGCTCTTCGATCACTTCCAGCATCACGTTGATGTTGAGGTCTTCGACGCGCCGCACGCGCGCGAGCGCTTCATACATCGGCACCGTGCCGATCGGCACCGGCGATTGCGTCAATGATCGCCTGGCGGATGCGCGGGATGTCGCCACCGGTCGAAAGATCCATGACGGTGTCGGCGCCGTAGCTTCACCGAATAGCGCAGCTTCTCGATCTCCTCGTCGATGTTCGACGTCGTCGAGGAGTTTCCGATGTTCGCGTTGACCTTGCACAGCGAGGCCACGCCAATACACATCGGCTCCAGATTGGTGTGGTTGATGTTGGCCGGGATGATCATCCGGCCGCGCGCCACTTCATCGCGCACGGTTTCAGGCGTCCAGCCGCTCGCGCTTGGCGACGTATTCCATCTCTTCGGTGATCCGGCTCTGGCGGGCGTAATGGATCTGCGTGCGGATCTGATCGTCCGTCGCGCTTGGCCACCCATTCGTTTCTCATACTGCTTTGATTATATGCGAGATCCCCCGCCAACGCGAAGGACGGTGCGAAAGCCTCGCCCTCTGAGATCCCTGGGTATTTTCAAGCGGGCGGTTGTCTGGTTCCCTATACTGTAAAGCCTGTATTCCATCTGCATCGACGCGTAAAAACTTCATAAAGAATTTTTGTGTGCGGGAACAGCCCTAAATCCACCCGATAGAAAGTTTTGATTGGACCCGGTGCGCTGCGGCGACGTACGCTTTATTATGGCTATCGACACTATGGAACCACGTCAGTTTGATGCCTCGGTTTTACATCGCGTGAGCGGCATTGTCAGCTCCGAATTATCTCTGGACGAGATGCTCGGGGAAGTTGTTGGACTCACGGCGCGCGTCTCGGGTTGCGACGCGTGCCTTGTATACCTGGTGGAATCGGACACGGGAGAATTCGTTTTGCGAGCATCGCTGGTGCCGCACGCGAGAGATTTGGGCACTCTGCGCATGAAGATGGGGGAAGGCGTGACGGGCTGGGTCGCTGAACACCAGTCGCCGGTCGCGTTGAGTTCGAACGCGACGTCGGATTCGCGATTCAAATTATTTCCCGCGTTGATCGAAGATACGTACGAAGCGTTTCTCTCGGTCCCGCTGGTGAACAAAGGCAAGGCGATCGGCGTCATCAACGTGCACCATCGCGCCACCCACGAACACACGCCCGAAGAGATCTCGACCATCTCTTTCATCGGCGAACAGATGGGCAGCGCCATCGCGAAGAGTCTTCTGGAGGAAGAGAACGCTCGGCTGACCGAGGAAACAGCCGAGATGAAGCGGCAGCTCGAAACGCGCAAAGCAGTGGAACGCGCCAAAGGCATTCTGCAAAAGCGGCATGGACTTTCGGAGGAAGAGTCGTATCTACGCATGCGCAATGAGAGCCGCCGCTTACGCCGGCCGATGAAAGATCTGGCCGACGCCATCATTCTCTCCGAGGAGCTTTCTCGCAAGGAAAGCTCAGCGCCGGCGAACTAACGGTTGGGGCAGCCTCTCAGGCTGCAGCGGCTTCTCACGAGCCGCTCACTCAAAATAAAAACGGCGCGGAGGTCTATCCCTTCCGCGCCGTTAAACTATTCCAGCGAGATTTTCTGTTCGCTTAGTGGACGTCCTTCGACATGATGGCGACGTTGTTGCTTGCCTGCCCTTGCATGGGACCGGGAAGCGCCGCCGCTTGCTGGCTGTATTTCAGGCCAGCCTGCATCTTGGTGCGATCCTGCGTCAGCTTGCCAAGCTGGTAGTCCGCCAGTCCCAGATAGAAATACGCGCTACCCGCCTGTGACGTGCCCTTGACGAAGGGTTCGGCCGCGCGCATATTGCGATCGCATTCCACCCACGCCTGGCGCGAACAAGCGGCCGCCCCGCCGTAAAGGTATCCGGCACCCAGGTAGGCGTCTTTCTTTCTGGTCCAATCGGCATCGCTCACACCTTCGGGCTTCGCTTTTTTACTCATCACCGCAACCAGCCTGGACGCATAGGTCGCGTTCGAGGCGGCCGCGTAATAAAGAGCGTCCTCGTTCTCGGGACGCCCCGCCAGAATTTTCTGCGCTCCCGCCGCAGCCTTGGGGCCGAGCGCGGCGAGATACGAACCGGCCATCGTATCCACATACTTGCTCTTCGGACTCATGGCCAGCAGCATGTCGCCGAACTGGATGGTGGTCGCCGCGTCGGAGGCCTGCACAGCTTCGATCGAGAGCGCGTATTCCGAGTAATCCGTCGCGCCTTTGGCGAACTCGATCACGTCGGCCGGGTCGGAGCCCTTGGCCACGATCGCCTGCGCGCCCTTGTACACTTCGGGAGCGAGGGTCTTCACCTTGCCCGCGTCCTTGCCCTCGACGGCGGCCTTGAGGGCGTCGAAATCTTCGTTCAAATCCGGGGCGGCCCACGCCATGCCCGTCAGTGCAATGAGTCCGATCACAGCTATACGCATAGTTTCCTCGCTTCCAGCAACCTTCGATTATACTCTGATAGTTCGACTTTTTCCAGGGAGTTACCCATGCACGAAGAACAGAACCTCGCTCTGGTCCGCCGCGGCTACGACGCATTTGGGCGCGGGGACATCGCCACTTTATTGACACTTTTCGATGCCGAAATTTCGTGGGTGACGCCCGGACCGGCCGATCTTCCCACAGCCGGCACGCGGCACGGTCATGCCGCCGTCGCCGAGTTTTTTAAGACGCTATTGGGCCTCATGGACGTCACTCGATTCGAGCCCGTGGAATTCATCGCGAAAGACGAGCAAGTGATCGTGATCGGAAATGAAACCTGCCGCGTGAGAGCGACCGGCAAAGAGGTTGATTATCGCTGGGTCCACGTCTTCACGATCCGGGAGGGAAAGGTTACTGCCTTCGAGGAATTCGGCGACCTCAGCGCACTCGTGATCGACCTCCGGAGTACTCGCGCCAGCGCATAAGCCAGGCTCGACCGACCTTTAGAACCGCGCATGTCAATGAGCGGGCCGACAATAGCTCGTCGGGGAGTACGATAGCGGTAACGGAACTTTTCAGCCCGCTCGATGACTCTCGCGGTTCCATCGCTGCTGTGTCGGCCGTTGCTTTAGAACCGCGAATGTCAATGAGCGGGCCGACGACGTGCCCGGGCGTGACGGACCGCAAGGGAACTGTCCGGCCCGCTCGATGACTCTCGCGGTTCCATCGCTGCTGTGTCGGCCGTTGCTTTAGAACCGCGAATGTAAATGAGCGGGCCGACGACGTGCCCGGGCATGACGGACCGCAAGGGAGCTGTCCGGCCCGCTCGATGACTCTCGCGGTTCCATCGCTGCTGTGTCGGCCGTTGCTTTAGAACCGCGAATGTAAATGAGCGGGCCGACGACGTGCCCGGGCGTGACGGACCGCAAGGGAGCTGTCCGGCCCGCTCGATGACTCTCGCGGTTCTCCATGAGCATCCTATATCCCTTCTCGTCGGGATTTCTCAACCGTGCGACATTGGGAGAAGAGTCGCCCTCATCCATGTCCGGAGATCTCATCATCCGCCCGGCTTACGGCGATGCCGTCCCCGCCCAAGAGGAACCGGCGCCATCCCTCTGCGACGTGAGCCTGCCTGTCCCGCTCGATCAACTCTTCACGTATTCCCTGCCCGAGAACTTGCGGCAGCGGGCCCAGGCGGGATGCCGCGTGCTCGTGCCTTTCGGCAAGCGCAAGCTCAGCGGCGTGATTCTGCGCGCACATGACGAAGCTCCTGCCGGTCCCGTGAAGCCGATTCTCAAGTTGCTGGATGAAGAGCCGGTCCTGGACACGGATCTCCTGAAGCTCGGCCAATGGGTTTCGGAATACTACTGCGCGCCGCTCGGAGAAACGTTGCGCGCCATGACGCCTCTTTCAGGAGAGATGCGCCGCGGCAAAATTTATTCGCTCACTGCCAGCGGCCGCGACGTCGCGCGCCAGTTGCACCTGGGCGACGTCGCTCCGGACGACGTGGAATCGCAGATTCTTCGCTTGCTGGACGCGCGTCCGCTCACCGAATCCTCGCTCACCGGCAAGTTTCCCAAAGCCCTCGCGATCCTGCGCTCCTTGCACAAAAGCGGACTTATCGAAGTGGAGGATGTCGCCGCCGAGCGCGATCCCTCTGCGCGCATCGGCCGCACGCCTGCGTGTTGAATTTCTCACCCGTGCGGAAAAGCTTCCGAAACCGCAGCGCGAGCTGCTCTCGTATCTCGAATTGCATCCGGGATCGCACAATGTCGCCGAGCTCGAAAAACTGATCGCAAAAGCCAGCGTCGCATCCCGCGCGCTCGCCCGTCAGAATCTCGTGCGGTTAACGGTCGAAGCCGTGCATTCCGCGAGCGGCCGGATACGAGCTCCGCACAATCTGAATTTCCATCAGCAGTCGGCGTTCGATCAGATCCGCGACGCGCTCGACCGCCAGCCGCTTTCAGACGTTTCTGCTCGAAGGTGTGACCGGCTCCGGCAAAACCGAAGTTTATCTGCGAGCCATCGAAGCCACGCTGGCGCTGGGCCGCGGCGCGCTGCTGCTGGTTCCGGAGATCGGTCTGACGCCGGCGGTCGCGGGACAATTTCACCAGCGTTTCGCGGGACCGGGTCGCGATGCTGCACTCCGCCTTTCACGATTCCGAGCGCGCGCAGGAATGGCGACGCATCCGCTCGGGCGAAGCGTCGGTCGTGGTCGCAACACGCTCCGGCGTGTTTGCTCCCGTACGCAACCTCGGATTAATTCTGGTCGACGAAGAGCACGATCAAAGCTACAAGCAGCAGGAAACTCCGCGCTATCATGGCCGCGACGTCGCCGTCATGCGAGCCCAGCAACGCCGGCGCTGTCGTGATCCTCGGTTCCGCGACCCCGAGCTTGGAAACCCGCTACAACGCGTCGACCGGGAAATATGTGCGCCTCGCTCTGCCGGAGCGCATCGAGAAACGTCCGATGCCCAAAGTAACCCTGGTCGACATGCGCCAGGAGTTTTTGGAAACGCGCAAGCAAGCGACCTTCTCCCGCGCGCTGATCGAAGCCGTCGACGAGCGTCTCAAAAACGGCGAGCAGACCATGCTGCTGTTGAATCGCCGTGGATTTTCGAGCTTCGTCGCATGCCGCGCCTGCGGCGAACGCGTCCAGTGCGCGAACTGTTCCGTGACACTGACCTTTCATCGCCGCGACCGGCGCATGCTGTGCCATTACTGCAATTATTCGGAGCGCGTGCCGGAGCGTTGCCCGAAGTGCGATAGCGATTACATCCAGTTCCTCGGGCTGGGATCGGAACGTTTAGAAGAAGAGCTCCACGGAGCGTTTCCGAAAGCTCGCATCGCGCGCCTGGATCGCGACTCCGTGCGCGGCAAGAACGATTACGAAACCGTCCTTTCCGCCTTTCGCGCGGGCGAGTACGATGTCCTGGTCGGCACGCAGATGATCGCCAAGGGTCATGACATTCCGAACGTGACGCTGGTCGGGATCATCAACGCGGATATCGGCCTCGGCCTCCCCGATTTTCGCGCGGCGCGAACGCACTTTCCAGCTTCTGACGCAAGCGGCCGGACGTGCGGGACGCGGAGAGACTCCCGGCATCGTGCTGATCCAGACGATCAATCCGGATCATTACGCCGTTCGCTGCGCGGCTGCCCAGGATTACGAAGCGTTCTACCAAAAGGAAATCGAATTCCGGCATTCCATGTCGTATCCGCCGTTTTCTTCACTCGCGAACGTGATCGTGCGCGGGACGAAGGAAGAGGAAGCACTGTCGCGCAGCGCGGCACTGGGCCGCCTTTTGCAACCGGCTCCGGAAGGCGTCCGCGTTCTCGGCCCGGCCGCCGCGGCCATGGCGAGGCTGAAGAACGAGTATCGTTATCAGATGCTGGTCAAAGCGTCGTCGCGAAAACGTCTCGCCGCCGTGCTCGCCGATTTACGCAGCTACGCGCAAGCCGAGAAATGGAACGCGGCCTCGGTTGTGATCGACGTCGATCCGATCTCCCTGATGTAAAGAAGCTGATGTAAGGAATCTGATGTGATGCAAACCGGCCTTCGCGAGTACCTCATCATCGACGAAAATCTTCGCCTCGCCATGCGCTTTTTCGGCCACGCGACCGGCGCCGGAAACGTTTCACCCCTTCCCGGCGGTTTGGCGATCTGGTCGGGCATCGAATACGGCGTCTTCAATATCGCGATGCTCGACAGCCCTCCCGATGGGGAACACGGACTCGCGGAGCGCATCGCCGACGCCGCGCGCTATTTCAAACCGCTCACGGGCCGCTGGTCTTTCTGGCTGTGTGAAGATCATCTGGACACCCATCAACAGCGCCGCGCCCGCAGCACGTTTGCCGATTTCGGCCTGCGTCCGATTTCGCATCCTCCGGGGATGGTCGCGCCTTCGATCGCTCCTCCGCATCGCGCGCTGCCCGCGCTTCGCGTCGAACCGGTCGATTCGCCTTCGCATCAGCGCTCGTTTGCGGAGATCACGGCGCTCTCGTTCGAAATCCCTTACGTCATCGCCGACGCCGTGTATGCGCAGCCACAAGCCTGGGCCGGCGACTATCGCGGCGTGGTCGGCATCGTCGATAAACGCGTCGTCGCCATCGCGGCCATCGTCGAAACCAAAGAAGCCATCGGCATTTATTCGCTCGCGACGCATCCCGGGTTTCGCCGGCGCGGTTACGGCGAAGCGCTCCTGAGGGAAGCCGTTCGAGCGGCCGAAGTGCGATCCGGCCCGCGCCGGATCGTACTGCAAGCGAGCGAGGCGGGACACGCCCTGTACCGGCGCTTGGGCTTCCGCGACGTGACCCGTTTCACCGTCTATTTGACGAAGTAGAATCGGAATAGACGTATGTGGCTGCTGTGCCTGGCGCTGCTCGCATTCTCGAATCTGCTGGCGCAATCGGCGACCGCGCCGGCCCCGAGCCTCATCGATCAGGCCACGCAGGCCCTCGACGCCAAACAGTACGACCGCGCCGTCGAGTTGTTCAGCAAAGCGGCGAGCGAAGATCCCAAAGATTACGCGACCGAATTCCAACTGGGCTTGGCTTACAGCTTGCTGGGCAAGGATGCCGACGCGATTCCTCACTACAAAGCCGCGCTCCTACTTGAAGCCCGATCTGGCCGAGGCGCAGCTCAATCTCGGATTGTCTCTCCTGCGGATCAAAGATCCCGCGGCGGCGCAGCCGTATCTTGAATCCGCGCTTGCTGCCAAGCCTTCGCCGACCGCCGAGTCCGCCCTAGGCCGCTCGCTCGAGCGCCAGGGAAATCTCGCGGGCGCTGAACCTCACCTTCGCAAAGCGATTGCCGCCGATCCCACGCGCCGCGACGATCTTCTCGAACTCGCCTCGCTCTATGAGGCCGCGAAACAGCGTGACCAGGCGATCGCGATCTATCGCGAATTTCCCGATCGTCCGCAAGCCCAGGAGCGCTTAAGCGTTCTGCTGGCCGATGCGGGTCACCCGGCAGAAGCGATCAGCGCGCTCGAAGCCGCGGTCGCCGCCTCGCCCACGGAAGAAAACCGGCTCGCGCTGGCGCAAGCTTACGTGAATGCCCATCAGCTCGCGAAGGCCGAGCTCATCGTCGCAATGCTGGTGGATCTGGAGCCTCGGGATCGCGAGACGCGTTTGTTTTACGGCAAACTTTTGCGGGATGAAAGAAAGCTGCCCGCCGCCGCGACGCAATTCGAAATCCTGCTGGAGAGCCATCCCGAGATTCCGGAGACGTGGAGCGAACTCGCGAACGTGCTGATCATGCTGCAGCAATATCCACAAGCGCTCGATGCACTGGATCACGTGCATGCTTTGGGCGGGGAGAAACCCGGCCACGTTTTTTACCGCGCGATCGCGCTCGATCATTTGAAACGCAAGGCCGAGGCGATCGACAGCTATCATCGCTTTGTCGCGATGAGCCAGGGAGCTTTGCCGGATCAGGAATTTGAAGCTCGCCAAAGGGCGCGCACGCTGGAAGCCGAATTGAAGAGACGCTAACCATGCCGCTGCTGACTCTGTCTTGGATGATCGTTGCGTTGCTCGCGTTCGATACGGCGGCCATCCGTCAGGAGCCGAACTGGGAGCGCCGCAGCGAACTCGCGCTGGCGAATGCCGACGCGGTGCTTCATGATTTGAGCCGTGCGTACGCGGACGGAGATTTGGACAAGACGAAACTGGCGGCGGCGGAGATCGAGGAATCGGTGACGCTCGCTTACGAGTCCTTGGTCAATTCCGGCAAAGATGCGCGCCGCAATCCGAAATCCTTCAAACACGCTGAAGTGACCACGCGCGAACTGGTGCGCCGGCTCGACAACGCGATCGAAGCCATGAGCGTGCAGGATCGTGCGATTTTGTTGGTGGTGCGCGACCGCGTCTCCGATATTCACGACGAGCTGCTGAATGCCATCATGGGAAAGAAGCCGTAGGAGGAAAGCATGCGCTTTGCGATCCTGATCCCAATCTTGATGTTGGCCTTCGCCCGCCCCGGCGCGGCGCAGAAGCACGATTTTTTGACGGCCGACGAAATCGATCAATTGCGTCTCGCGCAGGAGCCCAACGAGCGGCTGAAGCTGTACGATCATTTCGCGCGGCAGCGCATGGACCAGGTGCGGCAGCTCATGAAAACGGAGAAGCCGGGGCGCAGCGCGCTCATTCACGATCTGCTCGAGGATTACACCAAAATCGTCGAAGCGGTCGACGCGGTGGCCGATGATGCGTTGCAGCACAGAAAATCCGTCGACGCGGGCATCGGCGTGATCTCGGCAAGCGAAAAAGATATCCTCACCCAGCTGCAGAAGATCGACGAAGCCAAGCCCAAGGACATCGCCCGCTACGATTTCGTTCTCAAGGACGCCATCCAGGCAACGCAGGATAGTTTGGATTTGAATGAAGAGGATCTCGGGAAGCGCGCGACCTCCGTGGAAGCGAAAGAGAAGGGCGAGGAGGCCGCTCGCAAGGCGGCGATGACGCCCGAAGAGCCCGGCAAGCCGAGCGTAAAAACCAACGAGGAAACGGCCACCTCGCAGAACTCGACGACAACCGACGACGGTAAGCCGAAGCGCAAACCTCCTACGCTGCTGCGCCCCGGCGAGAAACTTCCGCAATCCAATTAAAGGGAGAGAGCCCTCCTTGCAGGTGGCTGCAGGGCGAAGCGCCGCCCCGCACTCAACTTCAGCGATCTTTTAATCCCGAGGCGTCGCGCCCATCGCCGAACTTGCGCCGCCAATATTGCAGCAAAGCCCCGAGCGCATCGCGCTCCAGTGCCGCGGACGAAACGTTCACCAGATTATTCAGCTCGTAGGGATCTTTTAGAAGATTGAACAGACGCGTCGGATGACCCTCGACGTCGGTGACCAGTTTGTCGTAGCCGTGCACCAGCATGCGCCACTCGTCCGTCTGACCGATGCGGCCCTCTGAGAATACGGCATCCGGGACTTCGGCTTTCTCTCCCGTGAGCAGCGGCGCGAGATTACGTCCCTGCATCTCCTCCGGAACCGGCACGCCGCACAAGCCGAGCAGCGTGGGCGCTATATCAGCTTGCGAAACCAGCAGGTCGCGTTCTCCGGGAGCGCCGAGCATCGGATGCCGCATGGCCAGAGGGATGCGCACGGATTCCTCGTACGGCGTGTCGTCGCCCGTGATCGCGTGCGAACCCATCTGCTCTCCGCGGTCGGAAGTGAACACGACCAAGGTGTTGTCCTTGATCTCCGGCCGGTCGAGCGCGGCCAACACCAACCCCAGGTCGGAATCCCGCGCCGTGCAGCGCGCATAAAACTGCAGCAATTCGTCGCGCGCGGCGCTGTCGCCCGAAGCGGGAACGTTGGGCCGCACATGAAGTTCGCTGCCGTTGCGCCGCTCCATGAACGCGTTTCCCGAGGCAAGCGTCCACTCCACGTAGAAAGGCTGCGACCCGGGCGCATGCACGAAGCCGATGATGTCGTCCGCCTTGCGATCGCCGAACCCGGAGGCCCGATATCCCGCGGCCTGCAAGTGCGCGCCGAGCGAGGCCTTTTCCATAGCGGCTTCCTCCCGCGAATAGGCATGGAAAAAACGGCCGTTGAGCACGATTCGCTGGCCGGCGACCGAGCGTGGATAGCCGGAATACGTTCGCGTAAACGTCAGGCCTTCGCGGCCCAACTGCGCGAGGTTCGGGGCCATTTGATCCTGATCGCCTTCCCACGGCACGGCCTGGCCGCGCCACCCGGGCGCGATGATCAGCAAAAGATTCGGCTGCCGGCCCGCGGCCGCAAGAGTTCGCATCCCAGCCGTGGCCGCCAGCGCAAGAGGCGTAAACAGAAACGATCGTCGTCGCATCACGAGGAGAAGATCCTTATACGCGCACCTTCGTCACGGGAACACCCTTCGCGCACTGATCGCAGGAGAGTGCGTCCGGAACAAAGGACGATTCGATCGTCGCCAGACTATAGAACGGCAGCGGATCGAACTTCGCGGCGCGCGGCAAGGGTTGAGAGACGACCACGGCGACCGCGATCACTTCACCGCCCTTCTGCTCCACCAGCCGCTTCAGATCCATCAGCTTTCGGCCGGTGTGCAGCATATCGTCGACCAGCAAAACTTTTTCTCCGGGCACCAGTTCCAGGAACTCGCGAAAGCGCAGCGGATCGCCTTGATTCCTGCGCTCCGCCCAATAGACCTGGTTCGCGCGCAACGCCTCGCAGACGCCATACGCGACCGGCAGTCCGCCGGTCCCGGGAGCGACGATAGAGAGCTCCGGAATCACGGCGCGGATATCGGCGTGAGCCCGTAACAAACGGCTCAGTCCCACGCTCAATATTTTGGCGGTTTCATAGTGCCGCATCGCGAGCGGCACCTGGAGATATTCGCGCGTATGCAGCCCGTTCGGATATTCGAAGTGGCCGTCGCGCAGACCACCCGTACGCCGGAGCAGTTCCAGCACCTCGTCTTCGGTCGGAACCAGATGCATAGCGACTAATGTGCTCCTTTGCCGCTCAGGACCTGAGGAATCGTGCGCAGCATAATTTTCCAGTCGAGACCCAGCGACCACGTATCGATGTATTGCATATCCAACCGCATCCAAGTTTCAAAATCCACTTTATCGCGCCCTTTGACCGCCCACAGGCAGGTCAGGCCGGGACGCATCCGCAGGCGCCGGCGCTGCCACCGCTCGTATTTCTCCACTTCGTCGGGAAGCGGCGGACGAGGGCCCACCAGCGACATGTCGCCCTTCAATACGTTCCACAACTGAGGCCACTCATCGATCGAAAACTTGCGCAGAAAGCCGCCGATGGGCGTCAACCGTGGATCGTTGCGGATCTTTAACACGGTTTGCCGTTCGTTCAAATGATCGAGATCCGCGCGCATCGCCTCCGCGTCTTCGCACATCGACCGGAATTTATAGAACACGAAGGTTCGCCCGTTCAATCCGCAGCGCTTCTGCCGGAAAATCACGGGCCCACGCGAGGTGAGACGGATCAGCACGGCGATCAGCAACATGAACGGGCTCAGAATCACCAGCGCCGGGACCGCCGACGGCGACGTCCGTGATGCGCTTCATCAACAGACGGATCTCATCGTGAGGAGTTGCCGAAAACGTCAGCAACGGCGACGTTCCCAGTTGATCGAGATACATTTTGCTATTGACGTGCGGGAAGAAATCGATGGCAACGCGCGTCCGCACGCCTTCCTCGTCACACAGCAGGAACATTTCTTCGAGCTCCGCGAGCCGGCCGCTTCCCACCGCGAAAATCACCTCGTCGATCACATGCTGGCGAAGCAGTTCCGGCAGAGCGCTGAGCGGCCGCACGGGATAGCCCTCGGGAATTTCCGCGCACGGCGATTCTCCTTCATCCGCCAAAAATCCGCTGAGCCGCACGCCATAATCCGAAGCGTCCTCTACCTGATGGGCGATCCGCGCGGCGGCTTCGCCGACGCCCGCAATCATGACGTAATGGGGCGCCATGAAACCGCGCCGCACCATTCCCAGAATCCGTCCCGCATTCAAACGGAACAGGCACAGCAGGATCAAAGCGTAGGTGGCGAGAAACCCCAGAAACGTACGGCTGAGGTCGAGGCGCAGGAGGAACTCGAACAAAACGATGGAAAACGAACCGAGCAAACATTGGCGGAAGGCGTCGCGCAGGATGATCCGTGGATGGCCGGTGTCGATGCGGTCGTAAATATCCACCATGTTGCGATCGACACCCACACGACCATGGACCAGCCCAGCAAGAGCGCGACAACCACGGGCGTCAGAAAGAATTCACGGCCGAACGCCGGAGCGCGGCCCGCCGAGCAGAACGCGCGTCTGATAGGCGGCCGCGAACGCGAGCGCGATGATGATTACATCGGATATCCCGAAGAGCAGCCTGACTTTACGATGGTGGCCACGAAACACGTTTGCGCTGTCAGAATAGCATCACGTCGCTCGGAGTGCACAGCGCATCGAAAAGACATGCGCTGGAGAATTCCCGCCCTGGTTATACCGTTAGGTAGATGACCATCGACGAAAGGATCGAGCGTTTGACCGAACGTCACGAGGCGTTGACGCAAACGGTGGAAATCATCGCGGGCATGCAGCGCGAGAATGAGCGTCGGCTCGAAGAAGGCTTCCGCAAGAACGAGGAAGCTCACCACAAGAACGAAGTTCTTCTGGCGCAAGTAATTGAAGGTATTGATAGTTTGGCCCGCATTGCTCACGCCCACGAGCAGCGAATCTGGATCCTGAAGATCGCCGGTCCTAGGCTCGAAAAGACGCCTACCGCCCCCGACTCAAGCAAGCCATCTTGAACGTCTCGAATAGCGGACGCCCCTTGGAATCCGAAATGATTCGTACGGAATCCTCATGGCAGCCCATCGCCGCACCGAACTCATCGAAGCGCTGGTGGACACCCGTAAAATATTCTCCCTTGCCTGCGTGAGCGAGATACAACGCACCGGCGTCGGCGAGCTCATCCCTCACCGTGCGTTGATCCGCCTCGCGTGGCGGACCCGTCATGAAAGGGTCGTGAGCGCTCCTCATCCGCAAACGGCCATTGTGCAGGAGATCGAGCGGATACTGAATCCCCCAATCGAGAACGTAAATCGTCTGCCCGGGAATCTCGGGAAGCGCCGCGGAGAGGTTGAGCATCGCATCGCTGAACGCTCCCTCGGCGCCGTTGCGTTCGAACTGCACGAGGTACTGATTCACCACCAGTAAATTCCAACCTGCCAGGACCAGCAGATCGTAGCGCCCGCCCACTTCCACCGGATGGAGGAGATCACCACCGCCACAAATAGCTGGGGAAACGGCCATAAGAGAACCGTGTGATGCACCGCCGCACCCGCACCCTGCGTCGAGGCCATCCAGAACCACGCCACCGCGGTGAAGATCAAGCAGAAGCGCGCGGCTCGTGATCGCCACCACAAAGGAACGGCGAGCAATGCGAGCGCGGCCGCGTACTCCATGCCGTTCGTGCGATGCTCGCCGAAATGATCGTGAACGAAGATCGCGGCGCGGCCTACCAACGACGCAGGCTGGCATGGTTTGCTCGGTGATTCGTCGGAAACCATGAATCCGAATAATCCCGAGCCGTTGAGCGCCAGCCGGACTTCGATGAATTTCGCGGGCGCAGCCAGCGGTTCCAGATGCGCCGACGAGCGAAACGTTTCGCCTCGCCGATGTCCGTTATAAATCGCGAAGGGCAACGCGCCGATCAGGAAGCCGGCGCCTGCCGTCAGCAAAACACGGCGCGTGACCATCCTCGAAAGTTCTCGCCGGAAAATGACCGCGGTGGCGCAGACCAGACCTGCCAAAGCCCAAACAAAGACCGCCTTGTTCCACAGCGCCAGGCCAAAGCAGAAGCATCCCACGGGAAGATCCCTCGGGACACCATCCTGCGCGTATTTGACAAGAAAGAAACAGCCGGTCACCAGCAGCAGATGTTCCAGCGCGACGGGACCCCAATCGAACGTGTCGGTCAGGATGAACGTCGGATCGGATGCGAGCAGAGCGATCGCAATACACGCGGCCCATCGTCCTGCCGCTCGCTGCGCGAAAAAGAAGAAAACGAAAACCGTCAAGCCTCCCGCGAGCACCATCGGAAGCCGCGTGAGCCATGCCGCATAAGCCGGATGAGTTCGAAAACTCGCGCCGAACGCCGCGATCAGCGGCCAGTACAGGAGCGTTTTCAGCGTTCCGATGTACGTCATGATCATCAGCGGAAAATCGTGATGGAAAAGACGCAGGCGGAACGCTCGCTCGACGGGAACGTAGTAGGGCTGCGCAAACAGGGCCTCGTCCATTTCGATTCCTGCATAAGGAATCAGAGCGCAGCCGGCCGCGATGGGCAGACAACAAAACAAAGCAAGACAGAATCGCGACGCAAGAGTTTTCACGGCAGCGGAAGGCCCAGGTGCGGTCCTAGCCCGAGCGCTCTTCCCAATCGCAGCCAGCGGGACTTCTCTGCCGCTCTCAAAACGCCCCGCGCAGACGACAGTTGCTCGACCAGTTCCGTGACGCCGCTGGCGTTCAGCACGAACGGCGCTTTCGCGGCGATCACGGGCAGCGAGCATGGGTCGGAATAAACGACGCCGAACTCGCGGCTCCCGGACGCATCGAACTGGACCAGCGGAAAATCGGCCGCCGCCAGCGCCGCGCGGATGCCGGCGTCCGAAAAAATACGGCGTTCGAGTGTCGCGCCGCTGCCACCATGGAAGGCGAGTTTGTCGAACACGCGGTATTCTCCGCTCGTCGTACGGCCGACGAGAACGGTTCGTCCTTCGATCTCCGCGAAGCCGGTTTCCACCGATCGGGGAAATGTTCGATCGTCTCCGCTTCCAGCGAATACGGCACGCTCAGAATCACAGACTCCCGCCGGTTTCAGAATGCGGCTCAGCGTCGTGAATGCGGCCGCCGGATCGGGCACGTGTTCAAGCACGTCGCTGCAGATGACGAAGTCATACTGACCGAACTCTCTTTCATCGGGATGCAGCAGATCGAACCTCGGTTCGCGGTGGTAGAAAGTGTTCGTGTAGTTGAAGCGATTCTCCAGGCGTCCCGCGTAAATATCGGAATCGCTCATGCCTAGGCCGCGGACGCTCTTCAGAACCGGGAAATCGGAAATCGCAAGCTCGGCTCCGAACAACGTACGCGACAAGGCCAGCACAATGGATCGAAATCGAATGGACGACCGGCACTGCGCGCAGCTCGCGCGCTCGCGTTCGCTTGCGTCTATGGACGGATTGCGCGCTCCACAAATGTTGCAGGTGAACCCGCCGAGGGAAGCGCCGGTAACGTGCTCCTCACGATTCATGGCAGTCACCGCTTCTCCAGTCGAGGCTCACTTCGCGCGCATGCGATTGTTCTTGGGATTGTGCTCCAGCTCGCACAGGCCGAGAGCTTCCATCAGCGGCGGTACATACACGCCGAAGCGCCCGCGCAGGCCCTTTTTCAAGCCGTACCAACCCTTCACCGGATTCTTCGGAGACCGTCCCCACGCCTCGACGGTGCCATCCTTAGCCGGCTTCTGCTCGTCCGCTCCGCCGAGCTCGACCCAGTCGCCGGCGGCTTTTAGCATCGCCTGCAAGTCGTCGATGCAGCGCGCATCGTACAGCAGAACCGTCTTGCCGACCGTGCACACCAGGACTTTCACTCCGTCTTTTTCGTCCACGTGCATCGCGTACCCGGCCGTGCCGGGAGGTGTTTTCAACATCCAGGGATTGGCTTTCGTCCGATCGAGGCTTGCCATAGATTTCTTATCTTAGCGGGTCGCATCGATTCCGGTACGCTCCGCGAATGCCGCTATTCGGCCGGGTCCGGTTCCGAAATAGCCTCGATCGTCTGTGGTGCGTTCCCTTCGAAACGATTGTTCACGAAGATATAGGTCGCACGGCGCTCTTCTTTCATGCGCCGCATCAGCGCTCGCAAAGCCTCGCGTCCTTCGGGATTGGGATCGTCCACCTCGCGGTAGGGCGCAAACTTCTCCACCGCCTGCTCGTACGGGCGTCCTTGCCGCAGCAGTGCCCGCACCACCGTGAACGGCGCGGTGAAGGCCTCTGGCATTGCGATCTGCTCGGAGAGCGCGGGCATTCGCGTCCACGCGTTGAACACGTGCGCGACGCCATGCTCGCGCAGACAATCGAAATACGGTCCGGCGCAGGTAGGCTCGATTGCGAATCTCCACTGCATATCGAAATCCCTCGGGCAGCGCAGATAAGAATGGGCGCAATCGATTTACGAATTCCGGGAGCGACGCCGAACGCGCGCCGAATTCGAAAATCAAAGGAGCGAGCCGCGCTCGATACGGCGTCAGCGGCTCCAGAAACAGCGCCTTCAACGCGTCGGCATTCAAATAGTTTTCGTTGTCGCTTCCGGCGCGCGGGCCATACCGCGCGTGAACCGGAAATACGTCGCACGTGACTTCCTCCGGGACTTTCAAAGCGAACCGTAAGTTCGCGGGGCGCCGACGCGAAAAGTTTGCCCCAGTATTCCGGCGACGGGAATTGATAAAAGGAGAAGTCTCCGCACACCACCGGAAACGTCTCGGCGTATTCGGCGAGGCATTCCGCTTCAAAGCGCTTGCGTGAAAAGCGGCCGCGCGTCTCGTAGCGCTCCGGAGAATAAATTTGATTCAACCAGCCGTCGTATTTCCACGAACTCGTGCCGATCCAGATTCCCTGCTCCGCGAGCTGACGCAAACGACCGGAAAGTCGCGCGCGATCGAAAGTAGGCGGCGGATCGAAAAGCGGAAGCGTCACCAGGCGTGCGCGGAACGGCTATAGAACGGATCGGCGCCGGCCTCGATGGCGCCGCCGTCCAGGATGCGGATCATCACCGGTGCCGTGCCGTTCGCATAGCGCGACATCATGCTGACTTTATGGCCGCGCGCCGCCAGATCCGAGTGCGACGGATTGGCTGATGCGCTCGTCAAGTTGCAGATCGCCGCGATTCCAGGCGTGATTGTCGAAGCTCGAGACCAAATGGCGCGTGCCGAAACGCGGCGCCTCGATGGCGTTCTGTGCGTTCATGCCGAATACAGAATGTTGTCGAACAGCACCTGCAGCAGGCCTTGCTCCTGGGTGTCGCCGCCGGGCGTCGAAAGCACGCCATAGGGACGTCCGTCCGCGTACGTGACCAGCGTGGGACTCAGCGTGACACGCGGCCGTTTGCCGCCGGCGAGTTCATTCGGATTGCCCGGGATCAACACGAAGCTCTGCGCGCGCTCGCTGAGTGGAATGCCGGTATCGCCCGCGACCACGCTCGGCAGCCATGCGCCCGAAGGTGTCGCCGAAAACATCAGCCCATCGCGATCCATGGCGTCCACGCAGGTCGTGTCGTGCGCCATCAGCACGGCGATCGAGATCGATATGCGCAGTCGCTTCCTCCGACGGATGATGACCCGTCTTGCCGTGAATCGTTCCCGGAATAAAATCCTGCGACGCTTTCGCGGTAATCAGTTTGCGACGTTCCGCCCCGTATTCCTTCGACAGCAGGACGTCGGCGGGAATGTGGCTGAACTTGGGATCGCCGTAATAGGTGTCGCGATCCGCGTACGCCAGCTTGAGCGCTTCCGTGATGCGGTGGATATATTCGGCCGAATTCAGCGGCGGGCGATCTTCAAAACCTTCCAGAATATTCAGCGTCTGAATCATCGCCGGACCCTGGCTCCAGAAGCCGTCCTTGTAAATGCGATATCCACGGAAAGTAGTGGAAACGGGTTCTTCCAACTGCAGCTTGAACGCGGCCATGTCTTCGTAGCGCAGCAGTCCGTCGTTGGCCTTGCTGAACGCGTCGATCTTGCGCGCGATGTCGCCTCGATAGAAAGCATCGCGCACCGCATCGATGGCCGCCTGCCGCGACGCGCCCGCGGCAAGCGCTTTCTTTTCGGCTTCCACCATGTAGCGTAGCGTGCTCGCGAGATCCGGCTGGCGGAAAATCTCGCCGGGCCGCAGCGCACGGCCGGTGGGCAGGAAATGAGCCTTCGAAGTCGGCCACACCTCGAAGAACGGCTGGCTATAGGCGATAGAATTCGCGCGCATATCGTCCAGCGCAAAGCCGTCGGAGGCAAGCTCGATCGCCGGCGCGATCACCTTCTCGAAGGAAATGCGTCCCGAATTCGCGCAACGCGAGCAGCGCCGCGTCCACCATGCCGGGCACCAGCGCGGGCATCAGCCCGGCCGCGGGAATGATGCCTTTCAATCCGCCGGGATCTTTTTCCTGAACTTCGAACGGCTGCAAGCGCCGATTGCGAAAGATCTCCGCCGTGGCGAGTTTCGGCATGGTGCCGATCCCCGCGATCGCGTAAACCTTGCCGTCCTTCGCGCGGATCAGAACCGACGCTTCCCCGCCCATCCCGTAGTGCGAAAGCTCCGTCGTCGCGCCCGCGAACATGGTAGCGACTCCCGCGTCCACGGCATTGCCGCCGCGATAATATGTCCGCATCCCTGCTTCCGTGGCCCATTCGCTTCCGGCGGCGACGGCTCCATGCACTCCGCGAACCGGCAGCCGGAGCGGGTGTTCGTTCTGCGCCTGGGAAGGAAGGGGGCTGGCGGCCGCCAGCATGATCGCCAAAGAAAATCTGGCCAGAGAATCCTGCGTCGCGTAATCATTCTCATCGGGACCTCGGATGCCCTCATTATAATGGTTTCGGTTCGTGTGAATTTTGCGTTTCAAGAAATGTCACTCGCATGACTGACGATCCGGATCACCAAATCGCCCACAGCCATTCAGCCGAGGCCGGCGAAGCCCATGTGAGAAGCTCGGACGCGGAGCCCATGCTTTATTGTCCCGTCTGCAGCCTTCGCCTGACCGAGCGCAAGTGCAAATTGCTTTGCGAGCGCTGCGGGTACTACATGAGCTGCGCCGACTATTATTGACGACGATCGCGATTCCGACACGATCAAACTTGTTACGATGCCTTCATGAGCGAACGAGCAGAACTGTTGGAACGATACCGCCGCGGACCCGAGCTTGTGGCCGTCGCGACGACCGGCGCCGCCGGTAGCGAACTGGATTTCAAGCCATCTCCCGAGAAGTGGAGCGTCCGCGCCATCGTGTGCCATCTGGCCGACGACGAGTTAGTTTCGGGAATGCGTTTCCGCCAGGTGATCGCCGAATCGAGCCCGATTTTGCAGTCTTTCGATCAGGACGCCTGGGCCGCCCATCTGGATTATTCGCGCCGCAAAATTTCCCAGGCGCTCGAGACCTTGCGGCGGGTGCGCGGCGATAACTATGAACTGGTGAAAGATCTGCCCGAGGAGGCGTTCGCGCGCACCGGGAACCACACCCAGCGTGGCGAGATCACGTTGCTCGATTTATTGCGGTATGACGCGCAGCACATGGAATCCCACGTACGCCAAATCCAAACGGTACGAGCCGCCTACAAAGAACACCGCGCGAAACAAGCCGCGTCCTGACGCCGCGTCATCCCCGTTGACCCGTCATCGCCGTTGACTTGTAATTTTATCCCCGCGCCGATATACTCTCGAAGCTAGACCTTGGGTCAACTGGTTCGATCGAGATCGCGCATCCCGCAAACGGAGGATTTACCGATTCGTGGCAAGAAGTGAAGACGGCGAATTCGAACTCGTCCTGGGGAATCGTCAGCTCCTCAGCGTGTTCTTCATCGTAGTAGTGCTGCTGGGCGTGTTCTTCACGATGGGCTACATCGTGGGCCGCAACTCCGCGCCGGTCGTGGCGGAAGCGCAAAAGAAATCCGAACCTTTGACGGTGGATTCCGCCCCGCCGCCGCTCGACACCCCGCCCTCCGTGATACCCAAAGATATCTCCGCTCCGGCCAGCACGGCGCCGCAGCTCCCCTCCGACGCAGGCGCACCCGCGGTACCGGCGGCTGAAAAGCCCGCGCCTGAAAAACCCCCTGAGAAAAAGGACCCGAAGAAAGAGCTGGCGCCCGTAAAGACGGATGCGATCCCCGCCGCGAAGGCCGATCCTTTAAAATCCGATCCCGAAGCCGCGCGTATCAAAGCCGAAGAGGCTAAGAAGGCTCGCGTCGTGGTCAGCGACCAACCGCAGTCCGGCCAGGCGTATCTGCAATTGGCCGCCACTTCTAAACGCGAGGCCGACGTAATGGTCGACGTGTTGCGTGAGAAAGGCTTCAAAGCGCTCGCCGCCGAGATCGAAGAGAAGCCCGGGATGTTTCGCGTTTTGGTCGGCCCCGTGGGAGACGGCAACGCCAACAGCGTTCGCGCCGATCTTCAAAAATCGGGATTCCCCGGCAACGCCGCCATTCGCAGAACCTTCTAACTTTGTGACCACGGCGATCGCGAGCCACACGGATCTGGCGTGAATCTGCGGACGAGCCGGTCGACCGGCGTGCCGTTGAACGTTGGCCTTTCCCTCGCATCCGGGCTTTTACTGGTTCTGCTGTTTCCTCCCTTCGGCTTTACGTGGCTTGCGCCCGTCGCTCTCACGCCTCTTCTCATCGCCTGCTCACGCGAGCCGCGGTGGAAATGGCGGGCCCTTCTCGGATGGATCTCCGGTATCGTGTTGTGGGCGGGCATGTGTCCGTGGATTCAATTCGTTCTCGAAGTCCACGGAGGCATGGGGCGCTGGGGCGGTTGGGGATCGTATATTTTATTCGGCCTCTACAAAGGCTTGCCGACGGCCGTCTTCGCGATGCTCGCCGGGTTTTTCATGCGGCGCTGGTGGGCGATCCCTGCTTCGGCCGCCTTGTGGACCGGCATCGACCGCTTGCAAGGCTACACGGGATTCACATGGCTGCAAATGGGAAACGCGGGCATCGGCATGCCGTTGCCGTTGCGGCTGGCCCCGATCGTCGGTGTGTACGGATTAACTTTCGTCTTCGCTCTGCTCGCGGCCGGCGTGGCTTCGGTTTTTTTGAGAAAGCCTCGCCGCGAACTCGCATGGCTCCTTCCACTCGTGTTGTTGATCGCTCTGCCGCGCTTGCCCCGCCCCGCCGAGCCTCGCGAGAAAGCGCTCGTCGTCCAACCGAATTTCGACACCGAGATGCCATGGACCTCCGATTCGCTCGCGTTCGAAGAACAAAAGCTGGATCTGCTTTCGAAGGCGGGTGGAGCAAATTTGCTGATCTGGCCGGAGGCGCCGGCGCCGTTCTATCCCATCGAGCCCGACTTTCGCAAATACATGGCGCAGGTCGCCGAAGATGCGCAGGCGTACTTCCTACTCGGCGCGGTCGGCTACAACCAGGACAAAGAGCCGCTGAATGCCGCCTTCGTCGTCACTCCTTCGGGCGACATCGAGGCCGAGTACGACAAGATGAATCTGGTCCCTTTCGGCGAATTCATTCCGCCGCTGTTCGGCTGGGTGAATCGCATCACGCACGAAGCCGGCGATTTCGTGCCCGGCAAACGCGTGGTCGTGTTCAAGGTGGACGGACACAACGCGGGAGCGTTCATCTGCTACGAATCCGTCTTCCCGGATTTTGTGCGCCAATTCGTGCACGATGGCGCGCAGGTGCTGATCAACATCTCAAACGACGGCTACTTCGGCTTTAGCGCCGCGCACCAGCAACATCTTCTGATCGCGCGCATGCGAGCCGTGGAAAATGGCCGCTGGCTGATCCGCTCCACCAACGACGGGATCACCGCGGTCATCGATCCGCGTGGCCGCATCACCGAGCGCCTGCCTGAATTTAAACAGACGTCCGCACTGATGGGATTTAATTACTCGACCGATGAGACGCCGTATACCCGCGACGGCGACTGGTTCGCGTGGAGCTGCCTTGCGTGCGCATTGTTGCTGGTAGGGGTCGGAGCGAGGCGACATCCCCCGCAATGACGCCATGTGGCGCATGCACTCATGCGTGCCGTTTCGAGACTCATCTCGAAACCTCAGCCACGCTCTCCGTGTGCTGACTAGCTGTGCCGGATCACCAGAACATCGCCGTCCTTGACGATGTACTCTTTTCCTTCCAGGCGCAATAAACCCTTATCGCGAACGCCGGGATACCCATCGTGATCGAGCAGTGCCTGCCAGTTCACCACTTCGGCACGGATGAATTTCTTCTCGAAGTCGCTGTGGATCGCCCCGGCCGCATGCACCGCTTTGCTGTTCATCGGAATGGTCCACGCGCGGACTTCCGTTTCTCCCGCCGTCAGGAACGACATCAATCCGAGCAGCGCGTACGTCGCCGCGATCATGCGTTCCATGCCGGATTGCTTTAATCCATAGCTCGCCAGATATTCCTTAGCGTCCTCGGCCGGCAGTTCCGCGAGCTCGGCTTCAATTTTTCCGCACACCGCCGTGACCGCCGTATTCGGTTTGCCTGCGAGCGGACCTTTTCGATACTCCTCCTCCACTTCGTGCAGACGGCTGGCGTCCTCTTCCCCGAGGTTCAACACGCATAGCATCGGCTTCTGCGAAAGGAATTGAAATCCGCGAATGCGCTTCTCTTCTTCCGGCGTGAACGACAACCCGCGGATGGAGCGATTCGCCTCCAACTCCGCTTTCAATCGTTCCAGCAGTTCGAACTCCTGATCCAGATCCGGAGCCTTGATCTTCTTGCGATCTTTCTCCAGCCGCTCCATGCGCTTTTCGACGACCACCAGATCGCTGAGAATCAGCTCGACTTCCACGTCCTCGAAATCGCGCAGCGGATCGACCGAACCCTTTTCATGCGGTACCGTATCGCTCTGGAAAACGCGCAGCACGTGCGCGAGCGCATCGGCCACGCGCAGGCTGGCCAGATAGCTGGGATCGCGCAGAGCTTCCTTGGAGATCGACGGGAAGTCGAGATATTCGACCGTCGCGTAAGTGATCTTCGGCGGATCGTACAGTTTGGCGAGCGCGTCCACGCGGGCGTCGGGAACCTTGGTGATCCCGATCCGCGCTTCAAGCGTTCCCATGCGGGCGGCTTCATGCGCGCCGGTGAGAATCGTGAACAAACTGGTTTTGCCTACCATGGGCAGGCCGATAATGGCTGTCTTCATTTAATCTTTTCGAGCGTAGCAGCTACCGTTTCCGAGCGGGGCCGAAGCATTTACACGCGTTCAGCTCGGCGCGAAAGGCGTCTGTTGCGTTTCTCAATTTCTCCTAAAGGGGAACGTCCACCAGCGTGAGGATTTCTTCCAGAATCTTTTCGGCCGCGCCCGCGGAACTCCCGGAAATGGAGCGCACATTCAACGCGACGCGATGCGCGAACACCGGGACCACCATGCGTTTCACGTCGTCCGGCGTCACGTAATCGCGCCCTTCCACCGCGGCCATCGCCTGTGAGGCGCGATACAACCCCTGCGCCCCGCGCGGACTCACGCCCATCGCGAGCGACTCATGCGAGCGCGTGCGCTTCACGATCGCGAGCATGTAATCGAGCAGCGCTTCATCCACCGGGATCTGCGCGACGGCCTCCTGCAACTGCACAAGATCGCTCGCGGCGATCACCGGCCGAATATTTTCCGACCCGGCCGGTGCTGTGGCGAAGGATTTCCCGCTCGGCGGCTTCGTCCGGATAGCCGATGCAGATGCGCATCAGGAAGCGGTCGAGCTGCGATTCAGGCAGCGGATAAGTTCCGTGATGCTCCACCGGGTTCTGCGTCGCCATCACCATGAAGGGCTGCGGCACGGGCCAGGAGCGCCCATCGACGGTGACCTGCAGTTCGTTCATCGCCTCGAGCAGCGCCGATTGCGTCTTCGGCGTCGCGCGATTGATTTCGTCGGCGAGCAGAAAATTGGTGAATACCGGACCCGGCTTGAACTCGAATTCCTGCGAATGGGCGTTGTAAATCGTGACGCCGAGCACGTCGCTCGGCAGCATGTCGGAGGTGAATTGCAGGCGATGAAAGCCGGAATCGACGCTGCGGGCCAGCGCCTGCGCGAGCGTGGTCTTGCCTACGCCGGGCACATCCTCGATGAGCAGGTGTCCACGGGCCAGCAGACAAGCGAGCGAGAGGCGCAGAACCTCCGGCTTGCCGCGAATGGCTTCCCCGAGCGCGGCTTCGACGTCCCGCAGTTTCGAAATGACGACGTGCGGCCCGTCCATTAAATATTTTTCGCTGCCGCTCGGCGAATCCCGCATTTCTTTCATGATATCGAAATAGGCCGCAACTTCGCTTTGTTTTCGCGATGGAACGATTCAACTTTACCGATTTGACGTTCCAGTGTGTCATGTCTACACAGCGAGTGGGTCATGGCGTATCGCCGGGGATGTGGAAAACAACTCCGCCGCGCGGTTTAAAACGACAAAAGCTCCAAATGTTTTTGCGCCGCCTGGAACTATTCCAGAGTTGTGGAAAGCACCTGGAACTCAAATTGTTCCGGTGGCAGCGAACTGATCGGGGCGGGACTCCGGCCGGCCCACGTCCGATAGGCCGATTCGGCCAGCGGCGAATTCAGGTACAGCAGGAACTGATCAGAGAAGCAACTCAGCGGTGGAGGCTGCCGGAATGTCAGGCGCAGCCCGACGGCTTTCTCGACCTCCACGCCTCCGGTAGGCACGGCTTTATCGCTGATCAGCGTGACGAAGCTCGATCGCGCAGCGTGCGGCCACACATCGGGACGCAGCAGCGCGCGCAGGCCGGGGCGCATTTCGAACGTGGTTTCGCACTGGCGGATCCATTCGAGAATCCCCTCGCCCCATTGCCATTGCTGGACCACGGCCAAGTACTGCTCCACCAGATTGATCGCCAGATCCATGCGCCGGCGTTCCAGGTCCAGGTCGTGGCCTTCGGGGCGCACCGGAATCATTTCGTCCTGATCGATCAACTGCTCGGCCATCGTCATCACGCGATCCAACCGCCGAACACCGGCACCCGTTCGCACCAGTAGAGGAGGCAGCGAATGCTTCTCATTGCCGGGGATCTCCACGAACTGCCGGTCGCCGAAGATATCCATAAACGGTGTACCTATCCGTTCTATCGGCCGTGTGGCCGGTTAACTGAATTCGAGCATTTTCATTGCCACGTTTTCGTCCCAATTGAATCTACACAATTAGACGCGCAATTGAGAAATGGGTCGCAGCCGGTTCCCGTGCCCAAGAAAAAAGGCTCGATATCCGGGAAGATCCTGTAAACTGATTGCAGAGTAGGAGATAACGTGGCTCTCGCCTTTTTAGTTGTCGTTTTCTTGTTCGTGATCGCTCTCATCACTGTCTTCATCTTTCCGCCGCAGAAGTGGGTCGAATACTTCTTCAAGGACGAAAAGAAGCCGTAAGGCTCAAAACCGGTTGAGGCGGTGGTTTTGCACCGCCGCGCGAGCGGACGGGAAAGAGCATGCAAGGCAAAATGACGACTGTGCCTGTTCGCCGCGAAACTGCGAACGGCCAGGTCACCCTTGAAACCCGTCGAGACGCTTCTTCCAGCGCCCCTTCCGAACGAGACTTCCAGGACTTCATTGCCGTCGAAGAGCCCTTGCAGATCCGCCTCAACGGCAAGGATCTCGCGATCACCATGCGCACGCCGGGTGACGATCTTGCGCTTGCTGCCGGTTTCCTCTTCACCGAGGGCATGATCGACAACCGCGCTCAGATTTCGGGGATGGAAGAAAACGGCAAAGGCACCGTTTCCGTCCAGCTTGCTTCCGGCGTCGATCTCCCCGAATCCTCCGCGCGGAACTTTTACCTGACATCCAGTTGCGGCGTCTGCGGCAAGGCATCCGTCGATTCGTTGCGCGCGAGCGGATGCACGGCGCTTGCTCCGGATCGTCCGAAGATCGCGGCGCACACTCTTACGGCATTGCCAGATAAGTTGCGTCCCGCGCAATCGGTTTTCGAGCGCACGGGTGGACTGCATGCCGCCGGGCTTTTCGATACCAGCGGCAAATCTGCTCGACCTACGCGAAGACGTCGGGCGTCACAATGCCGTGGATAAGCTGATCGGCGCGGCGCTGCTCGGGGGACGATTGCCGCTGGAAGAGCACATTCTGATGCTGAGTGGACGCGTCAGTTTCGAGCTGGTGCAGAAAGCCCTGCGCGCGCGGATTCCCATCATCGCTGCGATCGGAGCGCCATCTAGTCTTGCGGTCGAAACGGCTCTCCGCTTCGGGATCACGCTCGCCGGGTTTGTGCGGGAGGGAAGATTTAATCTATATAGCGGGCACGGAAGAATCGTGCACGCACACGTTACTTAGCCGCCGGAGCCGCGCTCGCCGGAGCTTCGCTGATTCCCGACAGCCAGTACTCGGTCCCTTGCACCATCACCTTGGCGTGGATCGTTTCGCCAACCTTCAATTTCTCGAACTCCTGTTTGTCTTTGACGGGAAACTCCATGTTCATGGCTTCCATCCAGCCCTCGATTTTCCCGGCTTTCAGCGACGCCGTCTGCGCTGCCGGATCGAGCTTCAGCACTTCACCCGTCACCTGATACTCGGCGGCTTTCGGCGGAGGGGCTTGCGAACATCCGGCGAGGACGAAGATCGCAAACGCTGCCGCCGTGACAAGCAGAAACGCTCTTTTCATGTCGATACTCGCAGTGTACACGAGACCTTAGGTCACTAGAAAAAGCGAACTTCTTCCCGACTTCGCTATCATGCAAGCGCATGGGCGATTACGCGATCGGAGTAGACCTCGGCGGCACGAATTTGCGCGCGGCGGCCATCGGCCGTGACGGCAAAATGCTTCAAAGGGTCGGCACCGCGACTCCGGTTTCCGCGGGCCGCGACACCGTGATCGCCGATATCGTCAGTTCCATAAAAAAGATCCGCGAAGACCTGGCCGGGCAAACCCTCGCGGGCGTGGGCGTCGGCATTCCCGGCTACATCCTGATGGACAAGGGCATCGTTTCGGGCGCACCCAATCTTCCCGATTTCGTCAACTATCCCGTGCGCGATGAGATTGAAAAAGGTCTCGGCGCGAAGGTGATTCTGGAGAACGACGCCAACGCCGCGGCGCTCGGCGAGAAATGGATGGGCGCGGGCCGCGACGTCCAGGATCTGATTCTTTTGACGCTCGGCACCGGCATCGGCGGAGGCATCATCAGCAAAGGAGACGTCCTGCGCGGCCATCTCGGCATGGCCGGCGAACTCGGCCACGTGACGGTGGTTCCGAACGGTTATCCGTGCGGCTGCGGCAATCACGGCTGCGCCGAAAAATACGCGTCGGCGACGGCCGTTTCCGCGATGGCGAAGCTCCTCAATCTGGGCGCGGATCTCAGCTCCGAACAGGTTTACAAATTGGCGTGCGACGGAAACGAGCGCGCGAAGGCCATCTTCGAATCCGTAGGCGTATCGCTCGGCACGCTGATCGCCGGATTGATCAACATTTTCAATTCGCCTCTCTATCTGCTCGGAGGTGGGATGACTGGCGCCTGGGATCTCTTCGAGCCCGCCATGATCGCCGAAGTTTCGCGGCGCTGCTATACCTATCGGGAGTTCCCCGCCCGCATCGAACGCGCAACGCTCGGCGGCGATGCGGGTTTGTACGGCGCCGCGTATTTACCTCTGCACACTCCCTAACTTGCTGTCGGGTGGGGCGGGCCTCGGCCTGCGGCGGGCTGCCAGCCTCCCCACTAAATCGACTTGTACAAATCCGGCTCCCCCTCCGGCCGAGCCTTCCAGCGCCGATGAATCCACAGCCACTGATCCGGAAATTCGCGGATCGCGTGCTCGATCGCCGCTTGCACGCGACGCGTATCTTCCACCAGATCGCCCGTCATTTCCACCGCCGGATAGAACTTCAAGCGATACCGCTTCTCCGCTTCAATCCACAGCGCGAATCCGGGAACCACAGCCGCACCAGTGTGCTTGACGATCTTCGCAAAGCTCGTACCAGTGCGCGCCGGGATGCCGAAGAAATCGACGAAAACTCCCTCGTCCAGCATGTTGTTCTGATCGACCAGCATGCCTGCGTTCTCACCCGCATGCAGAGCTTTGAGCAGAGATCGCACGAATTCCTTCTTGCCGATCGTTCGATTGCCGAACATCTCCCGCCGGTTGCGTACCAGGTCATCGATAAGCGGATTATCCAGCGGCCTCACCACCACGCTCATCGTGTCTCCGCACAACAGCGTATGCGCGTTCACGCTGAGCTCCCAATTGCCCAGATGTCCCGTGGCGACGATCACTCCTTTCCCGCGGCTCTGCGCCTCGTGCAAATGATTGAGGCCGTCGTGATAGATCCACTCGCCGATATTGCCGGAATTGAGATCGGGCAGCCGCGCGACGGCGACCAGGACGCGTGCGATCGATCGAAAGACTCCATCCGCTATCCGCCGCCGCTCTGCCAACGGAACTTCCGGCATCGCGAGTTCGAGATTGCGCATCGCGATCCGGCGCAGTCTCGGCACCGCGGCATCGAGCGCTTTCACATACAAGCGCGCCAGCCCTTCGGCGAAAAAACGCGGCGGATAGCGCAGCGTGGCGACCAGTGCAACGGCCGTGAAGTATTCGATTCGGTTACGCAGCGCAGTGCGGGAGCGGCCAGCCACAGGTTTCATTCTAGCGGCTGCCTGCCGATTTAACCACGTCGGATCAAGAGCTTGGGCGTGAAAAAGCGCTTCCCTCGGCTCCGCAGATTTGGCGCCGCACGCTATAATGTAACTGGAGTTTCCCTGTGAACATTCAGCGATTCTTGCGTTTGTCGGCCCATATCCAAATGCTGCCCATCCTCGAAAGCGGCGAGGAAACCCTCGTCGGCGGACAGGCGGTGATGGAGGGCGTGATGATGCGCGCCCCGCATAGTTATTGCGTCGCCGTCCGCAAGGCCAACGGCGAGATCATGACCGTAAGAGCCGTTCCAAAAGGTCTCGGAGAAATATCCGATTTTCAAACTGTCCGGTGCTGCGCGGACTGGGGACGTTGGGTCAAGCGATGACGTTAGGCTATAAGGCGCTCCGATTTTCCGCCAACGCCGCGCTCGACGATGCCTCCGAAAAGGAGAACGCCGGCAAAGCCTCGGACAAGGAAACGCCAAAGAAGCCGGCGGAAATTTCCTCCTGGATGATGACCGCCAATCTGTCTTCTCCCTGGGATTTTTCATCTTCCTGTATAAACTGGTTCCGCTATTTCTCGCGACGCGCCTCGGCAAAGCGGTGCCTTCGCTTTCCGGCCGCTTCGCGACCAACATCATGGACGGGCTGATTCGCATGGCAATCTTTCTGGTGTTCCTGTTCCGCTCTCGAAGATGAAGGACATTCGCCGCGTGTTCGAATATCACGGCGCCGAGCACAAGGTCGTGTTCAACTTCGAATCCCGGCAAGCCGGTCAATGTTGGACAACGCGCAGAAATTCGTGACCTTTCACCCGCGCTGCGGCACCAGTTTCCTGTTCGTCGTGATGGTGATCTCGATGATCGTCTACGCGCTCTTCCCGTTGATGGATTCGCCGCGAAGTTCGCCGCGCGCATCGTGCTGCTTCCGGTGATCGCGGGCCTGAGCTATGAACTGATTCGGTTCGCGGCCAAGCGCCAGGGCACTTTGATGGGCCTGCTGACGTGCCGGGCCTGTGGCTGCAGCGGATCACCACCAAGCCGCCGTGCGACGATCAGAAGTCGCGGTCGCGATCCATGCGCTGGAAGGCGCGATGGAACTGGAACAAAGCAAGGCGGCGAACTGGTAATCGCGTAAGCGCCTACCGAAATCTGACGATGCAATATCGGCAAAGACTCGATGACGTGGAACGCCGCTTCGAGGAATTGACGGCGCAGATGGCCGATCCGGCGGTCATCAGCGATCCCGAGCATACCGCAAAATCACCAAGGCGCAAAGCGAATTATCCGAGATGGTCGCGAAGTACCGCGAGTGGAAAGCCGCCGAACGGGAATCTGGAACAAGCGCGTGCGATGCTGGTCGAAACCGATCCCGAGCTCAAGGCGATGGCCGAGGAAGAAATCGCGCAGACTGGAGCCCGCGTGGTTCGCTATCGAGGAAGAGCTCAAGGTCCTGCTGCTGCCCAAGGACCCCAACGACGAGAAAAACGTCGTGCTCGAAATCCGCGCCGGCACGGGCGGCGACGAAGCCACTTTGTTCGCGGCCGAAATTTTCCGCATGTATCTCGCGCTACGCGGAAACGCACCGTTGGAAAGTGGAAGTCACTTCGGCGAGCCATCTGCCGGTCGGCGGCCTGAAGGAAGTGATCGCGCTGATCAGCGGCAACAAAGTTTACAGCCAGCTCAAATACGAAAGCGGCGTGCATCGCGTCCAACGCGTTCCCGCCACCGAGCAGCAGGGCCGCGTCCACACTTCCGCCATCACCGTCGCCGTGCTGCCCGAAGCCGATGAAGTCGAAATCAACGATCGAGGCGAAGGACATCCGCATCGACACGTTCTGCTCCTCCGGCCCCGGCGGTCAGACCGTGAACACGACGTATTCGGCGGTCCGCATTACGCACCTTCCGACGGGCACCGTCGTTTCCTGTCAGGACGAAAAATCGCAGATCAAGAATCGCGCGAAGGCCATGCGCGTGCTGCGCTCGCGTCTCTACGAAATCGAACTGGAGAAGCAGCAGGAATCGATCGGCGCGGAACGGCGGACCATGGTCGGCACGCGGCGATCGCAGCGAGAAAATCCGCACCTACAATTTCCCGCAGAACCGCATGACGGATCATCGCATCGGCTTCACGCTTGCATCAACTGGATCAGGTGATGGAAGGCAAGCTCGATCCGCTGGTGGACGCGCTCACCAACTATTATCAGACCGAGAAGCTCAAAGAGCAGATATCCCAGCCAACCGGCGCGGCGGCCTAGATCCAGCCGGCACCGGCTGTTGATCCAAGGCGAGACCTGGCAACCCCACATGACTGTGCGCATGGCTTTGCAGCAGGGACAGCAACTGCTCGAAGACGCCGGCGTTTCCGATTCACTCCTCACCGCCGAAGTCCTGCTCATGCAGGCGATTTCGTTAGGCCAGCCTTGCGATCGCGCGTGGCTCTACGCGCATTCGAGCGACGAACTGCGCGAGCTGTGGTGGATTCATTACGGGCGTTACCTGCACGAGCGCATGCAGGGCAAGCCCACCCAGTACATTACCGGACGTCAGGAATTCTACGGACGTGAATTTCGCGTCACGCGTGATGTGCTCATCCCCCGGCCCGGAAACCGAACATCTGGTCGAAGCGGCTCTCGCTCGTGCTAACGGGGTCGAATCGCTCGCTAAAGACACATCCGCATTGAGAACCGCGAATGTCAATGAGCGGGCCGGAGACGACGAGAAGCTCGCAAGGAGTAGCGCTCGCCCACCACGCATCCTCGACATCGGAGCAGGATCGGGAGCCATCGCCGTGACGCTCGCGCTCGAAACGAAATCTCACGTCTTCGCCACGGACATATCCACAGCGGCGCTCGCAGTTGCAACAGAGAATGCCCGTCGGCTCGGAGCGACGGTGGAATTTCTCGCCTGCGACTTAGGCAGCGCCTTCGCGGATGGATCGTTCGATATGGTCGTCTCGAATCCCCCCTACGTGGCCTCGCGCGATCGCCACAACGTCCAGCGCGAAGTGCGCGACTTCGAGCCCGAGATCGCATTATATGGCGGTGAAGATGGACTCGACGTCTATCGCCGTCTGATTCCCGAAGCTCGCCGCTTGCTGAAGCCCGGCGGCTGGCTGATCATGGAGCTCGGATTCGAGACCGCCGATCCGGTTCGCGAAATGCTCGGAGACTGGGACGCCGTGGAAGCGATCAACGACCTGGCGGGAATCACGAGAGTGATCACCGCGAGATCAAAATGAAGCTCTTTTTTCATCTCGATATGGACGCGTTCTTCGTATCGGTCGAAGAGCTCTTCAATCCATCGCTCAAGGGCAAGCCTGTAGTGGTCGGTGGAAAATCCAACGAGCGGGGCGTGGTTTCCGCTGCATCCTACGCAGCCCGCAAATTCGGCGTGCATTCGGCGATGCCTCTGCGCACCGCGTACAAACTGTGTCCGCAAGCGATCTTCGTCGAAGGTCATCGCGAACGCTATCTCGATTATTCGCGGCGCGTCTATGTGATTCTTCAGTCGTTTTCACCACGCGTGGAAATGGCTTCGATAGACGAAGCATATCTCGATATGACTGGCACGGAGAAGCTTCACGGTCCCCCGCTTTCCGCCGCGCATTCCTTGCACAATGCCGTCGGCGACGCCACGAAGTTGAATTGCTCCATCGGCGTGGCGCGCTCGCGCATGGTCGCCAAGGTCGCCTCGGACCAGGCAAAGCCCAACGGCGTATTGTGGATCATTCCAGGAGAGGAAGCACGATTTCTCGCTCCGCTCGATGTTCGCAAGATCCCCGGCGTCGGCAAAGTGACCGAGCGCAATCTCCACGCCTGCGGCATCCGCAAAGTCGGCGATCTGACGGCGCTGGACGCCGCGTTTCTCGAACAGCGCTTCGGCCAATGGGGCCTGGCGCTCGCGGGAAAGGCTCGCGGGGAAGACGCGGGCGGCTGGTTCGATGATGAGATCGGTGAGCGCGGGGAGCCAAAATCCATCAGCCACGAACATACTTTTTCCATCGATACCGCGGACGTCCCGACGCTCGATGCGATTCTCGTCAGGCTTTCGGAAATGGTCGCGCGGCGCTTGCGCGATCATCGCCTCTACGCGCGGACGATTCAAATCAAACTTCGCTACCAGGATTTCTCCACCTTCACGCGCTCCCGCACTCTGGATCACGCGACGCAGATCGACGCCGAGGTCGCCCGCGCGGCCAAGGATCTCTTTCATCTGAATTGGAAGGGCGGAGCGATTCGCTTACTCGGCGTCTATGCGCAATCGCTTGAGGCGGCCGAAGGCCAGACCGGATTGCTCGACGACCGGGAGACGGAAAAATGGCGCAAGACGCTGGCGGCCGTGGATAAGGTTCGCGAAAAGTTCGGCGACAACACGGTTTCGCTGGCGGCGGGAATGCCGGCGGCGTTCCGCCAAAGGGTTCACGACAATCCCGAAAATCTTCCGGGTAAGGAACCGGCATCGAAGGAAGAGCCAAATAAACCCACGCCAGATAGCCGTAAGCGCTGAACTATTTTTGAGGCCAATAGCCCGGACGCACGCGAATCACGGCATCGGGATGCGAGGGAATCTTCACCTCGATGTGGTGAAACGCGTCGGGGTGATTTTCTTCCGGCACGAAGCTCAATAAATATTGAGCGTGCAGTTCCTCGCCGGTCCTTTCGATCACATGCTCCAGCGCGGAATAAAGTGTGAACGACAGGTGCCGTCCGCCGCTCGCCTGCGCGAAAGCGTCCGCCGCGTTCTTTTTGCCGAGCCTCGCTAATTCCACAATCGGAGCGGCGAAGTCGACGTTATTGCCGTTGTAATCCGGCATCGAGGGATCGTCTCCCGGCTTGACCGTCCAGGCCGAAGCCTGCGCCGAATACGTGGCGAAGTAGACAGACACACCCGCACGTTGAATTTTCTCGATGGCTTCGCTGAGCGATGCCTTACTGCCGCGGTCGCGCGACTCGCCGAGAATCAACATCACGCGGCGAAAATTCGCCGGGCGCGTCGACAATAAATCGACGCCCTGCAATACCGCGTCGAGTAGCCGCGCCGTCTTCACGCTGTACGGATTGATCTCTTCCATCGCGAGTTGAATCTTGCCCGAATCCGAAGTGAACTCCTGGCGCAAGCGAATTTCGCGATCGTAGGAAAGCACGGCGACATGGCCCCGATCGCCGGTCATGATCGGCTTGATCATCGGACCGATGCTGTGAATCCGATTGAGTTCCGGCGTCGAGATTCCGCTCGATTGAATCATGATGACCATCGAAATGGGCGCGAGCACCGTGTCCGACGTGTCCATGCGAATCTTCTGCGGCTTGCCGTCGTCCGTGAGCACGAAATCGTCGACGGAAAGCCCATCGATGATCGTGCCCTTTTTATCGGTCACCGTGACGGGCGCGAGAACCAACGGAACATTCGCCTGAATTGTCGCAGCCTCCGGCTCCGGCGGCACAGTGCGCGCGGGAAGATTCAGCTCCTGCTGGGCCACGAGAGGAAGACATACCGCGAAGGCGAGAAAGTTTCGAAACACCACTACCAGTTTGGACGATTCGCCGGCCGTTCGCGTTACCCTAGTCTCTTATATGTCTGACCGATGGGAAGAGCTGCGCCGCCGCCACGCCGCGGCCGAAGCGGGAGGCGGCGAGGAACGCCGCGCGCGGATGCACAAAGAGGGCAAACTCACGGCCCGCGAACGCATCGATCTACTGCTCGACGAAGGCACTTTCGAAGAGATGGATAAGCTGGTGCGCCATCGCTGCCATGATTTCGGCATGGAAGAGCAAACCATCGACGGCGATGGATTCGTCACCGGCTTTGGTCTGGTCCACGGGCGTCCCGCGTATGTTTTTGCCCAGGATTTCACGGTATTCGGCGGATCGCTTTCGGAGACGAACGCGAAGAAGATCGTCAAGATCATGGATCTGGCGTTGAAGACCGGCGCTCCCGTGATCGGGCTCAACGATTCCGGCGGCGCACGCATTCAGGAAGGCGTTCTTTCGCTCGCCGGCTACGCGGACATTTTCCTGCGTAATGTTCTCGCGAGCGGCGTGGTGCCGCAGATCTCCGCCATCATGGGACCGTGTGCGGGAGGCGCGGTCTACTCCCCCGCCCTGACCGATTTCGTTTTCATGGTGGATGGCACCAGCTACATGTTCGTCACCGGACCGGACGTCATCAAGACCGTAACGCATGAGGACGTGACCAAGGAAGAACTCGGCGGCGCGTCGACGCACAATACGACCAGCGGCGTCGCGCATTTCGTGCGCAGGACGACGCGGAATGTTTGCGCATGATTCGCGAATTGATGAGCTACCTGCCGCAGAATAATCGCGACGACGCGCCCAGAGCGGCCGGCGACGATCCCGCCGGCCGCGAAGATCCATCGCTCGACACGCTGATCCCCGCCGCGTCCAATCAACCCTACGACATGAAGGATGTAATTCGGCGCGTGGCCGATCATGGCGATTTCTTCGAGGTGCAGGAACATTTCGCCGCCAATATCGTCGTCGGTTTCGCGCGCATGGATGGACGAACCGTCGGCGTGGTAGCGAATCAGCCGGCGTACCTCGCCGGATGCCTGGACATTAATTCCTCAGACAAAGGCGCTCGATTTGTGCGCTTCTGCGACGCGTTCAATATTCCGATTCTCACGTTCGAGGATGTCCCTGGATTTCTGCCCGGCACCGCGCAGGAATTCGGAGGCATCATCCGCCACGGCGCGAAACTGCTGTACGCCTACTGCGAAGCGACCGTTCCCAAGATCACGGTGATCACGCGCAAAGCCTATGGTGGAGCGTACTGTGTGATGGGATCGAAGCACGTTCGCACGGACGTGAACCTTGCGTGGCCATCGGCGGAAATCGCCGTGATGGGCGCGGAGGGCGCGGTCAACATCGTGTATCGCCGCGAGCTGTTGGCCGCCGCGAAGGAATCTCCGGAAGCCGAAGCATCCGTGCGGCGCGCGAAAACCGAAGAGTTTCAGCGATCGTTTCGCGAGCCCCTTCGTCGCCGCCGAAAACGGTTTCATCGACGATGTGATCGAGCCTCGTCAGACCAGGCCGCGCGTGATTCGCGCTCTGCGCATGCTCGCAACGAAAGTAGATAGCACGCCGAAAAAGAAGCACGGCAATATTCCCTTGTAAGGTAGGCTGAAAGAACACTTATGCGATTCGTTTCCTGGAAAAAAGATGGCGCGCAGGGATTGGCCATGCGCCGCGGCAAAGATCTGGTGAAGATCGAGGGCTTCGATATGCTGGGGCTGCTGCGCGCAGGGAAAGAAGGATTGGCGCGCGCCGCCGCGCAAGCCGCTTCCGCGCCGGTTCTCGACCCAACCGGGCTGGAATTTCTTCCTCCGCTTGCCGATCCGCCGAAGATCGTGTGCGTCGGCATGAATTATCAAGATCACGCCGACGAAAATAAACTCGCGGCGCAGGATTATCCGACGTTTTTCGTGCGCTTCACGCAAAGCCTGTTGGGTCATGAGCAGCCCATGCTGCGGCCGAAGATTTCGGACACTCTCGATTTCGAAGGTGAGCTCGCGGTCATCATCGGCACGCCCGGCCGTTACATTTCGAAGGAAGAAGCGCTCGATCACGTATGGGGTTATGCGCTGTTCAACGATGGCTCCGTCCGTGAATTTCAGGGACGCGGCAAGCAATGGACGCTCGGCAAGAATTTCGATCGCACCGGCGGCTTTGGCCCGGAATTGATCACCGCCGACGAGCTTCCTCCGGGCGGCAGCGGACTGCATCTGGAAACGCGGCTCAACGGCAAAGTCGTGCAGTCGGCGAACACCTCGGACTTGATCTTCGATATTCCGACCTTGATCGCGCGTCTGAGCGAGGCGACTTCGCTCGAAGTCGGCGACGTGATCGTGACGGGAACACCGGCTGGAATCGGCTTCTTCCGCAAGCCGCCGCTCTATATGAAGCCGGGCGATATCTGCGAAGTGGAAATCGAAAAGCTTGGAATTCTTCGGAATCCCATCGCGGACGAAGCGTAATCGTAAACCCAGGCGTCGAGAAAAGTCTCGACGCGGCACGCAGAGTGCGTGCGCCACATTGCGCTTAGCGTCCGCCCGCTGGGCCCACCGAGCTATCCCAATGCTCCTGCGCGAGCCCATTGTGGACGCGCACCATTTCGAAATGATTTACTTCGAACGTCTTGGAAGGGTCCTTCGGATCTTTCACTTTGCGCGTCGACATCATCAGCACGATGTCGCCTTTGGTGATCACCAAAGCCGGCTTGTTCTTCATCTCGGGCTGCAGCGGCTCGGGATTCGGAAAACGCTCGCGGATGTGCTCCATCAGCGGATCGCGGCCTTGCGGATCGGTGTAGTTGTGCTGGATGTAATCGGCGGCCATGTATTTCGAGGCCAGATCGTAGTGGTGATAGCCGAGCACGTCGCGATACAAATTCAGAACCAGATCTTCGTTCTTTTGTTCCTCGGGCGTGTTCTTGAACGGCGGCGCGGCCATCAAAGAAATGACGGCGGCCAGGCAGCTCATGGACGCAACAACGCCAACCGCGAGCGCTTTCATCTTCCAAGATTTCATCGTTTCCTCCCCGATTCGGATGATTTGCTGACGACGCGTCCTACGGATTCTTGGGAGCTCCATCCCAATGTTCCTGGATTTTTCCGTTCTGACGCGCACAATATCAAAGGTATTGTACTTGAAAGCTTTCCCGCTCTTGTCCTCGCCGTCGAGCTCCCACACGAGAACCACATAATCGCCTTTCCCGAAGGCGCGATCCGGTTGCTTTGCGAGCGGCGCGTCGACCGGCTTCTTCGGCGCATTCGCAAAAAACGCCGCGAATTCCGCGCGTCCGCCTGGATAGTTCGGATTGTGCTCGACGTAATCGTCGGCCATGTACTTCCCTGCGAGTTCGGTGTGCCCGTTGGCGACCACTTCGCGATACCAGGTGAGCACCAGCTTTTGATTCTTGGCTTCCTGCGCCGCATCCTGCGCGCTCAACGTACCGCCGCCGATGCCGCCAGAATCAGCGCGCCGGCCAGGAAGATAAAGCTGCCACGTTTCATACGCATCCTTTCTTGACGCTAAGCAAACTTCGGGAACAGACGCGCCGCGTTCCCGCGATCCAGCGCGAACTGCACGTCGGCCGGCAGCACCGTCTCATACAGCGGCCCGACGGTTGTCTCGTACGGCCACACTGGGAAATCGGTGCCCCACAAATACTGTGTGGTGGGCGCGAGCTTCATCATCGCCGCCAGGGGCGGTGGGAACGTCGCGTGCGCCACTTCGAAATACAGTTTCCGCAGTTCCTCGAGCGCGCCCGCCGATCCGCCCGGAATCGACGCGCCCTGTTTATTCCGCACCTGATCCTTGATGCGGCCCGAGAGCGCCGGCACAGCCGCGCCCGCATGATTCACTATGAAACGAATATCCGGAAGCTGCGCGAGCACCCCGTTGTTCAGCAGGCTCACGATGGCGCGCGTCGTATCGAAATCGAATTCCAGCGTGGTGTCACCGGTGCCGGGAATCAAACCGCGGCAGCACTTCGGACACTGGGATGAAAAAAGACGGCGGCCTTGCGCCGGTTCAACTCCTGATAATCGGCCGGAACAGAGGATCGCCCGGCCACTTATCGCCCGTGTCGGTGAACATCACGACGCCGTCGGCCTTCAGCGTGTCGAACGTATATTCGATTTCCTTCAGGCTGAGGTCCACGTCGGGCAGCGGAAGCACGGCGAAAGCTCCGAAGCGTTTCGGATTGTCGCTCGCAACCTTCGCGCCGTATTCGTTCATGCGGCGGATGAAGGTGTGCGCACGCTCGCTGCCGTCGTAAAAGAGATCGGCATAGGCGGGCGTCAGGCCCGTCACGGAAAGGATCGCCGTTTCCGTCCCGAACTTGTCCATGGCCTCGATCGAGACCTGCGGCGACCAATGCCGCGCCGACCACAGGTCGATCATCGGGGGCATCATATGATGATGCACGTCGATGCGCCCGCGCTTGGCCTGCGCCTTGACTGCGCCCACGGGTAGTGCGGCGGCCGCCGCGCCCGTCGCGAGGATGCGAAGCAGATCGCGGCGAGACGTCCCTTCGTCCGCAGAAAATCGTCGGAACATGCGTTCTCCTGTCGGACGATTACATCACATCTTGCGGAGAAAATGGAGGTCGATGGAAAATAGCATTGGTGGACGCGCCCGGTGGAGCGGGCTTTGGCCTGCAACGGTGACTTTAGTCGCCGGCTCAAGCCGGTGTTGCATGCTAAAGCCCGCTCCACCCGTGATCAACCGCCCGCGGGCAACAGCACGATCTCGGCCCCCGACGGGATGCCGCGAATCACCGTGCCTTTCGGAAGAACCAGTGGCGATTTCAAAAGGAACGGATGCGCATAAGCCGGCTTGTACGGAAGCATCCACAGCAGCGGCACGATACGTCCATCGGGAAATGCGGCGACGATTTGGAATTGCGCGTCAATGGGAGCTTTGCGCGGCAGCAGACCTTCGAGCGTGAAATCGTTGGTGACCTGGAAATCGCCGCTCGCGACAAGGCCGCCCGTCGCATCCGTATCGGGCGATGGGCTCGGAATCTTGGGAGCCTTGGGGAGATCCTTGTCTTCGCCCTCGGGCGCTG
>CAVXVL010000039.1:0-104824 GCA_963765085.1 Terriglobia bacterium | reverse complement strand
GCCGTAGCTCGCCCTTTGGCGTCCTCGAGCGGCCCGTGCTGCGTCAAATATTCCGCGACCTGCTGGCGCGTCTGGCTCTGCGACATGGATTTTCCTTGCGACTCGGGAGCCCACACGAGTAGTTCTGCAGGGCCCGCCGCGAGTCTGATGGTCGACGATCCAGCAACTTACCAGCAGGTAATACGCACTGGACCTCTGGATTCACGGGGAAGAAGAAGATGTGGACGCAGGAGGCGGCAGATCCCGCCCGTCACGGTCCATGGATGCTGATCGGCGTGCATATGACGGTCGAGGTTGTTGCGATACTGGACCCGTATGTAACGATCGGCCCATTGCCACGCCGTGTCCACCCGTTGCCATTCGTCCTCGTAGCGGCCGGCCACAATGAGTTCGAAGCGATCCCCCGGGGGTTGTTGGGCGACGGTGTAGCTGGTCACGGAGTTGGCTCGACCACTCTCGAGATCGATATCAACCAGAATTTTCGAGTAGATCTCCTTTGTCGCTCGCCCTCGGTCGCCGTACCTCACGTTGGTCCGCTCGTACTGCTGGCGTATCTCCTCTCGTCCCCGAAAGGCGGCCCGGCCGATGATGTCGGCCCCAAAGGTGGCGGTAGCCAACAGTTCGGCCACAGCGTCGAAGTTCCGTCTTCGAGGTAGTAGCCCATTTGGTAGATCTGTCGTTCAATCTCGTGTTGGGCGATCAGTCGCTCCACACGGTCATCTCCGACCATGTCATTGGTGCCCATCCGAGCTCCTATTCCCTAGATGTGAACGTATTCTGCCCTGTCATCGGCCGGTGACCTCCTGCAGGGAAGCAAAGCGTTTCTTCAGCTCTTCTTTGAGGACCTTGCCGGCAGCGGCGGCACGGGTAACACGTTGACGAACTCCAACTGTTCCGGCCACTTTTCGGCGCATCAGGCCACGGCTCTCCAGGAAATTCTTGCACTGCGGCCATGTCGAAACGTTGACCAGCGTCGGACGGGACGATCACCGCGCAGCAGCGTTCCCCGACACAGAGTCCGGTAATCCGATGACTGCCACTTCTCGGATGCCGGGATGGTGGTAGAGCTCATCCTCAATTTCCTTGGCGCTGATGTTCTCCCCTTTACGGTTGATGACGTCCTTGAGCCGCCCGACAATGTGAACGTAGCCATCGTCGTCGAAGAACCCGAGATCGCCGGTGCGGAAGTAACCCTCGGAATCAAACGCTTCGCCGTTGAGGCCGCCATCGAGGTAGCCGAGGAACATCTGTGGCAGGTCGTAGACGCAGCTCACCTTCCTCGTTGGGGCCACAGAGGCTTCCATCCGCATTGACCGCCCTGACCTGTGCTCCCGGTGCCGGCCGTCCTTCGGTCGTCGCCAACTTGTCGTCAGGATCGTTCATGTCGCACATGGACACGATCTGGCACTCGGTAAGGCCGAGAGCGGACACGATCCCGGCCCCCCCGAGTTCGGCTTTGACGTCGTAGTGCAAGTGCGCCGGTTTCGGGGCGCCACCTCCGGGGAACGCGCGGTACGGGTGGGAAAGATGCGCCGGCCCGGAGTGCGCCGTTGCGCCACCAGGTACGCCGAGTGGAAGACAGTTCCCGCCCCGGCCAGCGTCACGCCCTCTTCAGCCAGGAAATCGATGGATGTCAGCGGATCGAAGGACTCCACGCAGAGGCAGCGGCAACCAACCATCAGCGCGCTCAAAAGTAGGTTGGAGCCGCCGATGTGGGCGAACGGAAAGACCATGGCAATGCTGTCGTCTCGCCTCATGCGCAGACGGTCGACGAGAATCGCGGCGACGGTCCCCAGCGTGCCGTCGCTGTGCAGCACTCCCTTGGGATCCGAAGTACTCCCCGACGTGTAATAGATCCAGCGCACCGGGTCTTGGCCGCCCTGAGTGGACGGCAAGGGGGCACTGCCCAAACTGGCGGGGTCGCCTTCGGGGAGGCCGTCGTCACAGATCCAGGTGGTGATGGGCTTCGTCAACTTTCCGGCGACGCGCGCGGCCATTGCCGCGTAGTCGTGGCCGCGCCACGTTCCGGGCACGACGACAAAGCTCGATGTGGTCTGTTCGAGCACAAAGGACATCTACGCGGATCGCGATAGAGAGGGACGAGGGGAATCTGAACGGCCTGCAGTCGAGCCAGGGCGCCGAAGAGTATCAAGGCGTCCAGACAGGTCGGCAGTTGCCAGGAAACGTGGCTTTGTTTCGTCACGCCAAGGTCCAGCAATCCTGCGGCGACCTGCTCGCAGCGCTGCCGATACTCCGCGAAGGTCAGCGATCGCCGCCGCTCGTCAGTCGCCATCACCCCTGTAGGGGTTTCCGTGGCTCGCCGGGCGATCAGGTTCCACACGGTGCGCTCCGCGAACTGTGTGGGGACCCGCCGTCCAGGCGGCCTGCCTACGTCGTCACGCATTTGACCAAGCTCCGCTGTCCCCTGCCATCGATACGCCGCTCCTGTGAGCCATCCTACGGGGCATCAGTGCCGGAGCGTTTGCTTGGAGTGGCACGTTCCACTCGTAGTGCCACATTGAGGGTGGATACGACTCGTTCCGACCCCTGCCTGCGTCCGTCCTGTAGATTCCTGGGAGATGGACTCAAAAGGGGGGACCGCTGCTGAGGAGGACGGATCGTCGGAACGTGGCCGTCGCGGCCGACCGCCAGATCCGCCAGCACGGACGCACATCTGAAAGGCAAGAGGCAACGTATGGCGCTTGACCCGAAAGCGGCTGCGATCATCGAATACATGGAGTCCACCTTTCCGCAGGTGGACACGACTGTCTCCGGCACGGAGATGCGGAGGCGGATCTCCAGTCCACGGCCCAGATCGGACCGGTGATCGGCGAGCAGGTCGGGCACGTCTCGGACCATCTCGCTTCGGGACCGAACGGAACCGTCCCGGTGCCGGATCTACCGCCCGGAGGGCATCGACAGCTCGGCCCCGGTGGCCATGTTCTTCCACGGCGGTGGCTGGGTGCTGTGCGATCTCGACTCCCACGACGCACTCTGCCACGCCATCTGCAACGCCTCGCGGTGCGTTGTCGTCGCGGTCGACTACCGTCTCGCGCCCGAACATCGTTTTCCCGTCGGTGTAGAGGACTGCTACGCCGCCACGGCGTGGATGGCGACCCAATCATCGACCTTCGGATTCGACGGACACCGCATGGCGGTGGTGGGGGACAGCGCCGGTGGGAACCTGGCTGCCGCCGTGGCCCAGATGGCACGCGATCGGAACGGGCCCGAGATCGCGCTTCAAGTGCTTCTCTACCCGGTCATCGACCACTCCGACCAGACCGACTCGCATCGCACCATCGGAGATGATTGCTTCCTCAAAAGCCGCGAGGTCATGTACTACTGGGATCAGTACCTGACGCACAGCGAGGAGGGGAACCACCCTTACGCTTCCCCTCTCCGTGCCTCCAGTCACCGGTATCTGCCCCCGCGCTGATCATCGTTCCTGAATACGATCCGCTCCGCGACGAAGGCGAGGCCTACGGCCGTGTGCTGATCGAGTCGGGAGTGCCGACGACCATCCACCGCGTGCCCGGGATGTTTCACGGCTTCTTGAACTTCTTGACGGAGCTCGAAGCAGCAGACGAGGCGAAACGCGAGATAGGTGCCGCGCTCCGGTCGGCGCTGTACCCACTCGTGTGAGTCCGGCGAGGGGTGCGTGGCCGGGAAGGGTGGCGACGATGAGCGGTGGTCAGCCTCTTCCGACGAGGACCAGGGCGTTGTCGTGCAGGATCTTTTGTCGGTCCTGGGCCGAGAGATCGGCGACCAACGCCTCGAACTCACGCGGCTCGGCCATACCTTCGCCATGGGGGAAGTCCGAACCCATCACTATCGAATCGCAGTGGCCCAGGTCCTGAACGATCTTGACGACGTCGTCCTCGGGATAGGGACAAACCCTGACGTGGCGCTGGAAGATGGCGCTCGGTCGTTCGCTCAACGGGCCGCCGATCCACGGCCCCCGTCTCCCCATGCCGCGGCTCTTGTCGAGATGGCGCACGAAATGGGGTACCCATTCGGCCCCGAACTCGGAGGCCACCACGTGGATATTGGGGAACCGCCCAAAAAGGTTGTCGAGGATGAGTGCGGCCAGGGTGTCCTCAATAGGCCGCTCGCCCAGCAGTTCTGCCACTGCCACGCGGACATCTCGAAGAACACCGGCTCGGGGTCGAGCCCCCACGCCGGACCGAGATGTTCGTTGTACCAGAACTCCCCGATGTGATACGCCACACTTGCTCCCGCTTCGTTGATCCTGGCCCAGAAGGGGTCGAAGTAGGGATCACCCGGCGAGCGCCCGTAGGCGGGCCCGGCGTTGAGCATGATGAACGTGGCCCCGAGGGCGAGCACGTGATCAAGCTCTCGAACGGCCTCGTCGAGATCCCGGAGCGAGAGGACGGCTGGCGTGTAGATGCGGCCGTGGTAATCGAATCCCCACGTTTCGTTCAACCACCGGTTGTACGAGTGGAGGTTCGCATAAAGCGGCCTGACTCCTCGAACATAGTGCTCGGCCATGGTGCCCATGGTCGCCGGATAGAGAGATGGCGCTCTCGATCCCTTGGCGGTCCATGAGGGCGAAGACGCGGCTCCCGCTCGAGGTACTCAGGGCGCAGCGGCTCCAGGGCGTAACTGTCGGTGGGCTTGCCGGACTTCATCTCCCGCAGCATGGTCTTCAATGCCCCAGGCCGGTGGGCCATGTCGATCGGATGATCCAGCCCGGTGACCAGACGGCCGCCGGCCAGCAGGCCCTCCTCCCCGTTGGCCAGTGTCACCGGGGTGATGGCGCGGTTGAGGTACTCGTCGGGGAGGAACCGGGTGACCGCATCGGGGGGCTCGTAAATGTGGTTGTCGCAGTCGAACAGCGGGATGGTGCCCATGGCTACCCCTTTCTCCACCTTGACAGTAGTGCCCGCTGGTGTCGCAGGCCCTCCGGGCCTCACCAACCGAGATAGTGGACATCGCGACGTTCCACGAAGGCTGCCAGCCCTTCCTGCGCGTCGCGGGAGTGCATGTTCATCTCCACCGCCATGGCTTCGTCTTCGAAGCACGTGGCGCGATCGGCATCGACCGCCCGGTTGATCATCCACTTGGTGAGGGCAAGGGTGCGGGTCGGGCCCGCAGCCAGCCGCTCGGCCAGCGCGCGCACGGTTTCCTCGAGCTCGTCCTCACTCACCACGCGGTTGACGAGGCCGAGAGCCAGGGCCTGGTCAGCCGAGAGGGCGTCACCGAGGAGCAGTATCTCCTTCACCTTCTGCAACCCGACGAGCCGGGTGAGGAGATAGGCCCCGCCGGCGTCGGGCACCAACCCCCTCGACACGAACACCTCCATGAGGCGGGCGCCCCGGGCGGCGACGACGAAGTCACAGGCCAGGGCCACGTGGACTCCCATTCCCGCGGCCACCCCGTTGAGCGCCACGATCACCGGCTTCTCGCAATCGAGTATGCCGGCGATCAGGCTCTGGGCCGTCTGCTTCGACGCTCGGACCAGATCCCCCCCGATGCGCTCGGGGGCACCGTCGGGACGGTCGGGCAGGCCCTCGTTGGAGCGGAGGTCCGCACCGGCGCAGAAGCTGCCTCCGGATCCGGTGATCACCACGGCCCGCACCGTCGGGTCGGCGGACCAGTCGGACAAGGTAGCCACGACTTTTGTGCGCTGGCCATGGGTGATGGCGTTGCGCACATCGGCTCGATCGAGAGTGATCCATCCCACCGCGCCCCGCTGTTCGATCAAGAGTCCGTCGGAGGATCCGGACGTGGTGTCGATCACAGGCGATCTCCTTGTCGGTAAAGCCGGATCTTCAACGAGTTGATCTCCGGGTGCCTCTAGGATCGGCGATCCTACAAGACACGAGATTTGCCCGACATGGCCGGGTGGCAGTGTGTGGTCCGCAGGAGAGGAGGACGCATGGATCTCAGCTATTCCGAAGAAGCCGAGCGCTTCCGCGCCTCGATTCGCCAGTGGCTCGGCAACGTGTTGCCCGAAGGGTGGCGAGATGGGCAACGCCCGACCGGTCCCGCCTGGGACGCGTTCTGTCAGGAGTGGAACGACATGTTGCACCGGACCGGTTGGAGCTGCCCGACCTGGCCACTTGAGTACGGCGGCAAGGGCCTCTCCCCGCTCGAGTCGGTCATCTTGACCGAGGAGTTGGCTGACGCCGGCACGCCGATCCAACCTCCGGCCGGAGGGGAGATCCTGGTCGGTCCGACCATCTTGCACTGGGGTGATGACCGTCAAAAGAATCGGTTCCTGCCCCCGATCGTGCGCGGCACCGAGATCTGGTGCCAGGGCTTCTCCGAGCCCGATGCCGGCTCTGATCTGGCCTCCCTGCAGACCAGCGCCGTGCGGGAGGGAGAGGAGTGGGTCATCAACGGGACGAAGATCTGGACCAGCGAAGCTCCCGACGCCGACATGATCTTCCTTTTGGCCAGGACCGATCCTCACGTGCCCCGGCATCGCGGCATCTCCTACCTTCTGGTGGAGATGCACCAGCCCGGCGTCGTAGTGGAGCCCATCGCCCAGCCCGACGGCACCGCGGGGTTTGCCCGCGTGCACTTCGAGGGGGCCCGGTGCGCCGTCGACAACGTCCTCGGAGGCGAGGGCAACGGATGGACGGTGGCGAACTCCACACTCGGGTTCGAGCGGGGCATTTCGGCGACGACCAGTTACCGCCGCTTCGAGGGGGAAGCGCTGAGCATCATCGACGTGGCGCGCCACAACGGGCGGCTGGCCGACCCGGTCGTCCGGCAGCGACTGGCCCGGTTGTGGACGGACATCCAGATCATGCGGATCAATGGCTACAGGATGGTGACCGGCCTGGTACGTCCAGAACTCCAAGATGGTCTCGCCGCACTGCAGTCCCTCACCAAGGTGCACTGGACCGAGCTCCATCAGCGACTCACCGACCTCGGTATCGACGTCCTCGGGCCCGCTGGCCAGATCCTCACCGGGACGGCCGGTGCCGCACCCGTCGTCGGCGTGGGGATGGGCCACCGGGCGGCCCTGCATTACTATCCAGCCAGCCCGGCTCAGTCGACCTTTCTTTTCGCCCGTTCCGGCACCATTTTCGGGGGTACGTCGGAGATCCAGCGCAATGTCATCGCAGAACGGGTTCTCGGATTGCCCCGGGAGCCGAAACCACCCGGCTGAACTCTCACCCTTTTACGGTGCCCGTGGAGTCGTCCGCTGGTGGCGACCGTCCAGCTTCAATAGCCCCAGGGCATTTTCACGCAAGAACTTGGGCCAGACGTCTTCACGGAACGGGACATCCTCCAATTCGGAGAAGGATCGTTCGAGGGTGAGTCCAGAGGGGTAGTAGCCGGCATAGAGCACCCGGTCGGCGCCACGAGTGTTGGCGTAGTCGATGATCGCCTTCGGGTAATAGCGCGGAGCGAACGCGCTGGTCGAGTAGTACAGATTGGGCCACTTGACCATCAGCTTCACCGCCAGCTTTCTCCCACGGCTCACCTCCGTGCCGGAGGACGATCCTCAGATCGGGAAAGAACCAACAGACCTCGTCGACGCGGCTCACCTTCTGCGCACCCATCGGCACCCGGGGGCCGGGCACGCCGGCGTTGATGAAGATGGGAATATCCAGATCGACACAGCAGGCATAGACCGGATAGGCCCGTTTGTCGTTGATCGGCACCTGAGGGACGCAGCCGCACGGGAAGAACGAAGCGGCGACCACCCCCAGCTCGTCGACGGCCCTGCGCAAAGAGCGCACAGCTTCCATCCCTCGGTTCGGATCTACCGCGAAGCTGCCGACGAGTCGATTGCCGTGTTCGGCGAGAGCTCTCCGGCTGGGTTCGTCCTCGAAGGTGACGGGAATCATTCCGATGTCGATGCCGAAGGCGTCCATCTGGCCCAGGAGGGTCTCGACCGGGTCACCGGCCGGATCCGTTTCCGGGAGGTCCTTGTACATGTACCCGGCGGCATGGTCGAGGTCCCGCTGACTCTCCGCATCGAGAAGGAGGGGTGCCATGGAGCGGGTCCACCAGCGGCGATCCCCCCCTGGCAACCCCATCATGGTGTCGATGACCTGGATCCCAGACGGCATACCCATGCTCGATTCCTTCCCTCACGGCCCGGCCGGTGTCGGTGCTCTTCGCCGAAAGGCATCCCCTCCGGCACCACCACGTTCTTCCGGAGCGTAGGGCCTACGAAGGCGAAAGCGCAGATACGGGCACGCCCGAGGGCATTGGCTCGTGAAGATGCCCTACACCTCAGCGTCACCCATTTGGTCGCCGCGCGCTCTTCGACCGTTCGGCGACAGCCACGTCGGTGCGGACGTCCGCGGTTTGGCAGACTGAACGGGTGGTGGAGAGAGATATCGACAGTCGAGGAGATAGACCGTGGACGTTGCCGCGTTAGCAGACCTTTTGCATGAGACGGCCGACCATCATGCCAACTTTGAGAAGATCGCTCCCCAGCACGACTGGTGGGACTGGTATGCGGCGTATATGAGTGCCCGTGAGGAAGGGAAGAGCCCTGACGATGCGTCCGACATCGCCCGACGGTACATGGAAGAAGCCAAAGGCATCGTTGTGAAGTGATCTGCGGTCCGGACTTCGTGCATGATATGGCGGACGGGATGTAGGCGCGTCCACCGAGGAGGAACCAATGAACATCGTCGTTGCGACCGATGGATCCGAGTCTGCGGTCGACGCCGCTCGTCGCTCCATGGAACTGCTGCGACCGGGGGCTCACGTCGTGCTCGTCATGGTCATCCCCGCATTCGAGGACCCGACGGAGGATGCCGGAGGTATCGAGGGACCGGTCATCAGCGAAAAGCAGGCGGAGAAGGATTGGAAGAAGGAGACCGCCGCAGGGCAAGCCGCTCTGGATCGCACCGCCGCCGCGCTCGGAACTGACGCGGAGGTTCGTATGGTCCCGGACGACGAAGCGACGGGGTCGGTCATTGTCAGGGTCGCCGGCGAGGCGAAAGCAGATGTACTGGTGGTCGGATCATCCAGCAAGGGATGGTTGAGCCGACTCTTCGGTAACTCGGTGAGTGACTACGTCACCCATCATGCACCGTGTCCGGTCATGCTGATCCGTCACGACCACTGAGCGCAGGGACAGTGGCCGCTCCGGTCGAATAACCAGCCGTCGCACTCGTCGTGACCCCCGCTCGGCCAGAGCGGGTGGACGGGCCCTCGGTTGCGGCGGCGCGGGCGCCATGGTGCCCACCAGTTCCATCGCCCGAGTAAGGAGACGATGGCAGGCACGAGGAGGGCTCGTACGACGGTGGCGTCGAGAAGGATCCCGACAGCCATGCCCGTGGCGAACACCTTGATCTGGACGTCCGGTCCGGCGGCCAGGGCGGCGAAGGCGAGGAAGAGGATGATGGCCGCGCTGGTGACGAGTCGACCTGTGTGGCCGAGTCCGTGCACCACCGCCTCATCGGTGGACATGCCGGCATCATGGGCTTCTTTGATCCGCGAGAGGATGAACACCTCGTAGTCCATCGACAGACCGAACAAGAAGGCGAAGACCATCAAGGGTACGAAGTCGACGACGACGCCGGTGGCGGGTATGCCCCAGAGAGCTCGGGATCCGTAGCCGTGCTGCCAGACGAGCACCAATGCCCCGTAGGCGGCGCCGACCGAGAGCACGTTGAGGACTACGGCCTTGATGGGGAGGACCACAGATCGAAAGGCCCGAGCCAGGGCGAGCAGACTGAGGAGTGCCACAAGGGCGACGATGAGGGGGAACCGCGAGTAGAAGGCGTGTACGAGGTCGGCCTCTTCGGGTCCGTCGCCGGCCACCTGGGCGCCGGGGGCGAGGCGGGCAACCGTCGCCCGGACGGTGCTGACCGTGGCAATGTCGGTCGCGGAGCTGGTGGGCGCGCTCGGGAGCACGTCGACGATGGCCGTGCCTGATCGACGCCACGCCGTCCCGGTCGGGGCGAGAGCGGTGTCGACGCCGTGGATCGTGCCCAGTCGGGCCGCCAGGGCCGCCGGCTCGGTGCGGTCGGGGACGAGCACCTCAATCGGGGAGAGCACGCCGACGGGGAACCCGGAGCGCTGAAGGGTGACGAGTCCACGTTCGGCCGAACCGGATGCGGCGAGGGAAGTGGGCCGGACCTCACCGACCCGGAGGCCGAAGGCCGCCCCGAGGAGGATCCCCAGCACGGTCAGGGCAGCGGCGACGGCGAGGATGCGGTGACGGATGACTCCTCTGGTCCACGCCGTCCAGGCGCGGCTCGGTCCGAGTGCCGCGCCGCGCCGGATGCGGCGTGTGGTGACGGCGCCTACGGTCGAGGCGGGGCCCCCACACCGAGAGCAGCACCGGGAGCAGCGTCAGAGCGGCGACCACGGTGACCAGTGGAATGAGCAAGCCGCCGTAACCGAGGCTCCGCACGAACGCGAAGGGCACTGCGATGAGGGCGAAGAGGCCGAGCGCCACCGTGACGCCGCTGAAGAGTACCGACCGACCGGCGGTGGTCATGGCCACTATGACGGCCTCGTCGTTGGACCGGCCCCGATCCCGTTCCTCGCGCCAGCGGGTGACGATGAGCAACGAGTAGTCGATGGCCACGCCGAGGCCGATCAGCGCGACGAGGTACTCGACCAGCTGGCTGACCCCGGTGATCGTGGTGATGGCACCCAGGAGCAGGAAGGTGGCAAGGATGGACACCCCAGCGACGATGAGGGGAATCAGGGCCAGGAAGGAGCCGAAGACGAGGACCAAAACGATCAGGGCGCCGATCGCACCGATGACCACCTCGCCCAATATGCCGAGTCCGCCGCTGCCTGGTGCGTTTTGCAGGTCGTTGATACTGGTGGCGGCCACCGTGACTCCCGCCGGGGCGGTGGCGCGCAGCCACGTCGCCACCTGGACCGAGGTCGGGGGGTCGTTGCCGGCGAACACCAGCCCGAGGGCGGCATGCCCGTTCGGTGAGATCAGACGGGCGTCGTCAACGGTGGTACCGACGCCGAGCGATTGCTGAAGGACACGATCCTGCGCCTCCCGAATTGCCGCTGTGGGACCTCGGAGCCATAGGCTCCCTGCATCGCCGAGACCTTTACGACGATGTCCGTTGGACCGGGAATTGTTGACGCGAATATTCCATTCCATCGTCACCAATCCCCGGCGCGTTTTGAAGCCGCGCACCGTGGCAGATGCCATAGCCGCCGTAACGGACTTGCTCTCGTTTCTTCACGTCCTGCCCGTTCCCGCCCGCACGGTCGAAGGATGGCTTGCCTTGCTTCGGACTCGCCCCGTCGCCGGTGGCGCTGTTTTCGATTTACAGCTTGCCGCCGCGATGCCCGCGAATGGGGTGGAACGCATTTACACATACAACACCAGCGACTTTGAGGGCTTCAAGGAATTAGCTGTTGTGGAACCATAGAGTGAGGCACCCGCCGCCGAACGTGCTGCACCAGACGGCCCGCGATCAGAGCGCGAACGCCGCGAGGAAATTTCGATTATGATTAAAGTAAGCGATAGAGTCTCATGGGAACTCCCATAGGTACAGATCGGGCTTGGCGCACATTCGGCGAATGGAAATCCCAGCGCCGCGAAATTGGTGTGCTCTTTTTCGGCATTTCCGGTACCATGCTTTACACGATGGGAGTTATCGATCTGGCGCGGAACGGAGGGCTGCGGCTGAGTGGTGACGCCACGAAAGCGACGTTCAATCTGAGGGGAGCGAATTTCAGCTATGGGCCGCTGCAAACGTGGCCGCGCTGGCCGGCCCCTCCGATCCTCGAAGTAATCGCAATTCAGGCTCAGCTATCCAACGGAGACTGGCTGGCTCTCGCGGAGGGGCTTCGACCGGGATCGCTCCCCGCGCCGGCCCTGCCTTAGTTCGACGCGGATTACTCGGTTTCGCGAACGTTCCGCAGCCGGGCCAGCAACTCTTCGCTTAACCCCTGCTCGATGGCGCTCGTGATGAGTCCGGCGGCGTCCATGCCCCGCACATGGACGCGGTCCTTGTCGCGTCCGGAGCTCAGTTTCATCCGCAAGAGGTCCAGCACCGGGATCACCCAGAAATCCTGGCCATGCAACCCGGCGCGAACAGGGTTGATTTGCGGGATGAGTTCTCGAGTTGAGACGCTTTCACCTTCTCCCCCGCGTAGAGCAAATGGACGGCGTTGCGCGCGCTGTTGGTCTCAGCGAAGAGCAACATATCCATATCTGCCGGATGACCCGCCGAATGCCGGAAGCGGAAGCCATGATCTTCCGCAATGGCCACGACCCGCGGCAGATCGTCCCGCCGGATCATGAGGTCGATGTCACGAGTCAGCGAAGAGTGCGTCGAATCCGCGTTCTCAACGTGCAGGAAGACGGCAAGTCCCCCGACAAGTTCGTGGGGAACACCGGCCTGTTCGAGTGGCCGCGACAGACCCTGTAAGGTGCCAATCAGTTCGAAGACGCGTTCCTCAAACAAGATGTTGACGAACTCCCGCTTTGAAGCGGCATTCTCGAGGAATTCCGCAAAGGTCAACATGTCAGGACCTGCACACAGCCTAACATCTCAGGGCTATCGGTTTTTACGCAGCCACGCCAGGCGCAACTGGCGCTGCATGGCCTATCGTGCGAAATCCGCCGCCTCAAACTCTGGCCGAATTTCAATGTCGGAGTCCACCAGCATTGGATTCGGACAGCGCTTGATCCATTCGACCGCTTCGTCCATCGACTTGACCTCCCACAGCCAGTAGCCGGCCACTTGCTCCTCCGTCGGGGCGAACGGGCCATCAATTACTGTACGCTGCGCGCCTGAGAACCGGACCCGTTTGCCCTGGGAAGTCGGTTTCAAGCCGCCACCACCCTTCATGATGCCCGCCTTGAAAAGTTCCTCGTTGTACAGCCCCATTGCGGCCAGCAATTCCGGGCCCGGCATGGTGCCCTTCTCGCTGTCCTTGCTCGCCTTAACGAATATCATGCACTTCATGTTCATTTCCCCTTTCGATTTGTGTGACGTGGTTGATTGAATAGAGCTTCGAGATAACGCCGCAGATGCGCCAAGCTCTCGCGAACGACATCCGGGTTTTGCTTGGCTTTAGCAAGGATGAAGCCGCCCTGCAGAACGGCCTGAATGAAATAGCCCACGCTTTCCGCGCTCCACTGTGCCTTCGGTGCGTAGAGCTTTTTGGCGGCCTCAACATCGCGCGTTAGCTCCGCGATGTGCGACGACATGCCTTTATCGCAGGCAGCGCGAATGTCCGGGTGCGTTGCATAGGTTTCCTGAACCAGCGTTCCGAGCAGGCAGGTGTAATCGGGCAAATCACCTTGCAGAATTTCTCCGCGAAAATCGACGTACCCGAGCAGTCGTTGCAGCGGGTCTTGCAGTTTGCGGTACGGTGCCGCCGCGAAAAAACCATCCGTCATCGTTCCCCAATACGACGCAGCGGCAAGCGCCAGTTCGTCCTTGCTTTTGAAGTGATGGAAGAAGCTGCCCTTCGTCACCCCTGCTTTGTGGCAAATGTCATCAATCGTCGTGGCCGCGTAGCCCTTGGCCCGGATGACGTGCAGCGCCGCGTCGAGCAACTTGGTTTTCGATTCGTGCTGTGTTTGCGGCATCATTTTCGTACTCCATACCAACTAGATGGTATCATACCGACTAGTAGGTATGATGTCAAGAAAATGCGCGGCGTCGAACGGAGGCGGCCTCTCGTCTGCGACGCTCACCCGTTACCGGTGACGGATCACAGCCCGGAAGGACGTGGCACATGCCCTGACGAAGGCTCGTCCGGAGCGGCCGATTGGACCTGCCCTACTTCACAAACAACGGCCAGTGCGCGACCGCGTGATAGCCGAGCTTGATCAACGCGAAGTACGCCACGCCCCCGAGCACCGCGAGAATCCCGAACGTGATCCCGAGCACCTTACCCCACGGGAACTTGCGCCCTTCGCGCTTCATCACCAGCAGGTAGCTCGCGAACACGCCGATGAAAAACAGCGCGCACATCGGCACCGCGAACAGCATCAGGTTGAAGAAATCGGGCGTGGGCGTGATGATCGCCGCCGCAATCACGATCGCGAGCACGGCGTAGCGCGAATGCTCCAGCAGGAAGCGCGGCGAAGCCAGATGCAGCAGCGTCAGGAAGAAGATGGCGACCGGCAACTCGAAGACGAGCGCGACGCCCAACATCACGTTCACGAACAGATCGAAATAGTGCGTGATGGTCACGAGCGGCATCACGCCGTTCGATATGCCGATCCCCAACAGGAACGCCAGCCCGTAACGGAACGCGACGAAGTACGCGAACAATCCGCCGGTGATGAACAGGCCCGCCGTGCTCACTACGAACGGCACCGCCAACCGTTTCTCTTTCTGGTAGAGGCCGGGCGAGATGAACGCCCACACCTGGTACAGCACCCATGGCGACGCCAGAAAGATGGAGAACACCAGCGGCACTTTCACCCAAATGATGGAGAAGCCCTCCATGGGTTCGTTGATCACCAGCATCGGCGGCTTCACGCCGATCTTGGTGAGCGCGTCCGTCGCTGGCGCGCGCACGAAATCCCACAGCGGATAGCAGAAGATGATGCACACCAGAAAGGCGACACCAAAACCCATCAACGCGCGAATAATCCGCGAGCGTAGTCCCTCGAGATGCTCGAGGAACGACATGCGCAGCATGCCGCCGTCTTCTTCGTCCTCGGGGTCTCCCGCGGTAGGAGGCACGCGTCCTCCGCCCCCCGCGCCCAATAGGGCGGGGAGACGCGATACTTCGGAAGACGAGTCTTCGCCGTTCGGCATGTACCTTTACTCTCGGAAGCGCCTTATCGAATCAAGCGGGCGTTTCTAGTTGCTTCGAGTCTCATGGAGCGGGTCTTCAAACAGCAGATGCGGGACAGACGGAGCTTCCACGACCGCGGCCGGAGCCGCCGTCTCGGTTCTCGTTACGCTTCCGCGCGCGACCGTATCTTCAGCGGCATGTACGACAGCGGCATGTACGACAGCGGCATGCACCGCTGGAGGAGCCGCCTCGGCTACGGAGGTCTGCCCTATTTGCAATGACCCGTGTGACTCAGCGCCCGAAACTTCAGAAGCGCTTACTGTGGTTGATGCGCCGGACTCTACGCCATGCCAGTCCGCCGCGGCGTTGGTCGCGGGTGTTCCCGCGCCATACGTGCCGCCTGCACTTCCGGTCAGATCGAAATCGGAAAAGTTTTGGATGTCGATGGATGCCTGACGCGTGATCTCTTTGATAGATTCGCTTTCCTGCTCCAGCGACCGCATTTCCCGCTCGAACGTGGCCTTCAGATCATTCTGCGCGCGCCGGAATTCGCCCACCGCTTTTGCCAGTGTTTTGCCGAGTTCCGGAAGCTTTTTTGGACCAAACAGGAGTAGGGCCACGAGGAAAATGACGACCATTTCCTGGACGCCGACTGGTCCCATACGTTGCCCTCCCTGAACCGATCATAGCAAACCTCATAAACACAGGCACAAAAACGGTAATCGCTGGTCGCGAGCAGCACACCCGATTCTTCATGGATCGCTTGCCCACGTCAGGCGCATTGCGCATGTCAGGCGGCACGCTTTTCACCGTTCTTTCCTCACGTCCCAGGCTGCGGCGGGATCGTCGCAAAGGAGCGGTGAAATCAGCGGCGCATCCAAAATAGTTCGCTGGAGAACCGCGAATGTAAATGAGCGGGCCGAGAAGACCCGCCGGGTTGGGCAATAAAAGTTTGTTGTTTTCATTGAAATGCAGCGTGTCAAATTCAATCGAGACCGGCACTTTACAGATTCAGGAGCAGATTATATGATTTGAATAGAGGCAGACATGAACTAAACCGCGCTCCGCCTCGTCTCTATCTGTAGCGGTCATGCCGAGCGTCAGCGAGGGACCTGCTCTATGATGGGGGCCTGCTTCTATGGCGGTCATCCCGAGCGGCAGCGAGGGATCTGCTTTTCGTGAGTGAAGTTGGATTATGAACTCGTTAAAAACCGTCTTACTACTCGGCCTGCTGAGCGGGGTGCTGCTGTTTGGCGGCGAAGCGATCGCGGGACGTCAGGGGCTCGAATGGGGCTTGGTCCTCGCGATCGGCATGAACTTTTTCAGCTACTTTTTCTCCGATAAGCTCGCGCTGATGTCCTACTCCGCGCAGCCCGTGACGCCCGAACAGAATCCGGAGGTCTACGCGAGGCTCGCCCCCATCGTCGGCAATCTGGCGCAGCGCATGGGACTGCCCATGCCGAAATTATGGCTGCTGCCGGAGGATCAGCCGAACGCGTTCGCCACGGGCCGCGATCCGCAGCATGCCTCCGTCGCTTGCACCTATGGCATTCTGCGCCTGATGAACGATCGTGAGCTCGAAGGCGTGCTCGCGCATGAACTCGGGCACGTGCTGCATCGCGACATTTTGATCAGCTCGATCGCCGCGACTTTGGCGGCCGCGATTACGTTCCTCGCACGGATGGCGTTCTGGTTCGGACCGCGCGGCGACGAGGACGACGAGCGCGGCAATATGTGGTCGGGACTTTTGATGATGATTCTTGCACCGATTGCCGCCATGCTGATTCAGATGTCGATTTCGCGCACGCGCGAATTCAGCGCGGACGCGGCCTCGGCCAAATACACCGGCAATCCTGATGAGCTGATTAGCGCTCTGGGAAAACTGGAAAGAGGCGTGGAGCAAGTCCCCATGGACGACGCTTCGCCCGCCACGGCGCACATGTTCATCCTGAATCCATTTAGCGGCGGCGGCCTCGCGCGTTTATTCTCGACGCATCCTTCCACCGAAGAACGCATCGCGCGCCTTGAGGCCATGCGCGGCGCGAGCGTTTAACGCCAACATTTCTGTCCTTCAGAACCGCGAGAGTGATCGCCGCCTTCAGAACCGCGAGAGTGATCGAGCGGGCCGAAAAGCTCCGCAGCGTCATCGCGCGCTTAAAGGTGAACACTTATCCGCCCGCTCATTGACATTCGCGGTTCCATAAATGGAGTGACTTTAGAACGGCGCGAGTTCCCGTGTGTTATCCCGGCCGTCAGCACGGAGCACTGCCTTTCAGAACCGCGAGAGTGATCGAGCGGGCCGAAAAGCTCCCTAGCGTCATCGCGCGCTTAAAGGTGAACACTTATCCGCCCGCTCATTGACATTCGCGGTTCCATAACCGGAGTGACTTTAGAACAGCGCGAGTTCCCGTGTGTCATCCCAGCCGTCAGAACCGCGAGAGTGATCGCCGCCTTCAGAACCGCGAGAGTAATCGAGCGGGCCGAAAAGCTCCGCAGCGTCATCGCGCGCTTAAAGGTGAACGCTGATCGGCCCGCTCGTCGACATTCGCGGTTCCACAATCAAGACTCTGTAGCGACGCTAGAAGATCTGCCTCAAACTGCGCCCCCGCTCTGCGCTTCCCTTCATTCCTTCGAACGTCAGCGTCACATCGACGATCTTCGTTTCTTCGTTCACCTTCACCGACGATGAAGTCTTGCCCAGATTGTCGAACATTCCCTCATCGCGTACATCTTTCAAGAACGCGTCGGGGAATTCAGGGTCGAACGGTTTCCCTTCGCGCTCGCCCCACATCTTGCGAATCGCCGGTTCGCCGATCAGGTCGAGCCCTTCCACCGTCAGTTTGCCGACCGTAAACGGCGGCCCGGGTTTCACCGTCAGCAGCAAATCCACGGTGCGCTGGTCATCATGCACGGTTCGCTCCTGCTTCACGGATGCGTGCAAATATCCCTCCCCACGGAATTTGCGCACGATGCGATCCTGCGCTTTTTTGACGTCATCAAAGTTCGCGAGCTCACCGGTCTCTAATCCCGCCAGCTTCCCGAGATCGCGACTCTGACCTCCTGCGTAGCGAATTTGCCCGAGCTTGAACTCCGAACCTTCGTCGATCGTCACCGTCACCGCGACCGCGTCGACGCCCTCTTCCGCCGATTTCTCCGCTGCGATTTTGGTGAATGCCACGCGAATGCGCCCATGCGCTTCATAGAGTGGACGAATCGTCTTCTCCAACAGCGCGCGCACAAGCGATTCCTTGAATTCCGTGCCGACGGCCGCCTCCGCGAACGTCATCGCGAGCTTCGAGAGCGGAATGACATCGTAGCCCTGGAATCGCACTTCTGAAATCCGAGGTCCATCGCCCGGCAGGCGGAAAACGATCTTCGGTTCGCCGCCGTGCAGTGTCGCGACCATGTGCGCTTCTACCGTCACTTTCCCGTCGACAGCCTGCATCACTGCGTGCTCGCAACGTTCGAGAATCGGCCGCGTCGCGGGCACCTCGGCATCGAAAAAGAGGAAACACTTTTACGATCGCCGCTCGCAAGACTTCATCGGAGGCCGGCAAATCTTCAAACTCGTACGGAAACATCTGCGCGACTTCGACGAGTTCGAACGAGCCGTCGAAGCCGGCGCCGGATCTACTGGGCTCGAAATCGAAACCGACGCTCTCGAACGCACCGGTTGAAAGCAAGCGGGTTCGCGCGGCATCGAAATCCTCGCGGTCGACCATTTGGCCGAGCTTCAACCCCGTGGTTTGAAGAATCTTTTCACGCGAAATGCGCCGATTCCCAGTGAAAGTGAGACTTTCGAGCGAATGCTTCGTGGAGGGCAGAGCGGCGTCCGCCGCTATTGACGTCGTGGCCGCCCGCTTTTTCTGCGTGTTCTGCGCACCCACTTTCGGCGCAATCAGAAACAGCGAAGCGAGACTCAGCGCCAGCCACCACCGCATACGCCAATTGTACAAAGACGCGCCCGCGTCAGCGCCTCGGAATCGTTTAAGACGCGCGATCTTCGCCCAATAGCGCCGTCAGTGTCACCGACACGATGCTGACGATCAGCGCGCCCAAGAACGCCGAAAAGAATCCGTCGACATAAAAACTGACGCCAAACCAGCTTCGCGCGATGTGCGAAGCCAACAGCAGAGTGATCCCATTGATCACCAGCACGAAGACACCGAGCGTCAGAATGATGAGCGGGCAGGAGAGCAGTTTCAGCAGCGGGCGAATGACCGCGTTCACCAAACCCAGAATCAGAGCCATCCCGGCGAACACCGTCCAGCTATCCGAGCCAACGTGAATCCCCGGCACGATCCAAGCCGCCACGACAAGGGAAATGCTCGTCACCAGCCAGCGAATGAGGAGTTTCATTCAGAGACCCTTTCGCCCGCTCGAAAGACCTCTTCGAAAAGCAGCGGAGATAACAGTTTACAAGTACGGTGGTCTTATCGGGACTGGACGTCGTGCTGAACCGCTCCCTCTGGTCGCGGCTCTGGTCGGATTGATCGAGGGGCCGGGCCAGTCGCGTGTCGGGTCCGTCGTCGATAAGACAAGAGAGCCCCGACCCGAGCCGTGACCGACAGGGAGCGGTTAAGCTCCCCTGTTCGGTTCTTGTTTGGCCTCTCAAATAGCGGCGATTACTTTTGACTCGCTGCTAACGCTTGATCGATGTCCCATTGCAGATCCTCGATGTCTTCGAGACCGATCGACAAGCGGATCATATCGGGCGCCACACCGGCTGCTTTTTGCTGCTCGGCATTCAACTGCTGATGGGTCGTGGAAGCCGGATGAATCACCAAACTGCGCGCATCGCCGACGTTCGCGAGATGCGAAAACACCTTCAAACTATCGACGAACTTCTTGCCCGCGGCCGCTCCGCCTTTAATGCCGAACGAGAACACCGCGCCTGCGCCCTTCGGCATATATTTTTTCGCCAGCGCGTGATACGGACTGCTCGCAAGGCCCGGATAGTTCACCCACGTGACGTCGGCGTGGCCCTGGAGGAAGTTCGCGACCCCCGTTGCATTCGAAACATGTCGCTCCATGCGCAGCCCTAGCGTTTCGATACCCTGCAAAAACAGGAATGCGTTGAACGGGCTCAAACAAGGACCCAAGTCTCGCAACGCTTCGACGCGCGTTCGAATGATGAACGCGATCGGCCCGAAAATGTCGGCGAGGTTCATCCCGTGATACGCGGGCGACGGCTGATTGATCTGCGGGAACGGGCCCTTTTTCCAATCGAACTTCCCGCCGTCGACGATCATGCCGCCGATGGAATTGCCGTGGCCGCCCATGAATTTCGTGAGCGAATGCACGACGATGTCCGCGCCGTGATCGATCGGTTTGCACAGATAAGGCGTCGCGAAGGTGTTGTCGATCACGAGAGGCAGATTATGCTCGTGCGCGATCTTCGCGACTGCTTCGATATCCAGAATGTTACCGCGCGGATTCGAAATGGTTTCGGCGTATAGGCAGCGCGTTTCTTGGTGATCGCCTTGCGGAAATTCTCGGGATCGTCGGGTTCCACGAAGGTTGTCTGATAGCCCATGCGGCGAAAGCTGACGTCGAATTGAGTGTACGTCCCACCATAGAGCGTCGTCGCCGCAACCATCTCATCGCCGGATTCCAACAAGCCGTTGATCGTCAGGAACTGCGCGGCCTGGCCGCTGGCGGTCGCGAGACCGGCCACTCCGTTTTCAAGCGACGCGACGCGCTGCTCCAGCACGTCCGTGGTCGGATTCATGATGCGTGTGTAGATGTTGCCGAATTCCTGCAAGGCGAACAGCCGCGCCGCATGATCCGAATCTTTGAAGACGAAGGACGTCGATTGATAAATCGGCACGGCCCGAGCACCCGTCGTGGGGTCGGGCTGATAGCCGTGGTGCAGCGATCGAGTGTTGAATCCTAAATTACGCTCTGGTTGATCGGCCATAGGGCTTTATTCTATTACGCGAGCCCTGGTCGGGTGAAGGTCACGCCAACGTTTAGCATCCGTACTCGTCGCGGTGCTGCTTGAGCGCGCCGAAGACCAGCTCCTTCTCGCCGACGATGTTCTCCCGTTCCTTGTCCAGACGCATGAGCGTGATTTGGTCGCCCCGCTTTAGCGCCGAAACCTGCTCTTGGCTGGTACACGCGATTCGGGATAGGATTTCGATAGCTCGGCTCGAAAGCTTGTCTTGCTCCGGGCAATATCCCATTTCACCGGAAGATTGAAGCGCAGCCCGTTGCGTTTCACAGGTCCACGTTCCGAAAATCCACGCGCCAGATTTTTTGGTAAAACTCAGGTCCCTCTGAGCTTCCTCATGGGGCGGCTCTGAGGCTGCGGCTCGCTCTCCGCCGTTTAGTATTTAGGCGATCACGGCCGTGCACTGCGGGCAGCGATGGGCCGCCAGCGGAATGGTGCTGGTGCACTCCGGGCAATCCTTGGTAGGCGCCGGGGCCGGAGCGGGAGGTGGAGCCGGCATAAACCGATTGACCTGTTTCACGATCAAAAAGATCACGAACGCGATGATCAGAAATTCGATCAACGTATTGATGAATACGCCGTAGTTGATGGTCGGGGCGGCCGCCTTCTTCGCGTCCGCGAGCGTGTCGTAATGTTGGCCGTTCAGGGCGATGAAGAGATTTGTAAAATCCACTTTCCCGGTTGCCAGACCGATCACCGGCATCAGCACATCGTTGACCAACGACGTCACGATTTTGCCGAAAGCGGCTCCGATGATCACGCCAATGGCGAGATCCAGGACGTTGCCGCGCATGATGAATTTCTTGAATTCTCCGAACATAAGTGGGAATCCCCCTTGCGCGTCAGTATACGATAATGAGGCGTGGGCGAGAGAACATGGCGAAGCCTCCGAAATTAATCAGCGTCAAGTGCCCCTGTTGCGAGGCCGACCTGCACATCGACCCCGCTACGCAAGCGGTCATTCGCTATGAGGAGCACGAGAAGCGTTCGCCGCTGGCGGATTTCGATACCGCCGTTCAGCACATGAAGGGCGAAGCCGGGCGGCGCGAGGACGCTTATCGCAAGTCGCTCGAATCGCACAAGAACCAGCAGGATATTCTGAGCAAGAAGTTCGACGAGATGTTGAGAATCGCGAAAGAAAATCCCGACGCTCCGCCGCCTAAACGGGACATCGACTTCGACTAGGAGGATGTTGAAAAAGGCGACAGATCGCTCTGTCCACAGTGACGTTTCGCACGTAAAATCACTAATCCAGGGAAAGGACAGAGAAATCTGTCCCCCTTTTTCAACAAGCGACTCGTGAAAGCGTCTTCGATTCATTGAAAACAGCCGCGTCCGCCAACAAATCCGTCGTGCCCGTTGTGATGCGGCCGAAAACCGCTGCTGAACGTTCCGCTCGCGTGAAAGCCATCCTCAAGCTGCTGGATGAAATGTATCCGGACGTGACTTGCGCTCTGCATCATTCCAATGCGTGGGAGCTGCTGGTCGCAACCATCCTTTCGGCGCAGTGCACCGATAAACGCGTGAACGAAGTCACGCCTGGGCTATTTCGCAAGTACCCAACGATTCGTGATTTTGCGAACGCCAAGCAGGAGGAACTGGCACAGGACATCCGCTCGACGGGATTCTTTAACAACAAGGCGAAATCGGTGATCGGCGCGGCGCGCACGATTCTCGCGGATTTCGGCGGCGAAGTCCCGCGCGAGATGGAACAACTGCTGACGGTTCCGGGCGCGGCTCGCAAGACCGCGAACGTGGTGCTCGGAACAGCCTTCGGAATCGCGGTTGGTGTAGTCGTGGATACGCACGTGCAGCGCATCACCAAACGACTCGATCTGACGAAGGAAACCGATCCGAAGAAAATCGAACAGGATTTGATGAAGTCGATTCCCAAGGAAAAATGGATTCTCTTCGCGCATCAGATCATCCATTTCGGGCGGGAAATTTGCGTCGCACGGACGCCGAAGTGCCCGGAGTGCAAGTTGAATCCGGTGTGCTACGCGAAAGATAAACGGGCGTAGAGCTACTCCGCGGTTCAAGAAACGACACCGAGATACGAATTGTTTCGTACCGCTTGCTGACGCGCGCGGCTCAGCCGCGCCGTCCGAGCCGCAACAGTAATGGAGCGGTACTCGACGCCTCGGTGCCGTCTCTTATGCGTAACCAACTCGCCTTTTGAAACGAAGAACTAAAGTAGAGGTGATCGATGTCGAGCCCCACGCCGTCCCCGCTCCAGGAACTTTCCGCTTTCGGGAGCCGCAGTGTCACAATGCACTTGCTGCGAGGGCTGTTCGGATTCGCCTTGTTAGGAATCGCTCTCGCGTTCGCTTCGCAACTCGGCTGGTGGACCATTCTGCCGGTCGTCGCGGCGTTGGTCCTGTTTCGAGGGTGCCCGACATGCTGGACGGCCGGCTTAATCGAAACCGTGCTCCGACGTAGAAAAAAGGGCGGCGAGCAATCCTGCGTTGACGGATCTTGCGCGAAGGGCTAGCCGGCCACGCTGCTTCGAAGCTATCGAGCCGGCGCTTCGCCGACCAAATGCAGGCCTTTGTGGATGGCATAGAGCGCCAGTTCCAGTCGATCGGAAACGCCCAGTTTATCGAAGATGTTGTGCAGATGGTTTTTCACCGTCTGCTCGCTGATGAACATCTTCTCGGCCATCTCCTTGTTCTTATACCCCTGCGCGACCAGCGCGACGATCTCGCGTTCGCGCGCCGAGAGCGGACTGCGCTCGCGTCCTTTGCCGCCCTGCGCGGACCCGCTGCCTTCGAGGCCGGTTGAGAATTGGCGCATCACGGCCGCGGTCGTGTGAGAGTCCAGCCAGATTTCGCCCGAATGCACCTTGCGGATGCTCTTGACGATCAGTTCGGGAGCCGTCTGCTTCAGCACAATGCCGCTGCAGCCGAGCTTCATCGCCTGCACGAACTCGTTCTTATCCTCCGACGCGGTCAAGATGATCACGCGGGTTCGCTTGTTGATCTGCTGCATGGCCTGGAGCGCGCCCAGCCCGTCCAGATTAGGCATGCGCAGGTCCAACAGAACGACGTCGGGATCCAGTTCGCGGACTTTATCCAGGACGTCGCGGCCGTCGACCGCTTCGCCGACGATTTCGAAATCGTCTTCAAGCAGCAGAAGCTTCTTCAGCCCGTCACGAACGATCGGATGATCGTCGGCGATCAGCAATCGGATCGTGCTTTTCTTGGTTTCTTTCGTCTCCGGGGCGTCGTTTGTGGGACCGGTCATAGCGTCGATGAGCTCCACTTCTGTGTTCTCCCGTCCCGATAATATGGGGTTCTAGTACTTTCGACAATTCACATGCCTCTTAAGTTTCGGCAATAGAGTTGCCTTATTTCCGGCCTAAGGTAGCCTTAGTTCACTACAACGGATGAACTAAGTTTTTAGAGCTGGAGCTGAAAAGCAGAGGGGAATCCTTTAGCCGCCTGGTCGCCGCGGCGACGGTGAAATGCGTTCACGGTCAATCAGGATTCAAAGCCGCATGCGAACTCCGCAGGCCTAAATACAAAGTTGTTTGTGGAAGGTTCACAATACCATAAGAGCCTATGAACGCGGATGTTGTTATCGCGGGCGGCGGACCGGCGGGCCTTTCGGCGGCGGAAACTTCGGCGCGCCGGGGCTGCTCGGTGATCGTCGTCGAGAAGAATCACGAAATCGGTTCGCCGATCCGCACGAGCGGGGGCAGCTTTATCGATGAGCTCGACGCTCTCGGAATTCCATCGCGGCTGTATCATCCGATCTCGCGCGTGCGTTTCTGCACTCCGCACAACGCCGTGACGTACGACTACCCTTCGCCGCGCCTATGCGTGATGGATGTTCGAGGCGTTTTTCAATTTCTGGCGGAGCGCGCCATCGAGGCCGGCGCACAGATTCGTCTGGCGACTCCCGCTGTGCGTCCCGCGATCGGAGAAAACGGTTTCGTGACCGGCGTGCATGCTGGTGGCGAAATTCTATCCGGGCGCGTGGTCATCGATGCGACGGGCTATCGTTCGTCTTTGATGAAGCAGGCGGCGGTGAGGCAACCGGGCTTGGATCCCGGCATCCGTCGTTTCGGCGTCGGCGCGGAGTACGATTTGTACGCGCCCAAGTGCGATGAGAACGAAGTGCTGCTCATCGCAGGAAGCGATTTCGCACCGTCGGGATACGCGTGGGTGTTCCCCTGGGGCCGGCATCGGGTCCGCGTGGGCGTCGGCATCATTCATCCCGATTCGCGCGGCAATCCCAGTGAGTATCTCGATCGCCTGATGACAAATCTTCATCGTTTCGATATCGATCTCAGAGGCGCGCAGCCGGTGGAACATCACGCGGGCCTGATCCCTTCGGAGTGCTTCGCGGCGAAATTCGCGGGCGACGGAATTCTCGGCGTGGGCGATGCGGCGGGGCACGCGTCCTCTCTTGTAGGCGAAGGCATTCGGTGGGCGATCGAGGCCGGCAGAATGGCCGGAGAAGTCGTCGCCGATGCGATCCAAAAAAATGACGTTTCCCGCGCCGCGCTCGCGCCGTTCGAGAAGCGTTGGATCAAGAAGTTCGGCCGCGATCTGCGCCTCGCGCATAGGCTCAATGAAAGGCTGGCCGGCTGGGACGATCGCAAATGGGATGAACGGCTGGAAGTTTTCAAGCTGCTGACGCCCGATCAGTTTGTCGAGGCTCTGAAAACGAATCTGACCGGAGGTTGGCTGCTGCGCTTTGTGGCGTCGAATCCACGAGGACTCGCGAGCGTCGCAGGGCTTCTGTAGGACTCGCCGAGCATGGCATCCCGTGGCCGCATCGTATCGAGGCCGTATGTCTCGTACAACACCGACAGTAGAACCCGTGGCATTGCCGCGCGCGTCACAGATGTGTGGCACAACTAAAACACATTCACTTGCGGGGACGCCACTGGGTTGCGTGGTGGTTTTACATCGGAATCGCGTGCGGCGTCGTGGCCGTGGTGAACGTTCTTTTCAGAAACTCACGCGTCCTCAGGACCACGTCATTTTGGTCGTCGGTATCGCGTTCTGGGCGTTCGGCGGTTTCGTAAGTTGGGCCTCCGATTCGGTCCATTGGCAGGAACTGCCGCCGCCTGCTCACCCTCACGACAATGCGCAACCGGTCTTGCTCCTGGTCTCCGATTCCGCAGCCGCCGTGCTGAATCGCCAGTGGCAGCGGCACGATATGCGCGACGCCGTCTTACGTTTTCACGTGCACCATTCTTAGATCGCTTCCCACGTCGCTCGCCAACGAGCGCCCGATCGGATCGATCTCCTTCTCTCGCAGGCGCGGGCGTATGATGAAAAACGCCATGAAAACTTTCGCGCGCCTCTTTGTCCCCGCTTTCGCTGCTGGTGTCCCCGTCGCTGTTCGCCGCCGATCCGCAAGGATTCGTCATCTGGAAGGCGCAGGACCTGAAGGCATACAACAAGTCGCAACCGCTCGGCGATTACGGCAATCACAGAACGCTGATCAATCATCGCGACAAGGACGGCGAAGTGGAAGTGCATGAGAACTGGACCGACGTGATGGTCGTCCAATCCGGGGAGGGATCGCTCGCGATCGGGGGTCTCCAGCTCGTGGATCCAAAGAAGACCGAACCTGGCGAGACTCGCGCGGCCTCCGCGGTCGGCGCGTCGCGGGCAATGCCCCTCGCGCCGGGTGATATCGTGCACATACCCGAGGGTCTTCCCCATCAGTTTCTCGTCGCACCCGGTAAAGCGATCACTTATTTCGCTATGAAGGTTCCGGCCGTTGAGCCACACTACGTGACCGGGACGACGGCGATGGTGAACTTCGCGCTGTGGAAGGCGAGCGATTTGAAAATGCGCGATACGGCGCTCGCTGCGAAGGTCGGTCCCGATCATTCCGCACGCGAGACACTCGGCGAGTATGGAAATCACCGCGCGCGCCTGTTGTACAGGGTCTCCGACGGAGTTCCGGAGCAGCACGACAAGATCGTCGATGTATGGATCGTGCAGAGCGGCGCGGGGACGCTCGTGGTCGGCGGCACGATGATCGGAGCGAAAGCCGGGCAGGGCGAAGGCGAGTTTCTCGGCACGGGAATCGACGGCGGCGAACGGCATGCGATCGCGGCCGGAGACATCGTGCACATTCCCGCGAAGATTCCACATCGCGTGCTCGCGGCGGCAGGGCAGCATGTGACGTACGTGAACATGCGAATTCCGGCGGAATAAAAGAGGTCAGGGGTCAGGGGACAGAGGACAGGGGTCAGTGGTCAGTGGCCCCAACCCTCAGAATCGCCTCCTTTTTTCACTATCCACCCGCGCGTCATCCTGGGCGCCAGCGAGGGATCTGTTTTTCGCTCCGCTACCCAAGCCCCTATAGCAAAAAAGATATAATGCAGGCGTGGCATGGGTCGTGGAGACCCTGAACTCCGCCGTCGATGCGGAGCTTCAGGCGCTTCCCGCGGATATGCGAGCCCGTTTCGCTCACATCGCGAGATTGATCGAAGAGTTCGGGTTGCAACGCGTACGGGAACCGCACGTCCGCCATTTGCGTGGACCCTTGTGGGAGATGCGCATGAAGGGGCGGGATGGGATCTCACGAGCAATCTATGTGGCGGCCGGCCCGCAGCGTGTTGTCGTCGTACGCGCGTTCCTCGAGAAGACGCAAGCAACGCCAAAGCGGGAGATTGAATTGGCCTTGCGTAGAGCAAAGGAATTATTGAAATGACGAAAGTCGGCGAGCTTCACCGGAAATGGATGGCGAGCCCGGTATACCGGAAGTCTCACGAGGCCCTGGCCCCGGAGTTCGATCTGGCGAGGGCACTCATCCGTGCGCGGGTTCGCGCGGGGCTCACGCAGGAGCAATTGGCCGAGCGAATGGAGACGAGCCAATCAGTGATCGCGCGGTTGGAAAGCGGCCGCAGTCGGCCTTCGACGCAGACGCTGGAAAGAATCGCCGCCGCGACAGGGACGAAGTTGAGGATCAGATTTGAGCGCGATAGAGCGAGGGCATAAGGTATGCCCGCAGGTTGCAACCATATCGACAATTGTCATCCCGAGCGTTTCCTCGCAGGCAAGAAAAGCAGATCCCTTGCACGCTCGGGATGACGACGCAGTGAATGTGAAGTAGGCAGCCCAGAGCCTCGCGAGATTTACTTCTTCTCCGCGAGGATTCCGGTCCGCACCAGAAATCCCGTATCGATCTTCCCCGCCACGAAATCCGGATGCTCCAGAATTCTTTGGTGCAACGGGATCGACGTATAAATTCCCTCGACCACGAACATGTCGAGCGCGCGTTTCATCCTCGCGATGGCTTCCGCGCGCGTCGCCGTAGGCGATCAGTTTCGCGACCAGCGAATCGTAATAGGGAGGAATCACGCCGTCCTGATACGCCGCCGTATCGACGCGAATGCCCGCGCCGCCCGGTAAATTGAGGCCCGTATGCGGCCAGGAGAGGGCGCGAACGTTTCCGGATGCTCGGCGTTGATGCGGCACTCGATGGCGTGGCCCGCGAATCATCGGAGCCCTCCCGGCGCCGAATCACGGGATTTTTCGCCCGCCGCGATGCGGATCTGCGCTTTGACCAAATCCACGCCGGTCACCATTTCGGTGACGGGATGCTCCACTTGAATGCGCGCGTTCACTTCGATGAAGTACAGATTGCCGTGTTCGTCCATCAGAAATTCGACGGTGCCCGCGTTGGTATATCCGACCGCTTTAAGCGCGACGCGCAGAGATCGGAAATGCGCGCGCGCAACTCCTTGGTCACGGCCGCGAAGGCGATTCCTCGATCAGCTTCTGATGCCGCCTCTGGATGGAGCACTCGCGCTCGCCGAGAATCTCGACGTGGCCGTGCGTCGGCCAGCACCTGAAATTCGATGTGGCGCGGATTCTCCACCAGCTTTTCCATGTACATGTCGCCGCATGAAAACGCCGCCGCGCTTCGGCTTGCGCCTGCGCGAACAGATGCGGCATGTCTTCGGCGCTGTCGCACGATGCGCATGCCGCGGCCGCCGCCTCCGGCCGAGGCTTTCAGCATCACCGGATAACCTATCTTTTCGGCAATTTCGAGCGCTTCTTCCAGGCTGTTCAAATTCCCTGCGACCCGGGCAGAATCGGCACCCCGGCTTCTTGCCATGACGGCGCGCGCTTTGCTTGAGCCCATGCGGCGGATCACTTCGGGCGTTGGGTCCGATGAATCGTGACCCGAGGTCTCGCAGACCTCCGCGAAATCGGCGTTTTCGGAAAGGAATCCGTAGCCGGGATGGACGGCATCCGCGTTGGTGATTTCCGCCGCGCTGATCACCGCCGGGATGTCGAGATAGCTGCGCGCGCTTTTCGCGGGGCCGATGCAAATCGCTTCGTCGGCGAAACGGGTATGCAGGCTGTGGCGATCGGCTTCGGAGTAAACGGCGACGGTGCGAATCCCCAGTTCCTTACAAGCGCAGATGATGCGCATGGCGATTTCGCCGCGATTGGCAATCAGAATCTTTTCAAACATGTGTAAGGTAGCGCGGGCGAATGGAGAACAGCGCTTCCCCGTACTCCACCGGGCGGCCGTTTTCGGTGAGCCGCGGCACGCCGCCGACCTCGGCTTCAATCTCATTCATCAGCTTCATGGATTCGATGATGCACAGCACCTGGCCGGGCTCGACGTGATCGCCGACCTTGACGAACGGTGGCGATCCGGGCGAAGACGATTCATAGAACGTACCGACGATCGGCGATTTCACCAGCACGTCGCTCGATTCGACGGCGGAGGATTTTCCGGTGGTGAGTCCTGCTCCCGAATTACTGGTGGACGGCGCGGCTGCCGGTGCGGCCGCGGGCGCGGGAGCCGGAATGGCGATCTCTTTCACGGTCTCGGCGCGGCGCAGGCGCAGACGATTGTTGCCGCGCTGCACTTCCATCTCGGCGACGTCGCTCTCGTTGAAGATCTTGAGCAGCTCTTTGATTTCCTGATTGGTCATTATTAGAAGTGGAGAGATACTTCCGTTACAGCGACACGAATTCCTTGGAGGTCGGGGTCAATATTTCGCAGCCCGTCGCCGTCACCAGCACGGTGTCCTCGATGCGAATCCCCCCGACGCCTTCGATATAAACTCCGGGCTCGATGGTGATCGGCCATACCCGCGCGCAGCATTGTCGGATCCTTCTTGCCCAGCCGCGGCATTTCATGGATTTCGAGGCCCAATCCATGGCCGGTGGAATGCACGAACGCCTTGTCCAAGTTATGCTTCTTCAGCACTTTTCGGGTGACCGAATCCACATGCCCGCCGGTGGTTCCCTCGCGCACGGCCGCGATCCCCGCGAGCTCCGCTTCCAGGACGGCGCGGTACATACCCTTGAACGGGAGGGGACTTTCCCTAAGTGAGCAACCCTGGTCATATCGCTGGAATAGCCATGAAGGCTCGCGCCCATATCGATTAATAATAGTTCATTTGCCCCGAGGCGATACTCGCCGGGATGGGCATGGGGTAAGGCGGTACGCGCGCCGGCCGCGACGATCGTATCGAAGGACGGCTTCTCCGCGCCCAACATTTTCATTTGAAACTCGATCTCGGCGGCGATATCCAGTTCCCGTACGCCGGGGCGAACCCGCTTCAGGGCGCGCTCATAAGCCTCGGAGTTGATGCGCACGCTTTCGCGGATCAGCGCGATCTCAGACTCCGATTTGATCATCCGGCGTTCTTCGATGATCTTGCCTGCGGTGACGAGCGCAGCTCCCAGGGGAAGCTGTTCCTGGAGGTGAACGAACTGATCGTAAGTGGTCGCAGTGGATTCGAAGGCGATCTTTTTCAGTCGTTTGCGCTTGATGACCGCGGCGGCTTCGCCACTCAGCGGACCCTTCACCACGTGAACCTTCGCGGCGATATTTTTCGTCGCCTCGATGGCGTAGCGGGGATCGGTGAAGAAGTGCGTTTCCTTGGGGGTCAGCAGGATCAGGCCGTTGGAGCCGGAGAACCCGGAAAGGTACTGGACATTGGCCGGGGACGAGACCAATAGGCAGTCCGCCTTCAATTCCGGCAGGCGGGCGGCGATGTCCCGGCAGCGTTGTTGCAATTCAGTCAATTTTTGATTCTAACGCGAAGCGGAGGTCGAAAACTGAAAGGAAGTCGCAGAACGGCCAGCTAGAATTTCAGGGAGAATCGGCGATACGGTATGCGTGAGCCGTTTCACCGATCAGGCCTGCGAGATTCTGGAGGCAGCCGAGTCTGCCTCTCAACGCGGCTTGACGTGTGCGGAGTGGACGGTGCTCATCACGCAAGACGGTGCGATTCGCATGATCGCCGATTCGGATTGGCCGCTGGATCGTCTCGCGGTGGAGCGGGGAGCGAAGGCGGCTTATCGAGTCATCGAGAATCGTGGGAGTGTGCGGGTGGAAGCGCGCTCGGGATTGCGAAGCTGCACGATCGAATCGACGACGACTCGTCAGGCCGCACGGTTGTTGTTGGGGCAATAGCGACTTCTGACGGCGGGGCGCACTTTCAGCATGCACGACGACTTCAGTCGCCGAACAACGCGCGGCTAAAGCCGACGTTGCAAGCGAAAGCTCGCTCCACCACACTGTAGAGAACTCGGTGCGCGGACAGTCTTGAAACCCACGGATCATCTTCAACTCGCGACCGCTGCGTTTCAGCGCAAGCTGAACGAGGTGAAGAAATCTTTGGGCGCTCAGGATTTCCCGTGGTATCCCTACGATACCTTCGGTTCCACGGGGCCGCTCGACGAACTTCTCGCGCCTAATTCGGTCGATTTATTGAAAAAGCTCGCGCGAGATCGGCCCGTTCTGGATGTCGGGTGCGGTGATGGAGATTTATCGTTTTTCCTGGAATCGCTCGGCTGCCAGGTCGATGCGGTCGATTATCCGCCCACCAATCACAACGGAATGCGTGGGATTCGGCGCTTGAAAGAAGCACTCGGATCGCAGGTGGAAATTCATGCGATGAATATCGACGCCCCGTTCGATTTGCCGCGTCCGTTGTACGGATTGACACTATTCTTGGGAATTCTCTATCACCTCAAGAATCCATTTCACGTTCTGGAAACGCTCGCCGAGCATTCGCAGTTCTGCTTGTTGAGCACCCGTGTCGCCCAGTCGACTCCAAACGGGGAACGCATGGGCGAGGCGCTCGCGTATCTGGTCGGTGAATACGAACTGAACGCGGACGAATCGAATTATTGGATCTTTTCCGAAGCCGGTTTGCGCCGCATTCTCGAACGGAGCGGCTGGCGTGTGCATGGCCTGGTCGAGACGGGAAACACGGTGAATTCCGAGCCGGTTCGTTTGGATCGAGACGAGCGCGTGACTTGTCTGATCGAAAGCGTGCGCGCACCGCGGCGCGATGCGGCGGAGCTGATTTCCGGATGGCATGAAGGTGAGGGCGGATGGCGTTGGACGGCTCGCGAATTTTCCGTGGAAATCACGCCGCATCCATTGGAGAACGGTGCCGCAAAACGCTTGGAATTTAGCTTCGTTGTGCATCCTGAAGTGGCCACCGCGCTCGGATCGGTGACGCTGCGAGCACACATCGGCGAACAGGACTTAGGCGCGCAGACTTTTCGAGGCGCGGGCGAGCACGTATATACTGCGGGGCTCCCCGCACTCATCGATGAGCAAAACTCGCAAGAAAGACTGCGGATCGATTTCACTTTAGATCGCGCCTATCAGCCGCCTCCGCCCGATAGCCGGGAACTGGGTTTACAAGTCACGTTCGAGAACACCGGGCCAACACTTCGCCGCAACTTCGTTTATCCCATCCGCATCTGTTGAACGAGTGTATTTTTCGAGTACGCGTTTCTCATTCAGCCCGTTCGCATCATGGCATCGCGATTGCGGGACGAAATTCGTGCGCCATTCGCCCGCGTTATGCAGCACAACTCGTGAAGATACTAGCCCTTGGATGAAAAGTGGGGGCCCAGAGAGAGATCGAACTGTTATAATCGATACAATCGCATGAACGCTTCGACGCTTGCTAAACGGAAGATTCTGCTGCTTCGTCCGCGCGGTTTCTGCGCCGGCGTAGTACGGGCCATCGATGTAGTCAAGATCGCGCTGGACCTGTATGGCGCGCCGATCTATGTGCGCAAGGAAATCGTACACAACAAACACGTCGTGGATGAATTGCGCTCAGCCGGGGCCATCTTTGTCGAAGAACTGAGTGAAGTTCCTGTAGGCGCGCGTGTGATCTTCAGCGCGCACGGCGTTTCTCCGGCGGTGCGCGACGAGGCCGTCGCCCGCAAAGTGCAGTTTATCGACGCGACGTGTCCGCTTGTTACCAAAGTGCATTTGGAAGCGGTGAGGTTCGCAAAAAAGGGCTTTACCATCATTCTGATCGGCCACAAAGATCACGATGAGGTCATCGGCACACTGGGGGAAGCTCCCGAGTCGACGGTACTGGTTTCGACGGTCGAAGACGTCGACCAATTGACAGTGAAAGACGCGGAACGCGTCTCCTTTATCACGCAAACTACGCTGAGCCTGGACGAAACCCAGGACATCGTCGACCGGTTAAAAGAGCGCTTCCCGAAAATTCAGGGGCCTGCGGCACAAGATATTTGCTATGCCACGGAAAATCGCCAACTGGCGGTAAAGGCCGTCGCTCCCATGTGCCAGCTATTGCTCGTCGTGGGTTCGCAAAATAGCTCGAATTCCCGCCGGCTGGTAGAGGTGTGCCAGAAAACCGGGGTGGCCGCCTATCTGATCGATGACCTCAGTGAAGTGAAACCGGAATGGGTGGAAAACGTCGAAACCGTAGCGGTCACGGCCGGGGCGTCGGCGCCGGAAAATCTGGTCGAGGAATTGATTGCCCACCTGCGCACTCGCGGCTTCGAGGGGCTTGAAGAAGTGGAAATCAAGGAAGAAGACGTGCGGTTCCAATTGCCGGCCGAGCTCAATCGCACGGTTAAGTTGCAAACGGTCGCCCGCGTATGAGTCCTAGTCTCCAGGTTAGCGATGCGTTAGCGGCGTCCTGCGCGCAAACCGCGCGCAAGGCGGCTGATTATCTTCTGAAGCGCCAGCATGCGGACGGTTATTGGTGGGCCGATCTGACCGCCGACAGCACGCTGGAATCGGATTACATTCTGCTGGAATTGTGGCGGCATCCGCCGGTGGATGGAATTTGGAATCCTCCGACGCGAGCCCGCATCGAGAAGGCCGTACACTCAATTTTGGCGCGGCAGTTGCCCGACGGCGGCTTCAACATTTATCCGCAGGGGCCATCGGAAGTGAACGCCAGCATCAAAGCTTATACGGCCTTGAAGCTCGGCGGGCTCGCAATGGATGACGCGCGTCTGGTCAAGTTGCGCGAACGAATCGTCGCGCTGGGCGGGCTGCAGGCGGCCAATAGCTACGTCAAAATTAATCTGAGTTTGTTCGGGCTTTTTCCGCACGCTTACACGCCGTCGATTCCACCGGAAGTGATGCTGCTGAGTCGGCTGATTTACGAAATCTCTTCGTGGTCGCGCGCGATTCTGATTCCGCTCTCGATCGTGCATTCGATGAATCCGCAGCGCCCCGTGCCGGCCGGTTTTTCGCTCGACGAACTGCTGATTCCGGGCGTCCCGCTGAGTTTCCCGAACGACGAAGGATTTTTCAGCCTGCGCAATTTCTTTCTGAAGGCCGACAAAATCCTGAAGCTGTGGGAGCGTTACGGCTCGCGCCGGCTGCGCCAGCGTGCCATTCGCCGCGCCGAGAGCTGGATGCTGGAGCGCACTCGCTACACCGACGGCATCGCGGCGATTTATCCGCCCATGATGTACGTGATCATGGCGCTGGATTTGTTGGGATATCCCAAGGATCATCCGGACGTTCAGGAAGCCGAGCAGCAATTCTTCAATCTGCTGGTGGAAAACGAGCGCGGGTTCTACTTCCAACCGTGCTTCTCGGTCGTGTGGGACACCGCGATCGCGGCGTACGCGCTGGCCGAATCCGGCGAAGTTTCCGAGACGTCGCTGGCGCGCGCGGCCGACTGGCTGATCACGAAAGAAGTCCGCCGCAAGGGCGACTGGAGCGTGAAGCGGCCGGACGTGGAGCCTTCGGGCTGGTATTTCGAGTTCGCCAACGAATATTATCCGGATATCGACGACACCGCGCAGGTGCTGCTGGCGCTCGCTCGCGCCAAGGGAACCAACACAACGCGCGCAGGATCAAACCATCAAGCGCGCGGTGAACTGGCTGCTCGCCATGCAATCGAAGGACGGCGGCTGGGCGGCTTTCGACGTCGATAATAATTGGGAATTTTTGAGCTCGGTTCCGTTCGCGGATCATAACGCGATGCTGGATCCAACCTGTCCCGATATCACCGGACGCGTGCTCGAAGCGATGGCCGCCTGCGGTCTGCCGAACGATCATTCAGCGATGCGGCGTGGAATCGATTTCCTGGTGCGCACGCAGGAGGCCGACGGAAGTTGGTACGGACGCTGGGGCGTCGACTATATTTACGGGACCTTCCTTGCCCTGCGCGGCCTGCAAGCGGTGGGAGAGAGCGATCGCGAGGCGCATGTGCTGCGCGCAGGCGAATGGCTGCGATCGGTTCAGAACGCCGACGGCGGTTGGGGCGAAAGCTGCGCCAGCTACGATCAGAACACGTTTGTGGGCGCGGCCAGCACGCCGTCGCAAACCGCATGGGCGGTTCTGGGCTTGATCGCGGGCGGCGATACGACCAGCAGCAGCCTGCAAAAGGGCGTCGAATATTTAATGGAAACGCAGCGGGCCGACGGCGGCTGGGACGAAGCCCTGGCCACCGGCACGGGGTTCCCGCGCGTGTTCTACCTGCAGTATCACTACTACCGGCATTCGTTTCCCGTGCTGGCGCTTTCTACGTACCTGAAAACGAAAAACGCAAATGGAGCGGAGCGCACATGAGAGTTCCTCTATCGCAAGTGGCCGACATGGCGACCTATATCGCCAAGAACAAACTGCGGCCCCGGCCGGAGTGGCAAAAGAATCTGGCGGCGGAGGACGACGCGCAGAATCCGTTCAAAATCGTCCACACGCAGATTCCCGCGGTGGGCGTCGAGCGGCAAGCCGCATCCCATGATCAACAAGCGCTTTCCGCTGGTGATGATGCTGGAGCCGCTGCACGCCTGCAATCTGACCTGCACGGGTTGCGGACGCATCCGCGAGTACGAATCGTCGATTCGCGAACGTTTGTCCCTCGATCAATGCCTGAAAGCGGTCGATGAGTGCGACGCTCCGATGGTTTCCATTTGCGGCGGCGAACCGCTGCTGTATCCGGAGATCGCGCAAGCTGGTGGCAGAGATCCTCCGCGCGCGGGAAATATATTCAGCTGTGCACCAACGGCATGTTCCTGGCGCAAGCAAGCTGAAAGAATTCACAGCCGCATCCGAATCTGGTCTTCAACGTCCATCTGGACGGCATGGAAAAAAATCACGATCTCGCGGTGGAGCGTGAAGGCGTATTCAAAGAAGCGATCGAGGGCGTCAAGGCCGCCAAAGCCGCGGGTTTCAAGGTGTTCTCGAACACGACGGTCTACAAAGAGACCGACATGAACGAGTCTGGCGAGCTATTCGAGTATCTCGAACAGTTCGGCCTGGATGGACATTCGATTTCGCCGGCTTATGGATACTCCGCTGTCAACGATCGCGAAATCTTCATGACGCGCGAAGATATCCACGAGAAGTTTGCCAGGAATCGACGAGCTTTCGAAGCGTTTCCCGCTGGTTTCCTCGCCCATCTACATGGAATTCCTGAAGGGCGACCGCGACCTGCCGTGCACGGCGTGGGGCATGCCGACCTATAACGTCAAAGGCTGGAAGGGCCCGTGCTATCTGATTACCGATAGCCACTACGAGACGTTTGAGGACCTGATGACCAAAACGCCGTGGGACAACTACGGCACCGGTAAAGACCCGCGCTGCGAAAACTGCATGGTGCATTGCGGTTATGAACCCTCGGCGGCATACGGAGTGAATTCGAAACTCGGCGATCCTTTTAAGCAGCTAAGCTGGCTTCTGCGATAGAAGCGGGTTCGGCAAAGCCGATTTCTCCGGTCGGCGGGACTTCGTTCCAAGGGTGGGCGCGCTGCGCGAAGGCCGGCGAATGCGCGTAAAGAAGGTGTTTTGAAACCGATTCTGGTCACGGGAGCAACGGGGTTCCTGGGCTGGCATATCGCGCGCCGCCTGCTGGATCGCGGCGAACGGGTGCGGCTCCTGGTACGCGATACGGTGCGCAGTGCCACCGCGCTCGGTGAATTACACGGAGCGGAGATCGCGCGCGGGGATCTGCGCGATGCGGAATCGATCGGGCGCGCCGTCGCGGGCTGCGGAGTCGTCTATCATGCCGCGGCCGATTACCGGTTATGGGCGCCGCGATCCCGAGGAGATGTACCGCTCGAATGTGGAAGGCACGCGGCACGTGCTCGAAGCCGCGCGGCAAGCGGGTGTGGAACGGTGCGTTTATACGAGCACCGTGGGTTGCGTCGGGATTCCGGAGAACGGCGTGGGCGACGAAGGCGTTCCGGCGGGGTTGGATGCGATGGCCGGTCCCTACAAGCGGTCGAAGTTTTTGGCGGAGCAGGTCGCCCTGGAGTTCGCGCGCGATGGATTTCCGGTAGTGATTGTGAATCCCACGGCGCCGATCGGGGATCATGATTTCCGGCCGACACCGACCGGCAGGATCGTCGTGGATTTTTTGCGGGGCGCGATGCCGGCGTTCCTGGACACGGGATTGAACGTGGTTTACGCGGGCGATGTGGCCGCGGGACATTTTGCGGCTTGCGAACGCGGGAGAATCGGCGAGCGATATATTTTGGGCGGCGAGAATCTAACCTTGCAGCAGATTTTCGAAAAGCTCGCGGAGGTGACGGGACGAGCCGCGCCGCGGATGCGAATCCCGTATGCGGTGGCGTATGCGGCCGGGCGTCGCATCGACGGGCTGGGCGGCCGTGACCGGCAAGGAACCTCGGGCGCCGCTCGATGCGGTGCGCATGGCGCGAAAGAAGATGTGGGTGCGGAGCGACAAAGCGGCGGAGGAATTAGGGTACACTTCGCGGCCCGCGGTCGAGGCATTGCGTGCAGCGGCCGAGTGGTTTCAAGCGAATGGATACTGTGAAGACGTGGCTGCTGGTCGCCGCCGAACGGCGTGAATTCGATGGTATCCGGCTACGGATCGGCGAAACCGTCGAGATCAAGGAGTTCGCCGCGAAGTTCGTATGTAAAGGAACCTGGAACGGGGAACGCTGGTGGATGGTGGCGAACGGTCCGGGCCGGGACCTAGTGAATGCGGCACTTTCGGACGATTTCATCCGGGAGGCGCGCAGTGAAGGTGTTTTGCAAGCGATGATGAGCACGGGATATTGCGGAGCGCTCGATCCGATGCTGCGGGTCGCGGACATTGTTGTCTCCGACGACACGCAATTGCTCACCGTAAGCCGCCCTCACGCGCTGGAGCCGGCTCGTCCGTATGTACGGGGCGCGGTCATTACACGCGATCGGGTCGCGGTGACGGCCGCCGAAAAGAGCGTCTTGCGCAAGAACACTGGAGCGATCGCCGTCGATATGGAAGCGGATGCCGTGCGCGCACGAGCTGCGGAATTGGGCGTGCCTTACGCGTGTATCCGCGTCGTTTCAGATACAGCGGGCGAGGATATGCCGCTCGACTTTAACCGCTATCGCGGCGCCGATGGCCGGTTCTCGCGCACGCGAATCGCGCTAGCCGCCATGGCGAGGCCATTTTCCGTCATGCCGTCGCTATTGGAATTCGATCGCCGATGCCAACAGGCGTCCGTGGCGTTAGGAGACTTTCTTGCCGATTGCCGATTCTAGCCTGGGTGCTCGCGAGGCGAAGCTCGCGATCAAGAGCGTCGCGAGCATGCAAGCCGCTGTGTATAAGGGCGCGCACGCCGTGGAAGTCGAGTCGATTCCCGTGCCCGAAATCGGGCGCGGCGAGGTGCTCATTCGCGTCGAAACGTGCGGCATCTGCCATACGGATCTCAAAAAGATCGAATACGATTTGCTGCCGCCCCCGAGAGTTTACGGCCACGAAACGGCCGGTGTGATCGCGGCGGTGGGCGAAGGCGTAGCGCGGTACGCCGTGGGCGACCGCGTGATCGTGTTCCATCACATTCCCTGCGGGCGCTGTTTTTACTGCAGCAAGAAATTGTATGCGCAGTGCGCCGTGTATAAGAAAGTCGGCGTAACCGCGGGTTTCGAGCCGGCCGGCGGAGGATTTTCGCAGTACGTACGGGTGATGGATTGGATCGTGGAGCGCGGAATCGAGAAAATTCCGGAAGGAGTTTCGTTCGATCAGGCTTCGTTCGTCGAGCCCGTGAACACTTGCGTCAAAGGCGTCCACCAACTGGAACCGCAACCCGGCGACGTCATCGCGATTCTCGGACAAGGGCCCATCGGACTGATCTTCACCATGCTCGCCGCACGTTCCGGCGCGCGGATCATCGTAACGGACACGATGGAACACCGCCGCAAGCTCGCCCGGCGGTTCGGCGCGCACGAGGCCTTCGATCCTCGCGGAGTGGCTTTCGACCAGATGGTTCGATCGATGACGGACGGGCGTGGCGCGGACCTCGTGATTATTGCAGCTTCCGCCCCGGGAATCGTGCAGCAAGCGGTGGCGTGCTCGCGTCCGGGGGCAAAAATCCTGCTCTTTGCACAAACCTCGCATCAGGAGCGAATCGAAGTATCTGGCGCCGACATCTGTATGGGCGAGCGGGTCTTATGCGGCTCCTACAGCGCATCGGTGGACGTGCAGAAGGAGTCGGCTGGCTTGGTTTTCTCGGGGGAACTTCCGGTGGAGGAATTAGTTTCACACCGGTTTTCATTAAGCGATATTCATGTTGGAATTGAGCGGGCATTGCATCCCGAACCAGAATCGTTGAAGATCGTAGTACACCCCCAAAGGTGAGTCGATTGACAGAGCAGATGACAGCAGCCGTCCTATACGGCAAAGAGCACCTCGAAATTGAACGCGTGGATGTGCCGACTGTCGGCCCGGGCGACGTGCTGGTGCGCGTCCGCGCGGCGCTGACTTGCGGCACCGATGTGAAGGTTTTCCGGCGTGGTTATCACGCCCGCATGATCAAGCCGCCCGCTCTTTTCGGACATGAACTCGCGGGAGACATTGTCGCCGTCGGCGGTCGCGTCGAGGAATTCAAAGTGGGCCAACGCGTCATGGCGGCGAATTCGGCTCCTTGCGGCTTGTGTTTTTACTGTCAGCGAGGCCAGGAAAATTTGTGCGAGGATCTGCTGTTTAACAACGGCGCCTACGCCGAGTACATCCGCATTCCCGAACGGATCGTGCAAAAGAACCTGTACGGCCTGGAGAAGAGCGTGGGTTATCAGGATGCCGCGCTGGCGGAGCCGCTGGCGTGCGTTCTGCGCGGACTCGAAGAAAGCAATGTGCGCCCGGGCGATACTGTCGCCATCATCGGCTTAGGCCCGATCGGGATGATGTTCGTGCGTTTGGCCAAGACGCTGTACCAGGCGCGCGTGATCGCGGTCGGCCGCCGGCAGCCGCAACTGGATCGCGCGGCGCGCATGGGCGCCGACGAACTTGTCCTGAATCACGATGGCGCCGATGCGGTCAGCGCCGTGAAAAAGCTGACGCACGGACGCGGTGCGGATGTGGTGATCGAAGCCGTCGGACTTCCCGATCTGTGGCAACTCGGCGTGCACATGCTGCGGCGCGGCGGGGTGGTGAACTTCTTCGGCGGATGCGCGAGCGGGACCGACGTCCGCTTGGATACAAATCTTCTGCATTATTCGGAAATCACCTGCAAGGCCAGCTTCCATCACACGCCGGCGCTGATGCGCAAGGCGCTCGAGGCGATCACCCGCGGCTATGTCACCGCCAAGGATTTCGTGAATGGAGTGGAGCCGCTCACCAACCTGCTCGAAGTGATGCAGCATCTGATGAGCCACAATGGGCATTTGAAAACGGCGATCATTCCTTAGCCGCCGTGTTTCTCGCGCCCGTCCAGTTCCTGAAATCGCCGGAAGCGCGGGAGCGCACATGGGGACCGAGCGAGTCGCTGGAATATACGCGCTGGCTCGCGACACATCACTACGAAAATTTTCAGGTGGTCAGCTTCCTGCTGCCCAAGCGCCTGCATCAGGATTTCTATAACGTTTATTCCTTCTGCCGCTGGGCGGACGATCTAGGCGACGAAATCGGCGACGCCGCGGAGAGCCTGCGCCTTCTCGCTTGGTGGCGTGCTGAACTGCACGCGATGTATGCGGGCGAAACGCGCCATCCGGTGTTCGTGGCGCTGCGGGACACGGCGGCGCGTCACGAGCTGCCGATTGAACCCTTCGACGATCTGATCACGGCGTTCGAGCAGGATCAGACCGTCACGCGGTATCGTGATTTCGAGAACTTTTCGAATATTGCCGATATTCCGCGAATCCCGTGGGACGGTTGGTGCTGGGGTTATGCGGATATCGCGATGCCGAGCGTCACGAGCTATCCGATGCGACCTGCACCGCGCTACAGCTCGCGAATTTCTGGCAGGACGTGATCGTCGATCTGCAGAAGGATCGCGTGTATCTCCCGCTCGATGTTTTGGAGCGGCACGGTTATCCGGTCGAAGACCTGTTCGCCCGGCAGCTTCGACAAACGATTCGCGGCGAGCATGCAAGAGGCTGTAACGGTGGCCCGCAAATTGTTTTTCGTAGGATTGCCGCTCGCGGGGCAAGTGGACCGGCGCCTGGCCATCGATCTGGAACTGTTCAGCCGCGGCGGGCTGAAAGTGCTCGAAAAGATCGAACGGCAAGGTTATGACGTGCTGCGCGCGCGTCCGGCGATTTCCAAAACCGAGCGCGTCGGGCTGCTCCTGGCGGCGGTTACGCGTCGCGCGTTTTCCCGTGCCGCATGAGCGTCGAAACACATTCTGTGCCGCGTGATTTAAGCGAATCGTACGCGTCGTGCGAAAAGATCGCGCGCACACAGGCCAAGAACTTCTATTATTCGTTTCTGCTGCTGTCGCGGGAGAAGCGCCAGGCGATGTGCGCCGTCTACGCTTTCATGCGCTACTGCGATGACTTGAGCGACGACGAAGGCATCGCGGACCGGGCCACGGCCATCGCGCATTGGCGGCAGGATCTGACGTCGGCGCTTTCCGGGAATGCGGAAATGCCCGCTCATCCCGTGTGGCCGGCATTTGTCGACACGGTCCAGCGGTTCCACATTCCGCACCAATATTTCTTCGACATGATCGACGGCGTGAGTTCGGATCTGGAACCGCGTCGCGTGCAAACTTTCGAGGAATTGTACGACTACTGCTATCACGTGGCGAGCGTGGTAGGACTGACCATCGTGCATATTTTCGGTTTCCGCCCCGAATGCGATGGGCCGGCGGCGTTGAGACTCGCCGAAAAATGCGGCATCGCGTTTCAGATCACCAATATTCTGCGCGACGTGCGCGAGGACGCCGAAAAGCAGCGGATCTATCTCCCCGCCGAAGATCTGGAGCGATTCCAGGTGTCGGCGGAGACCTTCGAGCCGCCCGACCGTTTTCGGGAATTGATGGCTTTCGAAGCCGCGCGCGCGCGCGATTATTTCCGCCAGTCCGCGCCGCTCGTGCGCATGGTGGACGCCCATAGCCAGGCTTCGCTCGAAGCTCTGATTGCGATTTATTCGCGGCTGCTCGATCGGATCGTCGAATCGGATTACGATGTGCTCGCGCGCCGGATTCGCATTTCAAGCGTGGAAAAGATCTGGCTTCTGGTGCGCAGCGCGGGACAGGGAGCGGCAATCCTATCGTTCATCGCTCTTTTGCTGGTGGCGATGCTGGTGTGGCTGCGGACGCTCTGAGAAATTTTCGCAGCTAGGTTCAAGTCGGCCCGTTCGGGCACGTGTTACGTTAAACGCATGAACTGGACCGGCATTGGAGCGATTGCCCTGGCCTTGGCGGTGATCATCGGCGCGTTCGGCGCGCACGCCCTCCAGGGACGTCTGGACGCGTATTCCCGGGGGATTTACGAAACCGGCGTCATGTACCACTTCTTTCACGCGCTCGGCATGCTGATCGTTTCAGTTCTCCCGCGGACAAGTGTGCTGACCGCTTCGCGAGCGTCAACGGTGTGCTTGCTGCTCGCCATCGGAATTCTTCTTTTTTCCGGAAGCCTATATGTATTGGCGATCAGTGGTGTAAGGATGCTCGGAGCCGTGACGCCGTTCGGAGGGTTGTCGTTCATTGCCGCGTGGGTGTTGCTGGCCTACTGGCTGATCCGCGGAACTTAGCGCGAGGCCGAGAGTACCGCTCCATCACGGCCGCGGCTCAGTTTGGGAGATCGAGCGCCTGACCACGGGGGTCCGTCGCTCAGGACTGGTCGGCCCGCTCGATGACTCTCGCGGTTCTCATGCCGCGAGGCAGGCGTTATCCGAGCAATCCGCCGTGGCCCAGGCAGGCGATTTCGAATCCCGAGATCCGGTAGCGTGCCAGCATGGGCGGCAGGACCAAATCGGTCACGTTCGGCTTCGCGGAGCGGTAACATCCGGGCGCGGAAACGATCGGAACCTCCTCGTGATAGCCGAGCAGGAAAAGATTGCCTGGCTCCACGGGAGCGAGGAATCGCTCGATATGGCAGCCGATCCGCGTCATGGCGCGTCCCACGACGTCTTCGGGGCCGGCGGGGGCGGTCGTCGAGGCGACTAGAATTACGGTCGGTTTCGCGTGGAGGAGATGCTGGAGGCTGCGCGCCACCGCGTTCTCCTCTTCCATACAGGCCAGCGCAAAACTGGCCGCCACGCCGAAACGATCGAGCCGCTGCACCATGATGGATTCGAACATGGTCCGGGCCCGGTCTCCCGCAACGGCATCTGAGTAGAGGATTGCCACGGAAGGGTTGCGCACCGGCCGTGCCTGGAGAATGGGGCCGCGCTCGCGAAGGATATTGATGACGGCTTCGAGTTGCGATTGGGCGACTGCGAAGGGGGCGCTTTTGACCGTGGCCACTCGTTGCCCGGCGCGTGCGAAGCTAAAATTGGGCGACGTCGCGATCACGATGTTGGCCGCACAATTGATCTGCTTCAACAACTCGTCATCCACCAGCACGCAGGCGTTCTCGGTCGTGAAGAGATTCGCTCTGCCGCCGGCGGCCACGCGAATTTCGAGGGCGCCGCAACCGATCTCGGCAGCGGCCAGCCGAACGGCGTCGTCCTCGCCTACTTCACCATCTTCCAGTTGCGTGACCCACACCTGTCCCAGACCCTCCGTCTCCAGCAACCGGACGTCCTCGTCGCTGAGGATGTGTCCTTTCGCGAGCAGCTTCCGTCCGCTCGGCCGGAATATCGTACAGCAGAGAATTCTTCCGATCGATTCGCGGACATCTACGGTCTGGGCTCTCATGGATGTACTATCCTTCGCTGGCCATCGCGTTGATGCGCCTTGACCCGGCACATCGAGCGCAGCAGCTCTTCACGAATCCCGAGTTTTTCCTGGGCGCCATCCGCTATGGAGAAGGACGCAAACGAAACATTCTCAATGAATTGGAAAATCCAATCCTGTTATGGATGAGTAGTGGAAATGCCCGTGAATTCTTCTCAGTGCGAAACGAAGTTTTTGGGGGGATATCGCTAATTAGAGGACCATTATGGTACCAATGGCTTCCCCGGACCGGAGAGAAGGCACGACTCCGGCGCGCGCACCGGGGGCAATTAGTACTTGGCCGACGCCTTTGGCTAAGGCATCCATCGCGGCTTCGAGCTTGGCCTGCATGCCTCCGGTAGCCGTGCCCTCTTCGATGAGCTCTATCGCCTGCGCTGAGGTGAGTTGCGAGCGGGGGCTGCCCGAGGCGTCCCGGACACCATCTACATCCGTGAGAAATATGAGCTTATTTGCTTTGAAACCTACGGCGCAGGCGACCGCCATTTGATCGCCGTTGACATTATAGATGGCTCCTCGGGCGTCGCCCGCCACGCATGCGACCACCGGGAGATAGCCGGCGGCGACGAGCACGTCGAGAAGACGGCCGTCGGAGGATACCGGCTTGCCGACCTGTCCCAGTTCGGCACTGAGTGGAACGGCGTCCACGAGACCCGCACTCAGGCCGCTGAGACCCACCGGCAGTGCTCCCGCGACTCGAAAGGCGGTGACCAACTGCGCGTTGACGCTGCCGGCGAAAACCTTCACGACGGCGTCGATGATCTCCGGCGTTGTAACACGCAATCCATGAATAAACGTGCTTTCCACGCCTCTTTCCGCGAGAAAACGGGTCATCTGCTTGCCGCCGCCATGCACCACGACCACTTCATCGTGACGCGCCAATTCGGCGATCTCTCGCGCGAGCCTTTCTCGCGAATCGGTCGCATCGAGCAGCGTACCGCCCAGTTTTATAAGGATCTTCACAATAAGCCCGCGGTCTCGTCGAATCCCAACGCGAGGTTCATATTTTGCAGGGCTTGGCCGGCGGCGCCTTTCACCAGATTATCGATAGCTGAAACGACGACCGCGCGGCCGGTTTTCGCGTCGAAATGAACGCCGATATCGCAGAAATTGGTGCGCGTCACGGCTCTTAAATCGGGGACCTGGGCGGAGAATAAAGACGGACAAAAGGCTCCTTTGCGTAGGCCTTCTGATAAATCGCCAGCAGATCCCCGGCCGAGCTCACGTTCAGAGCCCGGAAATAAATGGTCTCCAGAATCCCGCGGTCGAGGGGGAGCAACTGCGCGGTGAAGCTGAATTCGCTTTCCGCGATACCGGAGACGCGCAAAACCTCGGGGACATGCCGGTGATCCAGGATCGAATAGGCGGAAAAATTGTCGGTCACTTCGCAGAAGCTGGTCTTGAGGGACGGTTTGCGTCCCGCGCCGCTCACGCCGCTCTTCGCATCGCAAACGATCCCACAAGCGCGGTCGACCACGCCGGCATCAATCAACGGCTTGATCGCCAGATTCGCGGCCGTCGGATAGCAGCCAGGATTGGAAATCAAACGCGCGCCGGGAACGCGGGCACGGCAAAATTCCGGTAATCCGTAAACAGCCTCGGCGAGCAACTCCGGTTGCGCATGATTATCCTTGTACCAGCGTTGATAATTCTCCACCGTGCCGAGACGGAAAGCCCCACTCAGGTCGATCACCTTCGTGCCGGCATCGAGCAGAGGCGGCGTCAGGTCCATGGAAACCTCGGGCGGCGTGGCCAGGAACACGACGGCGAAACCCTCGGCGCGAACCGCTTCGGTGGAATAAGCGACGCGGCGCGGCCCGGGATGGCCCAGAGGCGCGGGCCTATCGTCCGCTTCGCGATGCTCCAGGAGAACGGGCTCGGCCTGCGGATGACGGCTCAAAAGAGCGGCCAATTCGGCGCCGCTATAGCCGCGGAATCCGACGATACCAACGGGGGTACGCATGGTTATTTATTCACCGATCTGAATAATTATACAAAGCCGGAGGTTGCCGGCGCTACTCCAGAAGGAAGCGGCTCAATTGATGAAATATCCAGCCGTCCGCCACGCGCCGCCGTCTTTCATCATCGTCACCGTCTCCACCGCGTCGGCTTTATTTTGAAAGGAGCTTTGAAACTGGATGACGGTATATTCGCCGTCGGCAGCGCCGGGAAGGGTCGTCGCCGTGGTCACCTTCGACACTTTGCGAGACTTCAGAGCTCCGAGCGGCGTGCGCGCGCCTTTCACCATATCTACCCATTGCTGCTGATGAATGTGGCCGCGGAAAAAGGAAGACGCTTCGCTCCAGCTCTCGCCGTATTTCTGGTTGTCGACCAGGTGAAGCCATGCGTCACAACTTTTCTGAGCGGCGTCCTGCGCGAGCATCGCGGATGCGGACGCTAATGCGAAAAAGGAAATCGAAATCAGCAATCGTCTACGCGTCATGCCCCACCGCCTTCTGAAGGGGCTTATTCAACGCGAACATCGCCACGCCCGAGCCCATGGCGAGTCCCGCAAGCATTAGGAAAAACGATGCGTGAGACATTTTTTCATAGAACGTGCCCAAATAGCCGGTCAGATAATTTCCGAAAAAGTTCGACATGTACCACATGCCCATCATCATGCTGACCAATTGCGGCGGCGCGACCTTGGTAACCAGCGACAGGCCGACCGGGGAAAGATACAGTTCGCCGATCGTGTAGAGCAAGGTGCTGCCTACCAGCCACAGAAAGCTGATTTTCTGCGCATCGCCGAGCCCGCGCGTAATATACATCAGCGGCAGAAATCCACAACCGAGCAGGACGCAGCCGACCGCCATCTTGGCGACGCTCGCGGGTTCTTTTCCTCGCGCCGACTGCCAACTCCAGAACATATTCAGAAAAGGCGTCAGCAGGAAGATGAACATCGGATTGACGGCCTGGAACCAGGTGGAAGGCATCTCCCATCCGAACAAATGCCAGTCGGTGTTGCGATCGGCGAAGATTTGCACGGTGTTGCCCTGCTGCTCGTAAACGCCCCAGAAAATAATATTCAGCACGATCAGCACGATCAAGCCGAAAATGCCTTCCCACTGCTTGGTCGTGATCGGCGTTTTTTCCGTCGCCGTCGTCCGCTTCGTGCGTGCCAGGCGATCTTCGGCGAGGTAGCGACCCATGGATAAGTAGAAGATCAGTCCCGCGACCATGCCGACGCCGGCGGCCGCGAAGCCATAGCCCCATCCATACAATTGGCCGAGGGTGCCGCACACGAGCGGTGAGAAAAAGGCGCCCAGGTTCACGCCCATATAGAAAATGGTAAAAGCCCGGTCGCGCCGTGGGTCGCCCGGCGGATACAGACTCCCAACCTGGGTGGAGATGTTCGGTTTGAAGCATCCGTTGCCGACGATCAGGAACATGAGACCAAAGAGAAACAGCGTCTCGGTGGCGAGCAGAAATTGCCCGATCGCCATGAGAATTCCGCCGATGACCACGGTTTTTCGCTGACCGAGGATCCGATCGGCGAGCATGCCGCCGAACAGTGGCGTGAAGTAGACGAACGCGGTGTAGAGCCCGTAAATCTGAGAAGCGAGCGGCTGCACATTCATGTGCCCGAAGACGCCTTCGATGCCGCGTTGCAGCGTCATAAAACCGACGACATGAATGGTGCCGTTATGCACGCCATCGATCAGGCGATTCACCATGTACAGCACGAGCAGGGCGCGCATGCCGTAATACGAAAACCGCTCCCACATCTCAGTGAAGAACAGGACGAACAGCCCGGCGGGATGGCCGAGGATGGTCTTGTGGTCGCGAACCGATTCAAAGGCAGTCGACGAGGTACCGGCAGGATTCACGAATGGGTTCTCGACTTTAGACGCGACATGCGATTAATTGGTCTTCTTCTTAAATATATTCAGAACCCCGGTAGCGGCCTTGCCGACGTCGCCCGCGGCCTTGCCGACATCGGCGGGCGCGGCCGTGAGAGATTTTAGCTCCTGGGCAGCCATGCCCTTAATGTCCGGTACGAACTTGGGATCGGTGGCGGATCCTTCGATGCTGAAAGGCACGTTCGACGCAAACGTCGACATGACGGCGTTGGTCTTCAGCTTCGCGTGCATTTTAAAATTGAGGGCATCGGTGGGGCTGACCGTGCCGGCGCCCGAAATGTCACCGATATTGGTCGCAACGACGGAAATGTTTTGCAGATCGACCCCCTGCGCATTCGAATGCGCGTCGGCGCTGATGTTTTCAAAATCGGTGTTCGGGCTCATGTTGATGCCGGCGAGTTTGGCGACGCTCGTCATCTGGGAGCCTAAATTGAAGTTCGCCAGACGCGTTCCCTTCACCGCGAGAGTGCCTTTAATATCGAGCTGGTCGGCCGGCCCGATGACGGCGAAGTTCGCGCTCAGCGTGCCCCCCTGCAACGAAGATCCTCGGGGCAACTGGACGGCGAGCGCCGGAAGAATAGCCGTGAGCTCCTGCACCTGCATCGCCGGGGCGTTCAGTTTCACGTTCAGCGCCGCACGCGGACCTTCGAGCTGGTAAGTCCCGGTCAGCGACGCTTTGGCCGTCCCGATCCGCACATCGCCCTTCGTGAGCGAACCGCGGTGTGCGGCCGTATCGTGATGCAGAACGAAATTCACATCCACAGGCACTTTGGCGGGCATCCCGTTCTTGGCGAGCTTCAGCTGATCGGCTTTAACGTCGCCTTGCACATCGAAGTCCTTGCCATCCGAGTTCAGCGTGCCGGTCACGGAAACGAGGCCCGCAAAGCCGGTCGCGGCGCGCACGAAACCGCTATGAACGATGTCCAATTTATCGACCTTCAGATTAGCGGTGAACGGCGTCGCCGCCACGCTCTCGGCGTTAATCGGGCCAGCCTTTCCGGTAAGCGAGATATCGCCGCCACCTTGAATCGTCGCGGAAAAAGAAAACGGAAACGGTGTAGTGGGCGCGAAGTCCCGCAGCTCGAGGTTCACTTTATCGAGCGTCTGCGGCGGATCGCTGCCGCGCGTCAGGCTGATGCGCGCGTCCGAAACCTTCAACAATTTCACGGATAGATCCAGCGAAGTTGAGCCCGTAGATGACGAGGACGGCGGCGGAGCGCCCGAGGATTTCGCGCTGAGACTTGAAAAATTCCAGTTGCCGGCCGCATTCTGCAGCAGCGCGATCTCCGGCTTTTCAATGTCCATGCCGGTGACGACTAACTTCTTCGAGAAAACAAATGCGGGTAAGTCGACGCCCACGGACAGCGATTGAGCCATCAAGAAGGGATTCATGCTGAACGCAGGATCATCCGAGATGGAAAGATTAGCGGCTTTGACGGCACCCGACCAAAGAGAGAGTTTTAAATCTCCCAATTTCACGCTTCGTCCCAGGGCGCCACTGAGCTCGGTTTCCAAGCGAGGACGAAACTGGTTGGCATCAATGAAAAACGGCAGGGCGATGGCGACAACGATCAGCGCCGCAAGAACGATTCCGACAACGCGAGCAACCCGTCCCATGACAGTTCCTCCGTCCCCCAAGTTTACTATCCTCGCGGACCTCGTTTGCGGCGAAACCTGGCGGGGAAACGACGCACCCCGGCCCGAAAAATGTGACAAACTGATAGGATTCCCGGAGGGGCTGTATATGGTTGGCCGCAAAGTTGCTCAATACCAAATCCTGGAAAAGCTGGGCGCGGGAGGGATGGGCGAAATCTATAAAGCCCAGGACACCCGGCTTGGTCGTGTGGTCGCGATCAAAGCATTGCCGAGCGCGAAATCGGGCGATCCCGAGCGTCGGCGTCGCTTCCTGCAGGAAGCGCAAGCCGCCTCCGGTCTCAATCATCCCAGCATTATCACGATCCACGACGTGATTTCGGAAGGCGACACCGAATTCATGGTGATGGAGTACGTCGGCGGCAAGACGCTGAACGATTTAATTCCGAAGGGCGGCCTGCGCGTTCCGCAAGCGTTGAAATATGCGTTGCAGACCGCCGATGCGCTGAACGCCGCGCACACTGCGGGCATCGTGCATCGCGACCTGAAACCCGCCAACATCATGGTTACGGATTCGGGCCTGGTGAAGGTTCTGGATTTTCGGGCTCGCGAAACTAACCGATCGCGGAACTCAATCCACCCACATCGGCGAGGATGCGGAGACGATAGCCGCGACCAGCCCGCTGACGATCGAAGGGTCGATTATCGGGACGGTCAGCTACATGTCGCCCGAGCAGGCGCAGGGCAAAAAAGTAGATACGCGGTCGGATATTTTCTCGTTCGGCGCGGTGTTGTACGAGATGCTGACGGGCCGCCGCGCGTTCGAGGGGGAATCGAGCCTCTCGACGCTGTCGTCCATTTTGCGTGACGACGTGAAGCCCATGATCGAAGTTGCGCCGGACGTTCCTCCGCAGCTCGAAGCCGTGATCCTGCAGTGTCTCAAAAAGAATCCCGACGACCGCTGGCAGACCATGCACGACGTGCAGGCAGCGCTCGCGGTGTTGAAGCGGGAATCGGATTCGGGATCTCTCTACACGTCACGATTCGCGGCTCCCTCCAGCGCCGGCGTGGTTCCTCCGTCGATCGCATCCCCGTCTCAGATGAGTTCTCCGCCCAGCCTTCCGGGATCGGGCGGCAATCCCCCGACCGGTGCGCTACCGGCAGCCGCTTCCCAGATTTCCGCGAGCCCTCAATCTGCGAACGCGAAGAAGTCGAACGCGATGATTCTGATCGCAGCGGTGGCCGTACTCGTGATCGCAGCAGTCGGGGGCGGAGTGTGGTTCATGAAGCAGCAGGCCGCAAAGAAAGCTGCGGCCGAAGCCGCCGCCGCGCAAGCCGCAGCCACTCCTCCTCCGCCTGTGGAGGTCACGCCTCCGCCGCCCGCCGACGAGACGGTTACCAACGATTCGATTCTCGAATTGGTAAAGGAAAAGGTGCCGACCGGCGTCATTCTCGATCACATTCGCGGCGCCAACAATACCAAGTTCGATTTGTCGACACCCGAGATCATCCGGCTTTCCAAGGGCGGCGTTTCGCAGACGATTTTCGATCAGATGCGGAATCCAAAACGCCCACCGGTGGTGGCGCCCGTCGTAGCCAAGCAAGCGGCACCGGCACCGGTTGCTGCGCCCGTAAAACCGGTGGTACCCGCAACGCCTGCTCCGGCGCCGGTCGCCGAGCCGACGCCGGCTCCGGTCGCGGTCGCGCCGCCTCCGCCTCCCACGCCGCCGCCTCCTCCGGTCCCGCAGACCACGGCCGTAATGGTTCCCGACGCGACCCCTTTCCAGATGATTCTGGCGGCGGATATTCCCGCGGAAATCGAAATCGGTGCATCGGTGAAGTTCACTCTTCCCGAGGATTTCAAGGTGAACGGTATGACGATCTTGCAAAAGGGCGCCGTGGTGACCGGTGAAATTTCGGAAACGGGAAAGAAGAAAAAGTTTCTCGGTATTGGCGGCGGCAACAAACTGAGCTTCACCTTGAGCAAAGTAGTCGGGCCGCGCGGTGTGACGATGAATATTCGCGCTCTGTCCGCGCGGCGGGCTGACGGTGCGACGCAGCGCCAGGTCGACACCGGCAAGAACGGCGCGAGCAAGACCGTCGCCGCGGTGCGGGGAACCGAATATATCGGCTATGTCGACGGCACACAGACCGTCAACGTCCCGAATAAATAAGTATCTACTGAGGATTGAGCTGCCAGCACTCGCGGGCGATTTCCCATTCTTCTTCGGCGTGAATCGTAAGAATTCGTGGTTTGAGGAACGCGAGATTTTCCGCGACGCGGTCGCGCAAAAGCGCACAATTCTCCCCGACGCCACCCGTAAAGACCAAGCCGTCGATTCCTCCGAGCACGGCGATCATACCCCCGATTTCGCGCAGCAGACGGTGTATATATATCTCGAAGGCCAGACGCGCGCGCTCGTTTCCCCGATCCATCGCCGTGAGGACTTCGCGCATGTCGGCCGATACGCCGGATATTCCGAGCAAGCCCGATTCGCGATTCAGAAGATCGTCGAGACGATCGGCGGTGTAACCGTGACGGCGCATGAAATAGATCAGAATGGCGGGGTCGATCGATCCGCTGCGCGAACCCATCATGAGGCCTTCGAGCGGCGTAAATCCCATGGTCGTGTCGACGCACGCACCTCCCCGTACAGCCGCGAGCGATGCGCCGTTGCCGAGGTGACAAGTGACGATTTTCAACTTCGCCGGGTCGCCGCCGAGAATTTCAGCGGCGCGGCGCGAGGCGTACTGATGGCTGATCCCATGGAATCCATAGCGGCGGATGCCTTCCCCAAGCCAGGCGTAAGGACCCGGATAGACGTAGGCTGGGGCCGCGAGCGTCGCGTGGAAGGCCGTGTCGAAAACGACGATTTGCGGGGTGCTTTCCCCGAGAATTGTACGAATCTGATCGATGCGCTGTAATTCGCGGCGATTATGCGCGGGCGAATCTCGGAAGCAGCCTCAATCGCTGCTCGAACGTCGCTCGTGAGGAGCGACGTCTTATGGATCGGGCCGCCGTGCACGATGCGGTGGCCGACTACGTCGACGGGTCCGGGAAGCGAGCGCAGGACGGCTTCGAGAGAATCGTCAGTCTTTAGATCGAGCGACCGGCTCCATAACGGCGCGGGCGCATCCGAAGGCGGTGGGCCATCGAGATCGTCGTAGCGGCATTTCAAGCTACTCGAACCCGCGTTCAGTACGAGAATCCTCATGCACCGGACCGATTTCCCGCAGGCCACGTCCAATCGCGAATTTCCGGCATGTCGTCGCCGTATTGGGCGATGTAGAGTTTATGCTCAATGAGCCGATTCCGAAGAAACGCTTTGAATCGTACGGCCGCCTCGCCTAAGCCGGGAACGCGATCGACCACATCGCCCGCCAGATGGAACCGGTCGAGATCGTTCATTACCGTCATGTCGAATGGCGTGGTGGTGGTTCCTTCTTCTTTATAACCGCGGACGTGTAGATTGTCGCTATTCGTACGCCGGTACGCGAGACGATGAATCAGCCACGGATAGCCATGGAACGCAAAAACGATGGGCTTGTCCTTAGTGAATAACGCGTCGAAGAGTTCATTGGTGACTCCGTGCGGATGCTCGCTGGGCGGCTGCAAGGACATCAAATCGACGACGTTGACGACGCGAATTTTGAGCGCGGGCAGGTGCGTCCGCAGCAGATCAACGGCAGCCAGAGTTTCAAGCGTGGGAACGTCCCCGCAGCACGCCATGACCACGTCCGGATTCCCGGCGTCGTTGCTGGCCCACTCCCAGACGCCGAGCCCGACCGTGCAGTGATGCACGGCCGCGTCCATATCCAGCCATTGCGGAGCCATCTGTTTGCCGGCCACGATCACGTTCACGAAATTGCGGCTGCGCAGGCAGTGATCCGCCACGGAAAGCAAAGTGTTCGCATCAGGCGGCAGATACACGCGCACGACGTCCGCCTTTTTGTTCGCAACGTGATCGAGAAAACCCGGGTCCTGATGACTGAATCCGTTGTGATCCTGACGCCACACATGGGAGGTCAACAAATAAGTGAGGGACGCGATCGGCTTGCGCCACGGGATTCCATTTGCCACCTTCAGCCACTTGGCGTGTTGGTTGAACATGGAATCGATGATGTGGATGAACGCTTCGTAACAGGAAAAAAATCCATGGCGTCCCGTGAGCAGATAGCCTTCGAGCCAACCCTGACACATGTGCTCGCTGAGCACTTCCATCACCCGGCCGTCGGGCGCGACGTGATCGTCGGTCGGCAGAATCATCGCCTCCGACGTGCGATTCGTCACATCGAAAAGAGCTTGCAGACGATTGGAGGCCGTCTCATCCGGACCGAATACGCGGAAATTAGCGGCGGCCGCATTGGCGCTCATCACGTCGCGGAGAAAGGGACCAAGCACGCGGGTCGATTCCGCCTGCGCGGCGCCTGGCTCGGGGCAAGCCACGGCGTAATTTCGAAAATCGGGGATCCGCAGATCCTGAAGGAGCTGGCCGCCGTTGGCGTGTGGATTCGCGCCCATGCGGCGGGTCCCTTTCGGAGCCAACGCGAGAATCTTTGGAATGGGACGCCCGAGTTCGTCGAACAGTTCGTCTGGCCGGTAGCTCTTCATCCACTGTTCCAGCATGCCGAGGTGCTCGGGATGGGCCGGAGACATATCGAGCGGCACTTGATGCGAACGGAAGCTGCCTTCACAAGGCTTTCCGTCGACGATCTTAGGACCGGTCCAACCCTTCGGCGATACCAGGACGATCATGGGCCAAATGGGCCGTTCGGTGAATCCCTCGCTCCGGGCTTTCCGCTGGATCTCCCGAATCTCGAGGATGGCCGTCTCGAACGTCATCGCCATGGCTTCATGCATGGGCTCCGGGTCGTGCCCTTCGACAAAATATGGCTTATAGCCGTAGCCTTCGAGCAGATGCGCGAGTTCCTCCTGCGGGATGCGCGCGAGAACGGTTGGTCCGGCGATCTTATAACCGTTGAGATGAAGGATCGGCAGCACCGCGCCATCGCGCACGGGATCGAGAAATTTATTCGAATGCCAACTGGTCGCGAGCGCGCCGGTTTCCGCCTCGCCGTCGCCGATAACGCACGTCGCGATCAGACCGGGATTATCGAACACCGCGCCGTAGGCGTGCAGAAGGGAATAGCCGAGTTCTCCTCCTTCGTGGATCGATCCCGGAGTTTCGGGCGCGACGTGACTGGGAATGCCGCCGGGAAATGAGAACTGTTTAAACAGCCGTTGCATGCCTTCCGCGTCGCGCGTGATGTTCGGAAAAAACTCGCTGTAGGTTCCTTCGAGCCATGTGTTCGCGACCATTCCCGGACCTCCGTGGCCGGGGCCGCAAACGTACAGCATGTCGAGATCGTATTTCCGAATCAGGCGATTCGCGTGGGCATAAATGAAGTTCAGCCCGGGCGTTGTTCCCCAATGACCGAGCAGGCGCGGCTTGATATGCTCGCGCCGCAGAGGTTCGGTGAGCAGCGGATTCGCGTAAAGATAAATCTGTCCGATCGAGAGATAATTCGCGGCTCGCCACCAGGCGTCGATCTCGCTGCGTTCGTCGCGGGTTAGCGTAGAAAGATTCATATGGACTCTTATCGTGTCTTTTGGCGGATTCGCTACGCTTGCCGATGAAGTTCGAGCGCGGCGTTAAACTCACAGCCGAAGAAGGCGATGACGGCCAGAACGTAGCTCCATACCAGCAGCGCAAGTCCCGCGCCAACGCTGCCATAAAGGACGTTGTAGTCGGTGATATGACGAAAGTACCAGGCGACCGCCAAAGTGGCAGCGAGCCACAGCACCATCGCCAGGATGGCTCCAGGTACGACATCTTTACAGCGCTGTTTGCGATTGGGCCCGAAATAGTACATCAAGGATGTGACGAACACCATGGCGCCCGCGGCGACCAGGAAAGTCAATAATTGCGAAAGGATGCGAACGGATCCGCGTACGTCTCCATATTGATCGACGATTCCCAGCCGGTTGATTACCCATGCCCGGGACTGGTTTCCGAAGACGATTAATAGTGATGCGCCGAGCAACGGAATAGAAGATCCGAGCACCAACAAAATCGCCACCAGACGCTCCTGCAAGAAGGGTCGGCCGCTGGGGAGGCGGTAGATCGCGCGGAACCCTTCCATCAGACTGATGGTCACTCCGGAGCCCGCCCATAGCGCCAGCACGGCGCTGGTCGCCAGCAGTGCTGTGGGGCGTTGCCCACGAACGTTAAAAAGTTGCTCCACCACTCTTTCCGTGCCAGGCGGCACGACGTCATAGAGCAGGTGAACGATGGTCCGCGAAACCCGCTCGGCGTTGGCCTGCACCAGCAGCGACGCTACCGTGGTCAGGATCGGGAAGAACGCCAGCAGGGCCGAGTACGCAGCGCCCTTCGCGATGCCAAAGCAGTTGTCGCTATATAATCCGATAGCCGCCGCTTCCAGCACCGTCCAGAAGCGCGACAATAAACCTACCTCGCCGACGTTGATCCGGGACGTCGTGCTCATTCACCTAAATTATGCATGAATCCGATTACCAGCGAATCATATGATCCGCTGGACGTCATGTTATTCTGAAGGTTCTGGTAGAGGAGCGGGGGCCATCAGGTAGCCAAGCGCGTAGTTCCGGCGAAATCCCGGAGCGCGAGGTGAAAGGGGCGTCCTCGCCGAAATTGCCGCGATGATTCGAGCGCGGCGGTTGGGGGGTAAGGCTAAGACCTGCCCACTGTCATTCGGCCTTGTTGTGAGGCCGAGTGGAGCGCTATCGGGTAGCGGTACAAACTCTGTTTGACCCTCCTGGCCGTTCAGCCACGGCGCTTTCTCTATCCATACATTTTTAGGTCTTATGGACGTTTTCGAGCTGACGCGCGCGCTGGTGGACATCGACTCGGTTACTCCTCACGAGGAGCAGGTCGGGGTGTTTCTGTCAGAATATCTCACCAAACTTACGTCGCGCACGGGCGGCCATGTGGAGCGCATCGAAGTGGAACCCCGGCGTTACAACGTCCTGGCTTACTGGGATTCCCCCGTGGTGACGTTCTCCACGCATATCGATACGGTTCCTCCCTTTTTCCCGTCGCGCGAGGATGACGAGTTCATCTGGGGCCGCGGCGCCTGCGATACCAAAGGGATTATCGCGGCGATGCTGTTCGCCGTGCGGGCGTTGGTGGAAAGCGGCGAACGCCGCGTTGCGGTTTTATTCGTCGTGGGCGAAGAGCGTAACAGCGCGGGAGCTGAGGCGGCGGCAAAAGATCCACGGGGCAGCCGTTTCCTGATCAATGGCGAACCCACGGAAAGCAAACTCGCGCTGGGATCGAAAGGCGCGCTGCGTTACGAATTCATCGCCGGGGGGCGCATGGCGCATTCGGCATATCCGCACTTGGGCGACTCGGCCATCGAGAAATTATTGGACGCGCTGGAGCGAGTTCGGAAAATCGCTCTACCCGTAGACGCGGTGCTCGGCGCAAGCACGATGAATATCGGCACGATTCACGGAGGCCGCGCGCCGAACGTGATTCCCGACCAAGCCGTCGCCGAGATTTTCGTCCGCCTGGTGGACGATGGGAACAGCACCCGCAAGGCCGTGGCGGAAGCAGCGGGCACGTCGGTGGAAGCACGCGAAGTGCTGTATATTCCCGCCGTGCATTTGGGCGCGATGGAAGGATTTGAAACATCGATCGTTTCCTATACGACCGATATTCCGGCGTTTCAAGGCGCCTGGGGGCAGCCGCTCCTGTTCGGTCCCGGATCGATTCACGTAGCGCACACGTCCGAGGAACGCATTCCGAAACGCGAGTTGGCCGCGGCCGTACAAACCTATCAGGATTTAGCGAGGAAATTATTAAACCAATGAGTCACCACTATCGAGTAGCCATCGCCGGCGCCACGGGAGCCGTGGGCGTCGAATTTCTCCGTTGCTTGGAAGAGCGGAATTTTCCGATTTCCGAATTGCGCCTGCTGGCCTCGGCGCGCTCCGCCGGCAAAACGATGCCGTTCCGCGGACGCGAAGTCAAAGTCGAGGAACTGACCGAAAACAGCTTCCAAGACGTCGACGTCGCGTTCTTCAGCGCAGGCGGATCGATTTCTAAGAAGTTCGGCCCCATCGCGGTCAATGCCGGCGCGGTCGTGGTGGATAACTCATCGGCGTTCCGCATGGATCCGACGGTGCCGCTGATCATTCCTGAGATCAATCCGGATGCCATCGCGCACCATCGAGGCATCATCGCGAATCCGAACTGCTCGACCATCATCGGCATCGTGCCTTTGTGGCCCATTCATCGGAAGAATCGCATTCACCGGCTGATCGCTTCGACGTATCAAGCCGCCTCCGGCGCAGGCGCGGCGGCCATGGAAGAACTGCGCGAATCGACGCGCGCGCACCTGGAAAATCGCGAGTACAAGAATACGGTGCTGCCGCATCCGTATGCCTTCAACCTCTTCAGCCATAACTCCAAGATCGATCCGGAGACGGGCTACAACGAAGAAGAGACCAAGATGATTAAAGAGACGCGCAAAATTTTCGCGGATCCCGATATTCGCATCAGCGCGACCTGCGTGCGCGTGCCCGTACTGCGCGCGCACTCCGAATCGCTGACGTTCGAATGCGAACGTCCGATCACGCCGGCCGAAGTTCGCGAGATCCTGCGAACTGCTCCGGGCGTCAAACTGGTGGACGATCCCGAAAAGAATTACTTCCCGATGCCGAAAGACGCTTCCGGTCAGGGCGATGTCCTCGTCGGACGTATTCGCCAGGATTTGAGCGATCCGAGCGGACACTCCATCAATATGTTCGTCGCGGGCGATCAGCTATTGAAGGGCGCGGCGCTGAATGCGGTCCAGATCGCCGAAGTCATGGTCCAAAAAGGCTTGCTGACGAAGGCGATCGCGGGCTGATTTCGAGACCAAAGCGTACGGTTTTTAAAAATGAGAGGCGAATGAAACTCGCGATCGTCGGCTACGGAAAGATGGGCAAGCTGATCGAGCAGCTCGCGCCGGAATATGGATTCACGGTGCAGGCGCGTATCGATGTGGGCGACGATATGGCAAAGACTGCGGCTTGCGACGTCGCCATCGAATTCTCTACGCCCGAAGCAGCCGTCGAAAATATTGAAAGACTCGCGGAGCTGAAGATTCCGGTCGTGGTCGGCACGACGGGTTGGCTGGCGCAGCGCGAGCGCGTGCAGGCGGCCGTGGAAAGCAACGGCACCGGTATGATCTGGAGTCCGAATTTTTCCATCGGCGTGAACGTATTTTTTCGCCTGGTGCAGGAGGCCGCGCGGTTGATGGCCGAGGAGCCGAGCTACGGCGCGTGGGCCTGGGAAGTTCATCACGATACCAAGAAGGACGCACCCTCCGGCACGCTGCTCAAGCTGGTGGAAGACATGAAAATCGCGGGTTATCCGCGCGACATTGACGTGAGCAGCAATCGCGCCGGACGGCATCCGGGGACGCATGAAATCGGCTTCGATTCAGCGGCCGATACGATCACGCTGCGGCATTCGGCGCGCAGCCGCGAAGGATTCGCACGAGGCGCCTTGAAAGCCGCACAATGGGTTGTGGGAAAACAGGGCGTCTATGAGTTTGGCGACGTGTTCTTTAGCAAGAAGTAGACGTTGGTTCAGAAGTGAGTGTTTTCAGAGGTGAAGCTTATGTTTAAAGGCTGCGGTACCGCGCTCATCACTCCCTTCCGCCGGGATTTGTCGCTCGACGAAAACGCCATGCGGCGTCTGGTCGAACGCCAGGTCGAAGGCGGGATCGATTTCCTGGTTCCCTGCGGAACCACGGGCGAGAGTCCCACGCTGACACGCGCGGAACACCTGCGCGTGGTCGAGATTACGCTGGAAGTCGCGAAGGGAAAGGTCCCTGTAATCGCAGGCGCGGGCGGCTACAACACGGCTGAAGTGATCGAGCTCGCGCGCGAACTGCAGCACATGGGCGTCGATGGACTTCTCTCCGTCACGCCGTACTACAACAAACCCACGCAGGAAGGTTTGTATCAGCACTATAAAGCGATCGCGAACGCGGTAAGGCTCCCCATCATCGTTTACAACGTGCAGGGCCGCACGGGCGTGAACGTGGAAACGGCGACGCTAAAGCGGCTTGCGGAAATCGACAACGTCGTCGGCGTCAAGGAAGCGTCGGGCAATATCGGCCAGATGGCCGCCGTCTGCCACAATCTACCCGCCGATTTCGCGGTTCTTTCGGGTGACGATGCCATCACCATCCCGCTCATCGCGCTGGGCGGTTGCGGATTGATATCCGTCGCGTCGAACGAAATTCCGGCGGAGATGACGAAGCTGACGAACCTCGCGCTGGCGGGCGATTTCGCCGCCGCCCGGGCCGTGCAAAAGGCATGGTTCCCGTTGCTCGAAATCAACTTCGTCGAAGCCAATCCAGTTCCCGTGAAGGCTGCGATGGCGATGATGGGCCTGATCGAGCTGGTATATCGCCTGCCCATGTGCCCGCCGCAGCCGGGCAACGAAGCGAAAATCGAAGCCGTCCTGAAATCTTGCGGACTCCTGCAATCGGCAGTTCCCGCGGGTCGCTAAAGCATGTCGACCAGCGCGCACGCGTTCGCCAAAACAGATCCGGAGAGCATGCAGACCACAATAGAAGAACTGTTCGATCACAAGCCGTCCGTCTATACAGAAGAACATTACGCGCTGTTCGCTCAATTCAAGCGGGCTTTGAACGAAGGCCGCATCCGGTCGGCGGAACCGGATGCGTCGACGCGTACCGGCTGGCGCGTGAATGCGTGGGTCAAAAAGGGAATCCTGCTCGGCATGCGCATGGGAACAGTTGTGGATATGTCGATCGATTCCGCGCGCCAACCGCTATTCGATAAAGCCACATGGCCCGTGAAGCACATCACTACGGAAAGTGGCGTGCGCGTCGTACCCGGAGGTTCCAGCATTCGCGACGGCTGCTATATCGGGAAGGGTGTCACCTGCATGCCGCCGATGTACATCAACGCGGGCACGTGGGTGGGAAGCGGCACCATGGTCGATTCACACGCGTTGATCGGAAGCTGCGCGCAGGTGGGCTCGAACTGCCACATCTCGGCCGCGGCGCAGATTGGCGGCGTTCTGGAGCCGGTCGGTGCGATGCCTGTGATCATTGAAGACGAAGTCCTGGTCGGCGGAAATTGCGGCGTGTACGAAGGCACCGTAGTAAAGAAGCGCGCGGTGCTCGGCAGCGGAACGATCCTGACGCGCTCGACCCCGGTGTACGATCTGGTGCGCGGTGAAATTCTGACGGCGCCGGGAGACGAACCACTTGTCATTCCGGAAGATGCGGTCGTGGTCGCTGGTTCGCGCGCCATCACGCACGGCAAAGGGAAAGAATGGAATATTTCGCTGTACACGCCGGTGATCGTGAAGTATCGAGATAGTAAGACCGACGCGCGCGTGCAGTTGGAAGATCTACTTCGCTAGCAAGACGTCCAGCGTTTCGCGTGCAGCTCGCTCCCAAGTGAACATCCGCGCCCGTTCGCGGCCTGCGTAGCTGAGGTCGGCGCGTAGAGCGTCATCGGATACGATGCGTTTCAATCCGGACGCCAAGGCGTTCTTGTCGAGCGGATCGAAGTACAGAGCCGTGTCGGCGGCCACTTCACGCAACGGCGGGATTTCCGAGCACGCCAGCGGAACTCCCGCGGCCATGGCTTCGAGCACCGGCATTCCGAAGCCCTCGAACGTCGAAGGATAGATGCACGCCAGTGCGCGATTATAGAGATCGTACAACTGCGCCCGTGAAATCCAGCCGGTCAGCGTCACGCGATCGCGCAGATTCAATTCGCCGATCAAGCGTTCGACGATCTCTCCGTGAAATCCGCGCATTCCCGCCAGGACCAGCTTAAAGTCACGTTTCTCGCGTGCGTAAGCGCGGACGAGCCGCTCGATATTCTTATGCGGATGCAGTGTTGACACACACAAGACAAATCGATCGAGATGCTCGCGGCGGAGATCGAACAGGGCAGGATCGACGCCGTGATGCACAACGTGAATCCGCGCCGCCGGCACATTGTAAAAGTGCAGCAAGTCCGTGCGCGTGGCTTCGGAAACCCCAATGATGTTTTTTGCCCGATGTACCGCGGCCCACAACAAGAGGCGCCAGAAGGGCAAATCGAACCAACGAAAATATTCGGGATGGCGCTTATGCTGCAAATCGTGAAAGACAGTGACGCAAGAACACGGACTCAAAATCGGCGCGGTGAATCCGGGATTGAAAAGCACGTCGAGCCTGAGCCGCCACGCTTCGATCGGAAGAATTGTCTGCTCCCACGCGATGCGGAGGGGCCGCGATTTCGCGTGCACGGCCTGCGGCTTCCAGTAAAAGTTGTTCCGCTGCGGTGTCAGATCCGCGCCGGTTTCGCGATTCGTGAACACGAAGTATTCGTTTTCACCATCGATGCGCGCAAGCGCGGCGAGCAACTCGCGCAAATAAATTTCGGTGCCCCCCACGCCGCCTGGAATCAGATACAGCGCGTTGACGCCGATGCGGGCCATTAGCGGCTCACGCGGGCCAAAGCGTCGCGCGCCGCCTGATTGAGCGGATTGATCGAAATCGCGTGCTGGTACTCTCGCGCCGCACCCGCGCGATCACCGTCGAGTTCGTAGACGTTACCGCGATAGACGTAAGTCATCTCGAAGCGGTGATCGAGGTGCTCGGCGATGCTCAATTCCTTCAGCGCTTCATCCTTTTGCCGAAGTTTGGCATAAACCATGCCGAGCGTAGCGTGCACATGTGCGCCGTTTTCGAGCTTCTCCGCCTGCTGCAACAAGGGAATCGCTTCCCTTTCGCGGTCGGCGTAAAACAATGCGAGCGCCCAATCCATTAAAAGATCGAAACTCGGAGGCTCTAATTTCGAAGCGACTTCGTAATTTCGAGCCGCGTCCGCATAGCGTCCTGTGTCGTAATACGCAAACGCCAACTGAAAGCGCGGACGGAGCTTATGAGGCGATTTCGCGGCTGTGTCGGCCCATAACGCAACGGGGTCGCCCCACACCTGCGCGCGTTGATAGGTGAGGATCGAGAGCACCAAACACACCGCTGCGCCGATCCACATCGCGTTTTGCACTTTCACGTGCCGAAGCAATTCCAGCACGATGAGAATGAGGCCAAGGAACGGAAGATACATGCGGCGTTCGGCAAGTGGATCGAGAATTGGAACAAAGGACGAAGTCGGAGCCACCAGAATCACAAACAGAATGGCGCCGAACGAGGCGAGCGGCCACCGCTTCCGATACACCCACGCCGCGCAAATCACAGTGCCCATTGCCAGCAAACCGAAAATCGCGCCGTGTTCCAGCACACTGTGCGAGATAGCCACGTCGGGGTCGAGGTTTTGTCCAAAAGGTAGAAAGAAAAGGCGTATGTAAGTCCACACGACGCGGCCCTGCGTGAAGAAATACGTCATCGGAGTGAGGCCCGGGACATTGAATCCCGCAGTGTTCGCACGCTGCAGCACGCGCACCACCATGACTCCGCCGGCGGCGCCACATACGGCAACCAAGGCATAGAAGATCGCATTCTTGCGCAGCCCTCCGCGCTTCCAGAAATAATCGGCGAACACCACTACCACGGGGAAAATCGCCGTATGTTCCTTGGTGACGACCGCCGCTCCGAACAAAGCGACCGACGCCAGCGCACGCGGGAATTTCATGGGGCCTTCGCCGCGATAAAGAAATACCGCCAAACCCGCGTAGAAGAAAAAAACGCTGAGGGCTTCGGAGCGGCTGGCTACGTAGGCGACGGATTCCGTTTGGGCCGGATGCACCAAAAATAGCGCGCCGGCGAGAACCGCGAGCACGTCGCGCTGGCGACCTTCCACGTTCGCCCAACTCAACAGTCGCGCGGCCACGACAGCGACGATTACCGAAGTGAAGAAGTGCAGCAGTACGTTGGTCAAATGGTACCCGAGCGGATCGAGTGCGCCGTACCGGTAATCCAGCCAAAAGCTGAACATGAGCAGAGGACGGACGCTGTTGATCCACGCCGAAAACGGTTGCACCTCGATGTTGGGCCTCATGAATGGGAGGACGCGGTCATCGAACACGAATGGCCCACGCAAGGCCGGTCCATAGATTTCCAGCGCCACGAACAAGGCGGCGAGGGCCGCCGCCCACGGCCACCAATTCCACGTTTTCGGCGGTGTCCGAGCGCTTTCCTCCGCGCTAGCTTTTACCGGCCGCTTGGTCTTTTTCATGCAGAGATTCCATATTGAACTCGAGGATCGCCACTTTTTGAATCAGCGCGATGTTCGAATCCTTCAGATGTGAAATGATCATCGACAAACGGTACAGCACGACGACGAACACGGCGCCCGAAACGATCAGCACCGCGATCGCCGCGTCGCTGACTCCCAGCCACGCCGGAATGCGGCTCACCAGATCCCGCGAACGGGAAACGATCAGGAGCGCGACCGCGGCCAGGAGCCAGCTGACCGAGTACTCCACGCGGATGTGCGCGCGCCTTACGGAGAGCAGTACCAGCGCCGCCAGCACCAGACTGAAGATCGTCATGACATCCAGCATGCGGTCCATGTTCTATTTTCTCCTGCCTTCGAACTTCAGCACGTTGACGAATACGCCCAGCAGCACGTGCACCATGTAATAAAGCGACTTCACCGCCGTGATCGTACTGCGCCCGGCCTTGCGCGGACGCATGCGGCAAGGGATCTCGACGAAACGGAAGCGCCGGCGCTGCAGCACGACCAAGGCCTCAATCTCCGGATACTCGAGCGGGAACGTACGGCTGAATACACCGAGGGCAGTGCGATTCACGCCGACAAAACCCGAAGTCGGATCGCGGACGGGCTTGCCTAAGATCGGCCGCAGCACCGCGCGAAAAAAAACAATCGCCAAGCCTCGGACGGCGTTGGTGTGCTCCCCGGCTCCATCCACAAAACGCGAGCCGATCACCATTTCACAGCGTTCGCGTTCCAAAGCTTCCAGAATTTTCGGGATGTCACGCGGATCGTGCTGGCCATCGCCATCGACGCGAATCACATAATCGAACCCCAGTTCGTAGGCGAGCCGATAGCCTGCCTGCACGCATCCGCCGAGGCCCAGATGATAGGGCAGCGCCAGTACACGCGCGCCCGCTTCGCGCGCCCGATAGAGCGTCGCATCCTTGGAGCAATCGTCGACCACCAGCACCTGCGTCCCCGGCATCACGTCGAGCACTTCGGTCACGACGCTTCCGATCGCCCCTTCCTCGTTGTAGGCCGGAATCAGCACCAGGAGCTTCACAGCGACGCGACCTCCCGCAGTGAGATCCGGTGCGCTTCCGCGAGGCTTTGAAATTCAGACGGCGTGAGCTTGCGTTGCGCGGCGAGTCTGCGGCGCTCGCCGAAAAGCCGCGGCAGCCGAAACAGCGCGGCCGCATGCGCCCGCAACACGAGGAACGGCAGGAGCCATTTGTCGTGGCCCGCATCGCGATATTCGCCCGTACGTCCCGAGCCGCCGAGCAGGACAACGAAATGCCAAAAGTAACGCACGCACTCCGTGAACGGCACACGCCACAACATGCGTGCCGGCAAGTTCTTCACCGCCGTATAGAGACGGTTCCGCTCGACGTAATACACTTTCATGGGCGACGCGCCCCCCGCCGTGTGCGAATAACGATGCTCCACGGCGGCTTCCGGAACGTACACGCAATCCCAACCGGCCCAGCGCGCGCGCAGTCCGAGATCGGTGTCCTCGCAATACAGAAAATAGCTTTCGTCGAACAGGCCGATTTCTTCGAGCATGGCGCGCCGGTACAGTGCCGCTGAGCCACTCGGGAAAAACGCCTGGCGCATGGCCGAAAATGCCTCGGGCTTCTGTCCATGGCCGCGCTGCTTGCTCGATCCGTCGTCCGCCAGCAGCATTCCCGCGGAATCGAGCGTTTCTTTCCCCGCCAGCATCACACGCGGGGCAAACATTCCGGCGCGCGGATTCGACTCGGCCGCGTCGACGAGCGCCTGCATCCAACCGGGATCGGCGGCAGCGTCGTCGTTCAGCGTAGCCAGGTAAGGCGCGCTCGTTTCACGAAACACTTGATTCACCGCGGCGCCGAATCCGACATTGCGTTGGTTGTAAATCACGCGGGCAAATCCAGCATCCGTGACATGGCGAGCGCCGCTGTTATCCACGACGACGACTTCAAAATCGCGGAAAGTCTGGCATTCGAGCGAGCGCAAACAATCTGCCAGGGCATCGCCAGCGGTCAGCGTCGGCACGGCTACACTGACCAGCGGAGGTACCAGTGGGGGCGGCAAGAACGATTCTATCCCACCACAACAAAAGGATTGGCCTCATCCGGTTCCGCCTCGCTCGCCTCGGCGCCGTTGGCTTCCAAATCGAGGTATCGCGGATCCAGGAGCCGCGAGGTCTGGATGTTGCCCATCGCGGAAAGCAGCGTCTCCTTGAGATGCGGATATTCCTGCTCCAAGGTTCCGAGAACGTCGCGCAACGTGCGCCGGACGGCCCCCGCTCTCTGAGAACATCCGCAAGGAATCACGGGGGCGCCGAGCGAAGCCGCGAAGCGCGCGGTCAGATCCTCATTGACGTAGACCAGCGGCCGGATCAGACGAAAATCGCGTTCACGCGAATAGGTCACCGGCGGCAGAGCGCCGATTCGTCCGGTGAATAATGCATTGCGCAGGAACGATTCACATAAATCGTCCGCCGTGTGTCCGAACGCGATGACATTTGCGCCGAGCCCTCGCGCGATTTCGTAAACCGCGCGCCGCCGGAAACGGCTGCACAAATCGCAACCGTGATCGGGCTTTTCTTCCAGAAGCCGCAGCGAGGGATTGTCCGTGTAATACGTCCAGTCGACGCCGCGCTGTTTCAGGTATTCACCGAGCGGCTGGATGGGCCGCAAAAATTTCCCCTGCTCCACCGTGAAGGCGCATACCGAAAAATCGATCGGCGCACGTTCCACCAGGAGCAGCAGCGCTTCCAGCATGGTCAGCGAATCCTTGCCGCCGGAGAGCGCCACGGCCACGCGATCGCCTTCCCGAATCATCTTGAAACGGCTAATCGCTTCGCCGACCTTGCGTAGAAGTGTCTTTTCGAGGTCCAATCTTCTATTATACGAACGGTCCAGCGGGCGATCTCAGGTTTTCAATCGGGAAGTAGGACCGCGGCTCCCTCGATCGCATCGTTTTTGAGCGCATTCAGGGCGCGATTCGCATCGGAGAGGGCGAAGGTTTCGACGTGCGCTTCGACCGGGATCTTCGCGGCGAGTGCGAGAAAATCCTCGCCGTCCTGTCTCGTATTGTTGGCCACGCTGCGAACCACCCGCTCGTGATAGAGGAGCTCATACGGCATCGAAGGAATGTCGCTCATATGGATTCCCCCGAGCACGACCGTTCCGCCCATCTTCAGATTCGCGAGCGCGGCCGGCACCAATTCGCCAGCGGGCGCAAACAAAATCGCGGCGTCGAGCTTTTCAGGCGAAGCGTCCATTCCCCCGCCCGCCCAAGCTGCGCCGAGTTCAAGAGCGAGTTTCTGATGACGGACATCGCGCGTGAATGCGAGCACGCGCGCGCCCCAATAACGCGCGACCTGCGTCGCAATGTGCGCCGCGTTGCCGAAGCCGTATAACCCGAGTGTCTTGCCTTCCGACTTTCCCGTGAATCCCGCGACGCGCAGACAGCGGAATCCGATGATGCCGGCACACAGCAGCGGAGCCGCTTTGAGATCCGCGAACCCTTCGGGAATCGGATACAGAAACGCCTCGGGCGCGGCCATGAATTCAGCGTAACCGCCGTCGGCAGTGTAACCGTTGAATGCCGCGTGCAGGCACAGATTCTCTCGGCCGTTGCGGCAGAATTCGCAAGTCCCGTCGGTTTCGCGCAGCCACGCCGCGCCCACGCGATCTCCGATCTGAAAACGCGTGACGCCGACGCCGGTCTTTTCCACGATGCCCACCACTTGATGACCCGGAATGACCGGCATTTTGCGGCGATCGAGTTCGCCTTCCACCACATGCAGATCGGTGCGGCACACGCCGCAGGCGCGGATACGAATCAGCACCTCATGGGCTTCCAAGCGATCGGGCACAGGAATATCCATGTACCGCAGAGGATTCGTTTCGACGGGAGCGGGCAATGGAAGGACGCAAGCTTTCATGGGATCAGCTTCCACAGATCGGTTTCACGAGATCGTTTCACGTCCGCATGCGAGCAAGGAGATAAAATCCGGCGAGAGAGAACACGACGTCTGGAGACCATGCCGCCACTTGCGCCGGCAGTTGGCTCAAATTTCCGACTTGTTCGAACACTTGTCCGATGGACCAATAAAGAATGTAGATTCCGAGGCTCATGCCGACGCCCGCCATCGCGCCACGATTGCCGGCGAGAAACGCAAACGGAATCGAGACCATCGCAAGGATCAGCGCGAACAAAGGGACGGAGAACTTCTTGTAGAACTGCACCTGCAACGCGACCGTATCGAAACCGCTCTGCTGCAGCTCGCGGATATAAGCCGCAAGCTCGCGGAAATTCATCTGCCGCGACTGTTTCACTTCCTTCACGAAATAATCGGGCGGCTCCTCGAGTTCCAGAAACGTGCGCGTCTGATGCGAGAAATCCTCGAAATGCGTGACGTTGCTGGCGCTCATGTCGCGGCTCCAGCCGTTTTCGAAAACCCATGCCTTCGAATTCTTGTCCCACTGCGCGCGCTCGGCGTAGATGTGGCGCTTCAACCGGAAGCGCTCCAGGTCGAGTTCATACACGTTGACGCCCAACATCACTTGCTGGGAAGCGTCGAAATACCGGTAGTAATAAACACGATCGCGCAGGCCGTAAATCCAACGGCGATCGGGACGTAGAAAGGTTTGCGCGGGGCGGCCTTTAATCTCGGCGCGAATGGCATCCTGACGGCGATCGGCTTCCGGAACCCAGTAATGATCGAAGGCGAACAGACTGCCGCTCAGAATCAGCCCGGCGAGCAATACTGGCGCGGTCAAACGATAGACGCTGATCCCGCACGCCTTCACCGCGGTGACTTCGTTGTTCTTCGTGAGCACTCCGAAGGTGACGAGGACAGCCGTCAATACGCCCACCGGCGTCAGATCGTAAATCAGGCGCGGCGTCAGAAAAAAGTGATACGTGAGCACGCGCGACATCGGAATGTGATTCTTCACGATGTCGCTGAGCAGCTCGAAAAAAGTAAAGACGTGCGTCATCATCACGAAGCTGACCAGCAGCATCACGAAGTAAAACAGAAAACTCGACAGCACCCACGCGTCGATGACTTGCGGCAGCAGCGAAAATCTCGCCAGCACGCGTTTCGGTTCCAGGCGTTCCAATACAGCGCGCCGGCGCACGGTCGAAGCGTCGGGCTTCAATCCGCGCAGCGCCTGCAAACGAGCGGAGATGATGCCCATCAGATCGCTATCGCCCGGGCGCTCCAGCCGCGCGATCATCAGGAGCCCGACCAGGCCCAGGAAAAGATCGGGCAGCCACACGGCCGCTTCCCCGGACATGACACCCTGGCGCGCCATGCCGATGAAACTGATCATCGCCATGTAATACAGGAACGCAATGGCGACCGTCATGACCACCGCCGCGGATTTCGCCGCGCGCCGCCGCGTGATCCCCAACGGCACGCCGATCATCGCCATCAGCAAGCAGGCCAGCGGCAAAGCGAATCGTTGATTCAGTTCGACGCGCGCATCCAACTTAGCCGTCCGGTCGAGCGATGCGTCCTTGTACGCCTGCCGGTACAAAGGGATCGTGTCCATTTCAGGCGCGACTCGAGTGGCGTGGATCTCGTCGGGCTTTTTGGCTTCCAGGACCTGATCGCCGTTGGGAAACATCGTGATGTGATAATCGGTCGCATCTTTGCCGGCCTCGTAGGTGCTGCCGTTGCGCAAGGAAAGCTGCAAGCGATTCTGCGTGGCGTCGGGCGAAACGATCGCTTCGGAAGCGAGCGTGATGCGCGGGCTATCGCCGCGTTCGGTGGCGCTTGGAAGACGTTCCTCCGGAGGCGTCACGTCGGCCAGAAAAATGCGTTTCCACAATCCGGTCGGCCCCGTGGTGACGTCGGTGACGTACAGCACGGAATTCGGAAACTCTTCGTCGAAGACGCGCGGTTCGACGTCGGCGGTAAGATCGCCCGCGATCAGTTGATTTTCGACGCGGTAACGCTCGCGAATCGACCACGGTGTCAGCCACAGTGAAGCAGCCGCGGCGACCCACATCGCCAGAAATCCAAACGTCAGCACCGGAGGAACGACGCGTTGGCCGGGCACGCCCGCCGCGCGCATCGCCGTCACTTCGCCGTCGCTCGACATGCGCGAGAGCGTGATCAGCGTGGCGACCAGAACGCCCAGCGGCACCGTGAACGGGAGGGCCTGCGGAAGGACCAGCGCAAATAAGTAGGCGACCTGCGAAGGAGGTCCCGGACTGCGCACCAGGAATTCGAACAAGGGGCGGGCGCGCTGCAGAAACAGAATGAACGTGAACAGAGCCGCGCCCAGCGAGGCGCTGACAAACACCTCGCGGAAAATCGTGCGGCTCAGCAGGCGCATAACTTCATTTTAATCGTCGAGACAGCGAGGCTGTCGGGAACGCGGCGGAACGGAAAAGACGGGAATGAGTTCGATGCGGACACAAAATCTGGACCGTGCTTCGGAAGGCCGGCCGCTACACGTTCGGCGGCGGCACGATCGGAGGCTTCTGCAATTGCTCCTGTGGACGTTCCAGTTCCAGCTCTTCGAACAACAATCCGGGAGCGATCACCGATGCCGGAGCGACAATCCCACCGGCCCCCAGAAACGCTAAAGGAGCTGCGTTATTGGTGAAGTCGAACATCCCTGTCTCAGTCGAAGCCGCAAGGATGTCTCGGAGCGTGCGCGTCGACACGCCGCGGAATCGCAAACCCCGCACCAGTTCCTCGCGGCCATCGGGATAAACGCGGAACAGCAAAATGGGCGGGCTGGTGGGACGCGCCGATCCACCCGATTGCGCCGCCGACGCCATCAACTGCTGCAGGTCGCCGCCGCTCGAGGAAAATGGATAATCCAGACGGCGCACGAGCATTCCATAAGGTTTGTCGCGATCTTTCAGCATCTGGAGCATACGTTTTTTCAGATCGTCGAGCGGCTGCGTCTGCGACGCTTTAACAAAAAGATTGCTGATCGCCGCGGCCTTGATGCCGTAGGAGCCGCCCAATCGCGCGTGACCGTTCGACTGCTGAGATCCTTTTACCGGCTGGCGCGTGGTGAGGAACGATTTGAAGATGCCTTTTTCGATGACGTGGACCGCAGCGGGGCGAACGCCCTCGATATCGAACGAATAGCAGCCGGCTAGCGGTTTACCTTCCCACATGACTTGCGTCGGGTCGTCGGTGACATCCAACCATTCGGGTAACACGCGCGATCCCATCCGCCCTTCGAATTCGCTGGGGATGTAGTTCACCGGACGGTTCCCATCCGAGATCGGCTTTCTTCCAGCGCGCAGGTTATCGCCGATCAACTGTCCGAACAGTTGCGCGGCCGCATATGGTTCGAATACAACCGGGCCGACGTATGCCTCGCCCGCCGGCGCCTTCACGCGTACTCTCATGCGTTCCGCGAGCGAGGTCACCTGCGCCGTAAGCTCAGCTTCGGAGGGGAACGTATGCATATCCAGCGATTGAACGGAAATGCCTTCGCGCATGAGCGTTCCGTCGGATGCCTGTACTTCCGCGCGCGCGATCATCCAAACGACGTCGTCTTTGAAGCGCACCGCCGTGCCGTCGGAATCCAAATAGTACGTGGGTCCAAGGTTCGCGTTAAACTCGACGCCCGATGCGAGAATTTCTGGATAAGCCTGGAAGATTCCCGAAAGCTTTGCCACGCGAGTCCGCCATTGCGCGTCGTCTACCTTCTCGTGCGCGATCGGGGCGATGCTGGTAACGGCGTCGGCCTTCGAATAATCCTTCAATTTCTCCTGCGACTCCGCGATGCCGCTGAGCGCGGCGCGTTTGCGGGCGATCGATTCGACGGCTGCCTTATAGGCGTGATCGGTTGCGAGCCATACGGCTTCGCGCAGAGCCTGGTAGTCGTTGTCCAACGGCCACGGTTCGTTGTCGAAACGGGAGCCTGAATAATAGCCGCTGAAGACGTGCCCCGTGTTGTCGAAATCGTAACTGCCGACGCGAACTTCAATGGACGGAACCCGATAACGATTCCGCGTGGAACTGGTGATCGACCCGAGCGAAGCGGACACTGATAAATCATCCTGGTCGGATACCGTGTAGCTGATGAAGTACGGGACGTCGTCGCCGCCCCCGCCCACCACGCGGAGTTGGCGCGAACGTGCCAATTCGTCGCGGAGCGCGCGCAGCAGGACATCGTCTTCGTCCGCGGTTTGCGCGCCACCGTTCGATTCCAGCAACGACAATGTCGCCGCCGACAGACTTACTTGAATCAGAAATCCGCGCCGATTGATTTGACCCCGGCCGGCCTTACGCGAGCGGCCCGCCATTATTGTTTGTCTCCCGGGCGCGTCAGATAAGGCGGCGAGTCCTGGGAGCGTTCCTTGCGCTGAATCTCGATGCTGGAAACCAGCAGCGCGGGAGCGATGGCCGACACGGGCACGCTGCCGGACTCGGCGCCGCAGATGCCGTTAAACACATCGCGTTTATCGGAGGTGGCCAGAATGCTCGAGAAACTGGAAAGCGGCGTGCCCACAATGTCCACGCCGCGAATTAGTTCATCCGGGCGTCCGTCGGGAAAAACGCGATAGACCACCAGCGGAATCACTGTGAACGCCTGCAATCCGCGCCGCTGCGTAGTCGTGTAGCCGCCCGTAACCTGATCGAAAAACAATCCGTAGGGCTTGTTTTGGCGCTTCACTTCCTCAATCAGCATTCGGCGCAGCTCCTGATCGCTCACGCGTTTAGAGGACTCCACGAACAGATTCGATTGGCGCGAAACAATCTCGTTCCCGGGTTCGCGCCGTCCGTGTCCGTTCGATTGCGAGAAGCCTTTGATCGGCGAGCGCGACATGAGAAAAGTTTTCAACACTCCGTCTTCCACTACCGGGACGCGCCTCGCTTTGACGCCTTCATCGTCGTACGCATAGGATCCGTTCAGCATGGTGTGCTCGAATTCGCGCGCGGTGGGGTCGAAAACGACGGAGAGAAACGGCGGCAGAATCGGCATTCCGACGCTCTTCGTAAACGTCTGTCCTTCGGACTCATCCTTCTGCCGGTGACCTTCAATGCGGTGCCCGAAAATTTCGTGGAAGAAGACGCCGGAAGCTCGGCCGCTCAGAATCGCCGGCCCCACGAACGGATCCGCGGGAGGAGCGCGCAGCAGATCTTGCAAACTCTTGCCCGCCTTTTCGACCGCTGCGAGAATCTCGGCATCTTTCGGAAGTCTCCCGGGCTCGTCGGTCTCAAAGGTTTCGAGCGTAGTGAGATCCATACCGTCGGCGGCTTTGCCGCGCGTGCTGATGACGATTCTGCTGTACAGCCGTCCTTGTTCGATCCGCGTGCCTTCCGTGGTGACCAATGTCTCGGTGACACGCTCGGCTTCGATCGAGACGTCCGAATTGAGCGCGCCCGGATAGTTGCGGAATTTGCCAGAGAGATTGCGCAACCGGGCCGCCCATTCGTTGGCGTTGAATTTCAAAGGAGGCGTGGACGCATAGAAGACTTGCGGATCTTCCTGCGAGAAATCGTCGGAATCGTCGCTGGCCGCCGCGCGCAGTTTTTCGTCGGCTTTAATTTGAATCAGGCGTTGGGCCGAGTTGCGATAAACGCGATCGGTGGCGAGCCACGCCGCTTCTCGAATGGAGGCTTCGTTGTCATCGAGCGCGATCGGGCTCGTAACCGTGAAGCGCGGAATCTGGCCGCCGACGCGCCGGAAATTGTCGAACTTCGGACTTCCCACGCGTACCGTGATATCCAACAGACGATTTCGGCGCTGGGTTTGTCCCGTGATCGCTCCTCCGCTGGCCAGGATCGCGTCGGTCTCGGTATCGCTGACCGAGTAGGCCATGAAGTAAGGAGCCGGGTCGCTCTTTTGTTTCAAAACGGAAAAATTGCGGTCAAGCTCGGTGGAGAGGATTTTCGTGAGTGGAGACTGCGCGAAAACACACGTCGAAAAGAGCGTAAGGAAACAGATCTTTCGCACGTTTCTAAGGATATATCATGGCGGGGGCCCGGGCACATCAAGCCGGGAGGGGCGGTGAATCGACGTCCCGAACCCATGGAACCGGATTGAAACGCATTCTCTTACGTAGGGCCGCTGGGAGGATCGACGCCCGAGTGGAGATCGATTCGTGGCCGAAAGCTTAACCCGCATGCTGAGCCGCAGAAATGGCTGGCATGCGGGCCGCTTTCGCAACAGTTCCCGCTCGGGGATCTACAGGCGACCCGACATCGCCACCATGCCGCGATCTCTTAGGCCGTTGAGGGCTAACCCGTAACGACCGCGTACGCCGGTTTTTTCGAAGATGTGCTTCAAATGGATCTTCACGGTTCCTGGCCGAATGCCGAGTTCCTGCGCGACGTCCTTATTCTTGAAGCCCTGTTCGACTAATTCCAATACCTGCTGTTCGCGCGCCGTCAACTCCGAGCGCGGATAGCGATCGCCCCGTCCGGATTCCCGGAACACACAATCTTCCATCCAACTGCGGCCGGCCGCCACCGTGCGCAGACACGCCATGACCATCGGGGTCGCGGCGGTCTTGCGGAGAATGCCGCGCGCTCCGGCTTGGAGAAAGCGCAGCGCTTCAGCCTCACTGACCGATACACCCCAAATAACGATACCGGTGCCGCGACTCAAATCCAAACCGGCCCCGACCCTCAGGTCGGCCAGCCAATCCAGGATCACCTGCATTCCAAACGCTTTGTCTAACAGTAAGATAGAAGGCTTAGAGGTACGAAGAATGTCCGTAATCTTGGCCAGTGAATCGGTGGCTTGCTGAAACTTTAGGTCGCGGGTTTCCCCCAGGAGCGTCCGAATCCCTTCGGCCGTAACCGGTTGAGTGTCGCACACCGCAACCGTTTTGATGTCCTGAAGCGCCCACGCGTCGGAGACGACGGGGGAGACCGCCTCCGGAATCGCGGTGGGACTCTGTGTTGCTGAACTGAGGGTGGGCGAACTCATGGTCGCAGCGGGAGCGATCGTCGAGCTGGGTGCTAAGTTTGTCATTTATACCTCGCGTTAAGTGGTCGCAGGCGGCTTAGAACCGTCTGGCCTAGTCCCTTTCAGATGCCTCATCGTCTGGGCGTAGCACTTTGTTAGTGGGGAAAAGGCCGGGAGTCTCTCATGTTATGATCGGGTCTAGTCGATTTACTCCTTTGAAACGTATTCCAATCGAGTTCGGTCCCAATGACCAATCGTGAGGCTCTAGCTTCCAGGCGGCTCGTACTGATGAGTCCGAACGCGCCGCGGGCCGATGAATTGGAAGCGGTTTTGGCTACCGGAGTCGAAGGCGCTCCCGTCCACCGCCTGCAGGCCTATCCCTCTCCCAGGGACTTGTCTACGGCTCTTGCCGCAGGTACCCCTCACCTTGTTTTTCTGGATGTTACGACCGAGCCGGGCCAAGCCTTGGATCTGCTCGGGGAAATGGCTCGCATGAGCCCCCACGTGCATGTCATCGCGCTGCTCGATGGCAACGATCCGGATTTGATCCTGCGCTGCCTGCGCGCCGGCGCGGTCGAATTTCTCATTCATCCGTTCACTGTCGAACAACTCGACGCCGCGTTTGCCAAATTGAGCCGGCTCCAGGGAAGCGCGGATCTCCAGACGCGCGAGCCCGCCAAGCTATTCGCCGTGATGCCCGCCAAGGGCGGCTGCGGCGCAACCACGCTCGCCGCGAATCTGGCTTTTCAAATGAAGAAAATGGGCGCCAAACGCGTCCTTCTGGCCGACATGGATATGCTGGCCGGCGTCTTATCGTTCGTCCTGAAGATCAAATCGATCTACAGCTTCCTGGACGCTTTGCAGCGTGCGAACGAGCTCGACAAGGACCTGTGGGGAGCCATGGTGACCGAGGTCAACGGCGTGGATGTCCTGCTCTCGCCCGACCTGATGCTGGAAAATGCGCACGAATTTACGGACCCCTCGCCGGTGCTCGAATATGCGCGCCAGGTTTACGATATCGTCGTTGTCGATTGCGGCGGTGTTTACGGCGAATGGAATCTGAACATCGCGCGCGCGGTGAACGACCTGGTGCTGGTGGCAACCAATGAACTCCCCGCGCTGCAGGCCGCGCAGCGCGCGTTGTCGTACCTCGATACCAATCGCGTGGGCCGCTGGAAAGTCCGTCTCGTGGTGAATCGCTATCTACAGGACGTCGGATTGAATCGCGATGTGATTGGCACGGCGTTGCACACGGACGTGTTCGAAACCGTCCCGAGCGACTACGATGCGGTTCAGAGAGCTCTGCTCGACGGCAGGCCGATTCCCAGCAGCACCGTGCTCGGCAAAGCGATCAGCCATCTTGCCGAAAGGTTGGGCGGCCCGATCAAGACTCCATCGAAGAAAGGTTCTTCGTTGAGTGGTCTACTGAGTCTTTTTTCCAAGACTTCCAAGTAGGAGTCCGTGCTTCTCCGCCTGAGCAACATCCCCGGCCTGCAAGTTTCCGAAAATGCAGCGTTGGCCGCGCACACCCGCTTCGGGATCGGCGGCCCTGCGCGCTGGCTGCTCGACGCCTCTACCGATGCTGCGCTTTCCGCCGCCCGCGACGTCTTGCGCGATACCGACGCGCCTTACGCCGTAATCGGCGGAGGCAGCAATTTGATCGCAAGCGATACAGGATTCCCGGGCGCGATCCTGCGCTATACGAATGCCGCGATTGAAGTGTTTACCGAAGAAGCGGGGCATATGCGGGTTCGCGCCGCGGCTGGGGCCGTGTTGCAGGACCTCGTGGATCGTACGACTTCTGCAGGCCTCCGCGGCGTGGAGACGCTGACCGGCATCCCCGGCTGGGTCGGCGGGGCGATTTACGGCAACGCCGGCGCCTACGGACACTCGATCCACGAACGCGTTTGTGGCGTGCGATTTCTGGACGGCTCGGAGATCCGGATGCTCGATCGAGCCGGGTGCGCTTTCGGTTATCGCGAGAGCATATTCAAGCGGAACAAGCAGTGGATCATCCTCTCGGTGGATCTGGAACTCGATCGCGGCCACGCCGCGGAGCTTCAAACCAAAGCCGCGGAGATCCGCAAGATTCGGGATGAGAAATATCCGCCCACGATGCGCTGCGCGGGAAGCATCTTCAAGAATCTGCTGCTCGCCGATCTGCCCGAGGCCGCCCGTGCGCTGGTTCCTGAAAAAGTGATTCGCGAGGGCAAGGTTCCTTCCGCTTATTTTTTGGAGCAGATCGGTGCGAAGGGAATCCTACGAGGCGGCCTGAAAGTGGCTGATTATCACGCCAACCTCATTTATAACGAGGGTGGTGGGACGGCTCGGGACTTGCGCGAATTGATTGCCGACCTCAAGCGAAGTGTTCGCGAACGCTTCGAGATTGAGCTCGAAGAAGAAGTTCAATCCATTTGATCGGCGCGCTCAATCGCTGCGTTTGCGCTTCCCGCCCACAATCGCCGGGAACGCATGGGATACTAGGCTTTTGAGCGCTTCCCGGCAGTAAGACTCATTCTGAAACGTTGGAACGTTCTCGTTGAGCCGGCTGACCGGGCTCGCGCCCAACTCGCTTTGCGTCATTCTCTTTCTGAAGGAGCATTGTATCGCCACGGATTCGCCAAAACGATTGATCATCGCCATCGACGGCCCCGCGGGCGCCGGCAAGAGCACCATCGCTCGCTCGCTCGCCGAGCGGCTGGGAATCGCTTACGTCGATACCGGAGCGATGTATCGCGCCGTCGCGCTGTGGGCTCTTCAGGCCGACATTGATCTGGACGATCCGTTTCGCCTCGCGCAGCTCGCCAAGCAAGCGCGTATCGAGTTCGTCGCCCCCGGGAACCACGTGATCCTCAACGGCAAGGACGTCACCGCGGAAATCCGCGAGCCGCAGGTGACCGACGCGGCATCGAAGGTGGCGGCCATCGCGGGCGTGCGGCGCGCCATGCGCGACGAGCAGCGCCGCATCGGCGAGGCGCAATCGTTGGTGATGGAAGGCCGCGACATCGGAACGGTCGTGTTTCCCGATGCGCGAGTGAAGATCTTTCTCGACGCGGCCCCTGAATCGCGCGCCGAACGCCGGGCGAAAGAAGTAGGGGGCCCGGTGGAAGAAATCGCCCGCGAAATGACGGAGCGCGATACGCGCGATCGCACACGTGCCGAAGCTCCGTTGACCCAGGCTCCCGATGCCGAGTATCTGGATACGACGAAATTGAACCCGGAACAAGTGGAAGAAGCGATTCTGAAGATCGTGCGCGACCGCACCAGTAATGGGAAAGCGGCTACATGAAGATCTGCGCCGATGTTTAACTCTCATTAGACCGATCCAAGTCGAAAGGAAAAATTTTGAGTTCTCCGAGCAATCTCTTAGTGATGAAGTTTGGCGGCACGAGCATGGGTTCGGCCGAGCGCATTCAGGTGGCCGCGCGCCTCACTTCCGAACAAAATGCGAAGCGTCCCGTAGCGATCGTCGTCTCGGCCATGTCCAAGGTCACCGATCTGCTGCTGGATTCGATGCGCAAAGCGGAGGCCGGCGACGACGCGGGTCTCGAAGCGAATCTCGCGGCCCTGACCGAGAAGCATGAGACGTGCTGCAAAAGCCTGCTTCCGGAATCCGCTCAGAAGGCCGCGCTCGAAGGTGTCTATTCACTGATCGCCGAATTCGCGCGCATCGCGAAAGGAATTCTGCTGCTGGGCGAGCGCCCTCTTCCCGCGCTGGACCGCGCCGTGGCCGTCGGCGAACGGCTGTCCGCGCTGATGATGGCGGCGTATCTCGAATCGCATGGCACCCGTGCGGCGGCGGTGAACGCGTGTCAGGTGATCGCGACCGACGCGGTTTTCGGCAACGCGACGCCGTTGATGGACGAGACGTGTAAGCGCGCGGCAGCCGTGCTCGGGCCGCTGCTGGAGCAGAAGATTCTGCCCGTTGTCACCGGCTTTAATGCTTCGACGCTCGATGGACGTCCGACCACATTGGGACGCGGCGGATCGGATTTCTCGGCGTCGATTCTCGCGGCCGCGCTGGGCGCATCGGAGTTATGGATCTGGACCGATGTCGACGGCATCATGACGGCGGACCCGCGGCTGGTTCCGGATGCACGCGTGCTCGAGGCGATCACGTACGCGGAAGCCGCCGAGCTCGCCTATGCGGGCGCGAAGGTTCTGCATCCGCGTACGCTCGCACCGCTTGTGGAACGCGGCATCCCGGTGTGGAGCAAGAATAGCTTTGCGCCGGAGAAGCCAGGCACGCGCATTGTTCCGAAAGTGCAAGCGATGGGCGGCCCACATGCCGTTACATCGATGCGCGACGTCGCGCTGGTATCCATCGAACCGAACGGCGCGGCCATCAGCGGCGCTCGATTGATGTCGGAAGCTTTGCATGCTCTCGACGCCGCCGACGTGGAACTGCTCGCGATCACGAGTTCCAGCTATCGTCAGAATTTTTGTTTTCTCATTCGGCAGGCAGAACTGGATCGCGCACTGAAACAGATCCAGGCCGAGTTCGCGATCGAACTCGCACATGGTTACGTGAAGCCGCCGGAAGTGGATACAGAGGTCGGGCTGCTCGCAGTGGTCGGCGAAGGGATGCGCGGAACTCCGGGGCTGGCGGGACGCATTTTCACCGCGATCTCGCAGCGCGAAATCAACATCATCGCGATTGCACAAGGATCGAGCGAGTTGACGATCGCGATCGTGGTGCGGCGCAGTGGGCTCGAAAACGCCGTGCGCGCGGTGCATCGGGAGTGTGGACTCGCCGCAAAGCCAGTGGGATCGGCCTTTTGAGGCCGCAGCCGAGCTTCTGCTCGGCTCATCTGGAAACTTCCGGGATTTAGGCTGGGCAAAGCCCAGCCGCGGGCTCAACAGCCCGACCCCACACTGTTTGCTACAGTACTTCTTCGCTCCAGTTTTCGAGGACCTGTTTCACTTTCTGCGTGAACTGATCCCCGAGCGCACCGTCGATCAGCCGATGATCGAAGGTCAGCCCGAGGTAACACATGGAGCGGATCGCGATCGCGTCGTCGACCACCACCAGGTTCCTTCGTCACCGACCCGATGCCCAGGATTCCAACTTGCGGCTGATTGATCACCGGCGTGGCGAAGATGCTTCCGTAGCTGCCGAAATTGGTAACCGAGAACGTCCCGGCCTGCACTTCATCGGGACGCAGCTGGCGCGAACGAGCGCGCGTGGCGAGATCCGCTGATCGACCGTTGCATCCCAACCACGTTCTTTTCGTCGGCGTTGCGAATCACGGGCACGATGAGTCCGTTTTCGAGCGCGACGGCGATCCCGATATTGATATCGCGATGGTACACGATGTTGGTGCCATCGATCGAGGCATTGAGCAGAGGAAATTGCTGTAACGCCGCCGTGGTCGCGCGGAGCACGAAGGGCAGGAACGTCAGCGAGAATCCATAGCGCGCCTGGAATTCTCCCTTCGCCTTATCGCGCAGTCTTCGAAATGCGCGTCATGTCCACTCGGTGGACAGTGGTCACATGCGCCGAGGTGCGCTTGCTGAACACCATGTGCTCGGCGATCTTCTGGCGCATCGTGCTCATCGGTTCCACGCGTCCGGCGGGAGCCTGACCGCGGAACTGAGCGGGCGCTTCGCAAGGCGCGGGCGGCGGAGGCGGAGGAACATTCACCGGCTGCCGGACCGTCGCAATCTCTTGTGCGGAAGGGGGAATTGGTGGCGGAGGAGGCGGAGCGGAGTAAGTTTGCGCTCGGGCTGGCTGAGGTGCGGGAGGTGCGTAAGCAGGAGCAGGAGGCGTATAAGAAGGAGCGGGCGCTTGCCGGGGAGTTCCGCCGCGTGCGGCGAGAAATGCATCCACGTCCTGTTTCGTGATGCGGCCACCCGCGCCGGTGCCGCGCACCTGATTCAGATCGACATTATTCTCGCGCGCCATCTTGCGAACGAGGGGGAAAGCGGACCCCCTTGCGCTCTTCGGAGCCGTCGGGAGCAGGTACCGAATTCACTTGCGGGGCGGGAGCCGCATTCACCGGCGCCGCGACTCGCAGCCGCTGCGGGAGGAGGTGTCGGCAGGGACGGACGCTGTATTTCCAGAGGTCCCGTTCGATCGCGTGCTTCCGCGATGCGTCCGACAACCGTATTGATTCCTACGGTCGTGCCTTCCTGCACCAGGATCTCGCCGAGCGTTCCGGCCGACGGCGACGGGATCTCCGTGTCCACTTTATCCGTCGAAATCTCAAACAGCGGTTCATCCCGCTCCACGTGTTCGCCGGCTTTCTTCAGCCAGCGCGTCAACGTACCTTCTACGATGCTTTCGCCCATCTGGGGCATGACCACGTCAATCATAAATTCTCCGGTCAATCATAAGATCTCCATCTCGCGATCGAATACCCGCCCGAAGTTCCGGGTCAAAGCGGCGATCACCTCGGCGCGATCGGCATCGCAGCCGAGCACACGCATGGACGTGACGGGCTTCGTCAAACCGCAGGGCACGATGTAGCGAAAATAATCCAAGTCCGTATCCATGTTGAGCGCAAAGCCGTGCGATGTCACCCATCGGCTGATGTGAACGCCAATAGCCGCGACCTTGCCGGCCGAAGTCCATACGCCCGTGGCGCCCTGAGCTCGCTCCGAGGCGATTCCAAATTCACGGAGTGCGTCGATCAATACCTGCTCCAGACCGCGCACGTAGGCAACCACGTCGCGTTTCCATTCTCTCAGATCGACGATCGGATATCCGACCACCTGCCCGGTCCGTGATACGTCACGTCGCCGCCGCGGTCGCTGTCGTGAAATTCGATGCCCGTGCGCTCCAGCACTTCCGGCTGTGCGAGCACGTTTTCCGCATGCGCGCTGCGGCCCAGCGTGATCACGTGAGGGTGTTCGACGAACAGCATCTGGTCGGGAATCTCATCGCACTTTGCGGCGCGCGACAAGATCCTGCTGCAACGCGAAGGCTTCGGCATAGCGCATGTGGCCGAGGTCGCGAACCTGGCAGGGCACAGGCGACAGGGGACAGGGGACAGACAAGCCGAGAAGATGCTCGCCCTGACCTCTGACCTCTGACCTCTGACCTCCAGCCACCTCAAGCATTGATCGCGAGTCCGTAGACGGCATTGAACGCCTCGCCCATGGCTTCGTACAAAGTGGGATGCGCGTGAATCGTATGCATCAGCGTCTCGACCGTCGCCTCGGATTCCATCGCCAGCACGCCTTCACTGATCAATTCGAATGCTTCCGGCCCGATGATATGGACGCCCAGAATTTCGCCGTACGTTTCATCCGCGACGACTTTCACAAAGCCGTCGTGCTTGCCGAGAATGCTCGCTTTGCTATCCGCTGCAAACGGGAATTTGCCGACCTTCACCTTGCGGCCCTGCGCGCGGGCCTGGGCTTCCGTGAGCCCGACGCTGCCAATGCCCGGATCGGTGTACGTCGCACCCGGAATGCGATTCCTATTAATCGGCGTCACCGGCTTGCCCGCGATGTGTCCGATCGCGACCATGCCTTCGGCCGTCGCGACGTGCGCCAACTGCGGCGTGCCCGCGACGATATCGCCGATCGCGTATACGTTCGGTTCGCTGGTGCGCTGGAACGGGTCGACCTTGATGAAGCCGCGATCCAGTTGCACGCGCGTGCCTTCCAGTCCGATATTTTCCGTGTTCGGCTTGCGGCCGACGGCGACCAGCAGCATCTCCGCGTCCACGGTCTCCTGAGTGCCATTGGCGAGCGTGACAGTGAAAGTTACGCCGGTGTCCGTTTTCTGAACGTTCTCGGCTTTCGCGCCGGTCTCCACGCGAATGCCGCTCTTCTTGAACACGCGCTCGAGTTCTTTGGAGACTTCCTCATCCTCCACGGGAACGATGCGCGGTAGCATTTCAAAAACGCTGACCTGCGTGCCGAAACGATGGAAGCACGACGCAAACTCGACGCCAACCGCGCCCGCGCCTAAAACCGCGAGCGATTTCGGTACCTCGCGCAGATTCAGAATTTCGATATTCGTCAGGATGCGTTTGGCATCGGGCTGCAGTCCGGGCAGCATGCGAGCTTCCGAGCCCGTCGCCAGCACGATGTTCTTCGCCTCGACGATCTGTTTCCCCGCATCGGATGTAACTTCGATTTTCCCGGGACCGGCCAGGCGGCCGTAGCCTCGAATCCAATCTACCTTGTTCTTCTTCAGGAGAAACTCAACGCCCTTAGCGTGCTTGGCGACGATCTTGTTCTTGCGATCGCTGACCATGCCGAAATCCAGGCGTGGATTATCGCAATGGATTCCATCCTCTTCGGGATGCAGAAAATGCTCCCACACATCGGCCGAATGGAGCAGCGCTTTCGTCGGGATGCAGCCGACGTGCAGGCAGGTGCCACCCAGCTTGGGGTCTTTCTCGATGACCGCGGTTTTGAGGCCGTATTGGCCCGCGCGAATGGCGGCCGAATACCCCCCGGGTCCGCTCCCGAGGACAACGACGTCGTATGTCATTTTTTTCAGTTTAGCAGGCCGCTTCTCTTCTTTCGGGAACTAAAGCGCGTCGCGAAAGGAATTACACACGAGCGCTCATTTATCTGATGCGCGATAGTTGCAGATGGATGTTTCCGGCGGATGACGGCGAGGAAACTTCTTCAGAAAGAAGAGGATGGCGGACCGGGATCAAGACCTGCTGCGGGCTATGCTCGAGGGCGACGAAGAGTCCTTCGCGGCGCTCTACACCCGCCGGCAGGGTGCCGTGTACCGCTTCGCGCTCCACATGACCGGCAGCGCCGCTCTCGCCGAGGACGTCACCCACGACGTCTTCGTGGCCCTGCTCGAAAGCGGCCGGCGCTTCGATCCGGCGCGTGGCACGCTGGTCTCGTTCCTGTACGGTATCGCGAGAAATCGCGTACTTCGCAGGCTGGACCGTGATCGGACGGAACCGGCGGTGGTCTCGGAGGAAACCGCCGGCGATGAAGAAGACCTGTTGGACGGCTTAACGCGCCGCGAAACCATCGAACAGGTACGGCGAGCCGTGGTCAGTCTTCCTGCGACATATCGCGAAGTGGTGGTCCTGTGTGACCTCGAAGGCGCGAGTTATGAGGAAGCGGCCGCGGCGCTCGAATGCCGCATCGGCACCGTGCGCTCGCGATTAAGCCGCGGAAGAGCGATGCTAGCCGAAAAACTCGGGAAAACGTTTCCGGCGAGAAGCGTTTCATGTGCAGCGAGGAGCGTGTCTGATGAATGACGAACACGTGCATGAAAAGCAAGCATTGCAGATTTTGAGATCGTTGGCGGAGCATGATGGCGGGTGCGAAGCGTCGCCCGATCTGGAAGCTCGATTGCGGCGGGAATTTCGCCGGCATCAAACCAAGCGGGCGCGCCGGCGTCGGGCGCTTTGGGCCGGAACAACAACCGTCGCGGCGAGTCTTATCATCGTCGCGGTGCTTGTTCCGCGGCGGGTTCCCATCGTGGTGCCTCAGGCCGCTCCGCAGGCTACGACAAGCTCGAAGAATGAGCGCCCGCTCCGAGCCGCGCACGCAGTAAGCAGTTCAACTGCGAGGCGCGCCACAAAACTTGTGAGCTCGATCGTTCAACCGTCAACCAAGGCGAGCCCCGCGAAAGCGGCGCGCGCACCGAAAGCGCAAACCGCCGAGACCGTCACCGACTTCTTTCCCCTGCTCTATCCCGCGCCACCCTTCGAGCGTGGAGAAATCCTGCGGGTGAACCTGCCGGCGTCGGTGATGCGGACGGTCGGACTGCCGGTGCGGGAGGAGCATCTGGGCGATCGTGTCCAGGCGGACATTTTGGTCGGCGAAGAGGGTTTGCCCCGCGCCATTCGATTCGTTCGAACGGATATGCAATAAAGCGTGAAACAGTACAGGAGAATGACAGTGATGACGCAACTGACTTTGACGCGCAGCAGGAGAGCGATTCGATGGGCGATTTTTGCAGGCGTCGCTTGCGCCGTCGCACTCGCGCAACCGCAACTTCAGATTTCGGATGGGCCCGCCGTCGCGGGGCCGACGTTCCGCTTCGTGGCAGGCAGTCTGATCGGCGGAAACGTGGTGAAAGGCGCGCCCTATTCGGCCGAAGCCGTGACCGATATGACGCAGACGCTCGCCGACGGCACGCACATCGTGCAGCACTCGACGGCCACCGAGTACCGCGATAGCGAAGGACGCGATCGCCGCGAGCAAACACTTTCTAATCTCGGCGGATTGACCGTGCAGAGCACTCCGGTGCAAGCCGTGTTTATTTCCGATCCGGTGGCGGGCGTGAATTATTCGCTGAATCCCATGGATCATACCGCGATGAAACTACCGCTGCCTCCTGCGCCGCCGGCCGGCGGCTCTCCCGGCCCGAATGTGATTTATCGGCAGACGATCGTTCCGGGCACGGGTCCAGGCGTGGTTACGATGTCGGCGAGCGGAGCGGGTGCGATCGGTACTCCAATCATCGCCATCCCGGGTCCGAATGCGACATTCATCCGCCGGCAAGCGATCGGGACAACGAGGGCGACCTCCGATCCATCGTTCCCCGCGCCGAACGTCGAGCAGTTGGGGTTGAAAACGATTGCCGGCGTATCCGCCACGGGAACGCGCACGACCATCACGATTCCGGCCGGTCAGATCGGCAATGACGCGCCGCTCACCATCGTCGACGAGCGTTGGTATTCGCCGGACCTGCAAGTTACCATGCAATCCACGCACAGCGATCCCCGCATGGGAACGACGAATTACTCGCTGCAAAACGTTTCGCTCGCAGAACCCTCGCCTACGCTTTTTCAGGTACCTATTGACTACACGGTGACGGACCCTCCAGGACCCGCGAAGGTCGTGGTGCCTTAAAAGTTAGAACGAAATCCCTACGAGAAATTCGACCTGGTTTTGTTGCGAGGGCGCGAAAAAGGACGCGTTGATGGGCGGCACGGAATCCGAACCCCAGTGCGTATAGCGAACTTCGGGCGCGATCCGCAATCGAAGGAGTTTCAACTCTACGCCGCCTCCGAGCGTGAATCCGTTATTGGAGAAATAGCCTATGCTCGAACCCTTCGCCCGAAAGCTTGGCCCGGCTTCGACATACGGCGATACGATCGGCAAAGCAAAGCGATACTTCCCGAGCACCGGAAACTCCCAAGTTGAATACATAGATGAGCTGGTCACCGATACCGCGCTCGATCCCGATCCAATCGTTACTGTTGTCGCGGCACCGATCGGGCGATAAAGCGCGTCCACTTCGACGGCCAAACTGAACGGCAATCGGACTTCCAACGTCGGGCCGATTATGTACTCGTTGGAATTCGAGATTGCGTGGGAAACCTCGTCGGATAAAGCGTTGGTCGTGGTGAAATCGGAGATGCCACCGGTGAAGGGAACACCTCCGGCGATACCTACGGAAATATGTTGAGCCCAAGCCGAAGAACCCGCGATCAAGAAGATTGTTATGAGTCGTCCCACCATGCCCTTCCAGATGCACGCGGTGGGTAGATAGTTACGAGCATCATCGCGGCGCGCCATACCGGACACAGCCGCATGGAGAACCGCGAATGTGAATGAGCGGGCCGACGACGAGCCGCTATCCGGCCCTCTGTTCCGCCACGGAGCGCTCGGCGAGATCGCCCAAAATCGGAAGCCGATAATGTTGCCCTTGCCTCACCTTCACCAGCATCACGATCCAGCCGGCGAGAATCAGCAGATGCAATACCCCTCCGCCATGAGGGAGCGGTTGCCAGAGACCATAGCCGGTCATGCGCAGCATGGGCGACACGACCCAAGCCACCAGCAGCCAGCAGACGAACAGGTAGAGCCCTTGAAATGCGTGGAAGCGAACTTCGTAGTCCCGGCGATAGCGCGCGCTCGCGAGTACGATGATCGCCGCGATCCATCCGAACCACGGGATGTAGCACGATAGCGCCGCATTCCGATGGAAGAAGGTCTGCGATATTTGCGCCGCATCGAAATTGGATGCGCTATGACCTGCCGTGCCCCGCGCCTGAGCGGTTGGCTGCGCGGTTCCACACTTCACGCAGTAACGGTCCGCCGCTCCGACTTGCGTTCCGCATTGGCAGCAATAGGGCATCGTCCACTTTAAGTTACGACAGAACAGCGTATTCGGTTCACCGCCCATCCGGCTCGAATTTCGTCGTTTTGCCCCGTCCCCCGCGTGCGTGTTCTCCCGAAGCGCGGCGAGGATCTGCTTTTGCCTGTACATCTTCCGAAACACGACAAACGAAGGGATTTAGAGCAGTTGTATCCTGGGGGTTGCTACTTTCGTCGTCGACATATTTCATTTTCCTGGTCGCGGTCTTTTTCCTGTACTGGCCGTCGCGCGAGCTCGCCTCGCGCTTCCAGAATGCCGGACTCAGGGTGCTCCCGCTCGCCGTGATTCTGTTTGCGAACTACTTCTTCTACGCCAAGTGGGATCTGTTCTATCTGGCGCTTGATTCCGGCGGCATCGACTTGCGATTACTATTTTCGGGCTGGGATTGCGAAGTCTCGAAAAATCCGACGGCGCGGAAATTCCTGGTCGCCGCCAGCATCGTCATGAACCTGAGCCTGCTCGCGACGTTCAAAGTACATGCCGTTTTTCCTGGAGAACTGGGCGCATGTGACCGGCCGTCCCGTTCCCGCGTGGCACTGGACGCTTGCCGCTCAGCCTATCTTTTTACGTGTTTCAGGCGCTGACGTACACTATCGACATTTATCGCGGCGATGCCAAAGGAACGCGGCAGTTATCTGGCCCATCTGACTGCCGTTTCTTTTTTCCCGACGATCCTTGCCGGCCCGATTACACGAGTTTCGACGTTGATCGATCAATTCGAAAAACCGCAAAGTTCTCGATTCCGCTGACGGCGGACGCGCCCTGTTCCTCATCGCCATGGGTTTGATGAAGAAGCTCTGATCGCCGATTATCTGGCCGCGAACCTGGTCAATCGGGTTTTCGATTTTCCGAAGCTCTACACCGGCGCTGAAACTCTGATCGCGGTTTACGCATTCGCCTTCGAGATCTATTTCGATTTCTCAGGCTATACCGATATCGCGCTCGGCTCCGCTATGCTGCTCGGCATCAAGCTGCCTCAAAATTTCAACGCGCCGTATTCCGCCGAGAACATCGCCGATTTCTGGCGCCGCTGGCACATCTCTCTTTCGAACTGGCTGCGCGATTATCTTGTACTTTCTCGTTGCCCGGAAAACGTTCGAAGTGGAATCGCTCCGTACATGAATCTGATCATCACGATGGTGATCGGCGGCTTGTGGCATGGCGCGAATTGGACTTCGTCGATCTGGGGCGCGCTGCATGGCGTCGGCCTCGCGATCGTCCGCTCGTGCAGATCGGCATTTCCTACCAGATAGGCTACGGCGCGCCGGCGGGGTGGCACTATGGACAATATCGTTCTGACGTTTCATTTCGTCGCCTTCGCGTGGATTTTCTTCCGTGCGTCGAGTTTCGAAAATGCCCTGCGATTCTTGAGCCGCATCGCTTCGTTGAGCGTTTCGTTTGCGAATATTTGCGGGGCGCTGGCATTGATCCTGGCGATCGCGATCGCCGCACACTATGTGCCGAAGCGTTGGTATGACGCGAGTATCAGCCTCTTCGCACGCGCGCCGTTCTACGCACAAGCATTGGCGCTTGTGCTGCTGGTGATGGGCTTGCAGATATGTGCTGCAAACCGGCGCGGCGCCGTTTATTTATACGAAGTTTTGATGAAGAACTTCCTTCCCATCAAAACGGCGCTCGTCATGGTTGTTTTCGGGGCGATCCTGCTTCTCCCGCAGTTATTCCCTTCGATCAGCTACTATGCGTTCGATCCTCGCGGCGCGCGCGCTGTAGTGGATTTCCCGTTGCGAAAATTGGCGGACGAAGTTGCGGTGAGTCCACTCGCTTCGGAGGCGTCGCTGGCCGAAATGCGCACGCAGCGACTGGCGGCGATTGCGCCTAAGAATCTTGTCGACCCGGCGCACGCGCTCGATCATTTCTACGAGTCTTTGCAAAAAGGCGGCGTCACGCGCGTGCTGCACTACGGCGATTCCCCGACCACCGCCGATCTGATCACCGCGGACGTGCGCTTTCTGTTGCAGAAGCAATTCGGCAACGCAGGCACCGGATTCGTGCTGATCGCGCGCCCGTGGGCCTGGTACAACCGGCGCGGCGTGGAGATGTCGGCGTCGAACTGGCAGATCGATATCGGCGGAAACTCGCCGCTCAAAGATGGGTTGAATGGACTGGGCGCCGTCAGCTTTCGCGGGGGACCCGCAGCCGTCGCGCGCTGGACGCTGAAAGATCCCGCGCACCGCAGCGTGGAAGTCTATTATCTGAGCGAGCCCGCCGGCGGCGAGTTCACGATGGAGGCCGACGATCAGATGCTCGGCAGCGCGAGCGCGATGGCCGAAACGACGGTGCCGGGGTTTGCGCGCTTCGACATTCCGGAGGGCGCGTCGCATCTCACGCTGCGGGTCGCGAGCGGCTCCGTGCGGTTTTACGGTGTGGACTTCCGGCGCCCCGATACGGGCGTTGTATACACGAGCGCGGGCATCAATGGCGCGAACATCACGCTGTTATCGCGCGCCATGAACGAGGCGCACTGGACCGAAGAGTTGCGGCATTATAATCCCGATCTGGTAGTCATCAACTACGGTACGAATGAAAGCGGCTTTCCGGAGTTCGTCGACAGCACGTGGGGACGGGAAATGCGCCTCGCCGTTCGCCGATTGCACACGGCGCTGCCGAACGCGTCCATACTTTTGATGAGCCCCATGGATCGCGGCGCGAAAAAGGACAACGGTGAAATCGAAACCCTTCCCTCCATACCGCGTCTGGTGAGTACGGAGGCCCAGATCGCGCTCGATATGAACGTCGCTTTTTTCAACACCTTCGAAGCGATGGGCGGAGAAGGCACCATGGCTCGTTGGTACGCCGCCGAGCCGCGTCTGGTGGGCGCGGATTACATTCATCCGATGCCCGCGGGAGCGAAGATCGTCGGCGAACTTTTGTTCTCGGCTTTGCGCGAAGGCTTTCAGCAACACAAAATGCAGGAGCTGAAACCGAAGATCGCCGCGACCGGGACGACGGAACCGCTGGGGCGTCCATGAGCAGGACACGCGGCATGCGGCGGCCGATGCTCGTGTCGTTCGTATGGAGTGCGCTTACCACATTCGGACAGACTCCACAGACTTCGACGCCGCCCGCTTCGTCCGCGAAAGCTCCTCCCTCCTCGGCGGCGAGTTCAAAATCCGCAAAGCCCGCCTCCGCCAAAACCGCGGCAAAGAAGATTCCGCCGAAAAGGAAGTATGCGACGCTCCCCGCTACGCCCGTGCGCCGCCGGATTCCTAAGTCGTCGCCCGTGAGTCCCGCAACGCGCGCGGAAGCGGTCCAGGGAGTCAGTGAAAAAGTGTTGGATGGAGCTCGCATTCCGGTGGAGAACCCCGCGGCGCTGGTGCCCTTCTTCGAGCAGCTTTACCGGCATCAGAACGGCGAGCTCTCCGGTCCCTTGAAAGTTCTTCAGTACGGCGATTCGCACACGGCCGCCGATGAATGGACCGGCGATCTGCGCGCACATTTCCAGGAAATGTTCGGCGACGGCGGCAGCGGCTACTCGCTCGCGGGCAACCCTTACCGAGGTTATCGGCGCTTCGATCTGCATAGCGGCGCGACGCGCGGTTGGAAAGCGGAAGGCGTGATCGGCCATTTCGGCGACGGAATCCATGGGCTCGGTGGCATCAGTATTTCCACGAATGCCGCGCGCGAGTCCGTGTACCTTTCCGTCGAATCGCAGACCTTTGAACTTTATTACTATCAGCAACCCGGCGGCGGCGCGCTGCAGATTTTCGATAACGGCAATCCGATCGATCAGATTTCGACGGATGGCGACGCCGGCCCCGGCTATTATCACTACGAAGCGGAGCCCGGCCCGCATCGCTTTGAAGTGGAAACGCTCGATCGCGCCCCGGTGCGTTTGTTCGGATGGGTCGCGGAAAAAGCGACTGGCGTCACGTATGAAGAGCTGGGGATCAACGGGGTTTCGGCATCCATCATTCTGGATTGGAATGTCGACGTGCTGACCTCGAATTTGAAGCGCCGTAATCCCGCGCTCATCGTCCTCGCGTATGGGACCAACGAGGCCGGCCGCAAGGATTGGACGGTCGAATCGTATCGCGATATGTACGTGCAACTCATCCGCCGCCTCCGTCAAGCTGCGCCGACCGCAAGCATCCTGGTGGTCGGACCGCCGGACCGGTACATCCGCACGCGCAAGGGTTGGACCGTCCTGGAGCACGTCGAAACGATCGTCGAGGGGCAGCGGCAAGCTGCATTTTCGGAAGGCTGCGCGTTTTGGGATCTGCGCGCGAAGATGGGCGGCAGCGGTTCCATGCGGCAATGGGTACAAGCCGGCATGGGTCAGCTCGACTACACGCACTTCACCGCGCCGGGCTACAAAAAAATCGGCGACGCCGTTTTTCGCGATGTGATCAGCCAGTACGATATTTTCGTGAAGGCGCGTGAGGGCCTGGCGAAGGCCGATTCGATCGGCAGTCCGGGCGGAGTCCACTGATTCTTACGGTGCGCGAACCTGCGCAATCTTTGAAGCTCTATCCGATCCCCAGTTCATCGATGCGTTCGAGCGGCGTTCCGCACCGCCTGCAAATCAGCGACCCGCAATCGCCGCATAGCAGCGGATCGAGGGACGGCTCCGCGCATTGGGTGCAATAGAATTCCGGCTCGATTTTTCCGCTCGGCGGATTGCTTCCGGGGTCGTCCACATTTGTCTCGTGCATTTTCTTGGTTCGCGTCCCTCCACTTGTTAGACTAGCGTTCAGGGCCCGGCGTGGAGGTTAACCGGGCTGCGCGTGAACCGTATCATCCCTTCGCGCTTTGGCGCGCAATGGAGCATCGCCCGAAACGAAGCGGCCTCCGGCTGCGCGTCGTGCCGTCCGTCCATGCTTGCTTCTTCGATGCGCCGCACCGTCACAATTTTTGCTCTTACGATGCTGTTATCTTCTTGCGGGCAACGGCCGCCGCAAGCTGCCGAGGAACCTTCGCTCGGCGTGGCGTACGCCGGACCCGCGACGCTCCTTCTGCGCAAGGAGCTTTCCGCCCGCTCCGCTGCCATGACTACCGTGCATCACGGCGATGAACTGCAGATTCTCGAAACGCGCCGCCGCTTCGTGCGGGTGCGCGCCGCCGATGGCTCGCAGGGCTGGACCGACGCCAACCTGTTGATGTCCTCGGAGCAGATGGAAGGATTAAAGGACCTAGCGGCCCGCGCCGCGGCACTTCCTTCCGAAGGATCCGCCAAAGTTCTGGAACCTTTGAACGTCCACACCGAGCCGTCGCGCATTTCGCCGAGCGTCTACCAAATTCCGGAAAGCGCGGCAGTGGAAGTAGTGGGACACAAGCTCGCGCCGATTCACGGTCCCGCGCCGGTCGCGGCGAATATGGTCCGGCGAACGGCGGACACCAAGAAAACGCGTGCCAAAAAACCAAGGGCCGTGCCGATGATCCTGCCGCCCGCTCCCGCTGGTCCGCCCGCAAACTGGGTGGAGCTTTCGCGCCCGCGCGCCAGCGACCTTCCCGGATACGTGGCCCCCGAGAGCGCTCCTCCGGCCGCCACCGAAGACTGGAGCTTGATTCGGATGCGCGATGGCAACGCCGGCTGGGTGCTCTCGCGCATGTTGTTCATGGCCGTGCCGGATGAAATCGCGCAGTATGCCGAAGGCCATCGCATCACCGCTTATCTGCCCCTCGGCGAAACGCGCGATGGCGGCGAGGTCCGGCAAAACTGGTTGTGGACCACCATTACGCGCGGCAACAAGTGCTGCGAATTCGACAGCTTTCGCGTGTTCGTCTGGAGCCTCAAACATCACCGTTACGAAACCGCCTACGTGGAGCGCAACGTCTCCGGCTTCTATCCAGTACAGCTGACCGGCGTGCCGGGCAGCGAGGAAAAAGGATTCTCGCTCGTGATGCAGGACAACGACGGGAAACTTTACAAACGCACGTATGCGTTTGCCAGCTATCACGTACGCATGGTCTCGAAGGAGCCCGTCGCATCCATGCCCGAGAACTCGGGGAGCGTGCATACCTCGGCGGTTCCTCCGCCGCCACCACGCGAAAAACGTTCGCTGTGGGCGAGTTTCACGGTTCGCGTAAAACAGTGGCTGAGCCGCTGACTTCCTATTTCTTGCCCCAGTAAAAGCGCAAGCCGGCGTACGGTCCGTAAGGAGCGCCCGTATTGAACTGAGGCTGACGCCGGCTGGTGCGGAAATAGTATCCGCGCGCGCCGACGATCAGTTCGACGCGTCCCCACCGCGCGGCAACGTCGACTTCCCCGTCGGCGATTTTGGAACGATGCGGCAATCCGAAACCCGAGACCCTGGTCTCCCAGCGAAAATGCTTCGAAAGGGTACCGTCCAAACCCAGGCCGAAGGTCGGCAGGATAATCGACGTGGTCCCGCTCAAGGGATTGACCACGTATGTTCCATTGGTCTGCGGTTGGAAGTCGTTGACCGTCGTATTGATGGACGTGTACTGCACTTCGTACAGCGTCTTTAGCCGAATATCTCCGCCCTTGTGATTCCAAAAGTACGTGATGTAGTCGTATGACAGCTTGTAGTTGGAGAGCTGCGCCTGCGTCGTCATCGGATCCCCGACGGATGCTTCCGTGCCGCCAAACAGGATCAGATTCGTGGGGGCATAAGCGCTTCCGTTCAAGGTAGTCGAGAAATACGTAAAACGCACGGAGCCGTTCTTGCTGGCGGGAACGATCACCGTGGCGCCGTAGGCATGGTCCAGCTTGCCGCCGTAATCGAGATCGCTAGATTGGCCGCTGGTGTTGTAATCGCCGGTGCGCAGAAGAATGGTGCCGCGCGTGAGCCAGTAAATCGGTTCGATCGAAAGCCCTACGCCGGTATTCGTGGGATTTAGTGTAAACCGCGGCGCGGGGAGAGCCGACGGCGAGGCGGGTGGCGTATCCGCAGTCGTCGACGGAGCAGGAGTAACCGGAGGAACGGTCGTCGCTGGAGTCGTAGGCGTCGCCGACGGCTGCGCTTGCCCGCATAAAACGAGCGGCACCGCCGACAGACACAGCAACAGCCACGCAGATCGCAAGGTCACTTTCACATTTATCCTCACTGGGGAAAAGGCCGGAAGTCTAGTGTAGCAAACAGAGAGAAAGACGCGGTTGGCAGGAATCGCGTTGCGGCCAAAAGGATTGAGAGGAATTGAATTCCCCGAGCCCTAACGAAAGAAAGGCTTCATGTTCGCGAACTCGACCTCGAAATCGTCGAGTAGCGTGCGCTGAAGCTCCGATTTCAGCCCCAACCCGGCCAGGGTCGCGGGGTCGGGAACGGCGACTCCCGAGGGAGGGAGGATGGAGGCTCCGGTAGAATTCGCGTAGCGGTCGGCTGCGCTCACGACCACGGACAGGGGCAATTCCGCACCCAGCGCCGCGGTCGTGCCGGCGTGATGATCCCGGACGGCTGCCTGGATCGGCTGCGGCAAGTTCCAGGCAATCAGGGCCTCGGCGGAAAGCTCCGCATGAGTGAATCCCAGGAGATCGCGTTCGGCGTGGTCTATGCTGCAGCCTTCCGTCTGAGTCCTTTCCACAATCAGCGCATGTTGATCGGGCAGCGAGATGGCGATGAGCAACTGCCCGATATCGTGCAGCAATCCGGCAACAAAAGCTCCTTCCGGATAGGTGACGGGGACCTTCTGAGCCAGCATATCCGACAACTGCGCGGCGGCCACGGAATGCAGGTTAAAGCGCGCCATCGACCATCCTGGCGGCGTCCGCACTTGATTCCACATACGCGTGATGGACATCCCGAGGACGGCGTTGCGGAGCTTGTTGACGCCCAACAGCGAGAGCGCGTGCCGCACGGAATTCACCGTCCCGCGGCGTGCGTAGAGTGCCGAGTTGACCAAGTGCAGCAGGTTCGCCGCGACCACGGTGTCTTTCTCGATCAGATCGCCGAGCTGGTTAAAAGAAACGTCTTCATTCGCCAGCGAGGCGAGCAAACGGTTCAGAATCGGGGAAAAGGGAGGTAGTGTGCCCAGGGAGCGTAATGCTCGCGTTTTCAGAGCATTGGGTGGTGAGGAGCCCGTCTCCGCCAGCGGTACCGATGTGGTCGCCACTCTTTTCTTATCGCTGGGGCATGGGCGAAGTTGAAGGGTTTTTTGAAGGTCAGCGGGGATTTCCGCCGACGGCGCGCCGCAGATCGTCCAGCGCCCAGGTCGCCGCCCGCGCGCGGATGCCGTTGCGATCCCCAAATAGATTGTAGGAACGGGCTTCTACCGTTCCCTCCGGTCCCGCAAGGCCAACGATCACCGTGCCCACGGGCGCGCCGGTGGAGCTCACCGGCCCCGCTTCGCCGGTCACCGAAAGCGCGTAGGTGGAACCGGTCCGAATTTGCGCACCGAGCGCCATCGCTTTCGCGACCGCCTCACTCACGGCTGTGTGTTCGGCGATCAGCGCGGCGTCCACGCCTAAAAGCTCCGTCTTCAGGCGATCCGTATACGTCACAAAACCGCCAAGAAAATAGTCTGAGCTGCCCGCGACGGAGGTGATGCGTTCGCCGAGCGACCCACCGGTGCAGCTTTCGGCAACGCTAACCGTCGCGCCGTGCTCGCGCAACATTCGGCCGACGACGCTTCAAGCGACGAACCGTCGCAGGAATAAATCCGATCGCCCAGCCGCTCTTCGATTCCGGGCGCGACTTGCTGCAGAAGTTGTTCGGCCTCCTGCGGAGTTTGCGCCCGCGCGCGCAAATGAATCTGGATATCGCCGAGCCCCGCGAGGATGGTCGTCACCGGATTTTCGAAGGGTTTGTAGATCGGCGAGATCAGCTGGTCCAGATCCGATTCGCCCATGCAGGATACGCGGTAGAAGCGCGTGGGAATCGCCTGCGGCGGCAGGCGGCGAATCAGACGCGGCATGCACTCGGCCCGAACATCGCTTTCAATTCGTGAGGAGGTCCAGGCAACAGCATCACCACGCGGCCGTCGCTGGCTGTTCCGCACTCGATCCACTGGCCGGCCGCGGTGCCACGCGGATTGGGCAGCGGGTCGGCGCCTTCGATTGCGTACGTCTGACGCCGGTTGTTGTCGGCCATCTTGCGGTTCAGGCGCTGAAACCGCTCCAGCAAGGTGTCGAGCAGATCCTGGCGAAAAACCAGCGGGCGGCCGAGAGCGTCAGAGACGGCATCGCGCGTGACGTCGTCTTCGGTGGGGCCGAGACCACCCGTGAGAATCACGAGTCCGGCATTCTTCAGCGCGGACGCGCACTTCGGACGCGAGCAACGCTCGATCGTCACCCACAATCGATTTGCGGCGAACTTCCACGCCGAGCCCATTCAACTGAGCCGTTATGTAGAGAGAATTCGTATCCGCGCGATCCGGCGTCAGCAGCTCCGAGCCGACGGCGATGATTTCGGCGTCCTGCAGAGCGGCGCCGTTTCCGATCTCGCTCATGGCTTGTCGTTTTGTCCCCTGTCGTTCATCCACCGTCGTTCATCTACTAAAGAAGCGGGCGTCCGGTGATGCCGGCCTGCACACGAAACAGAGAATTCGCGGTCGCCAGAATCATGGCCTTCGCGGGAGTGAACGCCACGCCGACGATGGAAGGTCCCGAGAGGAATAGCTGCGGTTGCGCGTCGGACGTGATGCGCACGACGCCGCGCCTTCCGCCCAGCGAGGATGCGACGTACAGATTTCCTTGGATATCGAACGCCATGCCCTGCGGGCGTCCCAAGCCTCGATAGAACATTTCGACGTGGCCGTCGGGCGAAATGCGGTGCACCGAGTCGAAGCTCGACGTCGTCGGCCCTGTGACGTACAAATATCCATCGGGACCGAATGCCAGATGATAGGCTGCGATCGAAGGCTCCATCGTGGCGAAGACGTAAATCTGCCGTTCGCGGCTGATCTTTGAACACCGTGCCGCTGCGGTCGCCGACGTAGAGATTTCCTTCGCGATCGAAAGCGATTCCGGTGGCGACGCCCATGCCTTCCACGTAAACCGACACGTTGCCGGCCGAGGAGACCCGGTAGACGGTGCCTTCATGGCGGCTGGAGACGTAAAGAACGTCTTCCGCATCCAACGCGAGTCCGGTGGGATTCATCAAATCGCTGACGAACGGCATCAGACGTTCCGCCGGCTTCCACTTTGTAAATGGAAACGGCGTCCTTCTGTCCCGCGCGATCCGCTGAACGTCGTGTAAATATTGCCGCGCTGATCGACCACCGGATTGGACACCGGATGCAACCCTTCGGCGATCTGCACCCCGATGCCGCAGGTACCAAGAACTCGCTGATGATTCTCCCTATGCCGACCGTCAGTTCTCCGCCAGTAGCGCCATCCGGCACGCGCACGATCAGCAGCGAATCCGAACCGATGACCACGGGCGCGGCGTTCGCCAAACGGGACGGCAGGTTGGTCCGCGCCGGCCAATCCTTTGCCGCGAATTTGAAACTCGCCGCCGGGAATCGCCGCGAAGGGCGTCACTTCACTAATCTGCGGGCGGGTTTCAGCGGCTTTGCGAAAGGCATATGAATAGAGGATCTAATAAAGATTGAACCATCCAGCCGCGAACAATACAAGCGCGGCGTAAACTCCCGCCATCGCGTCGTCAGCGACGATTCCCGCCCGCCCGGCAAGCGTTCCAGTGACGCACCGGCGCAGGCTTCCAGATATCGAACAAACGGAACAGCACGAGCGCGGCGCAAGCCAGCTTTTCCAGTTCAAGTGTGACGCCCCGGCCAAGCGTGATCCATTGCCCGACCACCTCATCGACGACCACGATTTGCGGATCTTTCACGGCCGAGTTCTTTCGCCACTCACGCCGGCCGCCCAGATGCCCGGGACGCATAAGCAGCACTGCCGAGAGCCAGCGAACGTCCAGCGGCCCCGCGCCCGCGTAGTCGTGCAGCGCCCAGGCAATCGACGATCGCCGCCGAGCGATCCAGCCGTGCCGGGCCCCTTGGCGCGTATCCGCAGGCCGAACCATGTGGCGATGACGCGAGCGCGAGCCGTTCACGAGCGGCTTTTCGTCCTGCGCCTCGTGCCTCTATCGTGTGCTTCCAGGTCCTCCGGTTCGATCGGCGACGAGATCACGTACTTCTCCGGATGCCCAGTTGCCCAGGTCGATCATGCGGCAGCGGTCGCTGCAAAACGGCATTTCCGGATCGCTAAAGTCGACTTCTTTTTCGCAAATCGGACACTTCATACGACAACTGAATTAGGAGCGATTCGATCGCGGCGCGCGAGGCTGTTTGGCGCGGCTCACATGCGATCTCGTGCGTCAATCAGATCGCCCGTCAGATCGTAATCGTGCGCTTTGGTGATCCGCATGGTGCGGAATTCGCCGGCGCGCAATGGCGCTCGCCGGGATCGGAGATGTAGCAGACGCCGTCGATTTCGGGAGCTTGCGTCGACAGCCGCGCCTGCCACACCAGTTCCGATTCCGCCGACGGCGCCTTCCACCAGCACGTGCAATTCGCTGCCCGACCAGCTTGCGATTCTGGGCGCGCGAAATTTTGCGCTGAATGCTCCATCAGCTGGCGCTTGCGATTGTAAATCGTCCGCGCGTCCACTTTGCCGTCGAGTTCGAAACTCTTGCTCGTGTCCTCATCGGAATACGAAAACACGCCCAGGCGGTCGAACTGCGCGGCTTCGACGAACTGGCACAGCTCTTCGAAATCCTTTTCCGTTTCGCCCGGAAAACCGACGATCATGCTGGTGCGAATGGCCACGTCCGGGATCGTCGCGCGGATGCGCTCGATCAACTTCAGGAAAATATCGCCGCTCGCGCCGCGCTTCATCCGCTTCAGGACGTTCGCGCTCGCATGCTGCAAAGGCATGTCGATGTACTTCACCAAAGCGGCGTGCTCGGCGATCGTATCGAGCAGCTTCTGTGTGACTTTATTTGGATACGCGTAGAGGAACCGCACCCATTTGGGATGGTCGGTTTCGATCTGCGCAAGCCGCGCCAGCAAAATGCGCTAGGCCGTCTTTCAGGCCAAAATCCTCGCCATAGCAGGTGGTGTCCTGGCCGATGAGATTGATCTCGCGCACGCCCTGCGAGAACAGGCGCGTGGCTTCCGAGATGACGGATTCAAAACGCCGGCTGCGAAACTCCCCGCGATACTGCGGAATCACGCAGAAGGTGCAGGGATGGTCGCAGCCCTCGGCGATCTTGATGTACGCGAAGTGCTTCGGCGTAGACAGGACGCGCGGCGTCAGGTCGTGATACAGATACGGCTTCGAGCGGATTGTCCTTCGGCGTCGACGCCTTCGCACAGCGCGGTGATGCGTTCCAGTTCGTTGGTGCCGATCACGGCGTCCACTTCCGGCATGTTCTTCTGAATTTCGCCGCGAAAACGCTCGACCAGACAGCCGGCGACGATCAGCTTCTGCGCGCGCCCGGTCTTCTTGTACTCCGCCATTTCGAGAATCGTGTCGACCGATTCCTGCTTGGCGGGATCGATGAAGCTGCACGTATTCACGACGATCACGTCGGCGTCGGAAGGATGCGGCGTCAGCTCGTGCCCGCCTGGGTGAGCTGACCCATCATCACCTCCGTGTCGACGAGGTTCTTCGGGCATCCGAGACTGACAAATCCAATTTTCATGCTTGTTTGCTTACTTCCTACTAAAATTCCTCGTCATCCAATTACTGACGTTGTCATCTGACTGATCTTGTCATCCCGAGCGAAGTCGAAGGACCTGCTTTTGTTCGCTCCGACTTTTTCGCAGGCCGCGGCGATAAAAACAGATTCCTCGCTGACGCTGGGAATGACGGCACTGGGGGGTCAAATATGGCAACTCGCCAGGCCGCGCTTTTCCAAATACTGCTGATGATATTCCTCGGCCCGCCAGAACGTCTCGGCGGCCTGATCTCGGTGACGATTGGCCGTGAAAACCGCGCCTGCGCTTCGCTCTTGGAACGCTTCGCTTCAGCTTCCTGCTCGGGCGAATGATAGAAAATCGCCGACCGGTACTGCGAACCGACGTCCGGCCCCTGCCGATTGAGCGTTGTCGGATTGTGATTGTTCCAAAACACTTCGAGCAGATCGTGATAGCTGACCACCTTCGGATCGAAGGTAACTTCCAGTGCTTCGGCGTGCCCGGTGCGATCCGTGCAGACTTCGTGATAAGTCGGGTTCTCCATCAGGCCGCCGATGTAGCCGACCTGGGTGGACTTCACGCCCGCCAGCCGCCGGTACGTCGCCTCGACGCCCCAAAAGCATCCCGCCGCCGAACGTAGCTTTTTCCAGATGCGAGGATTCCATGGATTTGGCCTCCATGGTTCTATTGTAGCTGTTACACTCAATCTTGAAGCGATGAAACAAACCGCCCCAGCTGAGGCTTTTGACCTCAAAGTCGAGTTCTCCCGGGAAGACGACGGACGTTGGATCGCCGATATTCCGGCGTTGCCCGGCGTCACTGTCTATGGCCGGACCCGCAAACAGGCCCTGGCCGCAGCCGAAGCGCTCGCGTTGCGCGTTATCGCTGACCGTCTGGAGCACGGCGAAGCGGTGCCCGGCCCGGTCACCGTCTCTTTCGCCGCCTAGAGGTCGTGCGGACGCAGGCCTGTATTCTTCCCCAGTAACTGGAGCGCACCTCGCCCGAGCTCCACTCGGTCATGATAGGCGAATGTGTAGTCCGTCCAGCCGGGCTTCGCGAGCAAGCGATGCGATCCATTTTGACGTTTCACTTGCCATCCGATCCGCAAAAGCGCCGCGAAAACTCGGGGCGCTTTGGTCGACGGCCATTGAGAGTTCCGATTCTTCATTTGGACTCGGCCTAGATAGGGACAGTGCGCTTTTTCGTCGCCGCCGGCTGCGGGGCAACATGCGGTGAGGGCAGAACGACCTCGAACATTCTCAGGTCCGCATTCCATGTAGTGGCCAGCGTTTCTCTCTTAGTGGCGCTCCAGCCGATGTGGTTCAGGAATGATTTTGCTGCAATGCTTGCCGAGTGATTGCCGCCGGTGAACGTAATCGTAAATGCATTTCGTTCGCCCTTCGGGGCAGCTTTGATCGCCATTTTACTCTTGCCCTTATCCCAAAAAATTACAACGCTGGCGATGCCGGCGTTCAGGAGGACTCTGCAACCCGCTGCATTGATCGCAATCTTACCTCCAGGCGCGATCGAAAGGACCGGAGTGTCAACCCTTATGGCCGATCGTTCGAACAGCTCGTAACTCACTTTGGATCTCCAGACCTAAATATACTCCTATTGCTACCACTAGGTAAACTTCTATATGGACCTTTATGAGGAGTGCGGCGACCTGGCAAGATGCGCGCGATCGCAGATGGCACGGCTACCGAACACAGTTCCGCTGTACAATGGCAGCTTGAAGCTCCACATCCGCAATCTCACGAAAGGTACCGTACTCGCCAATCGTGCCGACATCGCCGACACTTCTTCGAAGCGGCAGGTTGGCCTTCTGAAGCACACGGGACTCGCCGAGGGCGAAGGCTTGTGGATCGTCCCCTGCGAGGGCGTGCACTCCTTCTTCATGAAATTCGCCATCGACGTCGTGTTCATCAACAAGAAGCGAGTTGTGACCAAGGTTCGGCCGAACATGGTCAGGAATCGGCTGGCGTTAAGCATGCGCGCCCACTCCACCATCGAACTGCCGGTGGGGACCATTGAGAAAACGCGCACCACCCGCGGCGATCAGCTCGAACTCGAGAAGTACGAAGCCTGACGTTTCGGCCTTCACTAGTGAATATCCCCGATTGCCGCCTGCCCCTCCTCGCCGTATAATCGCGGCATGCGGCGAAGCGGCTTCCCACTCACTGGATTATGCGTTCTGGCGGGGTTGTTACAAACTCCGTCGCCGGTTCACGCACAGGAGGCCAACGGAGCCCGCGGAGATCGGCCCGACCTCGCGCTGGTCAGCCGCATCAAGCTCGAAGCCTTCGAACATTCTCAGGTCATGGACACGATCAGCTATCTCACCGACGTCTACGGACCTCGGCTAACGGCATCGCCCGAGCTCAAACAGGCTTCCGATTGGGCCGTTCAGCGTTTGAAAAGCTACGGCGCGGAGAACGCCAAGCTGGAAAAGTGGGGGACCTTCGGCCGCAGTTGGGAGTTGAAAGAGTATTCGATTGAAATGCTGGAGCCTCGTTATGCCGTGCTGGACGCCGCGCCGCTCGCGTGGTCGGATACGACGCACGGTCCCGTGACCGGCGAGCTGATTTACGCTCCCTACGGCGGTCCGCGCCAGACGCTCGATCCGAAAAAGCAGCGGGAAGATCTGGACCGCTACATGGCCGAGTGGAAAGGAAAACTGCAGGGCAAGATCGTTCTGCTGACGCGCCCTCGCGAGCTTGCTCCGGTCACGCAGGCGCCGTTTTCGCGCTACACCGATAAGGAACTCAGCGATCTGGCAGCCGCCCCCGAGCCCGTTGCGAAGCTATCGGAGATCCTCAACCTGGAGATTCCCGACGACCCCGAAGAAGAACGTGCACTGCTGCGAAAATTGCCGCCGGGAGTCCTCGAACAGTTGGGCGATCAGCGCCGCGCGGTGAACAATCGCCGCACCAAGTTTCTCAAGGACGAAGGCGCGCTGGCCGTGCTCAGTACCTCGCTCGGTTCCGAGGATGGGTTGATCTTCGTGCAGAACGCCGGTTCCTGGGAAGCCAAGGAGACGCTTGCTCCGCCGTCGTTCGTGATCGCGCGCGAACAGTACAATCGCATGGCTCGTTTGGTGGAGAAAAAGATTCGCGGTCAAAATGCGCCTCCATCTGGCGGCCGATGTCTCATCCTCGGACGTGGACGCTTATAACGTGACAGCAGAGCTGCCCGGTGCGGAGAAAAAAGACGAGGTCGTCATGATCGGCGCGCATCTTGATTCCTGGCACAGCGGCACGGGCGCGACCGATAACGCGGCCGGCTCGGCAGTGATGATCGAGGTGATCCGGATTCTCAAGACGCTCAACCTGAAGCTGGATCGCACGGTGCGCATCGCTCTCTGGACCGGCGAGGAGCAAGGGCTGTTTGGATCGAAAGGCTACGTCAAACAGCATTTCGGCGATCCGGACACGATGAAGATTACTCCCGAGCAGGCCAAACTTTCCGGCTACTTTAATTTAGACAACGGCACCGGAAAAATTCGCGGTGTTTATCTGCAGGGCGACGACGCCATGCGTCCGATCTTCGAACAATGGTTCGCGCCCTTCCGCGACGAGGGCGTCACCACCATCACCATCCGGAACACGGGGGGCACGGATCATCTCTCTTTCAACGACGTCGGCCTCCCCGGATTTCAATTTATCCAGGACCCCATGGATTACTTCACCATCACGCACCACTCCCAAGTGGATACGCTCGATCACGTTCGTTCGGAGGATTTGATGCAGGCGTCGGCGGTGATCGCGGCGATCGTGTATCAGGCCGCAAATCGCCCGGAAATGCTGCCTCGAAAACCCCTGCCGGCACCGGCTGTGAAGATGCAGACATCGAGCAGCGGAGGGGCGAAGTAAATCGATCCTGAGCCTTTATGGGCCAATCCTGCGCGCCATGAAAGATGCGCGAGATTTCGACCGCTTTGTTTGTAATTTGATAAACCGCTATCTATCGCGCTCGATCCGTTCACAGATGCGTTCCGGGTCTTCCGCCGCCAGGGACGACCAACGGATTTCCATCAGGAAGACAGGAACCGCTGGAGACGAGCACCGACCTGTTCATGCGTGAGATGCTCACCACGCTTCAACGCTTCCTCGCCGCGCGCCACAGCCTCCACGAAGCGAGCCTCTTCCTCGAAGTAGCGCGTCACGACGTCCTGTACGAGCTCGTCGGGATTTCAGCCTTGCTGGGCAGCGGAGCTCACTAGGTTCGCCTCGAGCTCTGGAGGGAAATGCACTTCCATGGTTTCGATCTCCTCTTCCAGGATAGCGTCTGAGACTGAGGCGTATAATCGTGGTCGGATGGGAGGCCGCATGCGCACCTTGGCGATCGGGCTCGTGGCAATTCTAACGGCCGGCGCCGGATGGGCGCAGATCGGCGGCTCTCTCGGCGGCGCGACCTCCGGTGGCAGCATGGGGCGCGGCGGATCGGTCGGCAACCCGAACTCCTCGCCTTTAGGCGAGCCTTATCCGCCGAATCAACGCAGTATTTATGTTTCCGGAAAAGTCGTCGTCAGCGACGGCGCCGCGCTCCCGCAACCCGTCAAAATCGACCGCGCGTGTGGGGGAATGGTGCGCGTGGAAGGCTACACGGACCTCAAGGGCCGCTTCAATATTGACCTGGGACGCACCGACGAACTGCCCGACGTCGACAGCAGGACCGACACGGCGAGTAGCTCGCTGGGCATTCCCAACCGCGGACGCGATCGTTCCATGATCAATTGCGACCTGCGTTTCTCGCTGCCTGGTTTCCGGCAAGAATCGTTTTCGCTCGCCGACTCGCGCTATTTAGATAACCCCGACATCGGCACCATTATTCTGCGGCGCATCGCCAACGTAGAAGGCCTGACCGTCAGTGCGACCTCGGCGCTCGCACCTAAGGACGCGAAGAAAGCCTTCGAGAAAGGTATGGAAGCGTCCAGCAAGAAGAACGGCGCCGAGGCGCAGAAGGATTTCGAAAAAGCGGTCGCGATCTATCCGCGCTACGCGGCGGCCTGGTATGAGCTGGGCCTGTTGAGCGAGAACGGGAAACAGATCGACGACGCGAAAAAGGCCTATGGGCAGTCGGTCGCGGCGGACGCGAAGTTTATTCCGCCCTACGAACGGCTGGCCTGGATCGCGCTCCAGGAAACCAAGTGGCAGGAGATGTCCGACGACTCGAGCACGATCCTGCGGCTCGATCCCATCGATTATCCGGACGCCTATTACCTCAACGGCGTCGCGAATTTGCAGCTCGGAAATCTGGGCATCGCCGAGAAGAGCGCGCGCGAAGCCCTGGAGCGCGATAAGACGCACAAAAACGTGCGTGCCCCCTATGTGCTCGCGTTGATTCTGGCACAGAAGCGCGACTACCCGGGTGCTGCGACGCTGCTGCACGCCTTCCTGGAACAGAATCCAGACGTCCCGGACGCGCCCACCATTCGCCAGCAGCTCGCGGCGATCGAGCAGGCCTCACGCGGAAACACGACCGCCTCGCCGGGCAAACCCGCTCCGGAAAAATCAGTGGACGAAAAGCAGTGAGGATCGGGAAGGCGCCGAGGAACGCGGGGTTTCTATTTCGCGATCAGACGCAACAGGCTGCGCAGGTTGTCGATCAAATCAAACTCCTCGTCGTCGATGCGCTTGATGGTCATCAGCGGCGGCGTGAGGATCTGCACGCACTCAATGAGCAGGCGCAATTGCAGCAGGCTGTTGAAGATGGCCGCCTCCTTGGCCACCTCGTAGTGATACACGCCCGCGCGCCAGTCGGCGTGCCGCATCAACTG